>JAVBLH010000001.1:0-218419 GCA_031553635.1 Evtepia sp. | reverse complement strand
GACCCTGAACCATCCGTGTCCCCCATACATACAGAACCCCCGGATAGAATAGACCCCCCCCCTGAAGATGAACCATTATACAGCCCGGAAGAAGCGTATGCGGTGGCTTTAACCCTTGCCGGGGAATGTTACGACAATCAGCCGCAGGATAAGCGAAATGTGGCGTGGGTAATTTGTAACAGGGCAAAAGATGGGCGGTTTGGTGAAGGTATCATTGGGGTGGTTTCATCCACAACACACGCTGTTCAATTCCACGGATATTGGGCGCAAAGCCGTTCCATCAGCGACAATGACCGGGAAATTGCTGAAGAAGTTCTTACGGCGTACTATTCCGGGGAACAACCAATTCACGATTACTTATATTTCACAGGTGGCACAGGTAAAACCAACAATTTCAATTGAAAGGATGAACAAAATGATTAAGTGTAAAAACGAATGCCCCAATGAACAGGTAAACTTCAACGGCTGTTGCGCCGTATGCCCTGACCGGGATTCTTGTGAAGATGCTTGCGAGAAAGACCCCACGAATTGCGGGGATTCTTCCACAGAAGCCGGGAATGAGGAAACCGCTTTGGTTGCCTTCAAGGAAACCCAATTGACGGTTCTGAATGAGATTGCCGCTTTGGTCACGGCGAAGAAAGACCTTGAAGCCAAGGAAGCGGATTTGAAAGTTAAGCTTCAAGCCGCAATGGAAGCCCATGGAATCAAGAAGTTTGAAAGCGAAATCCTGAATATCACCTATGTTGCGGCAACATCGGCTGAAAGCGTGGATTCTGCCAAGCTGAAGAAAAAATATCCTGAAATTGCCGCTGAATGCAGTAAAATCAGCAACCGCAAAGCTTATGTGAAGGTTGCACTGAAAGGGGAAAAGGAATAATGAAAACAAGATTTGATGAAACCACTATTTGGGTTACTGGCATGGGGTGTGTAACTGAAATTGCCAACATGGAAACTGACCATCTGATGAACACGGTGCGGATGTTCGTTCTGAAACCCAATAGAACAGTCGGAATGATTGTTTCTGACATTGAAAGAAGTGCGGTATGCTTGGCTTCAAATGCGCCTTGGACACCTGACACAGTAAGGGTTCGTGATGTGAAAAAGGAATCCATTTCAAATATCACAAGCATGGACACCAAGGAACTTGTTGAATACGCTTTGAACTCTCCGCTTGGAAAAGCAATGCTTATGGAACTTTCCGGGCGTGGCGTGAACATCAGTAATTTCTTAGATTTGGCTTTGGCAGAAGCGAACGGTTCAACCGAAAGGCGGGAAGGAAGATGAATAAGACATTGCCCCCCCCATCCTTCTTGATGAAGCTGAATATGAACTGAAGATTGCGCTTGACCTGATACAAACAGCAACTTGGGATTGCAAAGACCCTGACCGGGCTTCATCCCTTTGCAGATGCGCTTTTGATAGGTTGTTAAGGATTTATGGAAAGGTGAGGGATGCCAATGGGAAAAGTGCGGTGGAAGCAGATTGAAACCCATCCCAATTATGAAATCAGTTCAATGGGTGATGTTCGGAATATTCGAACCGGGAAGCTTTTGAATCCTTATGATGATGGAAAAGGTTATTTGCGGGTGAAGCTTGATGGCGAGAATTGCCGGGTACATATTTTGGTAGCAATTGCTTTCATCCCGAACCCGGAAGGCAAGCCCGAAGTGAACCACAAGAAGGGCAAAAAGCGTGATGTAAGGGCTTCACAGTTGGAATGGGTTACAGCAAGCGAAAACATTAAACACGCATGGGAATGCGGACTAATTAAGCGGGGGGGGGGTGTAAGACGAAATGGCGGCTGAAAAGAACTTTGAAAACAAGCTTAAAACTTGGCTTCATGCGGCGAGGATATACCCTGCCGGGATGCCGGAAGATAAGCAATCAGGCAAAGCCGCAGGGTGGTATCTTAAAGTTTGGGGCGGCGGCTTCCAAAAATCCGGGATTCCTGATTTGCTGATGTGTGTGAACGGTTTCTTCCTTGCGGTGGAATTGAAATCAAGCGTGGGGAAACCAACAGACCTTCAGGAAAAAAACATCAAAATGGTGAACAACGGCGGCGGGATAGGGTTGGTTCTTTATCCTGAAGGCTTTGAACAGTTCAAAAATATTATTTGGGGGGTGATAAGTTGCAGTTCTCACATAGCCGAATTGAATGCTTTGAAAGTTGTGCATTCAAGTACAAAATGCGATACCTTGACCGGGTAAAGACCTTGCCCCCGACAAATGCGGATAATGCGCTTCTGCTTGGGCAAGCCATTCATACAGGCATTGAAAAAGGAACTGATGCCGGAATCCAAGCCTATTATGATTCCTTCCCGGTTGCTGATGATGCCCATGTGAATGAAGCAATCAAACTGGAATACTGGATTCCGAAGGTGAAAGCCCTGTTGCCGGAAGGTGGCAAGTTTGAAGAAACCATTTCTGATAAGGATTTCATTGGGTTCATGGATTACCTTGTTCCTGTTGGAAATTGGGAGTTTGATTTATACGATTTCAAATATTCCAACAACGTGAAGAATTATTTGAAATCCGGGCAGTTACACGAATACAAGCACTTCTTTGAACGGATGCACATTGGGCAACGTATCAGGAAATTGTTCTTCGTATTCATCCCGAAGGTGGCAATCAAGCAGAAAAAGAATGAAGATGTTCTGACCTTCAGGAAACGCATCCAAGAAGCCCTTGAACAAGGTGAAATCCAAATCGTGGAAATTGATTTCGACTATACCAAGGTGGTTGATTTCACGTTAAAAATTAAGAATGCCTTGGAAGCCAAAGCGTTTGAGAAAGAACCAAATTACTTATGTAATTGGTGCGAATACCAAGATTATTGTGAAAAAGGAGTGGATTATATGTTATTACCGAGTAACGAACGACGCAACATCGAAAGCATCACGAAGAAGGTTGTTTGGCTTTACGGTGCGCCATTCAGTGGAAAAACCTTCTTGGCAAACAAGTTCCCTGAACCCCTGATGCTGAACACGGATGGCAATATCAAGTTTGTTGATTCGCCGTTCCTGTCCATCCGGGATGAAGTCAAGGTGGAAGGCAGACAGACCCGCAGAACCCTTGCTTGGGAAGTGTTCAAAGAAGCTATTTCCGAACTGGAAAAGAAGGAAAACGGTTTCAAAACCATTGTGGTTGACCTGTTGGAAGATTGCTATGAACATTGCCGGGTGTATATGTATAGCAAACTTGGCATTACCCATGAATCTGATGATAGTTTCAGCGCATGGGATAAGGTCAGAACCGAGTTCCTTTCAACCCTGAAGCGGCTGATGAATCTTGATTATGAAAACATCATCCTTATCAGCCATGAGGACAGAAGCAAGGATATTACCCGCAAAAGCGGCGATAAGCTGACAAGCATCAAGCCGAACCTTCAGGATAAGGTTGCAACCAAGGTGGCGGGAATGGTTGATATTGTCGCAAGGGTTGTGGCTGATGGTGATGAAAGGGTTCTTTCTTTCAAAACCAATGAAGTTATCTTTGGCGGTGGGCGGTTGACCGTTACGGCAAAGGAAATCCCGCTGAATTATGATTCCTTCATGGATGTTTACGCTGAAGCCAACAGCAAGACCAAACAAAGCGCATCAGGCGCATCCGCTGAAGCTCCGAAGAAGGATGATGCCCCCAAGGGAAGAAGCCGCAGGGCAAAAGATGAAGCCAAGGTTGCCCCGGCTGAAGCCCCGGCTGAAGCCCCCACTGAAACCACGGCTGACCCGGAAACCCCGAACCCCGAAGTTCAGGAAACCGAAACCGCAACCACTGAAGGGGATTCTTCTGCCCAAAAAGTTCAGGAAGATGAACCGAAGGCTGAAACGGCTGAACCCAAGACCGCTGAAGCCCCTGCCCCTGCAACCCGGCAACGCAAACGCCGGGGCGAATAAAAAACTTAAAATCTGAAAGGACGGTAAACAATTATGGCTATCAATTTTGACGAACTGGACAAGGCAATTGGCATTGACAACATCATCAGCGAGGAAGCCGAAGGCGGCAACGATGGCGGGGATTTCGCTGAAGTTCCCAAGGGTACTTACGATGTGACCATCACGAAGATGGAAATTGGGGAATCCAAATCAGGCAACCCCAAGGCGGTTATTTGGTTCAAGATTCTTGCCGGGGAATACAAGGGCAGTATCATCTTCATGAATCAAGTGCTAACCATGCGCTTCCACTTCGGCAAGGTCAACAAAATACTTCGGGATTTGGAAAGCGGCGTTCCTGAAGATAGCATTAAAATCATGCCGCTGAAGCAGTACAATGACCTGATGTTAGACATTTTCGAAGCCATTGATGGCAAACTGGAATACGGCTTGGCTTACGGTGAGGACAAGAAAGGGTATCAGACCTATGAAATCACCGATGTTTACGAGGTCGGCGGCGAATAAGCAACAGCAAGGTGGGGGTTGGAATAAACCCTTCCCCCGCCATTTTCCTTATCAGTTGAAGGGGTGAATCTGATGATATTCTATGATTTTGAGGTTTTCAAGGCTGATTGGCTTTGTGTGTTGGTGGACATTGTAAACCGTACTGAAACGGTTATCATCAATGACCCGGCAAAACTTGAAGCGGTGTATAACGCAAATAGAAGCACAATTTGGGTGGGGTATAATTCCCGGAACTATGACCAATACATCTTGAAAGGTATTCTTTGCGGCTTTGACCCCAAGGAAATCAATGATTTCATCATCGTTCAAGGTAAAAAAGGATGGGAGTATTCAAAGCTGTTCAGAAAATTGCCGCTGAATAATTATGATGTTTTCCTTACCAATGATGGGGGTTTGAAATCGTTAGAAGGGTTCATGGGAAACGATATAAGGGAAACAAGCGTTCCCTTCGATATTGACCGCAAATTAACGGATGCTGAACTGGAAGAAACCGTGAAATATTGCCGCCATGATGTGGAACAAACCATTCAAGTTTTCGTTAAGCGCAAAGAAGAATATGATTCCCAAGTTTCCCTTGTGAAAGCGTTCAAGTTGCCATTATCCTATATTTCCAAGACCAAACCACAGCTATCAGCAATTATTTTGGGCGCAAGCCGCAAAACCTATAATGACGAGTTTGATATTACTTTTCCCGATACTTTGAGAATCGAAAAATACCGGGAAATCTTGAATTGGTATAAAAATCCGCTGAACCGTAATTACAGCAAAGTTCTGAACATTGATGTTGCGGGTGTTCCCCATGTTTTTGCTTGGGGTGGGCTTCATGGGGCTTTGCCCCAATACAGCGGTGAAGGTCATTACTTGAACATTGATGTTGCGAGTTATTACCCTGCTTTGATGATTGAATATGGGTATCTTTCACGAAATGTGGCAGACCCTTCAAAATATACAAAAATCCGTGATACCCGGCTGAAGCTGAAAGCCGAAAAGAACCCGATGCAAGCCCCTTACAAAATTGTTCTGAATAGTACATATGGAGCAATGAAGGATGAAAACAACGGGTTGTTTGACCCGATGCAAGCAAACAATGTGTGTGTGGGCGGTCAGCTTCTTCTTCTTGACCTGATTGAACGCTTGGAAGGTCATTGTGAACTGATTCAATCCAACACTGATGGTGTGCTTGTACGCCTGTTCAAGCCTGAAGATTTTGACCTGATTGATGATATTTGCTATGAATGGGAACAAAGAACCCGGATGGTTTTGGAGTTCGAAGAATTCACAAGGGTTTATCAAAAAGATGTAAACAATTACATCATTGTGGATGCGGCAGGAAAGTACAAAACCAAGGGCGGTTATGTGAAGAAGCTGACTGAACTTGATTATGACCTTCCCATTGTGAACAGGGCGGTTGCTGATATGCTGATTCATGGAATACCCCCGGAAGTGACCGTGAACGAATGTCAAGCCTTGAAGGATTTCCAAAAGATAATCAAGGTCAGCAGTAAATATAAATATGCCCTGTATAACCCAACAATTGAACTGAAAAAGGTTAGAAATGAAGCCGGAAGGCTTGTGACCGTCAAGGATTTCATTGGGGGTGAAGCGCAGAAAGAAAAGTGTTTCCGGGTATTTGCATCTTCCCGGAAAGCTGATGGTGGGATTTATAAGGTGAAGAATGAAACCAAGAATCCTGAAAAGTTCGCCAATACCCCTGAACGGTGTTTCATCATCAATGAATCCGTGAATGATGCGCCTATACCCGCATATCTTGACCGGGCTTGGTATATCAATTTTGCTAAAAAGCGGCTTCAGGATTTCGGGGTGATAGTATGAAAATTAACTTTCAAAAAGTGCGGGGGGGGGGGTAATGGCTGATGCTATTGTTCAAAGGTTATGTTCAAACTAAAAAGAAGCAATGCTTGGAATCGTTCAAAGGAAAGACCACAGCCGAATTGAAAACCTTTGAAGAAGTTCAGCAGTTGCCCGAATATGCCGGGATTCTTGGGGATGAAACGGTTCTGATTGACATTGACGATGCTGAAACAAGTGAAATACTGTTCAAAATCGTTCAAGATATGGAACTGAAATGCCGTGTGTACCAAACCACAAGGGGCAAACACTTCCTTTTCAAGAATGCGGGAATGGACACGAACAAAACCAAATGCAAGCTTGCGGTGTGCCTTGGGGCTGATATAAAGCTTGGTTGCCGTAATTCTTATTCAATCCTGAAGTTCGATGGAAAACAGCGGGAAATCCTGTACGATGTTTCCGAAAACGATATTCAGGAAGTTCCCAAGTGGTTGTTCCCTATAAGAAGCAATGTGGATTTCCTTGAAATGGATGCCGGGGATGGTAGAAACCAAAGCCTGTTCAATTACATCCTTACCCTGCAATCATCGGATTTCACGATTGAGGAAGCAAGGGAAACCATCAGGCTTATCAATAACTATGTGCTGAAAACACCACTGAACGAACGTGAACTTGAAACGATTCTTCGGGATGATGCGTTCAAGAAGCCCATCTTCTTCCGGGGTACAACCTTCCTATTTGACAAGTTCGCAACGTACATCAAGAATAACAACCACATCATCAAAATCAATGGACAGCTTCATATATACCGGGATGGGGTGTATGTGAACAACCCGGATGAAATAGAAGCGGTGATGATTAAGCACATCAGTAATTTGAATCAGACCAAGCGCAAGGAAGTTTTGAAATACCTTGCCTTGTTGATTCGGGATTCCTTACCTGAAGCCGATGCAAAATACATAGCCTTCAGGAACGGTGTTCTAAATGTGATAGATGAAAGCTTTCAACCCTTCAGCCCGGAAATTGTTCTGAAAAATATCATCCCTTGGGATTATAACCCTGCCGCTGAAAGTGAAATTGTGGATGGGGTGATGGAAAAAATATCTTGTGGGGATGAAGAAATCAACAACCTTCTTGAAGAATGCGTGGGATATTGCTTCTTCAGGAAAAACGAATTGGGCAAGGCATTCATTCTTACCGGGGATGGGGCAAACGGCAAATCAACCTTCATTGATATGCTGAAAACCATGCTTGGTGATGATAACATTACAAGCCTTGACCTGAAGGAACTTGGGGAAAAGTTTCAAAACGCTGAATTGTTCGGTAAACTTGCAAACCTTGGTGATGATATTGGGGAAGAATTCATTGCAAGTTCATCAGTGTTCAAAAAACTTGTGACCGGGGAAAGGATTCAGGTTCAGCGCAAGGGGCAAGACCCATTTGAGTTTAACAGCTATGCCAAGATGATATTTTCAGCCAACAGCATTCCCCGCATCAAGGACAAAAGCGGCGGGTTGCGGCGGCGGCTGATAATCGTTCCTTTTGATGCGGTGTTCAGTAAGGATGCGCCGGATTACAGACCGTTCATAAAATATGAACTTCGTGAACAGGAAGCGGTTGAAAGGCTGATTCTGCTTGGAATTAAGGGGCTGAAGCGAATCCTTGAAAATGATGCCTTCACCGTTCCGAAGAAAGCAGTTGATGCGCTTGCTGAATATGAGAAGGAAAACAACAGCATCATCAGCTTCATTGAAGATTATGGGATTGACAATATTGAAAACAATTCCACGAAAGACATTTACAACGCATATTCTACCTTCTGCATGGAAAACGGTTTGAAAGAAGCCTATTCCAACATCAGCTTTTCACTGTACATCAGAAAGCATTATGATTTTGATGTGGTGGATAAGAAGATTCAAGGCACAAAGCACAGGATTTTTGTTAGAAGAAAGGATGGGTAAAATGTACGGCGTGTATTCAACTTGGTCAAAGAAATGGTGTTTCGGAATTGCCGAACCGACAAAGAACCTGGCATGGAAAGCCTTGTTTGCGAAAATCGGAAAGGATGCTTATAAATGGCGGTTTGAGGTCAAACCCATCCCGGATGGGGTAAATGTGGTTTCCGTGAACAGGAAGCCGAAAACAATTAAAAGAAGGGCGGGTTCAAAAATATGAACGCAGTCAAACAAGAAGTTGAAACCTTGATACATAAGGAACTTCAATCAGCCAATGAGCAGTTCCCCTTGTTCAATTCGGTGCATGAAGCCTATGGGGTGATTTTGGAAGAAGTGCAGGAAAGCCAAGATGCCGGGAAAGAAATTGAAGCCGCTTTTGAACACTTTTGGTGTGCGGTGAAAACCAATTCCGACATGGAAGCCCTTACTTCCCCGCTTTCCTTTGTGCGTGAACAGGCGGTTCAGCTTGCCACTGAAGCCATTCAGATTGCCGCCATGTGTGATAAGTTTCAGCTTTCCTTTGTGGAAAGCCATTTCAACAGCATGGGGGGGGGCTTAAATTGTGGGGAATCCTAAACTTAATGCTGAAGGTTATCATGACCCCACAGCTTATGAGGGCTTGAAGCCCATCATCAAGGACGAATCCAAAAGACAACAGCGGGTTTCAGATTTCGTTGACCTGATGAAGCGATTTGCCAATATGTGTGGGTATGAAATCATGAACCGGGTTGTTCTGAAGGATTTGAAAACAGGAAAGGAATACAGGTAACATGAACGGTAAAGAAGATTTATACCATTCTTGCCGATGGTGCAAATGGTTTGCTGAAGGCAAATGCACAAATGAAGCATTCACATCCAAGGCGGTTGAACTGTTTCCCTTTTATGAAGATGGGGTGTTATCTGAAGCAATCAAGGAAGGGTTAAGCGGTGTTTCGTTCAATGCTCTTGAATTAGCTTTGAATGAAAGTTCACTTTCAAAGAAGAAGGTTGCTGAAATCATGAACGGTTTCCATGAAGAACTTGAAAATGCTTTCATGATTTGGGCAGAAAACATTGATGGCACGGTATCACTTGCCTTGGAACACTTTGACTTTGAAAAAGATGCCGGGATTACGGTTGCTGACCCGCACACATTCTATTGTAAAAACTTTTGGTAAAGGAAAGGATTGAAAAAAATGATAAGAACAAAACTGGACACGATGAAGGCGCAGTTCAACGGTTTAATAACCAATGACACTGTTTCCCGGCTTACGGCATTGGGGTTCTTCGATGCCCCCGCAAGCATCAAGCATCACGGCAAACAGCCGGGGGATTTGTTTCAGCACAGCTTCAATGTTGCTAAAATCTTGGTTCATCTGACTGAACAGAATGGGTTGAAGTGGCAAAGACCCGAAAGCCCTGCAATTATCGGATTCCTGCATGACCTTTGCAAGCTTGATGATTATGGTTGTGTTGTGGATGAAGAACCTGTTGAATTGTTCGGCGGCAAGACCAAAGGCGGGAAATCCCATTGGGAATATAACCCTTGGAAGAACTTCACCGGGCATGGTGAAAAATCCGTGATGATTGCCGCAACCCTGCTTCAGCTTACGGAAGAAGAAGTTATGTGCATCAGGTATCACATGGGGGCTTTCACTGATAAGGCTGAATGGGAATACTACACAAGGGCAATTCACAGCTTCCCGAACGTGCTATGGGTTCACCATGCGGATATGATAGCGGCGCATATTGTGGAAGCGGAAGGTGAACAAGATGGGTGAAAAAGGTTTTCTGACAACGGAAATGAAGGTGTTCATTGACGGAAAGGAACTGACTAATTTTTTTCCGGCTGAAGTTCAATTCATAGAACCTGATTCTGAAGAAAGTATGCACTTCCTGAAAGGACGGTTTGACTTCAGCGGAACAATCACTTTGAGCCGGAAGGCAAGTAAACGGTTGCGCCGGATTATTCGGAAGCATCTGTTTCGGGCATGGGTTCAAGGTTGGTTCAGGGTAGGTTCAAGGTAGAAGCTAAACCTTGAACCGCTGAAAACCTTGTGATAGCAGGTGTTTCATGGTTCGGGGGTTCAAGGTTCAAGGTTGTTCTTTTATTTCCTGATTATTTTATGAATGTGATTTTCTGAAAACAGAAAAATATTCGGTAAAAAATATAAAATATAGGGATATACCTTGAACCTTGAACCCGAAAACCTGAAGAATGCCGATGTAGCAAGGATTATAAGCGGTTCAAGGTTTGCAAAAAGGTTCAAGGTTGAAAACGATTTTTGCCGGGAAGGGGTGTATGTGATGCAATCAAACAAAGCTGATGAATACCTTGAAGGTGTGAAAACTTCTCTTCAGTATTACCGGGAACAGATAGAAACCATCAGAACACGGCTGACAAGCACAGCGGTTGATTTGACACGGTATAAAAATTATCCCTATGGGGTTCAATCAACCCCGAATCCTGATGCCCTGCTTGATGCTGTTGTCAGGATATTAGATTTTGAAAATAAACTTTCAAGCTTGACTGAAGAAGCAACGGACTTCATCAAACAGCTTCACAATGAAAATAGGCAAAGGATTCTGATTTTGCTTTACATAGACAACACCAAAGTTGTTGAGATTTCCAGAATGATAAACTGTTCATGTTCGTACATTTACCGGGTTTGTCGTGAATCCACAGTTCAGCTTTCCGAATATCTTTGAATTATTTGTTCAGGTTGCTTGACAAGTTCACAAATTATGTGTTAAAATACTATCATCCCAAATTGTCTGAAGAATCCCCTTCCGGGGATTCTTTCATTTTATCTGAAAGGAAGTGTTGCCGGATGGCGAAGCTGACCACGAAACAGAAAATCTTTGTTGCCGAATACCTGATTGACCTGAACGCAACACAGGCGGCGATTCGGGCAAAGTATTCCGAAAAGACCGCTGAACAAATGGGGTATCAGTTGCTTCAGAAAACTTCAGTTCAGGAAGCCATTCAACAGGCAATGAAAAACCGTGAACAACGCACTGAAATAACACAGGATAAGGTTCTGACGGAACTTGCCAAGATTGCCTTTGCAAACGGCACTGATTTTGCTTCCCTTATGACAGGCACGGTGAAGAAGAAGATTTGGAACGAAGATACCCAAGAATATGATGAAACTGATGTTGATGAACAGTTCGTTCACTTTGTTGATACTGATTCCCTTCCCCCGGATAAGAAAGCGGCGGTTTCCGCAATCAAGGAAACCCGGTACGGCATAGCGGTTGAAAGTCATGATAAGGTGAAAGCCCTTGAACTGATAGGAAAGCATCTTGGAATGTTCAAAGAAAAGGTTGAAATCAGTGGGGAAATGAAAACAAACCCCTTCGAAGGTTTGACTGAAGCCCAATTAAGGCGGCTTGCCGGGGATGATTCTGATGGATAGCCCGGATATTGTGCGCCTTGGCGCAAAGCTTGAATTGGCAAGGCGAAACTTCTTTGATTATTGCAGACTGAAAGCCCCGGACTTTTACCGAAAAGACTGGGGTTTTCTTGTTCGCTTTTGCAATGACCTTCAAACCTTCTATGAATCCCCGGATGAAGAAGTTCTGATAATCAATATGCCCCCACGACACGGCAAAAGCCGAACCGCAAGCTGTTTTGTTGAATGGGTGCTTGGTAGGAATCAGAATGAAAAAATCATGACAGGTTCATATAATGAACTTCTTTCCACGAACTTTGCAAAGTCAGTGCGGAACACCATTGGTGAAAAGAAGGTGGAAGCAACCCAAACCGTGTATTCTGATGTTTTCCCCCACGTTCGTATCAAATCGGGTGATGGGGCAATGAACCTTTGGAGTTTGGAAGGCGGGTACAACAATTACCTTGCCACATCCCCAACAGGTACAGCAACCGGGTTCGGCGCATCCATCCTGATTATTGACGATTTAATCAAATCAGCCTTGGAAGCCAACAATGCGGATGTGCTTGATAAACATTGGGATTGGTTCACAAACACGATGCTTTCAAGGTTGGAAGAACATTCAAAAATCATCATTGTTATGACCCGATGGCACAGCCTTGACCTTGCGGGAAGGGCTTTGGACTTTTACACGGATGCAGGGGCAAAGGTCAGGCACATCAATTACAAAGCCCTTCAGGATGATGGAACAATGCTTTGTGATGAAATCCTTTCCCTGAAGTCATATAAAGCCAAGGTTCGGGCAATGGGGGCTGACATAGCATCAGCGAACTATCAGCAAGAACCCATTGACATTAAGGGGCGGCTTTACAGTTCGTTCAAGACCTATGACAAGATACCGATGGACGAAAAAGGAAATCCGCTGTTCATCGAAATCAAGAATTATACTGATACGGCTGACACCGGGGATGATTACCTTTGCAGTATCAATTACGGTGTGTACAACCATGAAGCTTATGTGTTGAACGTGCTTTATACCAAAGCCCCGATGGAAGAAACCGAACCCGCAACCGCCAAGCTGTTGTTTGATGATAAAGTCAATATGGCTGACATTGAAAGCAACAATGGTGGGCGGGGCTTTTCCCGGTCAATTGAAAGGATTCTGCTTCAGAAGCATAATTCAAACCATACCCGGCTTCAACCCTTCCATCAGTCGAAGAACAAGCAAGCACGAATAATTTCAAACGCCACTTGGGTAATGGAACACATCTATTTCCCCAAGAACTGGAAAGATAGATTCCCGGAATACTTTGATGCTATGACCCGATACCAAAGGGAAGGTAAAAACAAACATGATGATGCCCCGGATTGCACAACCGGGATTGCTGAAAAAATCGGGCAAGGAAGCTTATTTGACTTCAATTAGTAGCTTGTTAGTAACAAACAGGCTTCTTTCCCCTGCTATTTCAGCGGTTTGAACTTATTACACGATAAAAGAAAGGATTTGGAAGTCATGTTTGATGAAATGAATAGGATTGGCTTGATGATACAGACCGGGGCGAAAACAGCCATGACGGAAAAGCAATTCTTTGAACTTGAAATCAAGAATTGGAAGAAGTCAAAAGGCAGGGCTGAACAGATTACCGGGGAAAATTACTATTCCGGCAAGCAGGACATTCTAAAGCGGAAAAGAACCGTCATTGGCAAGGATGGATTGCTTCAGGAAGTGGAAAATCTGCCGAACAACAAATTGATTGATAATCAATATGGGAAAATGGTTGACCAAAAAAATAATTACCTTCTTGGTAAGCCGCTGACTTTTGACACCGATGATACGAAATATGAAGCGGCTTTGCGTAAAGTTTTCAATAAATCCTTCCATAGAACGCTTAGAAATGTAGGCGAAGATTCGCTTAATGGCGGCATTGGTTGGCTTTACATCTATTATGATGAAAGCGGCGAATTCAAGTTCAAACGATTCGAACCCTATGAATGTTTACCATTTTGGCAGGATGCCGAACACACAGTTCTTGATTGTTTGGTTCGTGTGTACGAAGTTGAAGCCTATGAAGGCATGACCTTAAAGAATATTGAAAAGGTCGAAATATACACGGATTCAGGTATTGAAAGATATGAACTGACAAGCGGCGGCACTTTGATTGATGATGTTCAATTCCCTTCGTCTGATTACATGGTTTTTGATAATGGGAGCGGTGAACAGGAAAGTTATAATTGGGGTAAAATCCCGGTTATACCATTCAAGTACAACAGCAAAGAAATCCCGCTAATTCGCAAGGTGAAAAGCCTTCAGGATGCAATCAACACTGTACTTTCTGATTTTGAAAATAATATGCAAGAGGACAGCCGGAACACTATTCTTGTTATAAAGAATTATGACGGTCAAAATCTTGCGGAATTCCGGCATAACTTGGCAACCTTCGGAGCAGTCAAGGTTAAGACTATTGATGGCGCAGAAGGTGCAGTGGATGCGCTTCAAGTTGAAGTAAACAGTGAAAATTACAAAGTGCTGTTGGAAATCCTGAAGAATTCCTTGATAGAAAACGCTATGGGATTCGATGCCAAGGATGACCGCATGACAGGTACACCGAATCAAATGAACATTCAATCTATGTATTCTGATATTGATTTGGATGCAAATGGTACAGAAACCGAATACCAAGCTTCTTTTGAACAGCTTTTGTGGTTTGTCAATGCGCATCTTGTCAACACTGGACAAGGTAATTTTAACACTTCGGAAGTTGATGTTATATTCAACCGGGATATGATGTTCAATGAAACTGAAGTTATGACAATGCTTTATCAAGGTGGTGTGCAGATTTCTAATGAAACCCTACTTGGGCAAGTCCCTTTCATTGATGATGTCAAAAAAGAACTTGATAGGGTGAAAGCCGAAAAGCAGGAAGCCATTGATGAATATGCAACAGCCTTCCCGAATCCAAATCAACCTTTTGGGCAAAATGAAGGTGCTGATGGTGGTGATGGCGAATGAAGAACCGTGATTACTGGAAGCGGCGGTTTGAAATCCTTGAACAAGCTTCCGTGAATCGGGGGCAAAATTACCTTATAACCCTTGACCGGGAATATATGACCGCAATGAAAAGGGTTGAAGGTGAACTTTCAACATGGTATCAGCGGTTTGCCGGGAATAACGGCATTACCCTTGAGGAAGCTAAGCAATGGTTAAACAAGGGGCAATTGGCTGAATTCAAATGGTCGGTACAGGATTACATCAAGTATGGTGAAGAAAATGCCCTGAATGGGCAGTGGATGAAACAGCTTGAAAACGCATCAGCCAAGGTTCATGTTTCCCGCCTTGAAGCCCTTCAAATCGAAATGCAACAGAATATTGAAGTTCTGTATGGCAATCAGCTTGACGGATTGGACGGCTTAACCCGGAAAATCTATTCTGATGGCTATTACCACACCGCCTTTGAGGTTCAGAAGGGCTTTAATATCGGATGGGATTTGACCCCACTGAATCAGCATCAGCTTGACCGGGTTATTTCCAAGCCGTGGACACTGGACAAGGAAACCTTCAGTGATAGGATTTGGAATCAAAAAAATGCCTTGGTTGCCAAGGTTCAGACCGAATTGACACAATCCCTTCTTCGGGGTGATTCCCCGGATAAGGCAATCAAGGCTATATCTGAACAGTTCAAGGTTTCGAAGAATCAGGCGGGGCGGCTTGTAATGACCGAATCCGCATATTTCGCTTCCGAATCCCAAAAGGATTGCTTCAACAGCTTGGATGTGGAACGCTTTGAAATCGTGGCTACCTTGGATTCCCATACATCCGAATTGTGCCAAAGCCTTGATGGGCATATTGAAGAAATGAAAAACTTTGAAGCCGGGGTGACAGCCCCGCCTTTCCATCCGTGGTGCAGAACAACTTCCGTGCCGTACTTCGAAGATAATTTTGGGGAACGTGCGGCAAGGGGGGCTGATGGCAAAACATATTATGTGCCTTCAGATATGAAGTATGAGGATTGGAAGAAAACCTTTGTTCAGAACGGTTCAAAGGAAGGATTGCAAGAAGTGAATCCTTCTGATATGATTAAGGATAAGACATTCACAGAAAAAATCCAAGCCGTGAAAGAACGCATTGCCCAAAACGGCGGTAAAATCACCGAAGAAGATATTCATGAAGCGGGTGAAGCGTTAAGAAGTGAAGTGGAAGCTTCCCATCTTCCCCAAAAGAAAGCTTGGGAAGATGCCAAAACCGCTTATGCTGAATCTGATGCCAAGAAGCGGATTGATGAATTGGAAGCGGTGAAATCTGACCTGTACGAAAAATACAACAATGCGCCATATGGTGAACCCCGGTCAATGGCTTATTCCCAATATCAGCAAGCAAGGCGGGATTGGGAAGTTGCGTATAATGCGCCTGAAGCTGACCAAATGCGCCGGGTTATGCGAGAAACCCAAAAAGCGTATGAAGGCACATGGGAAGCCAATTCTGATGAACTGAAATCTTGGCTTGAAAGCTTCAGAAATTGCGGCACAAACGGAAGAAACCTGAACCTTGGGCATTATTCGAACCGTGGAACATTGCGGGATGTTGTAACCCAAGCCTATGACCGTTACCCTTCGGATTGGCTTGATGCTTCCATTGCTAAGGGTTCAATCAATGTTTCAAAGGTCAACCGGGGCTTCTATGATGGGCGCACAATCGCAATCAGCGGGAACAGGCTTGAATCACAAATCAGCACAGCTTTTCACGAATTGGGGCATAGGTTTGAAGATGTGATTCCCGGTTTGAAGGAAGCTGAAAAAGCGTTCTACAATCGAAGAACGGCGGGTGAATCCCTTCAATGGCTTGGTTCAGGGTACAGCCGAAGTGAAATGACCCGAAGGGATAAGTTTATTCATAAATATATGGGGAAAACTTACAACAGCGGGTATTATGAACTTGCTTCAATGGGCTTTGATTACGCTTACACGAACCCAACAAAGCTGTTGGAAGATGAAGATTTTGCCCAATTCATCTATGGGCTTCTATCATTATTTTAAGAAAGGGTGTGCGCTATGGATAAGGTGCTTGCATCAGGAATCTACTTGGGAAACCGAATATCTGTTGAAGCCTTCAAGCAGGATGGCGCAATTACCCTGCTTGTGGATGGAGTTCAACAAAAAGAAATCCAAGCTGACTTTGAACAACGGCTGAACCATGCCCCGGCTATGGGTGGAACTTTCTACCCTGAACCTGATACCCTATTGGCGGCATTTTCGGTGCTTGAACAAAGCTTCTTCGATAAGCTTCACAGCATCCGGGTTGAAGGCGAACTTGAAGAAATCCCAAATGAGGAAAACCAAATATATTGATTGAACCGCCTTCGGGCGGTTTTTTCATAGATTCCAAGGGTAGTTTACCATAGGCGGCTTCATGTTCGGCGTTTATATGCCGTTATATGAGGTCGTTTTTTGATGCTTTCCTTGGGAAATCGCCTTTTTTGGTATTTTTGGGGCGGTAAACCAAAAAGACAAAATAATTCGTGGTTCGTTCCACGGTAAAAAACGGAAATTTTGAAAGGTAGGTAAAACACAATGACAAAGGAACAATTGATGGCGATGGGCTTGACCGAGGAACAAGCAACAAAGGTGATGGAAGGCTTGAATGGAAACTTCGTCACCAAAACCCGGTTCAATGAAGTGAATACCGAATTGAACCAAGCAAAGGAAACGCTGAAGGAAAGGGATGGACAACTTGAAACCCTGAAGAAATCCACAGGGGATGTTGAAGCACTGAACACTAAAATCACGGAACTTCAGGCTGAAAACAAAACCAAGGATGAACAGCATCAGGCAGAAATCAAGCAACTGAAGTTTGATACCGCCTTGAATGCCGCCTTGGTCGGGGTAAAAGCAAGAAACCCGGAAACGGTGAAACCCTTGCTGAAAGCGTTCCTTGAAAAAGCTGAACTGGATGGGGAAAGCATCAAGGGCTTGGATGCGGAACTAAAGAAACTAACTGATTCCGATGATACCAAGTTTCTGTTTGAAGCCGAATCCAAGCAGGACAGCAAGCCGGGATTCAAGGGGGTAAAACCCGGTGAAACAAATAAAGACAAGAACGATGGTAACAACAATGCCCCCACAACCCTTGCTGATGCCGTGAAAGCGGCATTGGACAATACAAACACTTAATTTGAAAGGATGAATTAAAATGGCAGTTACATTAGCGCAAGCGAAACTGAACGTGCAGGATGATTTGCAGATGGGGATTATTGACGAGTTTGCCAAAAGCAACTTCCTGTTCAACAACCTGACCTTTGATGATGTTGTTTCCCCCACTGGCGGCGGTGCAACCATGACCTACGCTTATACCCGCCTTCTGACACAGCCCACGGCGGCTTTCCGTGCAATCAATTCCGAATATATCCCGCAGGAAGTCACAAGACAGCGTTACAACGCTGATTTGAAGGTTTTTGGCGGCGCATTCGAAATTGACCGTGTTATTTCTAACATGGGCGGCATTGTGCAGGAAACAACCCTTCAGCTTCAGCAGAAAATCAAAGCGGCGGCGGCACTGTTCAATGATACCGTTATCAACGGTGATTCGGCGGTGGATGCGAATGCCTTTGATGGCTTGGATAAAGCCCTTACAGGTTCTTCCACTGAATTCAATCCCACGGCGGCAATTGACCTTTCCACTTCGGCAATGATTGATGCCAATTTCAAATCCTTCTTGGATGTTCTTGATGAATTCCTTATGGGGCTTGATGGCACACCTTCCTTCATCGGCGGCAATACCAAGCTGATTGCCAAGCTTCGGGCGGTTGCTCGTAGGGCGGGGTTGTATCAGACAACCAAAGATGATTATGGTCGGCAAGTCGAATGGTACGGCGTTATTCCGTTCGTGGATTTCGGCGCAAAAGCCGGAACAAATGACCCGGTTGTTTCCATCAATGGCACAAGCGGTGAAACTTCTCTTTATGCGGCACGTTTGGGGCTTGATGGCTTCCACGCTTGCAGTATGGCTGGTGCTCCCCCGGTGCAGTCTTGGCTTCCCGATTTCAAAACGGCGGGTGCGGTCAAGAAGGGTGAAGTTGAAATGGTTGCGGCGGTTGTTCTGAAGGCAACCAAGGCGGCGGGTGTTATGCGTAAAATCAAAGTTCAGTAAGGGGGATTTATCATGAAATACCAAGACACCGCCAACAGCGTGAATGGTTTTTATGCGGGGGAATCCGTAGGCACACGGCTTGCGGATGCCCTTGCCCCTTCCGATAATGGGCTTGATTTCAAGCGCAACATGGAACACGTTGGAACGATTTTGGGGGATACGGCTGACCCGGATTTCCCTGTTCCGGCTGAAGATTAAGAAAGGATTGATATTATGGCAAAAATTATTTGTCCGAATAAGCAATATGACGGTGTTTCCGCTTCTGTCACCTTCACCAATGGTGTTGGTGAAACAGATAAGCCGAACCTGATTGCATGGTTCAGGGAACACGGTTACACGGTTGAGGAATGCGGCAAAACCGAAGGTGGTAATGGCGGTGGCTTTGAAGATATGACCGCCAAGGAACTGAAGGCTTATGCTGATGAAAAAAAGATTGACCTTGGCAAAGCCAAAACCAAGCCTGAAATGATTGCCGCTATTACAAAGGCTGAAGCCGAAGGCGGCAAAACCGAACCCCCGAAGGACGATGAAGCCCCGGATGATTCCGAGGATGAAGGCGGCGAAGGTCAAAACGAGTAAGAAAGGGTGTGAAAGCTATGTTGGATGATGTAGCAAAAAGGCTTGCATCTTTTGGATACACCGTCACTGATGCTGATTCTTGGATGCTGAAGTTCATCATTCAGAAGGTCACAAACCACATCCTGAACAGTTGCAACATTTCAAGTATTCCTGAAGGGCTTCATGAAGTGGCGGTTGATATGGTAGCTGGTGAGTTTCTGCAAGAAAAAAAGGCAATTGGACAATTGGATGAATCCGGCATTCTTGCATCTGATGCGGTTAGTTCCATCAAGCTTGGCGATACACAAGTAAACTTTGCTGATGGAGAAGCCGCTTCACAAGGCTTGGATTCTCTGATTAGTTGGTTGATGCGGGGTTATAGTGCTGATTTGGTAACTTACAGGTGTATGAAATGGTGAATTATACGAAAGCCCGAAAAGCCATTGAATCTTTGTATGAAGGTTCATGCACTGTTTATATTCAGGATAAGCGCACAAACCCCGAAACTAAAGAAACCGAATTCACCGAAATTACCACAATTACTGATGAACCTTGCAGATTGTCCTTCGCAACCCTTGTTTCTACCAATATTGTTGACCATGCCCCAAAGCTTGGTCAGGCGGTTAAAGTATTTATGAGCCCCGGCGTAAGCGTTCCCCCCGGTTCAAAACTTGTGGTAACGCAAAACGGAATCACAGAAAGCTATTCCCTGAGCGGTGAACCTGCCCGATATGCCACACATCAAGAAATACCTGTTGAACTGTTTAAGGGGTGGGCTTGATGGCACAGATGGGCGCAAGGGGTTTTTCTGAATTACAAAGACAGTTTGAAGCGTTGAATGACCGAATGGCGAAGGTTGACATTGATGCTTTTTGCCGTATCGTTGCAAAGGAATTGGCGGCAAGACTGTTGGCGCAGGTCATAAGAAGAACCCCGGTGGGTGATTATCCTAAAAGCAAAGGCAAAAAGGGTGGTACACTTCGCCGGGGATGGACTGCAAAAACCGAAGATGAAGCAAAATCAGGTGGTAGGGGTGATGCTGTTGCTTACGCAAACGCTTTACCTATTACCAAATCCGGAAACGTGTACGAAATTGAAATCATCAACCCTGTTCATTACGCTTCCTATGTGGAATTTGGACACAGAACAAGGGGTGATGGTTGGGTTCAAGGTCGGTTTATGCTGACCATTTCCGAAAAAGAAGTTCAACGGCAATCTTCGAAGGTCGTTGAAACAAGATTACAAAAATACTTGGGGGAAGTGTTCAATGGTTAATGAAATCTTGAAAGCAATTTCGATAGCACTGAACCAAGTATTCGGTGATGATTTTGAAATTTACTTTTCAAAAGATGTTCAGCAGGGTTTGAAAGAACCTTGCTTTATTATTGCCCTTATGGGTTCATCCCGCATTAGGCGCATTGGCACAAGGTATCAGCAGTTAAACAGCTTTGATGTTCAGTATTTCCCGGTTGAAAAGTATGGGAATGTTGAAATGATTAGAGTTGCGGAACAGCTTTTTGATGTCCTTGAATTTGTCCAATTGCTGAATGGTGACTTGGTTCATGGAACAAATCTAAACTATGGCATAATGGATGGCGTTCTTCATTTCTTTCTTGATGTAAATCTGTTCTTGAAGAAAGAAACGGTTCTTGACCCGATGGAAACTATATCTGTTGATGCTTCTACAACAAAGGAAGGGTGATTTTTTTGGCAAAGAAAACTGAAAATCCTGAACAGACTGAATACCTTGACAGCCCTGAAGAAACGGTGAAAAAGTCTGTTCAGGTGAAATTCAACAAAAACAAAATATTGGGCATGAAGCGATATGTGAACCGGGTTGACCTGCTTTCCGTATTGCTGAATCCTGATAAAACTTACACTTTAAGTGCGGTTGATGCCGCCATAAGTGAATTTATGAAAGGTAAGGTGAATTAACATGGCACTTGGTGGCGGCGTATTTCTTACACAAAACAAAATTCTTCCCGGTAGCTATATCAACTTCATTAGCGCAAGCAGAGCTTCCGCAACCCTTTCCGATAGAGGTGTTGCGGCAATCCCGATTGAACTGGATTGGGGTAATGATACAGATGTTTTTTCAGTTGATTCCGGGCAGTTTCAGAAGGAATCCTTGAAGTTCTTTGGGTATGATTACACGAACGACGCTTTGAAGCCGTTACGTGATTTGTTCCTGAATATCCGAATGGGCTATTTTTATCGTATCAATGGCGGTGGCATTAAAGCGGCAAACCTGATGGCAACCGCAGTTTATTCCGGCACGAGAGGTAATGATTTAACCATCATTGTTGAACCCAATGAATTCTTTGATGAAGATACCAATGTGGTTTACGATGTCAGTACCGTTCTTTCAGGCTTGGTTGTCGATGTTCAAACAGAAATTGGCGCAATGGCTGACCTTGTGGACAATGGTTGGGTGACTTGGGTTAGGTCGGCAACACTTGAACTTACTGCCGGAACACCCCTCTCCGGTGGCACAAATGGAACGGTTCAAAACGCAAATTATCAGACTTTCCTTGATAAGATTGAAAGTTATTCTTTCAACACGCTTGGTTGCACTTCTGATGATTCGGTTATCAAAGCCCTATTTGCCGCATTCACAAAGAGGATGCGGGATGAAGTAGGCGTTAAGTTTCAGACCGTGGTTCATAAATACACGTTGCCGGATTATGAAGGGGTTATTTCCGTTGAGAACAACACAAGCCCCGAATTGGTTTATTGGGCAACTGGCGCATCTGCCGGATGTGCAGTAAACGCATCCAACACAAACCGCATTTACAATGGTGAATATGTGGTTGATACCAATTACACGCAGAAACAGCTTGAAACTTCCATTAAGGAAGGAAAATTCATGTTCCATAAGGTCAATGACGTTGTTCGAGTGCTTGAAGATATTAACACCTTCATTAGCTTCACGGATGCTAAGAATTCTGATTTCTCAAGCAATCAAACAATGCGTGTTCTTGACCAAATCGGCAACGATATTGCCAATCTATTTAATACCAAATATCTTGGTAAAGTTCCCAATGATGCTTCTGGAAGAATCAGCCTTTGGAACGATATTGTCAAGCATCATCAGGAACTTGAAAACCTTCGGGCGATTGAAAACTTTGAACCTGACACCTTGACGGTTGCGCAGGGCGATAGCAAAAAGGCGGTTGTGGTCACGGACTATGTAACCCCTGTAAATGCTATGGCACAGCTTTATATGACCGTTATTGTTCAGTAACGAAAGGAAAGGTGAAGAAAAATGGCAGGTATCATGAATGCCAAAGATACCATCAGCGCATCTTTGGCAGAATGCTTTGTTACCATCGAAGGTAACAGATACAACTTTATGCAGGCTATCAACCTTGAAGCCAATTTCACCAAGAACAAAACCGAAGTTCCTATTCTTGGTAAAACAGGCAAAGGTAACAAAGCCACAGGTTGGGCGGGAAGCGGAAGCGCAACCTTCCACTACAACACATCCATCTTCCGTGAATTGGCTTATCGTTATAAGCAGACCGGGGAAGATGTGTATTTTGACATTCAGGTTACTAACTCTGACCCCACTTCTTCTGTTGGGCGGCAAACAGTCATTCTAAAGGATTGCAACCTTGATGGCGGCATTCTTACCAAGTTTGATGCGGATGCTGAATACTTGGATGAAGATATGGATTTCACCTTTGAGGATTTCGAAATTCCTGAAAAATTTACTTTGCTTGAAGGTATGCAGTAAGAAAGGAAGGTCAACCGATGTCAAATCTGAGGGCTTTCTTGGCTGAAAACGCAGTCAAGACCGAAACAATAAAGTATGGTGCTTCCAAACGCTTCCTTGATGAAGATGGTAAACCTATCCTTTGGGAAATCGCTTGCATCACATCTTCTGAAGATGAAGCGTTACGCAAGGATTCAACCAAGCGTGTTCCTATTCCCGGTAAACGCAATCAGTTCACGCAGGAACTTGATGTAAACCTTTACCTTGGGCGGCTTGCTTCCAAGTGTACGCAGTTCCCGAATCTGAACGATTCTGAACTTCAAAACAGCTATGGGGTTATGGGTGCGGATGCGCTTTTGAAAACCATGCTGACCCCCGGAGAATATGCCGACTATCTGTTAAAGGTGCAGGAAGTGAACGGTTTTGATACCACTTTCGAAGAACAGGTGGATGAAGCAAAAAACTAATAAGTGAAGGTGATGGTGAAGCGAACGTTGCTTACTATTGCCTTCACGAACTTCATTTAACGCCTTCCGCTTTCTTGGAATTACCCCGAAATGAAAGAGCGTTCATTGTTGCGGCAATTGAAATCCGGGTTGAAGCGGAAAAGAAAAAAGAAAAAGAAACTAAGCGAAGAAAACCAAAAGCAAAGAAATGAGCCCCTTGTTCAAAGATGTTCAAGGGGTTCATTTTCTTTCAATTATTCAGAAAGGGGGATGAACTTTCATGGCAACTATTCAAACAGCGATTAAACTAACAGATGCTTATTCGCCTATTATAAAAAACATGATTAAAGTGAACCAAAACATCATCAGTTCCTTCGGTTCAACTGAAAGGGCTTCTGGTAATGCTTTCAACGTTCAAGCTATTCGGGCGGCACAAAATGCGCTTGCCCAAGTGGAAACTGATTTTGACGATGTTGAACGCCAAATCCGTGAAGCTGATGACCAGCAAAAAAAGTTTAATCAGGATGTGCGCAATGGTGATGTTGCCGGAAAAAGCCTTCTTTCCACATTTGGAAAAATAGCGGCAACTGTTGGGGCGTTTATCGGTATAAAGAAAATCTTTGACCTTTCCGATGAAGTAACGCTCACAACAGCCCGATTGAATATGATGAATGACGGTTTGCAGACAACCGAAGAACTTCAAAATAAGATTTTTGCATCTGCACAGCGTTCAAGGGCGGCATATCAATCAACCGCTGATATGGTCGCAAAGCTTGGAACACAAGCTAAAGATGCGTTTAGCAGTAATGATGAACTGATTGCCTTTTCCGAAATGCTGAACAAAAGCTTCAAAATTGCCGGGGCTGATGGTCAAGCAGTGGAATCCGTCATGTACAACCTGACCCAAGCCCTTTCAAGCGGCGTTCTTCGTGGGCAAGATTTGAATGCCGTGTTCAGCAATGCCCCGAACATTATTCAAAATATCGCAGATTACCTTGATGTTCCTATTGGGAAGATTCGAGAAATGGCGGCTGATGGCGAATTGTCCGCATCCGTCATAAAGAATGCTATGCTTGCGGCTTCGGACGATATAAATGCCAAGTTTGAATCCATGCCCAAAACCATTGGGGATGTGTGGACTTCAGTAAAAAACACGGCATTGAAAGAGTTTACCCCGGTGCTGAACAAAATCAATGAAGTGGTGAACAGCCCGAAATTCAATCAAGGGGTTCAAGTCATGACCAATGCCCTTGTCGCTTTGGCGGGGGTTGCAATACAGGCGTTCGACGCTATCGCAGGTGCGGCGGCTTGGGTTGGTGACAACTTGGGTATCGTTGCCCCTATTATAATGGGCGTAGTTGCCGCATATGTGGCATATAACGCTGTTGCACTTATCACCAATGGTATTCTTGCCGTTCAAGCGTTTGCGGCACAGGTAGCGGCGGCGGCTGAAATGATGCAAGCCGGGGCAACTTTTGCGGCAACAGCGGCGCAGTACGGATTGAATGCCGCATTATGGGCTTGCCCTTTGACTTGGATTATTGCTTTGATTATTGCCCTTATTGTTGTTTTCGTGATATTCACAGAACAAATTACAGGTGCTATTTGGTGGCTTGGCGCATTATTCAAAAACATAGGCTTATGGATTGCTAATGTTGCCCTTGGAGTATGGAACACTATCAAAAATGTAGGCTTATGGTTTCAAAACCTTGGGCTTGGTATTTGGGAAGTTCTGAAGGCTTGTGCAGGGAATGTTCTTGCGGCTTTCCAAAATGCTTGGATTAACATTCAAATCGGCTTCAATGGATTTGTTTCAACTATCCTGAAGGGCGTTAAGCAAATCATTGATTGGCTGAATCTGATTCCCGGCGTGAATATCAGTACAGCCGGAATTGAAAGTTCAATTCTTGGTTACGCAAATAAAATGGCTGAACTGGAAGCATCCAAGCACGAATATCAAGATATTGGGGATGCGTGGAACAAAGGTTGGAACACCAATGATATTGATTGGGGTGGTGGATGGCAAGAAGGATTCAACACCTTTGATGTATTTCAAGATGGTTGGGGTTCTGAAGCTTATGGTGCGGGTGCTGAAATTGGCGCAGGGCTTCACGATTCTATCATGGGGCTTATTCCTGACTTTGGCGGTGGCGGCGCAAGTGATACATCAGCTTATGACCTTGGTAATTATCTTGACGGCATTCAAAATGGTGTTGATGATGTTGCCGGGAACACAGGTTCAATGGCGAACAGCCTTGACTATGCTGAAGAAGATTTGAAGTATATGCGGGATATTGCTGAAAGGGATGCGGTCAACCGCTATACCACAGCAGAAATCCGCATAGAACAGAACAACGAAAACCACATTAGTTCCAATATGGATTTGGATGGGGTTGTTGGCTATCTAAATGATGGGCTTGAAGAAGCCGTGGACATTGCAACGGAAGGGGGGCATGAATAATGGCATACAGTTTTTTTATGGATGGTGTGCAGTTACCAATTGCCCCGCCTTCCTTGCGGGTTAAAATTAAGAACCAAAATAAAACTATAACCCTTATCAATGAAGGGGAAGTGAATATTCTGAAGGTTGCGGGTTTGACGGAAATCACATTTGATGCGGTTCTTCCCCAAACCCGCTATCCCTATGCGCTTTATCCGGGCGGGTTCAAAGGTGCTGATTATTTTTTGAACTTGTTTGAACGGTTGAAAACTCAAAAGGATTCTTCTGATAAGTTCAAACCTTTCCAATTCATTGTTTCAAGGGTATTACCAAGCGGGAAAAGTCTGTTTGATACGAACATCAAGGTTTCCTTGGAAGGGTATGAAATCAATGAAGATGCTGAAGATGGGTTTGATATGGTTGTCACCTTGACACTGAAGCAATATAGGGATTATGGTACAAAAACAGTGAAGATTAGTCCCCCACCAACACCTAAAGCTTCACCTGTTGCCCAAACGGTGCAGGAAAGACCCGCTGAAACAGCCCCACAACCAAAAACTTACACGGTTGTTTCCGGGGATTGCCTTTGGAATATCGCAAAAAAGTTCCTTGGCAATGGGGCAAGGTATACTGAAATATACAATTTGAACAAGGACAAAATCAAGAATCCCAATTTAATTTATGTTGGGCAAGTTTTGATTTTGCCGTAGGAAAGGGGGTTCATTATGGTTGAACTGTTGATTCAAAATGGTAATACAATCTATACCCCCATTGTTCCTGAAGGCATAACCCTTGACCTTGAACGGATGCAAACCGGGAAAATCAGCTTCAGTGTGGTTAAAGATGGAATCATAAACTTCACTGAAGGCAACAGCATCAGCTTGAAGGTGAACGATAAGCCCATGTTTTATGGGTTCGTGTTCTCCAAGCAAAGGGATAAAGGGAACACAATCAAGGTGGTTGGGTATGACCAAATGCGGTATTTGAAGAACAAGGATACTTATATTTATACCAACAAAACCGCTTCTGACCTTCTGAAAATGTTTGCCGGGGATTTCAATTTAAGCCTTGGCACTGTTGAAGATACAGGGTATGTAATTCCGCAAAAGGTTGAAGATAACACAACCTTACTTGATATGATGCTGAATGCTTTGGATGATACTTTGGTTCAGACCAAAAAAATGTTCATCCTTTATGACGATTTCGGCAAGCTGACTTTGCGGAATGTGGAAAGCTTGAAGTTGGGTTTGGTTATTGATGAAGAAACAGGGGAAAACTTTGATTACACTTCTTCTATCGACAATCAAACCTATAACAAAATTAAGCTTTCCTATGAGAATGAAGAAACCGGGAAGCGGGATATTTACATTGCCCAAGATGGTGAGAATATCAACAGATGGGGTGTTCTTCAGTTCTTTGACACCTTGAAAGACCCGGCGCAAGGTAAAGCCAAAGCGGATGCCCTGCTTGCCCTGTACAATCAAAAAACCCGGAAGCTTCAAATCAAAGGGGCTTTTGGTGATGAAAGAGTACGGGCGGGTTCAGCGGTGATTGTGAAGCTGAACCTTGGTGATATTGTGGTTGGAAGTTACATGATGGTTGAAAAGGTTCATCATGTGTTCAATGAAAGTATCCATCAAATGGATTTAACTTTGAGGGGCGGTGAATTCCTTGCCTGATGAAACTTTTTCAAAATTACAAGGTGTAATGAAGCAAGTTGCCCTGAATGCGGTTGAATCAACCAAGCCTTCAGGGATTTTTTATGGAACGGTACTTGCCACTTCCCCTTTACAGGTTCAGCTTGACCAAAAAATGACCCTTGGGGCTGAATTCTTGGTTCTTTCAAGCTTGGTGCAGGATTTCACGGTTAGCATGACAGTTGACCATCAAACCGAAGTTGAAGGGGCGCACACGCATCAATATTTTGATTCTGACACTGGACAGGGCGCATCAGGAAGTTCAACCCGGACTTCTGACCCAACAACACATCTACACGGTTACAAGGGAACAAAAGCTTTCACAGTTCACTTGGGTTTGAAAGCGGGTGAAAAGGTCATTTTGATGCGGGTTCAAGGCGGTCAACAATTTCTTATTTTGGATAGGGTGAGGGGGTAAAAATATGATTCCGCAAAACAATGACGATTTGAAAGTTGATTTTCAATTCGGTGAGCTTCCCACAAACACATATCAGTTACGCATCCTTAAAGATGATATAGTAGGCTTTACGGATAGACTTCAGGCAATGGTTCAGACAATCTATTTGATTTTGAACATTGAACGCTATGAATATTTGATATATTCGTGGAATTATGGAATTGAACTTTCTGACTTGTTCGGAAAACCAATTCCTTTTTGTATTCCTGAAATCAAACGGCGAATTACTGAAGCGTTGATGCAGGATACACGAATTACCGGGGTAACAAATTTTACATTTGAACACATCAAAGAGAAAGTTTTCACAACCTTCTTAGTGCAAACTATTTTTGGTGATGTTGAAGCGAATAAGGTGGTGGAAATCTAATGTATGAAAATATGACTTATGATTTCATTCTGCAAAGAATGTTGAATCGGGTGTTGACGTATGACCCGAACATTGACACAAGGGAAGGTTCTATTGTTTACAATGCCCTTGCTCCTGCCGCCGTGGAACTCACAAACGCTTATGTTCAGCTTGGATTCATTTTGGATGCCACATTTGCAGATACAGCCCCAAGAGATTATTTAATTCAAAGGGCGGCTGAACGTGGGCTTTCCCCATATCCGGCAACCAATGCGATTTTACAAGGCGAATTTAATATTGATGTTCCCATTGGTTCAAGGTTCAGTCTTGTAAACGAAGATTCGAATTATACTGTAATTTCAAAAATATCAATCGGGATATTTCGCCTTCAATGTGAAACCGTTGGAAGTGTGGGAAATGAAAGCCTTGGGCGGCTGATTCCAATTGAATACATTGAAGGGCTTACATCCGCTTACCTGACCGCAGTTCTTACACCGGGT
Organism: Evtepia sp.; assembly: GCA_031553635.1. GTDB lineage: Bacteria > Bacillota > Clostridia > Oscillospirales > Oscillospiraceae > Evtepia. The sequence goes on along the minus strand of JAVBLH010000001.1, from coordinate 189,587 downwards.
GAGGATGAAGAAGCAACAGAAGCCTTCCGGCAAAGATATTTTGATAGCCTTGATGCTGAAGCTTTCGGTGGCAACATTAAAGATTATCAAGACAAAACCAACGCTTTACCGGGCGTTGGTGGCGTGAAGGTTTACCCTATATGGAATGGCGGCGGCACTGTTCGACTTGTTATCATTGCAAGTGATTACAGCGTTCCAACGCCTGACTTGATTGAATCCGTGCAAACAGCCATTGACCCCACACAAAACAGCGGTGAAGGGGTTGGTATTGCCCCCATTGGTCATGTGGTGACGGTCGAAGGGGTTGATTCCGTTGCCGTGAATATTACCATCGAAATCACTTATCAGGAAGGTTGGACTTGGGAAGACATAAGACCTTATGCCGAAGAAGCTGTTGACAAGTATTTCACGGAACTTGCCGCAACATGGGCAAGTAGTGATTCCCTGATTGTTCGAATCAGTCAAATCGAAATTCGGTTTCTTGACCTTCCGGGGGTTGTGGATGTTGCCAATACCACTTTTAACGGTGCTGCCCAAAACTTAACTTTAGGGGCTGATGAAATCCCGGTAAGGGGGAATATGAGTGATTAGACAACTGATAGATTATATCCCCACGGTTATAAAAAATGTTCGAGAATACAAAGCCATTATGGACGGCGGCGAACAAGCTGAAGTTTCAAACCTTTGGGATGCGGTTGATGCGGCGTTTAATGACCAATTTGTTTCAAGCGCAACCGTGAACGGGGTGCAACGATGGGAAGCAATGTTGAAGATTCAACCCAAGGGAACTGACACGTTGGATGCCCGAAAGTTTAGAATACTTTCAAGACTGAATGAACAACTTCCGTATACTTTGCCCACATTGAAAAATATGCTTCAAACCTTGTGCGGCAAAGATGGGTTTAGTGTGGAAGTGCAGAATGAACAATATACCCTGATTGTCAGGGTGGCTTTGGTTGCTAAATCAAATTTTGATGATGTGAACATTTTGCTGAAGAAGGTTGTTCCTGCAAATATGATTATTGAACTGGAACTGATGTACAACACATGGGGAATGGTAAAAGCTTTCACATGGGCTTATTTGCAAAATAAAACTTGGCGAGAAGTAAAGGATGAGGTGCTATAAATGAGTGAAAACAAAACACCCAATTACGGTTTGAATTTACCCGGATATGATGATTTCGCTGATGTTGGGGATTTCAATGAAAATTCAGTAACCCTTGATGGATTACTGAAACAAATCTTTGACAGTTTAGGAACTAAAGTTACAGCGGTTTCAGGAAAACAACTTTCAACCGAGGATTTCACAACTGCTTTGAAAACAAAGCTTGAAGGGCTTTCTAATTATAACGATACGGCAATCAAGGCTTCCATCACGGCACTTGGAAACGATTTGACCGTACATATTCAAAGCTTGGCAGGAACAGAAACCGGGGTTCATGGCTTGCGCTATTACAATGAAAAGCTTCAGTTCAATGATGGGAACAATTGGATTGATATTGAAACAGGCGGTGGCGGTGGTATTCCCCCGCTTGATATTCCATCTAAAGTAGTTCTTCCGGGCAATGGTCGCTTAACAATTGTTTGGAGTGACCCGGAAGATACCGTGATTGAAGGAACGGTTGTTGCCCGGTGGAAGGGAACAAAGCTTGTACGTAAGGCGGGGAGTTATCCCGCATCCCCCACGGATGGGGTTTTAATTGTGGACAATCAAAGCCGGAACGCATACGCTTCAACAGGTTTTCTTGACAACGGACTAACCAACGGCGTTACTTACTATTATCAGTTGTTCCCCTATACCGATACCAATGCAATCAATCAGAACCCAACAAACCGAATGACAGGCGTTCCCCAAGCGTATCAGATTTTTGGTGTTTCAATTGATTTAACCAACAGCAATCCGGAAACCGCCGTTACATACACGGATGCGGCGGTTGGAAAAACACCGGGGCAGGCTTGGGATTCACAGGCAATTTTCAAGGACATTAAGCCTTGTATGCTGAAAAATGGCGTTGTTCAATACTACCTGAACCCCAACAACTTTGCCCAAAAAGCTGATGGAACAACCGCTGATATTACTTCCGGCAATGATGGTGATGTGATGATTGAGATTCCTAAAACAGGATTTGCAATCAACACTTCGGGGAACACGTTGACCATCAAAATCACCGATGACCCGGCAAACGCAAGCTTCAAATATTATGCACACACAAGGGCTTCCGAAGGTGATAGAAGCAAACTTTATATCGGGGCTTACCTTGGAAGTAACCTTAGTTCAAAATTGCGTTCCCTTTCCGGAAAAGCCCCATATGCCGGGGGAACAGCCCCCGCAGGAACAATAGGAACGTGCCGCACGATGGCACAAGGTAACGGTTCAGGTTATGACCAAGTTTCCTTCTATCCGCTGACCCTGCTTCAGTGTTTATATTTGATTAAGTTCAAAAATCTGAACAGCCAAGCCGCACTTGGGCGGGGATATGTGGATGGTAATTCAGCCGCCATTGCAACAGGTGGCACGAACGCCAAAGGCATGAACTTTGGTGAAACCACAGGCAAACAGCAAATGAAATTCCTTGGCATTGAAGATTTTTGGGGGAACTTGCGGTGGTGGATTGATGGGTTGTTCTGCAATGCTTCAAGGCAAATCATGACCGCATTTCAAAGTTTCAATGACACTGGAAGCGGGTATGCAAACCGTGGGCAAGGGGCAACTTCTGATATTGGCGGGTATATGAGTAAGCCGCAAGGCACATCTGAAGCCGGATTCAACGCTAAAGAAGTGAGCGGTTCAACAACAACCTATTTCACGGATTACGCTGATCTTTACGCTGGCTATTTGCCGTATTTCGGTGGTCTTTGGAGTAATGGTGATTATGCGGGTGCTTTCTCTCTTCTTGTGTATTATGCCGCTTCGAGTTCGAGTGCGTATCTTGGCGCGCGCTTGATGTATCTGTAAAAATTGAATATGGGCAATCCTAAAGGATGGAAGTTCACAAAAAGAACAGATAACACTAATCTTAACACTGGCTATTTACCGAATTTCAGTGGTAATTGGAGTAATAGTGATAATGCAGGTACTTTCTATCTTAATGTGAATTATACCACTTCGAATTCGAATGCGAATCTTGGCACGCACTAAATGTTTTCAGTTTCCCAAATAACGTGCGGGATTGCCCTGCCACTTGGCAAAACACAAAAACCTTTTTCACCGTATTGGTAGGCGCAAGCCGAAGGTTCGGTTCAAAAAACATCAATACAAAGGGGATTCACATGAAAAGATACGGTGGAATATTCCCCCTGATTTGCACAATGGAAAACTTGATTGAAGCCCATAAGAACGCAAGAAAGGATAAAACCTATTACAAGGAAGTTAAGATGGTTGATTCTGACCCTGAATATTACCTTGGGCAGATTCAAGAATTGCTAATTTCGAGAACATATGAAGTCAGCGAATACACCACTTCAGTTTTAGTGGACAAAGGGAAGGAAAGGGTTTTGATGAAATTACCCTATTTCCCGGACAGAATTATTCAATGGGCTATCATGCTTCAGATTGAAAAGGTGTTCCATCAGGTGTTCACAAACTTCACTTGCGCTTCCTTGGCGAATCGGGGCATTCATGCGGCAACCAAGCTTGTTGATAGATACATGGAAGATGAAGCCGGAACAAGCTGCTGTTTGAAGATTGATGTGAACAAGTTTTACCCAAGCATTAATCATGATATTCTGAAGGACTTGTTGCGGAAAAAGTTCAAGGATGAACGGCTTCTTGAACTGTTGGACAAAATCATCAACAGCATTCCCGGTGGGCAGGGCGTTCCCATTGGTTCATACCTTTCACAATATCTTGCCAATTTTTACTTAGCGTACTTTGACCATTGGTTAAAAGAAGAAATGGGGGTTGCCTATGTGGTAAGGTACATGGATGATATTGTTATCTTCCATCATTCAAAAGATTTCTTGCACTGGCTGAAGCGGAAAATGGATGAATACCTTTGGCTTAACTTGAAATTGACAATTAAAAATAACTGGCAAGTATTCCCCACAGGAATCAGAGGTGTTGATTTCGTGGGGTATCGTCATTTTTACGGCTACAAACTATTGCGAAAAAAGACCTGCAAACGGTTCAAAAGAAGCGTGGTGAAACTGTTAAAAAAGGTATCGAAGGGGCTTCAAATGACTTATAAGGATTGGTGTTCCGCTAATTCTTATAAGGGGTGGTTATTTTGGTGTAACAGTTTTCGCTTGCAAGAAAAGTATTTGAAGCCCCTTCTTCCACATTTGGAATTTTACTATCAAAACACCATCAAAAGAAAGGCGGTCACAATATGAAAGATGTGGGAATTGTCCAAGGGAGCGCAGTTCAAGCAGTTCCTTTGGTTGTTGGTAAAGATACAGTTTATGTTCATATGGATATTCATGAAGTTGAAACAGACGAAGGAAATATAATTTGGCAATATCATGAAGTTCAATATGATAAAGACGAATACATTCACCTGATGGCTGAACAAAACAGTGAAGCCAATGTGCTTTTGAATACTATTTTGGGGGTGAAAATTGATGAATAAATACTATCTTGCACAACAGGCAAACCGGGCATTACAGTTGTTTGCCCAAAATATGAATTTGTCTGAAACTGAAGCTATGGAAATTGCTGACCTTTATGAACCTTGGGAAGCTGAAAAATTATACCTTGTCGGAAAAATAGTGAAGTATGGCGTGAACAAGGATAATGAAACGCAATTGTATTCCGTAGTACAGCAACACACAAGCCAAAACGATTGGAAACCCAATATTACCCCTGCACTTTACAAAGCAATCGGATTCAAGGATGATGTTTCAATTTGGACACAGCCGCTTAGTTATGATGATGCCTATTTGATAGGTGATATTGTTTCCCACAATGATGTTCTTTGGGAATGTGAGCAAGGCAATGCTAATGGGGTTCACGGTTTGCGAAACACATTTGAACCCGGAGTTTGGGGTTGGAAACAAAAAGTGTAACCAAGATTTAAGAAAGTGCGGTGTTGTGTATGACAATAGAAATTGCATTGTTAATTTCAGGTATTTCATTAGCTTTCGGTATATATTCCGGCATTTCAAACATGAAGCGAAATCATAAGGTTGACAGTCAAAAAGATGCTTCGGAAATGACAACAGTGATTGTGAAGTTGGAAAATATAAGCACTGGAATAACTGAAATAAAAACAGAGTTCAACGGTATGAAATCAGAAGTAAAAGAACTTCGTGACAGGTTGATAATGGTGGAACAATCTGCAAAATCCGCATGGAAACGGATTGAGATTCTTGAAGGCAAAGACCAAAATTAAGAAAGGTGGAACAGAACGTGAAAATTGATTGGAAGCGCAAATTGACAAGCCGCAAGTTTTGGGCGGCGGTGGTGGGGTTTGTGACCCCGCTGATTATCATGGGCGGCGGTTCGGCTGAACAGGCAACCCAAATCACGGCAATCATCATGGCGGGTGCAACCGTGATAGCGTACATCATAGGCGAAGGCTTGACCGATGCCGCCAACGCCGGGAAAGGTGACGGTGAAAATGAAACTGATTGAAAGTTTACTTACAAAAAATGATTGCTATAACGCCAACAGAAAAATAGAAGTCAAAGGTTTGATGATTCATTCCGTGGGATGCAATCAACCTTCGGCTTCTGTTTTTATGAACAACTGGAATAAACCCGGTCAGGCGGTATGCGTTCACGGCTTCATTGAACCTGATGGGGATGTGTTTCAGTGCTTGCCTTGGAATCATAGGGGTTGGCATTGTGCAAGCGGCGCAAATGGAAGCGGGAACAATACCCATCTTGGCTTTGAAATGACTGAACCCGCAACCATCAAATATGTTGGCGGCGCAACTTGGCAGGAAACCGGGGATGGCACGAATACCAAAGCCCATGTGTTGGCAACATACAAAACGGCGGTTGAACTGTTCGCTTACCTTTGCGGGATGTTTGGCTTGAATCCGCTTGCGGATGGGGTTATCATCAGCCATTCTGAAGGGTACAAAAGGGGTATTGCTTCGAATCATGGGGATGTGGAACATCTTTGGAATAAGTTTGGGCTTTCAATGGCGCAATTCAGGCAGGATATAAAGGCGGCTATGGGTTTGTATACCCCCACGCCTGAAACCCCCGCAAATGACCCATCTGACCCCCAAATGACCCTTTACAAAGTACAGACCGGGGCATTCAAAGTGAAGGATAATGCAACAGCCCTTGAAGCCAAGCTGAAGGGGGCAGGATTCGACACTTACATTGTTCAGGTGGATGGATTGTACAAGGTTCAGGTGGGCGCATATAGCGTGAAAGCCAATGCAGATGCTATGCTTGCCAAGCTGAAGGCGGCGGGTTATTCTGATGCCTTTATTACAGGCGGCACTTCTTCAGCCGGAAGTTCAGCAAAAGAAATCAAGGTTGGGGATAAGGTCAAAGTTTTGAAGGCTGAAACCTATACAGGCGGCACATTCAAAACTTATTATGACACCTATGATGTGATTGAAGTGAAGGGTGATAGGGTTGTCATCGGCATTGGCAAAACAGCAACAGCGGCGGTTAAAGCAAGCAATCTTCAGACAATTTGACCGTTACTAACCTGTTACTAACGATGCGATTTTTACCCCTTTTTTCAGCGTTCAATTTGCTGAACAATCCTGTAAAATAGCGGTATAGGTTCAGTTTGCAAAATCCTAAAATTATGGTATAATAGCAGCAAGTCGACTATTATACCAAATTTATTTCAGCCGTGCCGCAGGGATGCGGCACATGGCAAATTATACCTCGATTGCCCAGCGATCATGGTATAAAAAAGGGCGGCAAGATAGGCCGCAGAGCACCTTGAAAACCTCATATGCCTAGCCCTCTTTTCTCCTTCTGTGTGCCGTTTCATGGAGGTTTTATGAAGACGACTACCCAAGCCAGAACCATGACCGTTCAGTTTGCACCTGCTTCCCACAAAAAGAAGGAAGCCCATGTGTTACTGATGAAAACCATCCATGCAAAACGCATGGAGCATCACACCCAAAGGAGAGAAGAACGATGAACAATCAGCATAAACTGCTTCCCGTTGTTGCATACTGCCGCTTTTCCAGCGACATGCAGCGGGAAGAAAGCATAGATGCCCAGCTTCGGGCAATTCGGAACTATGCCGAATACAACAACATGACCATCGTGGCCGAATACGTTGACCGGGCCAAAAGCGCCACCAGCGACCAACGCCCTGAATTTCAGCGGATGATACGGGAAGCCGCCCAGGGGGACTTCTCCGCCGTTGTGATCCATAAGCTTGACCGCTTCGCCCGGAACCGATACGACAGCGCCCATTACCGCCACCAACTGAAACGCTGTGGGGTGTCCATTCGTTCCGTGGTGGAGAATCTGGACGACAGCCCGGAAAGCATCATAATGGAAAGCGTCTTGGAAGGAATGGCGGAATACTATTCCAAAAATCTGGCCCGTGAGGTGCTCAAGGGTTTGACGGAAAATGCCCTCAATGGGAAGCATACGGGCGGCACCCCTGCCCTTGGGTACGATGTTGACCCAGAGACAAAGCGGCTTGTCATCAACCAACGTGAGGCCGAAGCCGTTCGCCTGATCTTCAAACGGACAGTGGAGGGCGTGGGATATGGTGAACTCATTGATGAGTTGAACCTCATGGGGTATCAGACAAAGAAGGGGCAGGTCTTTAGCAAAAACTCTTTGCACTCCATCCTCAAGAATCCAAAATACTGCGGCCTGCTACTCTTCAAGCGAACCTTCGGCAAGGACGTGGACGGGAAACGCAACATGAACCGCTTCCGGAACGAAGGAGATATGATTCGGGTGGAAGGCGGCGTTCCTGCCATCGTGTCCCAGGAGGAATTTGACCAGGTGCAAGAACGGCTTTCCCGCCGGATGCAGACCCGTAAACACAGCCGAGCAAAGGAGACCTACCTTCTCACAGGAAAAATGATCTGCGCTGAGTGCGGCGGCGCTTATGTCGGCGCTCGACGGCAGCGTTCTCAGAAGGAAGGCACCATCTGGGTGGGATATGGCTGCAATCGCCGCCACCGCACGGTCAATCAGGTTTGCCGGAACAAAGAGGTCAACCGTGACCAGGTGGAAGCTTTTGTTTTGGAAAAACTGTCCGCGTACGTTTTCTCAGAAGAATATATCCCCCAGATTACCGCTGAATATAACGGCTGGCTTTCTGCCCAGCGTGGGGAGGAGATGGAAACCATTCGGCAGTATGAGATTCGAATTCGCGCCCTGACCGCCGACATTGACAGCACCATGAATTTACTCCTTCGGATGCAGTCGGACGCGCTGATGGACAAGTTGGTGGCTTTGGAGCATGACAAAAAAGCTCTGCAATTCGAACTTGCAAAACTGCAAAAAGAAAACCGCCATTCAACGGTTACGGAAGAGGAGATACGCAATGTGTTTGCCCTCGTCCGAAGTGGATTAACCTCGGGCAGGCTGCAAAGCGTCAAGCAGATTATCGAAACCTACGTTCAGAGTATAGAAGTGGCACCCGAAGGAGTACACGTGGTATTCAACTTTTTCCCGGATATCACCCTGAATACCTGCGCTGCCCTGTCAGTGCAAAAAAACGATGAGGACTGTGCGCCAACACAGTCCTCATCTGGTGTTACATACCAACGCCCAATCTATACAAAAGACGCTGATGATTTTGGTGCCGGTGGTGGGACTCGAACCCACACGCTATCACTAACAACGGATTTTGAGTCCGCCCCGTCTACCATTCCAGCACACCGGCAAGTGCGCTTTTGCTGCGGAACATATTATATCACAGACACTGCCCTCCTTGCAAGTCCTTTTATAGGCCCCAGTGGAGAAGCAGGGCGGGACTGAAAAAAATGGCGGCTGCATTTTTACTGTTTTGTCACCGTTTTGTCAGAAAAAATCGTAGGCATGCTTTTTACTTTGTGGTATGATGAAGGATGCAAAGTCATGAATTTTACGGAAAGGACGGTGGTTGGCATGAGAAAACTCTGGAAGGCGGCTCTGCTGCTCCTGGCCCTATTGACCCTGGGCGGCTGTATGGCCCGCAATGCCGACGAGCTTTTTGCCATCCCCCGTACCTCCGAGGCCTACGAAAAGCTTCAGGAGGAGGTCCGCTCCGTCATCGGCAACGGTGAGGGCCTCTCCCCCATCAGCGGCAGCAACACCCAGACCATACAGCTTTTGGACCTGGACCAGGACGGCACTCAGGAGGCCGTGGCCTTCTACCGGGACAGGACCCAGGAGCGGCCCCTGAAGATCGCCGTCTTTAAGCAGAACCAAGAGGGGGATTATAGCCTCTACACCCAGATGGAGGGGGCCGGGTCGGAGATCGAATCCATCGAATACGGCGACCTTTTGGGCGGGCCCGGCCTGGAGATTCTGGTAAGCTGGCAGGTGTCCTCCACGGTGCATACCCTGGTGGCCTACAGCCTCTTCGACGGGCAGGCCGCCGAGGTGATGCGCAGCGGCTACACCCGCTACCTGGCCATGGACATAGACGGCAACGAGAAGAAGGACGTGCTCCTGATTCAGATGGACGCCGAGGACCCGGGCCAAAACAGGGTAGAGCTTTATATAGGGGCCGAGGGCGCCATGGAGCTTCAGTCCGCCGCGCCCCTCTCCGGGGGCATAGGGGCCATACAAACCCTGGAGGCTGGGAGGCTGAAGGACAAAAGCCCCGCCCTCTTCGCCACCTTTGCCCTGGGCGAGGCCTATCACCTCACCGACATCTTCGCCTGGACGGGTGAGGCCCTGAAAAACCTGACCCTGACAGAGGGCAGCCACCGCAGCGAGGCCACCCTGCGCCAGAACACCGGGGTCGCCCCCACAGACCTAAACGGTGACGGCCTCACCGAGGTGCCCCGGGCCAAGACCCTGCCCATCTACCCCAGCCCCCAGCCGGAGAGCTTTTGGCTCATCGACTGGCTCCAGTTTGACAAAAATGGCGTCGGCACCCGGGTGCTCACCACCTATCACAACACCACGGACCGCTGGTACCTGGAGATCCCCGAGGCCTGGAACGGCCTGTTCACCCTCAGCCGCCAGGAGCACACGGAGATCGGGGAAAAGACCCTGGTGTTCTCCTATTGGAACGGCGACCTGGGCACCCCCCCCGAGGCCTTTCTCGTCCTCTGCCGCCTCACGGGGAACAACAGGGAGATCCACGCCGCCCAGGACGGACGCTTTGTCCTCTGGGGCAACAGCGACACCATCTACGCCGCCGAATTTAAGGACGCCCAGTGGAACTGCGGCATCACCCAGGAGGAGCTTATCGCCCTGTTCCACATTCTATAAGCCCCCGCAAAGACCAGAAAAGACCCGGAAACGGGCCTTAAGAAGGAGGAGCCCATGAAAAAGGTTTTGGTACTGGAAGACGAAGATAATATCCGCAGCTTTGTGGTGATCAACTTAAAACGAGCAGGCTACGAGACCATAGAGGCCGCCAGCGGGGAAGAGGCCTTAGAGCAACTGCGCCGGAACCAGGATATCCGGGTGGCCATCCTGGACATCATGCTGCCGGACATGGACGGCTTCGAGGTCTGCCGCAGGATACGGGCCAGCAACGCCAAGATAGGGGTCATCATGCTGACGGCCCGCACCCAGGAGATGGACAAGGTAACGGGCTTTATGACCGGGGCCGACGACTATGTGACAAAGCCCTTCTCCCCGGCGGAGCTTACCGCCCGGATCGACGCCCTCTATCGGCGGGTAGGCGGCGAGCGCCTTGACGACGGGGAGATCAGCCATCACCCCTTTACCCTGAACACCAGAAAGCGCACCCTGGAGAAAAACGGCCAGCTGGTGAAGCTGACCCAGGTGGAATATTCCGTCATGAAGCTCTTTATGGATAACCCCGGCAAGGCCCTCTCCCGGGAGGAGATCTGGCAGGCGGTTTGGGGAGAAAATTACCTGGGAGAACTGAAGATTGTAGATGTAAACATCCGCAGACTGCGGGTGAAGATAGAAGACGAGCCGACGAATCCGACCTATATCACCACCATTTGGGGATATGGGTATAAGTGGGCCTTCTAGGGGGCTGCAAGGCCGGGCCTTGTTCCTTTTTTTCTGTGGTTCTTTGGTGAGGAAACACCAAGCCCTGGGCGCGCTGCGTTGGCGGTTGACCACCCCGTCACTGCGTGCCACCCCTCCACAGGAGGGGAATTGTGTAATACTGTGAGGCAGCGGAAAACTCAAACCGCATCCCCCGTCCTAATTCCCCTCCTGTGGAGGGGTGCCCAAAGGGCGGGGTGGTAACTACGTCAGTCAACCTTATACCCAAAAGAGAACCACAACAAAAGCCCTGCGCGAAAAAAACCTAGGTTGCGGCCCCCCAGCCCCCCGTTCTGTCAGGACGGTACAAAACCCACAAGCCCACCAGCATGGCAAACCAAAAAACCCACCGGCACGGTAGAACAAACCCCAAAAAGAAGGAGGTGACCACCCTTGCTCATTCTAAACATGAAAGGCATCCAACGCCGTTGGGTCCTGAACAACCTGGGCATGGCAACCGTCGTGCTGCTGTTTGTGGTGGCCGCCTTTAACGTGATCTCCGGCAGCTACTACTACACCAGTATGCAAAACAACCTGGAAACCAGAGCCAGCGTGGATGTGAACAGCATCAGCATGTACCGCAGCCGGGCGGAATACATCAAGGCGGCGAGAGCCTATGTGGAAAGCTTTGCCGACGGTCCCCGCATCGAGCTGCAATTTGTCAACGCTGCCGGAAATGTCGACCGTTCCTCCTACAGCCTTACCATCGCGGGCTCCCCCGCCGGCACCCAAGACGTGGCCGAGGCCAGAGAGACCCTGAAAACCGCCGTTTGGCTGGGGGAAAACCCCCACACCAAGGAGCGCATCCTCTCCGTTACCGCCCCCCTCCTCTACGGCGAGGAGCTGGTGGGTATGCTGCGCTACGTCACCTCCTTAGAGCTGGCCGATCGGCAGGTGCTCATCAACTGCGGCGTCTCCGTGGCCATCGCCCTGGTGGTCCTGAGCCTCATCACCCTCTCCAACATTTACTTCGTCCGCTCCATCGTGGACCCCCTGGTGGAGATCACCGGCATCGCCAAGCGCATCGCCGCGGGGAGCTACGGGGTGCAATTGGAGCGCAGCAGCCACTATAAAGAGGGGGACGAGATCGGCGAGCTTACCGACGCCATTAACGACATGTCCCGGAGCATCAAGCTGGCGGAGAAGATGAAGTCGGAGTTTATCTCCTCGGTCTCCCACGAATTGCGCACCCCCCTCACCGCCATCAACGGCTGGGCCGAGACCATCATGAGCGGCGAAACCAGAGACGCCGGAGACGTGAAAAAGGGCATGGGCATCATCGCCAGCGAGGCCAAGCGCCTCACCGCCATGGTGGAGGAGCTCTTGGAGTTCTCCCGCATTGAGGACGGGCGCTTTACCCTCTCGGTGGAGGCCATGGACATTAAGGCCGAGCTGGAAGACGCGGTGTACACCTATAAAGAGTTTTTCGCCAGCGAGGGCATTACCCTCACCCACCAGGACTGCGAGGAGGAATTCCCCCAGCTCTCCGGCGACCCAGACAGACTGCGCCAGGTGTTTTGCAACCTCTTAGACAACGCCGCCAAGCACGGGGGCAGCGGCAAGCGCATCGAAACCGCCATCCTGCCCCGGGGGGGCGACGTGGCCATCACCATACGGGACTACGGCCCGGGCGTCCCCGCCGACGAGCTGCCCCACGTGAAGTATAAGTTTTACAAGGGCTCCTCCACCACCCGCGGCTCGGGGATAGGCCTGGCGGTCTGCGAGGAGATTATCACCCGCCACGACGGCAGCCTCACCATAGAAAATGCCGAGGGCGGCGGCTGCCTGGTGACCATCACCCTGCCAACTCGAACAGAAGTTCGATAAAAATGGACAGAAGGCTTGCCATCTGTCCGTTTTTTTGATAGAATAAGGGAAATGTAGAAGACCCTGGGCCCCGGCCCTTTGGAAGCATCGGGCAGACCGGCAAAGGGAATTCTTTTGCCCCAACCCACGGGAGAGTGAGAAAACCATGATATTAAGCTATAACGACCTCTATCTGGACACCAGGAAGATCCTGAAAAAGGCTGGAACCCAGGCCGCGTCCTTAGAGGCCCGGGAGCTAATTTGCGCCGCCTCGGACAAATCCAAGGAGGAGTTTTTCCGGGACCTGCCCCTTTACGTCCCCGATTTCGTCCAGAAAAAGCTGGAGGAGCTCCTGGCCCGGAGACTCAAGGGCGAGCCCGTGGCCTATCTGGTGGGGGAGTGGGAGTTTTTCGGCCTGACCTTAAAGATCACCCCCGCCGTCCTCATCCCCCGGCCCGACACGGAGACCCTGGCGGAGCGGGCCATCGCCCTGATGGAAGGGGCCGGGGAGGGCGGCAGGCTCTTAGACCTTTGTACAGGCAGCGGCTGCATCGGCCTGGCTGTGGCCTCCCAAGTCCGGGGCTGCCGGGCGGTTTTGGTAGACATTTCCCCCGAGGCCTTAAAGGTCTGCAAGGAGAATATCCGCCTGAATGGCCTCAGTAGCCGGGTCACCTGCCTGCCGGGAGACGCCAAGGCAGCCCCCGACCCCTCCCTTTGGGATTTTGACGTCATCGCCTGCAACCCCCCCTACATCCCCACGGCGGACATCGCGACTTTAGCCCCCTCGGTGAAGGATTACGAGCCCCACCTGGCCCTGGACGGCGGGGCGGACGGCCTGGATTTTTACCGGGTGGCGGCGCCTCTTTGGGCCAGCTCCATCCGTTTGGGGGGCGCACTCCTCTTCGAAGTGGGCATAGGCCAGGCCGAGGGCGTGAAGGAGATCTTAAAAGAGGCGGGCTTTGAACAGATTCTCATCCACCGCGACCCGGCGGGGATTCCCCGGGTGGTGGAGGGGCGCATCCCCCTGGGCCTGGAGGATTCCGGGGAAGGCGAAGGGATGCAAGAGGCCCCGGAAATCCAGGAAGACCAAGAAAATCAAGAGATAAAAGGGCCCCCAGAGGCCATAGAAATAGAAGAAGCGAAAGCGGAGGAAGCGTAAATGGCAGAGAAGAAGAAGAGCACCGTCCCCCAGGCGTCCGTGGCCACAGACAAGCAAAAGGCCCTGGAAACCGCCATGGCCCAGATCGAAAAGGCCCACGGCAAGGGCGCCATCATGCGTCTGGGCGAGAACCAGGGGGTGGTGGTAGAGGCCATACCCACCGGCTCCCTCTCCCTGGACCTAGCCCTGGGCATAGGCGGCGTGCCCCGTGGCCGCATCATCGAAATCTACGGGCCGGAGTCCTCGGGTAAAACCACCCTGGCCCTGCAAATCGTGGCCGAAGCCCAAAAAAGAGGCGGCGAGGTGGCTTTTATCGACGCGGAGCATGCCTTAGACCCCGTTTACGCCCAGGCCCTGGGGGTAGACATCAGCAACATGCTCATCTCCCAGCCGGACACCGGGGAGCAGGGCCTGGAGATCACCGAGGCCTTAGTCCGCTCCGGGGCCCTGGACGTCATCGTGGTAGACTCTGTGGCGGCCTTAGTCCCCCGGGCGGAGATCGAGGGGGAGATGGGCGACGCCCACGTGGGTCTCCTGGCCCGCCTCATGAGCCAGGCCCTTAGAAAGCTGGCGGGCTCCATCGCCCGCACCAACTGCGTGGTGATTTTCATCAACCAGCTGCGAGAAAAGGTGGGGGTGGTCTACGGCAATCCCGAGGTGACCACAGGCGGCCGTGCCCTGAAATTCTACGCCTCCGTCCGCTTAGATGTCCGCAAGGTGGAGACCCTGAAAAACGGCACGGAGCTCATCGGCAACCGCACCAGGGTGAAGGTGGTGAAAAACAAGGTGGCCCCCCCCTTCCGGGAGGCGGAGTTTGACATCATGTACGGCGAGGGCATCTCCAAAATCGGCGAGATGGTGGACTTAGGGCTGAAGCTGGACTTTGTGCAAAAGAGCGGCTCCTGGTTCTCCCTGGGTGAAATCCGCATGGGCCAGGGCAGAGATTCCGCCAAGCAGTATCTCTTAGATAACCCCGAGGCCGCCGCCCAGCTGGAGAGAGACATAAGAGAAAATTCCGACAAGCTATTAAAAAGCCCCGCCAAGGCCGCCGCCAAGGAAAACGCGGCAGGTAAGGCGGTAGACGTCACCGCCGATGACTTTGTCGATGAGGATTGAGGCCCTTACCCCGCCCATAAAGCCGGGTGGGCCCTGGCTTTTGCGCCTTGACGACGGCGAGACCTGGAAGATAGGGGAGGGGGAGGTATTATCCTTCTCCCTTTATTCCGGCATGGAGCTTTCCCAGGAGACCCTGGAAGAACTCCGAGTGGCCGCCCAAAAGACCCTGATGAAAAACAGGGCGGTGTCCCTTCTGACCAACCGCCCCTACTCCGTGGGAGAGCTGCGGGATAAGCTGCGGCAGCGGGGCGGCGATGGGGCTTTGGCCGAAGAAATCGCCCTGTGGGCCCAGGAGATCGGCCTCATCAACGAGGAAGGCTACGCCCGGCAACTGGCCCGTATGTACGAGGCCCGGGGCTATGGGGCCTACAAGATCAAGGAGGAGCTCTACCGCCGGAAAATCCCCAGAGACCTCTGGGAGGACGTGTTGGCGGAGCTTTCTGACCCCCGGGAGGAGATAAACGCCTATCTCAGGCGGCATCTGGGTAGCCGGGAGCCAAAAGCGGTGAAAAAAGTGGCGGATGCCTTAGCCCGCCGGGGTTTTTCCTGGTCCCAGGTGTCCGAGGCCATACGGGCCTTTGAATTTAGCGAAGAATTTGAGGAATAAAACCATGAAGATAGGATTCATTTCCCTGGGCTGCGGGAAAAACCAAGTGAACTGCGAGCAAATGCTCTGGCAGGCCTACGAGGCGGGCCACGAGATCGCCCTGGAGGCCGAAGACTGCGACGTAGCCGTTCTCAACACCTGCGGCTTTTTGCAGGAGGCCAAGAGAGAGGCCCTGGAGGAGCTCTCCCGTCTGGAGGCCCTGAAAGAGGCGGGCCGCCTGGGCAAGATCATCGTGGCAGGCTGCATGGCCCAGCGGTACCGGAAGGACTTAAATGAGCTCTGCCCCGGGGCCGACGGCTTTTTGGGTTGCGGCGGCTACGAAGACGTGGTGAAGGTGGCCGAAGAGGTCTACGGCGGGGGCTTCGTCTCCCACTTTGAGGATATCAACGCCCCGGTGCCCGAGACCAACCGGGTGGTGATCTCCTCCGACCACTGGGCCTATCTGCGCATCGCCGAGGGCTGCGATAACCACTGCGCCTACTGCGTCATCCCCTCCATCCGGGGAAAATTCCGCAGCCGCCCCAAGGAGGCGATTTTAGAAGAGGCCAAAGCCCTGGCCGCCGACGGGATACAGGAGCTTCTGGTGGTGGCCCAGGACATCACCCGATACGGGACGGATTTATATGAGAAGCGCGCCCTTTCCGACCTGCTTCATGACCTGTGCCAAATCCAGGGCATCCACTGGATACGCCTTCATTACCTCTACCCCAATGAGGTGGACGAGGCCCTCGTGGAAACCGTGGCGTCGGAAGAGAAGATCGTCAAGTATTTGGATATCCCCATCCAGCATATTTCCGACCCTGTGCTAAAAGCCATGCACAGGCGGGGCACGGGAGGGGAGATTCGGGCTTTGTTTCAAAAGCTGCGGGAGCGTATCCCCGGCATCGCCCTGCGCACCAGCATCATCTGCGGACATCCCGGTGAGACGGAAGAGGACTTTGAAGAGCTTTGTACCTTCCTGCGGGAGTTTCGTATTGAACGGGCGGGCATCTTCCCCTACTCCCCCGAGGAGGGAAGCCTAGCCGCCACCATGGAACACCAGGTGGAGGAGGAGGAAAAGCGCCGCCGCCTGGCCCTCTTAACAGAGATTCAGATGGAGGCAGCCGACCATTGGAGCCGTGCCCAGGTGGGGAAAACCGTGGAGGTGCTCTGCGAGGACTTTGACGAAGAGAGCGGCTTTTTCCTGGGCCGCAGCGGGGCGGAGTCCCCGGGGATTGACGGGGTGATTCATCTCATGGGGGACTTTACCCCCGGGGAATTCGCCCTCGTGACCATCACAGCCCTGCGGGACGGGGAGCTTTACGGTAAGAGAGGTGGCAGTCTATGAACACAGCCAATAAACTGACCCTGCTGCGGGTGGTGATGATTCCGGTTTTCCTGGTGCTGTTGTACTTTGGGTACCAATACTGGGCCCTGGGGGTGTTCGTCCTGGCCAGCGTCACGGATTTCATCGACGGCTACATTGCTAGAAACTACAACCAGGTGACGGACTTCGGCAAGTTTATGGACCCCCTGGCGGATAAGCTTTTGGTCACCTCGGCCATGGTTTGGTTCGTGGAGGTGGGGGTCATGCCCGGCTGGGGCCTTCTTTTGGTCATCGCCCGGGAGTTCTGCGTCACGGGGCTGCGGCTGGTGGCCGTAGACCAGGGCCGGGTCATTGCCGCGGGCTGGTCGGGGAAGGTAAAAACCGCCGCGACTATGGTTTCCCTCTGCCTCATGCTGCTGCCTGTGGGAGATTTGGTGACCCAAATCTGCGTGTGGGTGATTATAATCACCACCACCTACTCGGGGGTGGAGTATTTCATCGTCAATCGGGATGTGTTTAAGGAAGTGAAGTAGGGGCCTGCGCGCTTCCTGTCACGCTCCGGCCCCTCCTTGGGCGGATAATTAGCCCTGCCGCATCATGCCAAACAGAAAAACGGTGTTTTTCTTGGTTTGCCCTGCTGCTCTGGTCTAATTTCCGCCCACCGGGGCCTGCGCGCTTCCATCCCTTGACACAACAACCCCCCTATGATAATATACTAAGACAAATTAAATCTCGCGACGATCGGGAAGAGTACCCCCAGGAAATCCAGCCAGAGAGAAGCAGTCACCGGCTGAAAGCTGCTTACTGGATAGATGGGGTGAAGTGCGCCCGGGAGCGAGGGGGATGCAGATGCCCCCCGGTTAGGCCCCGTCAACGGCCCTTGAGTGAGAAACGAGAGTGGAACCGCGATAGGAATCTGTCGCCTCTTGTACCGATTTTGGTACAGGGGGCGTTTTTTATTTTGGAAGGAGGCAAGCCACCTTGAAAGGCTTAGTAGAAACCTTAAAAGCATACCAGGCCCGAGACCCCGCGGCCAGAAGTAAAATAGAAGTCTTTCTCCTTTACCCCGGCGTGCACGCCCTGATTTACCACCGCTTCGCCCACTGGCTCTACAGCCGCGGCCTGCGGTTCTTAGCCCGCATCATCTCCCAGTGGAGCCGGTTCTGGACGGGGATAGAGATACACCCCGGCGCCCAGATAGGCCACCGCTTTGTCATCGACCACGGCATGGGCATTGTCATAGGCGAAACGGCGGAAATAGGCGACGATGTGCTCCTCTACCAGGGGGTAACCCTGGGGGGAACGGGGAAGGATAAGGGCAAGCGCCACCCCACCATAGGAGATAACGTGATGATAGGCTCCGGCGCCAAGATTTTAGGCCCCTTTACCGTGGGCTCCGGGTCGCGGATCGCCTCCAACGCCGTGGTACTCTCCGAGGTGCCGGAAGACGCCACCGCCGTGGGTGTGCCCGCCCGCATCGTGCGCCTGGGCGGATTGCGGCCCGACTTTGCCGGCGAGGTGGACCAGATCAGCATCACCGACCCCGTGCAGAAGGAAATGCAGGCCCTCCTCTCCCGGGTGGAGTGGCTGGAAAAATATTTGGATGAAAAGGCCCTCATAGAAATGAAAGAACAGGAAGAGAAGGAGATAGAGCTATGAAATTATTCAACACCATGACCCGGAAAAAGGAAGAATTTGTCCCCATCACCCCCGGCGAGGTAAAAATGTACGCCTGCGGCCCCACGGTGTATAACTTCATCCACGTGGGTAACGCCCGGCCCATCATCGTCTTCGATGTATTGCGCCGCTACTTTGAATACCGGGGCCAGAAGGTCACCTACGTCCAAAACTTCACCGACGTGGACGATAAGATCATCAACAGAGCCAGGGAAGAGGGCGTTTCTGACCAGGAGATCTCTGAAAAGTATATAGAAGAATACTTCACCGACGCCCACGGCTTAGGCGTCCACGACGCCACCATACACCCCAAGGCCACGGAAAACATCCCCCAGATCATCGAGATCATCGAGACCCTCATTGAAAAGGGCTACGCCTACGCCGTTAGTGGCGACGTGTACTACCGCACCCTGAAATTCGAGGGCTACGGCAAGCTCTCCCACCAGCCCCTGGAGGAGCTCCAGGCCGGGGCCCGAATCGACGTGAACGATATCAAAGAAGATCCCATGGACTTCGCCCTCTGGAAGGGCGCTAAGGAGGGGGAGCCCTATTGGGAGTCCCCCTGGGGCCGCGGCCGCCCCGGCTGGCATATCGAGTGCTCCGCCATGAGTAACCGCTACCTGGGCAAGACCATAGACCTCCACTGTGGGGGGCAGGATTTGCAGTTTCCCCACCATGAAAACGAGATCGCCCAGTCTGAGGCGGCCAACGGCTGCCAATTCGTCAACTGCTGGCTCCACAACGGCTTTTTGAACATAGACAACAAGAAGATGTCCAAATCCGAGGGCAACTTCTTCACCGTGCGGGAGGCTGCCAAGGTTTACGGCTACGAGCCCATCCGCTTCTTCATGCTCTCCGCCCACTACAGAAGCCCCCTGAACTACTCCCGTGAATCCCTCACCCAGGCCCAAAGCGCCCTGGAGCGGCTGGACACGGCCCTCTCCAACCTGGAATTTTTAGGGGAGAAGGGGGCAGGGGGGGACCTAAAGCCCGAGGAGATGGCCTTTGTTTCTACCTTCGATGGCTACCGCACCCGCTTCCACGAGGCCATGGACGACGATCTCAACACCGCCGACGCCATAGGCGTCCTCTTCGAGCTGGTGCGGGGGGTGAACACCGCTGTGGAAAAGGAGCCCACCGCCGCCCTGGCCAAAGCCTGCCTGGGGATGATTTTGGAGTTTACCCAGGTCCTGGGCATCCTCTACCACCGCAAAAAGGCCGACAGCCTGGATGCCCAGGTGGAAGCCATGATCGAGGCCCGTCAAGAGGCCAGAAAGAGCAAAAACTTTGCCGAGGCCGACCGCATCCGGGACGAGCTTTTGGCCATGGGCATAGAACTTATGGATACCCCCCAGGGGGTGAAGTGGAAGAAGAAGGAAGGCTGAGGAGCACCGCTCCCCCGGTGAACCCACGCCCGCCTCGCCCCCTAAGCACCAAGCCAAAGACAGAGAACCCAAAATCCCCCGCCCTGCGCAGCTATCTGGACAGGCAGTTCCAAATCATCCGTCAGAACATGGAGTTTACGGCCCACGGCTATCCCCTGGCGCCCTAGAAGCAAACCCCGGCAAAGCCCTCGTACCACTGACCCCGCGGAGAAAGGAGTCCCCATGCATACCCCCATGAACGGCAGCGCCGCCCCCCGAAACCCGGCACCCATCACCCAAAAGACCCCCGGCCGCCTGTACTGGCGGGCGTCTGTTACCCTTTTGGTCTGGGGCCAAGTGCTGCTCTTTTTGGACCTGAAATTTTTTGGCCTTACCTACATCCTGCCCACCCTGGGCCTGCTACTCTTATTCAAGGCCACCCGGGATATGGAGGAGGCAAACCAGGACCTGAACACCGCCTACCGCATCCTCCAGGTCTGGATGGGCTATCACCTGCTGTTTCTGACCCTGACGGCCATGCCCCTGGGCCAGGAGCCCTTTGCCGTGGCGGGGATGGCGGTGGTGGTCACCCTCATCAAATTCCTCTACCTCTTCTGGCTGCGCCGGGGGCTGGTAAAGGTTTTCGCCAGCCAGGACAAAACTCCTGGGCGGGACCCTCTTAAGTGGCTCATGGTCCTCCACTGGGCCATGGCCGCCCTGGCGGCTCTGTCTATGCTGGTGCTGGCCCTGGACCTTTTGGCCATAGTGACCCTGGCGGTCTTTATCTGCCTCATGGTCTCCCTCTCCCGGCTGGGGGGCGAGATGGCAGACTTTCCGCCCCTGACTCCCCACCACAGAAGAACCCTGCCCCTGGCCTGGGTCTTTGGGGGCCTGTGCCTTCTGGCGGTGGTGTTCACCTGCCTTTTGGTGAACCATCCCCGGCTCCATGGGGAGGCGCTTCAGCTGCAAGAGCCCGCAGAGAGCTGGACGGCCCTGGAACAGGCGGGCTACTCCACCGCCCTGGGCGCAGCCCTGGAGGGGGAAACCCTGGAGGATGTGGGCACCGAGGGTGGGAATCCCCTCCCCCGGGAGATTTTAGAGATTCTGCCCCCGGAGGTGACGGAAACCCTCTCCCAGGCTATCTGCGTCTCCGCCAACGTGGCGCGGCACGGCTTTGGTCCCCAGGGAGAAAATGGCGACCCCATTACCACCGTCACCCTGTACTTCGAGTACCCCAACAACGAAATGCGGGTGCTGTTTTACTTCGACTTAGGCCAGGAGCGGGCCTTTTGGCGGGACAGCTTCGCCCTGCAAACCGGCCAGGCCTTTACCTTCGAAAGGGTAGAGGGGGGCCTGGCCTATGAAAAGCGCGGCCAGAGCTACGCCGCCCCCTTCCCCTCCTTGACATACGGAAGCATCCCCGAGGGCGGCTTTTGGGGAAGCGGCACCTCCTCCCAGCAGGCCCTGGTGGGAACGTTTGGCTTCCCCCTGGGGGCCGAGAACCAGCGGGGTTACGCCCTCTTTCGGCTGAACCCCGTGTACCCCGCCCAGGAGACCTGGGAGTATGTTCTCATCAACTACTACCATATGGATTTCCCCCTTCAGATGCCCTATCAGGATGCCGGGCAGCGCCTGGTAAAAGGCGGATTTTTTTCCCACTTTCAGCACGGGGGTGAGTTCCTTGCCCACGGCTACCCCACTACAATAGAAACGGAGCCCACGCCATGAAACTGCTGGCTATCGACGGCAACTCCCTCCTAAACCGGGCCTTTTACGGCATCCGTCCCCTCTCCACCCGGGAGGGCTTTCCCACCAACGCCATTTACGGCTTTCTCACCATCCTCCAGCGCATGGTGGAGGAAACGGGGCCCGACGCCCTCTGCGTCTGCTTCGACAGGCGGGAGCCCACCTTCCGCCACTTAGCCTACGAGGGCTACAAGGCCCAAAGATCCGCCATGCCCGAGGAGCTGGCCATCCAAATCCCCAAGGTGAAGGAAGTGCTGGATGCCATGAACATCCCCCGCTTCGAGCTGTCCGGCTGGGAGGCCGACGACCTTTTGGGCACCATCGCCCGCCGCAGTGAGGAGGCGGGCTACTCCTGCCTCATCGCCACGGGAGACAAGGACGCCCTCCAGCTCATCACCCCCAAAACCTATGTCTACCTGGTGTCCACCCGGATGGGCAAGACCACCACCCGTGAGGTAGACCCCGGCAAGTTCCGGGAGGAGTACGGCTTTTCGCCCAAGGCCATCGTAGATTTGAAGGCCCTCATGGGAGACTCCTCGGATAATATCCCCGGCGTCCGTGGCGTGGGGGAGAAAACCGCCATGGCCCTCATCCAGGAAACAGGCAGCCTAAAGGCCCTTTACGATAACCTGGACAGTTTGGAGCTAAAGCCCGCTGTCCTGAAAAAACTCACCGAGGGGAAAGAAGACGCCTTCTTCTCCCAGGACCTGGCCACCATACGCTGCGACGCGCCTATGGACTTTTCCCCTCAAGACACCCTGCGTAAGCCCGTGAACCAATCGGCCCTCTTAAAACTCTTTACGGAGTTGGAATTCCATCGGCTCATTGAATCCATGGGTCTGCGGGCTCTACAGGGAGACGCCCCGGCCCAGGAGGAAAAATCCTTCGTGGCCACCTGCACCATGGAGGAGGTCACCACCAGGGCCCGGCTTTTGGAGCTGGCGCAACTCTGGGAAAATGAGCCCCACGTGGCGGTGTTGACCCTGCCCTACTTAGAGGGGGTGGCCATCCAGTGGCAGCAGGAGCTGGCCCTTTTGTTCCAGGAGGACTGCGAGGCCTATGACGAGGCCCTGGGGATAATCTTCTCCCCCAAAATTAGAAAGATCAGCCACGAGACCAAGGAACTGATGGGCACCCTTTTAGACCGGGGCCTTTCCCCCGAGGGCTTTCTGTTCGACACCGCCATTGCCGCCTATCTCCTGGCCCCCACCGACGGCAGCTATGATCTCGACCGCCTGGCGGAGACCTACTACCCCCGGGACTTTTCCGGAAAAGCCAAGGAAAAACGCCCCCTATATTTAGAGGAAAACGCCTTCTCCCCCCTGGGTCTTCGAGAGGCGGCCATGGCCTCCTTCGCCGCCCACTGCACCCTGATTGCCGCCTTGTATGACACTCTGCGCCCTCGCTTAGAGGAATTAGGCCTCTGGGAACTGTACGAAACCATGGAGGCCCCCCTTTGCCTGGTCTTGGTCCAGATGGAGCGGGCGGGCTTCTTAGTGGATCGCAAAGCCCTGGAAGACTTTGGCGAGACGCTAAAGGCTCGGATTCTGGCCCTCCAGAGCCGCATTCATGAGCTGGCCGGTGAGGAGTTTAACGTGAACTCCACCCAGCAATTGGGGGTCATCCTCTTCGAAAAGCTGAAACTGCCCACGGTGAAGAAGACCAAAACCGGCCACTCCACCAATATCGAGGTCTTAGAGCGGCTCCAGGGGATGCACCCCATCATAGACGCCATCATGGAGTATAGGCAGTTGACCAAGCTGAATTCCACCTATGTGGAAGGCCTCTCCAAGGTGATCGCCTCCGACGGGCGCATCCACACCTCCTTCCAAAACACCGTTACCGCCACGGGCCGCCTCTCCTCCACGGAGCCCAACCTCCAGAACATCCCTGTCCGCACGCCCTTAGGCGCCCAAATCCGCCACATGTTCGTGGCCGGGGCGGGCAATGTCCTGGTGGATGCCGACTACTCCCAGATCGAGCTGCGGCTTTTGGCCCACATGGCGGGAGATCAGGAGATGCAACGAGCCTTTCGGGAGGGGCGGGATATCCACACCAGCACCGCCGCCCAGGTCTTTGGGGTAGACCCTCAGGCCGTGTCCCCGGAAATGCGCCGACGGGCCAAGGCGGTGAACTTCGGCATCGTTTACGGTATGTCGGAATTCTCCCTGGCCCAGGACATCGGCGTCTCCCGGAAGGAAGCCGGGGAGTATATGGAAAAATATTTTGAAACCTTCTCCGGCGTCCGGGCCTATATGCAGAACATCGTCAAGGAAGCCAGGGAAGCGGGCTATGTGAAAACCCTCTTCGGTCGGCGGCGCTGGCTGCCTGAGCTTTCCTCCTCCAACTTTAACCTGCGGGCCTTCGGGGAGCGGGTGGCCCTGAATATGCCCATCCAGGGCACCGCCGCCGACGTGATGAAGCTGGCCATGATCCGAGTCCACCGTGCCCTAAAGGAAGAGGGGCTGGAGGCGAAGTTAGTCCTCCAGGTCCACGATGAACTGATCGTAGAGTGCCCCGAAAGGGAGGCCCAGCAGGTGAAAACCCTCCTGGCTCGGGAGATGGAGGGGGCCGCCTCCTTCGCCGTGCCCCTTTTGGCCGAGGCCGCTGTGGGCAAAAGCTGGGGGGAGGCCAAGGGATGACGGGGGCTTACCATATCGTCCCCATGGAGGCCTGCCATGTGGAGGAGGTCTCCGCCCTGGAGCACCTCTGCTTCACCGCCCCCTGGTCGAAGGAGACCCTAGCCAAAGAGTTTCAAGGCCGAGGCTGCCGCTACGTGGTGGCAAGGGAGGCGGAGACAGGCAGGGTATTAGGCTGCGCGGGCCTGCGAACCGTGCTGGACGAGGGCTCCATCGACGACGTGGCCGTTCTGCCGGAGTGCCGCCGCCGGGGCATCGCCCTTGCGATGATGGAGGCCTTTTGCCAAGTGGCCCAAGAGGAAAAGCTGGCCTTTTTAACCCTGGAGGTAAGAGCCTCCAACCTGGCCGCCATCGGCCTTTATGAGACCCTGGGCTTCGGGCCCGTAGGCCGCCGCCGTGGGTACTATCAAAAGCCCAAGGAAGACGCGATTTTAATGACACGGAGATTTGCCTATGACCCCCTTGACCTTGAAAAAACTCAGCTGCCCTGAGCTAAAAGCCCTCTACGACACAGAGCTTTCCGCCACCTTTCCCCGGGGGGAATTAAAGCCCTTTTTCTCCATGGAAGCCCTTTTAGAAAGGGGCCAGTACCACCCTTACGGTGCCTATGACCAAGGGGGCACCCTCTTGGGTTACGCCCTTTTATGGAGCGGCCAGCCGGGGGGCTACATTTTACTGGACTACCTGGGCGTGGTGGAGGCCCGCCGCAATGGGGGCTTAGGGGAAGAGATTCTCCGGCTTTTGGGGGAGGCGTTTTCCGCCTGGAAGGGCATTTTGGCGGAGTCCGACGCGGAGATCGACGGGGAAGCCTCCCCCATGTGTGAAAGGCGGCTGGATTTTTACCGGCGGGCCGGATTTCAGCTGTTGGACTATGACATCTGGCTCTTCGGCGTCCGCTACTGGAACCTGGCTCTGCCCCTGGCCGCGCCTCTGGACCCCCAAGAGGCCCTGGAGAGCCACAGTGCCATCTACCACCAGCAGTTCACCCCGGAACAGCGCAAGGCTTGCGTGCGCATCCCCCTCCTGCCCGGGGAGCAGCCCGTGATGGACTGGCAGGCCCTGGCCCGCATGTTTTAGAAAGGAGGCAGGTTTTGCGTATTTTAGCCATAGAATCCTCCTGCGACGAGACCGCCGTAGCCATCGTGGAGGATGGGCGGCGGGTGTTGTCCGACTGCATCGCCTCCCAGGCCCAGATGCACCAGGAATACGGCGGGGTAGTCCCCGAGCTGGCCTCCCGCCATCACATCCAGGTAATCACCCGCCTCACGGAGGAGGCCCTGCAAAAGGCCGGGGTCACCAAACAGGAGATAGACGCCGTGGCGGTGACTTACGCCCCCGGCCTTATCGGGGCCCTTTTGGTGGGCCTCAACTTTGCCAAGGCCGCGGCCCTGGCTCTGGATTTGCCTCTCATCCCCGTCCACCACGTAAGGGGCCACATCGCCGCGAATTATATCGCCCACCCGGATTTGGCCCCGCCCTTTCTCTGCCTGTGCGTCTCCGGGGGCACCACCCTATTGGTAGACGTGGCGGACTATACCCAAATGACCGTTTTGGGCAGCACCCGGGACGATGCCGCCGGGGAGTGCTTTGATAAGATCGCCCGGGTACTGGGCTTAGGCTATCCCGGGGGCGGGCCCCTGGATCGGCTCTCCCAAACCGGGAACCCCCAGGCCTTCTCCTTTCCTAGGGTGAAGGTGGAGGGCGCGCCCCTGGACTTTTCCTTCTCAGGCCTGAAAACCGCCGCCCTGAACCTTATCCACAATCTGGAGCAAAAGGGGGAGGCGGTGCCCAAGGCCGACCTTTGCGCCTCCTTCTCCTCCGCCGTGTGCGAGATGCTGGTGCCCCGGACCCTAGAGGCCGCCCGGCTCTCCGGCAGGGATAAGATCGCCGTGGTGGGGGGCGTGGCGGCCAACTCCCGGATTCGCGGGGAACTGGAGGCCGCCTGTGAGAGAGAGGGCAAAAAGCTCTACCTGCCGCCCCTGCACCTCTGCGGGGACAACGGGACCATGATAGGCAGCCAGGCTTATTATGAGTTCCTGGCAGGCCGGCGGGGGGACAGCAGCCAAAACGCTTACGCCAACCGGGAGATAGACCGGGGCTAGGCGCCGACGCACCCCGGCCCGCAAGCCGCCCCCAGTCCGGATTTTTTGCCATAAACAGGAAGTGATCTGCTTCCTTTTGCCAGCCCTCCTGCATGTGGAAAAGGGTTACAAAAGAGTACGGTTTTTGTGGATAAGTTTGTGGATAATGTGTACAACTCTCCGTAAAGAGGAAAAATGGGGCCTTTTAGGGGATGGTGCGGAGAATAAAGGGCTTTTGACGGCGGGATTGGTAAAAGCAGGAAACGCCCGTTTTTCTAATACAACAAGTATAAAATCTTTACAAAACTTTTCGTTGACGGCCTGAAAGTTTTATGCTAGAATGATGCAGCCGCCAGGAGCCCCCCTTGGCCCAGCGGCCAAAACCGGGGGTTAATCCTGCAGGAAAAGCCCCCAGCCCCTGCTACTGTAGCTCAGCCGGTAGAGCAGCTGATTCGTAATCAGCAGGTCGGGTGTTCGAGTCACCTCAGTAGCTCCAAAACCCTCTAACTTTGGTTGGAGGGTTTTTTGCATACAAAAAAGGGTATGGCATCCTTGGATGTCATACCCTTTTCTATTTGTCGAGCGCGCCTTAGCCCCGGACCAAAAGGGCCAGGATGCCGCAGACCTCCCGCACCCAGTAAGCGGGGATGAGGCCAAGCTGGCTGGAGGCGGAAACGCTGTAGGCCTTCAGGCCCTCGGCCTCAGCCAAAAACCCCGCCCGGAGCTGGTGGAAGAAGTTGGTGGCGATGGCGATTTGGGTTTCGCCCCCTAAGAGGGCCTTGGAAAAGCGCAGATTTTCCGCCGTGCTGGTGGATTTGTCCTCCAAAAGGATGCGCCCGGGGTCTATGCCCTGGACCTCTATGAGGTACTGGGCCATCACCGCCGCCTCGGACCGGCTCTCGTCGGCTCCCTGCCCGCCACTGACGATACAAAAGGCCGTGGGATGGGCCCGCAGATAGTCCCCGGCGGCGATCAGGCGTCGCTCCAGAATAGGGCTGGGACCCTGATCGTAAACCTTGGCCCCCAGCACCACCAGGGGCAGATCGGCGTCCTCGGGGGGCCCGTGGAGCCCCCCCGCCAGCATCAGGGCCGACACGGCGGCAAAGACCAGAGCGCCCAGGAGGACGAAGGCCGCCAGGATTTTTTGCCCAAGCTTCGGAATTCGGGACCAAAGGAAGGGCGCCAGGAGAGAGGCGATGCCGCCTCCTGTGAGCAGGGCCGCCCCCAGGTTCCAAACCCCGTAGCCCAGGGGTGCCAGGCCCAAGAGGAGGAGGAAGGCCCCAGTTAGGATGCAGGTTTTTTTCATAGTATACCTCGAGGGCGTCTTGCCCATTAGCCCGGCGACACCACCATAAAGAGCTTATAAAGGGAGGTGCTGCCGTCTTCCGCTGTCACCTGGAAGAAAACGCCCGTGCTGGCGTCGGAGGCGCTGATGTCGAAGGAGGTGGCGGCTGCGGTGCTCCCGGACAGCCTCCTAACGGTGGCCAAGGGATGGGTGGTGGTGAAGGTGACGGTGATAGCGCCGTCAGTGGCAACCACAGGGCTCAAATCAATCCTTGTGTATTTCAGCTCCTGGGTTTCGTCGCCCACAGTGAGAAACTCGGTGGATAAGGAGTTGGCGATGATGGCGTTGGAAACGCTGCCGTCAAGGCCGGGCCCTGTAACGCCGCTTAAGGTGGACACATTGGATTTTTTGTAGGTGGTAAAGCGGTAGGTCACCGGGGTGGAGACCACATTCTCTCCCTTTTCGTTCTTGTAGGTCAGGGTGATGGAAAGATCGTAGTTCGTACCGGGGGAAAGGCCCGTGGCATTGACAGGCACCGTTCCCCTGGGGCTGGTGAGGTCCAGGCCGGTGAGGGCATAGTTGACCCGGGTGGCGCCCCGCAGCACCTCTACAATCATCTTGCCGGGATAATCATATTGGATGGTAAAGCTGCCTGCGTTCTCGCCTATGGTCCCCACCGGGGTCACGACAAACTGGGGCGGGTTGGTGGGGATGGCGATGTCGAAGGAATAGTTCTTCTTGGGCGCCGGGTTTGAAACAGAGGTGTCGTCCCTGTCCACGGCGCTGAAGGCATCCCCGGCGGCCGAGAGGTAGTAGGTGCTGGCAGGCACCAGGGGATGGACGGGGGTGATGGTGAGCACGGTGCGTTTGGCGTTGTTGATCACGGGCTCCGTGATCTCCACCGTATAGGCCAGGGGCGTGGAGCCTACGGTGTCCTTATAGAGGAAGAGATTTTTCTGGATATAGTCCGCGTCGACATAGGCAATGGGCTGAATCAGGGCATTGTAGCGGTCAAAGGCGATGGAAGCCTTTTGGAGCAGCACGTCCTCAAAGGTCAGCACGATGGGGGTTTTGCCCTGGCTGTTGATCCCGTTGTAGTCCACGGCGGGCCGGGGGATGGTCTTGGGCTGCATGGTGGTAAAGTAGGAGCTGAGGGCTGCGTTGGTCTTGTTGTTACTGGTGGAATTGGTCAGCTTGCCCTCGTTTAGGGTCACCAGATACTTCACGCCCTGCTTCAAATCTTCGTCGGGGTCGATGACAAGGGACCTGCCGTCGGAAGAGAGCTTCACGCTGTACTGCACCGGGACGGGGGTGCCGTCCACCCCGTTCACCACAGGGACCTCCTGGAGGTTTACGATGGAATTGCGGGTGCTGAGGGGCACTTTACTGGTGTCGCTGAGGAGGAGATTGGTGGTGGCGGTGGGGCTGCTGCGGTAATACAGCACCTCTCCAAAGTGTAGGGTGATGTCTGTCTGGGGAGGGACGTTGGTGGTGCCGTTTGCGGGAATCACCGTGGGCACCGTAATGTTTTGATCTGTGGTAAAGCGGATGCGGATTTCGCCGTTGGTCTTGTTACTGACGGAGCCTCGAAGGCTGCCTGCCGTCAGCACAAAAACGTAAGGGGTATTGCCCTGGAGGGGGGCCACAGGGGTGACGGAAAAGCTATTGTCCCCATTGACCAGGGTGGCGGAGAGATCTACAGGGACGAGATTGCTGGAGGAGACCTCCCGATAGAGCTTGGCGTGGTCTAAAACCCAGGCCTTGGTCAGGGTGGCGTTGCTGGAGGTGAGGATGCGCTCCCCAAAGGCCAGATTGACGGAGGTGTTTCGCGGGATGTTGGTCTCCCCGTTTTTGGGGCTGACCACGATGCCCAAAACGTTCCCCACGGTAAAGCTGTACTCCTGGCGCTTGTTGGCGATGCCGTTGGCGTTTTTCAGCTTGCCCTCAGGCAGCACAAGGTAGTAAAGGCCGTCGGGCAAAACCCCTGTCCAGGTGAGGGTGACCACCCGGTTGTTCTCAAACTTGTAGATGCTGGTGGGAATGGCCTTGGCCGTGGGGGTGCCGGGGTGCAGCTCAAAGGCCTTGGAAAGCTCCTCCATATCCGAGGCGATGGTCCTGTCCAGCTTGGTCATTTTGGTGGGATGGTAGAGGGCCTCGTCAAAGGTGAGGATGATGCTCTTGCTGCCGTCCACGCCGAAGGCGCCGTCGGCCGGGACGGGGGTGGCCTTGAGCACCTGGGTGGAGCTGCCTGTGTAGAAATAGGACACAAAACGGTCGTTTTTCCGGCCGTCTGCGTTCTGAATGGAGTCCTCCTTCACCACCACGTAATACCGGGTGTTAATCTGCAGGGGGGTGGTGGCGGCGGTAGGGGTGAGGGTGACGATCTTTTTCGTCACGTCTATGGCGGCGGTAAAGGCGATTTTACTGCCGGATTCCGAATCCTTCCAGATCTCCACCACGCTGTTTTGTATCATGGCGGGGGTCAGGGCGGTTTTCAGCTTGTCGCTGGACTGGTAGATCTCCTCGGGGAAGGTAAGGGTGATGTTGGTGGCGGTGGAGATCTCCGTGGCACCTCTGCTGGGAATGATGTCGGGCTCCAAAATCGCCTTGGCCGCGGCGGAACCGGTCTCAAAGTTGAAGGTCATTTTGGAGTTATACTTCCGGGCGGCGCCGGTGCTGTCCCCCAGGGTGCTGTTAGTCACCGTCAGGTAATAGGTGGTGTTGGTGGAGAGATTATTGGTGGGCTCTATGGTGATGAGCTTCTTGGTGGAATCGATAGAGGCCCCGATGGAGATAATGGTGCCCGTGGCGCTGCCGCGGCGCAGGGTCAGCACCTCGTCCACCAGATAGTCCGAGGTGACTGCCTTGCCGTCGTCGGTGTAGACGGCCACATCAAAGGCCAGGGTGATATTGGTGTTCACCTCTACCTTATTACTGCCGGAGGGCGGGGTCACCTTGGGGACCAGGGTCTCTGTGGCAGCGGTGGTAAAGCTGAAGGTTTGCCTCTCGTTGGTGCCGTCGTCCTCGTCGGCAATGCTATTGGCCAGGAGAATCACGTGGTATTCGGTGCCCACCGTCAGCTTGGTCTTGGGGGTGAGGGTGATGACCTTTCTGCTGGTGTCTATGGCGGCGCTAAAGGGCACCAGCTCCCCGGTGAGGCTGTTTTTATGGATCTCCACCACGGTGTTTTGAATGTCCGTGGCAGAGAGGGTTTGCTTCCCCTTCTTATAGATGGCCTCGGGGAAGGTGAGGGTAATCTTGGCGTTCACAGGGATGGTGTCGCTGCCGTCCACGGGGTAGGTGATGGGGTTCAGGCCGCCGCCCTCCGTCTCAAAGGAGTAGGTCAGCTTGGAATTGCTCATGCCCTCTCTGGTTTCCAGGGCGCTCTTGATGATGACGTAATACTTGGTGGCCTTGGTGAGGTCATAGTCCGGGTCCAGGGTGATGACCCGCCTGCTGACGCTGGCGTCAAAGGAGACCTTGGTTCCGGTGGCGCTGCCCCTGCGGATTTCAATGAGGCTGTTTTCCACATAGCTGGCGGTAACGCTGCCGCCGGAGGAGGTGTAAATGTCCTCAGGGAAGGTGAGCCTGATATCCGTGTCCACCGCGGCGTCGGAGGAGCCGTTTCTGGGGGACATGGTGGGGGCCAAAACGCTGATGCCCGTCAGGTTCTCCGGCGGGTTTTCAAAGGTGACGCCCGTGGCGTCCACCGTGGCGTTTTCTATGGTGCCCTCCCCGGTAAAGTCGCAGGCGGCGTCCACGGTGAGATCCTCCACCACGGTGCGGTAGCTCAGGTCTATGTTGCTGTCCTTGGCCCCGGAGGTGACATACAGGTCCTGGATGGAGCCGGAGAGCAGGTTCAGGTTAGACTGGCTGTTCAGGCGCACAGAGGCAAAGTTGCCCTCTAAATTCACGTCGCCGTTTTTCAGGGCGGCGCCGGAGAGGGTCACATGGACAAAGCCCTCGTCTTCTAGGTCCTCCTCCGTCAGGTTGGCGGGATTGGAAAGGGTGGTGCGGTTGATCTTTGAGGCCCCGGTGGC
Organism: Evtepia sp.; assembly: GCA_031553635.1. Lineage (GTDB taxonomy): Bacteria > Bacillota > Clostridia > Oscillospirales > Oscillospiraceae > Evtepia. Next base: position 157,691 of record JAVBLH010000001.1, on the reverse strand, counting down.
CAGAATGCCCGCGGGATGGCTGGTGTTTTTCACCTCCAGCTTATTGACGCCGGTGTCCTCCAGGTTGATCACATCGCCGCCGTTTACCTGTAAGGTGCCTAAGATTCGGCAGCTGTTAAAGGTGACATCCTTGTCGTTGCTGCCGCTGTTCACCGTCACGTTGCCTACATAGATGGTGTCTTCCAGGGTTTGGTTCCCGGCAGCAAAGGCCTGGTCGGCCTTCTGTATGGTTTCGCCGTTTAAGATGCCCTCGATGATCTTGGCGGCCTCGCCTCTGGTCAGGCTCTGCTGGGGATTAAAGTTATGGAAATCGTCCCCGGCCATGTAGCCCTTGGAGTAGACCATCTTGGCACCGGGCTGGGCCCAGGTGGCGATGTTTCTGTAGTCCGTAAGACCGGTAAGGCTCTTGTCGGCATCCGGCTGGGTGACAATGCGGGAGAGGATTACCGCCGCCTCCTGGCGGGAGATCAGGTTATTGGCGCGAAAGCTCTGGTCCTCGTAGCCCGAGATATAGCCCGCGCCCACGCCGCGACGCACCTCGGTAAAGTACCAGTTGCCGCTGGACACGTCGTAAAAGCTGATATCGTCGGCGGCTTGCAGGCCCAAGCTGTTGTTAATCATCTTGGTAAACTCTGCCCGGGTCACGGGGTTATCCGGGCGGAAGGTGCCGTCCTCATATCCGTTGATATAGCCGTGGCTGGCCCCATTTGTGATATAGGAGGATGCCCAGTGACCCCGTATGTCCTTAAAGCTGGGGGCAGCCAAGGCAACGTCCCCAAAGGAGGACAGCAGGAGGGCCCCCGCCAAAAGGGAAGACAGAAGCTTTTTCGCCTGTTTCATGATCTCTTTTCTCCTTACGCAGAAAATGTAGAAGTTCTTTTGGGTTGCGCCAATGACACTCTCTCCTATGTTATCGTCAGCGCGCGGCGATTCTCAAGGGCAAAAGCCAGATTCTTGCTTTTTTTTAGACAGAATCTCAGGTCTTTTGGTTCCCTGTTCCCTAAATTTTAGGGAAAGGGCAAAAAGCCGGAACAATCTGGGGCAAAGGGCTATTTCGCCGCATGTTCGGCAGCCAAAGCAGCGCAGTAGGCAACGATCTCCTGGCAGCTTTTCTTACGCTCCTTGCCCTGAAAGTCGGCAAAGGAGTTGGTGAGCTCCCGGCAGAGGAGGGTGCCGTAGTGGGCCTCCACTTCATGAGCCAGGGCGGCAAAGGCGGGGTAGACCTCCTCCCGCAGCTCCTGGGAGCGCAGGGCGGGGGACTCCTTTTGGAAGGGGTCGGCGCGTCCCTTTTGGGTGCCCAGGGCCAGAACGGCCCCGGAGATGGCTCCACAGAGATGCTTGGTCTGGCCTATGCCGCCGCCAAAGCCGCTGGCCAGGGCCAACACCTCCCGGGGCAGGCTGGTTTCGTGGTGGTCTAAAAAGGCCAAAAACACGCACTCGGCGCAGTTTAGGCCCTGACGGTAATACTCTCGGGCGCTCTCCTCGGTTTTCTTCACGGGGCTCATCTCTTCCATGGTCAAAAACTCCTCTCGCAGCTTTACGATAATACCTCAGTTTATCACAAGTTTCGCAAAAAAGCAAAAGCTGCCAACGGGAATTTTTGGCAAGCCGGAAGAAATTATGACGAAAAATCTACCGCCCGGCCCCAAAGAATCAGCCGAACTGTGCAAAGGGCCCGGTAAGAATCGCGGAGTCCCAGGGCTTTTGACCTCTGGTGGATGACAGTTTGTTGAAGATTGGCTATCTTTGGTAACAAAAAATTATCAGACAGCGGGGGAAAGGGGGAAAAATATCACATCGCCCCTTGACAAATTTTATTTTTCTTGTATTTTTATTAATAGGGAACATTCATACAAGTTATATTGGAAAGGAGGGAGCTACCATCTTTACCCTGTCAAAAAATGAGCTGGAAGTGGTAAGTCTGCTGTGGAGGGAAAAGGTTCCTCTATCCAGAACAGAGATCATCAATCTATCCCCCGACCGCTCGTGGAAGGCCAGTTCCATCCACATCCTCCTCAACAGCCTGCTGCGCAAGGAGGCCATCATCGTAGACGGCTTTGTCCGAACGGGAAAGAACTATGGCAGAACCTATCGCACCACCCTGACCCAGGAGGAATACGCAGCCATGCAGCTTTCAAAAAACGTTTCTGCTTCATCGGGCGGCAGCGAAAGCCTGGTGGGCATTTTTTCCGCCCTGATGCAAACCGAAGACATGAATCAAAAGGTGCTGGAGGATTTACAAGACCTATTAGATAAGAAAAAGGAAGAGCTGAGGCACTAAGGTGCCCCGCTCTTTTTTTACAAAAAATTCAAATGCAATACATTCCGCTTGCTCATACATATCGAGGAAACTTTGTGAATGAAGAATAAAAATACATCCACTGCATGTCAGGCTTTTATTGCTAAGGGCGGGGACTGGCCGGAAGGCGAAAAAAGCAGCAGATTTTGCGGCTCCGGCAGACTGCCTTCCCAGAGCCGGTAGAGCAGATCCAAAGCGTCCCCCCGGGTGGCCGGCGACTGGGACTCTACCGGCAGCAACAGGGGCACCGGGCCGAATTCCGCCGCCGCCCTTTCGGCCATGGCCTCCATTTCCGAAAGGGTGAGGGCCGCGTCGGCCTCCCCGGGGGCTTTGATGGCTCTCTCAGGGGGCAGGTCAAAAAGCCGGGTGAGCCACAGGGCAAACTCCCCACCGCTAACAGGGCCCAAGGGGTGGAACCGGGCTGTCATCACCCCCCTCTCCAGGGTGGGATTGGTCACCCCTTGGATCACCCCCCGCTGGGAGAGGGTTTTTGCCTTATGCTCCAATGGAGTGCCCCGCAGGTCCCAAAAATCTCCCCAGTCCATGTCCAGGGGGTAGTAGTCCCCGGGGCCGGTGACATAGGCCCAGACATAGCCGTCTCTGTAGCGGGAGCGGGGGATGAGATGGCTGGGGTCCCCCGACCCCCGGTTTTCCGCCAGAACCAGGGCGTCGGGGTGGGTGATGGGTCCGCTGTAGGGATAGCGCACCAAAAGCATGGGCGTATCGTCTCCAAGGCCCGTCAGGCCCAGGAGCAGCAACCATAATAATAGAATAGCGCACAAAATCGTTAATTTTTTCATAAAAGGGCCCCTCTCCATCACTGTCAAAGTGTATGAAAAGGGGCCCCATGTTATGGCAAGAGTCTATCCGTTTGATGCTAGTTGCTGCCCGTAGAGATGTAGGGCTGTATCATCCCGGCCAGGGAGGGGATGTTTCTGGTCTGAATCAGCACGGTGCCCCGGCCCTGGAACTCGTTCACCAGGCCCTCGCCGCTCTTAAAGCCAAAGGTGCCCGAGGCGAACTTCATGCTGTAGGTCAGCTCTTTAGACCAGGCCACCACGTGGGTGTTGTCCACCACCAGGGGCCGGGTGCCGTCCAACTGCACCTCCAGCAGATCGCCGTAAGACGTTACCAGCATGGTGCCGCTGCCTGCCGTTTCCATGACGAAGAGGCCGCCGCTGCCGGCGAATACGGCCTTGCCCAGGCTCTGGCGCTGCATCACGTAGGTCACCCCTTCGTCGCAGGCTAAGAAGGACCCGTCGTTGATGCGCCACTGCTGGGTGCCTATGGGCAGCTCACGGATGGCCCCGGGGGTACCGGGGGCGATGCCGATTTTAGCCCCGTTTGCAAGGCCCGTGGCGGTGGTGATGAACATGCTCTCCCCGCTGACCGCCGAGCGTCCGATGGCCTTTAAGACCCCGCCTAAGCCCCCGGAGCCGTTGGAGTTCATCTTGCCCTCCAGGGAAACCTCGCCGTGGTGGTAGACCATGGCCCCCCGCTCTAATCGGATGGACTCGCTCTTATTCAGGGTTACCTCCACCAGGGGGAATACGCTGCTATTGGTCAAAGTGTAATTCATAGTGGTCACTCCTTGTGTTTCGTCTCATCATGAAGCTTCGTCATGGATGGAATTGGCATTAGTATAGCACAGGTGGCCATGCCAATTAAAGGGAAAAATAAAATTCCTTTTGCCCCTTTCGCGCTTTCCTGTAAAAAATCGCGATTTCGGCCCCTTTTCTGTAAATCTGCCCTTGCAAAGCGGGGGGGATTCCTTTATGATACTATAATGAATCCTTATGGATTGCATTACGTTTACTCATGCATTTCCCGGCTTACATCGGGCGTGCTGATTGATTTCCCTCCTGCATAGGAGCTTGGTTGGGAGGCTTCCCCTTTGGAGCACTTACTGGACATTAAAAACTTAAACGTTACCTTTAAAAACGACAGTCGCCGGGTGCAGGTGGTGTCGGATTTGTCCCTGCACATCACCAAGAACGAGAGCCTGGGCATCGTGGGGGAATCCGGCAGCGGCAAGAGCGTCACCTCCCTGTGCGCCATGAGGCTGCTGCCCCCCGCCACCACGGAGATCCAGGGGGAGATCCTCTTCCACGGGCAGAACCTGTTGGCCCTTTCGGAAAAGGAGATGCAGAACATTCGGGGTAACCGCATCGCCATGATCTTCCAGGAGCCCATGACCTCCTTAAACCCCATCCACACCTGCGGTAAGCAGATCGCCGAGAGCGTTTTGCTCCACCAAAAGGTGACAAAAAAGGAGGCCATGGAAAAGGCGGAGGAGCTCCTGTCCCTCTGCGGCATCCCCGACCCCCGGCAGCGGCTGCGAGAGTATCCCCACCAGCTCTCCGGCGGAATGCGCCAGCGGGTGATGATCGCCATCGCCCTAGCCTGCAACCCGGAGCTGCTCATCGCCGACGAGCCCACCACGGCCTTAGACGTCACCATCCAGGCCCAGATTTTAGACCTACTCACCTCCCTGCGGAAAACCCGGGACATGGGGGTCATCATGATTACCCACGACCTAGGCCTGGTCTATGACTTTTGCGACAGGGTGGTGGTGGTCTACACAGGCCAGGTGGTGGAATCCGCCCCGGTGAAAGATTTGTTCCAAAAGCCCCTCCACCCCTATTCCGAGGGGCTCATCGGTGCCCTGCCGAAATTAGGCGGGCCCGCCGACCGCTTAGAATCCATCGAGGGCATGGTGCCCGACGCGGGAAAAATGCCCGAGGGCTGCCACTTTCACCCCCGATGCAAATACGCCACGGAGCGCTGCAAAACCCAGGCCCCGCCCCTTTACACCCTGCCCGGTGGGCGACAGGCCCGCTGCTTCCGGGTAGAGGAGGAGGTGCAGGGATGAAGGACGTACTTATACAGTTAGAGGGTGTGAAGCAGCACTTTTCCGTGAAGAAAGAACGGGGGAAAAAGGCCACCCTCTACGCCGTGGACGGGGTAGACCTCACCATAGAAAGAGGCGAGACCCTGGGCCTGGTGGGGGAGTCCGGCTGCGGAAAATCCACCCTGGGTAAGGCGATCTTAGGCCTCTATCCCCTGACAGACGGGCGCATCCTCTTCGACGGTGCGGATTTATCCCAGCTCAAGGGCCAGGCCCTGAAAGACTTTCGCTGCAAGGCCCAGATGATCTTCCAGGACCCCTCGGCCTGCCTGAATCCCCGGCGGCGGGTGCGGGATATTCTAACGGAGCCCTACGTCATCCACGGCCTATATAGCCCCCAGGAGCGGGAGAGCCGCATCAAGGACCTCTGCGACATGGTGGGCCTTTCCGCCGCCTTTTTAGACCGCTACCCCCACGAAATGTCCGGTGGCCAAAAGCAGCGGGTGGGCATCGCTCGGGCCCTGGCCTTAGAGCCCCAGCTCATTGTCTGCGACGAGCCCGTTTCCGCCCTGGACGTCTCCATTCAGGCCCAGGTGATTAACCTGTTGGACGATCTTCAGAAGCAATTGGGCCTTGCTTACCTCTTCATCTCCCACAATCTCTCCGTGGTGGAGCACTGCTGCCGACGCATCGGGGTGATGTACCTGGGCCGCATGGTGGAATTGGCCCCGGCGGAGGAGCTCTACCGCAACCCCCAGCACCCTTACACCCGGGCACTCATCTCCGCCATCCCCATGGTGGGGGGCAAGGGTCCGGAGCGCATCATCCTCACCGGGGATCTCCCCAGCCCCACGAGTCCCCCTGCGGGCTGCCCCTTCCACACCCGCTGCCCCGTGGCCTGCGACCGCTGCAAAACAGAGGCCCCCAGCCTGCAGGAGCTGGCCCCCGGCCACAGGGTCTCCTGCCATCTGGCGGAACAAACGCAGTAGAAGCCCTGGTGCTTTTATGATACCCCCCACATTACAATAAGGAGGAAAACAATGAAAAAGCTTCTCTCTTTGCTGGTGGCTGCCCTAATGATCCTGGCCCTGGTCACCGGCTGTACCCCCTCTGACCCCGGCACCGACCCCGCCGCAGGCAAAACCGTGGTCATCGGCGGCCTTTCCGACCTGGTGACCTTAGACCCCGGCCACATGTATGAGCCCTATGCCAACATGATGTTCCCCGCCTTTTATGACACCCTTTATAAGGTAGAGCCCGGAACCCTGGGTAATCCCGTGCCCTCCATCGCCACTAGCTTCACCGTGGACGAAACCGGGACAGTTTATACCTTCCCCATGAAGGACAATGTCACCTTCGCCAGCGGCAACCCCATGACCGCCTACGACGTGGAGTGGAGCGTTAAGCGCCTGATGAACATGAAGGACTCCAACGCCTATCCCACCGTGGAAGTGGTGGAGAGCGTGGTGGCCGCCGATGAATACACCGTGGTCTTCACCCTGAAGGAAGCCGACGCCTCCTTCCTGGCCAAGCTCACCTTTAACGCCTACGGCATCTTAGACAGCAAACTGGTAAAAGAGCACGGCGGCAGCGACGGGACTGACGGCGCAGCAGACGCCGCCCAAACCTGGCTGGATGAAAACTCCGCCGGCTCCGGCCCCTTCGTCCTGGAGAGCTGGACCCCCAAGCAGGAGCTGACCATGGTGAAAAACGCAGGCTACTGGGGCGAGGCGAAAAACATCGACAAGGTGATTTTCCGTGAAATCCCCACGGTAGACGCCCAGATCGCCGCCCTGAAGACAGGCGAGATCGACATCGCCATGGGCCTCAACGGCGAAACTGCCAAGCAGCTGGAGGGCGAGGCCAATATCACCATCGCCAACGGCCCCACCGCTCTGATTACCTTCCTGGTAATGAGCCGCAATCCTGAGCTCTCCCCCGAGCTGTCTAACCCCAAGGTCCAGGAGGCCGTGCGCTACGCCCTGGACTATGAAGGCTACGTGGCCCTCTCCGGCGAGGGCAGCACCGTGCCCTTAAACTTCGTCCAGCAGGGCTTCTCTGGGGCATTAAACCGTGACCTGGCCACCGACGGCCGGGACCTGGAAAAGGCCAAGGCCCTCCTGACCGAGGCCGGCTATCCCGAGGGCTTTACCGTAACCCTCACCTGCGGCAATAACAACTCCGAGGGCTTAGAGTGGAGCACCATCGCCCAAAAGGTCTCCTCCGACCTGGCCGAGGTGGGCATCACCGTGGTGATCGAATCCTTAGAGGCCACCATCGTCTACGAAAGAATGCGCGAGGGCACCATGCCCTTCTACGTGATGTTCTGGAGCCCCGACTATTACGACATCAACAACCAGTTCGCCTTCCTCCCCGGCATGGCAAACGAATCCTCCGAGGGCACCGCCTACGGCAACCGCTGCGCCTGGGACCTAAGCCCCGAGAACCAGAAGCTCATGGATTTGGCCGCCCAGATTCGCGTGGAAACAGATCCCCACGTCCGGGACGCCCTCTCCGAGGAGCTTCAGATGGAGTACGCCAAGGATAACCCCCTGGCCTTCCTCCTCCAGCACCCCAAGGTCTACGCCTACAACTCCGCCAACCTGGCCCATGTTTCCTATAACGATTTGAATAAGATTGAGATTATTGAGCTTGTGGCAAACTAATCGAAGGGCGGCGGGGGCGGAGCAGGTCAATAAGGCAGCACAGAGCGGGTGAACAGAGAAAGTCGCAGACTTTTTCTGGGCAGCTGCGGCGTGCAGACTTATTGACCGTGGCGCAGTCCCCCAGAGCGTGACATCTCGAAGGGCGGCGGGGGCGGAAACCACCCCACCCTTCGGGCACCCCTCCATAGAGGGGAATGGGACGGGGGACCGAATGCGAAAGCACCTTTCGTCCAGAACCCACCCAAATTCCCCTCCGGGGAGGGGTGGCGCAAAGCGACGGGGTGGTTCCTTCGTGGCGCAGTCCCCCAGAGCGTGACATCAACATAACCCCAAGGGGAGCGGGAGACCCAACACCTCCCGCTCCCCCACGAAGCCCCGGTACCCAAAAGAAAGGCCTTTACGCCACCGGATAAAGACTTTTCTTTTTGGTATCACGGAACGAAAGGACGTGCCTTCATTGCTGCGCTATATCGCAAGACGCATAGGCCTCATGGCGATCCTCCTTCTGGGGGTCTCCCTGCTGGTCTTTCTCATCTCCCATTTAGTCCCCGCCAGCCCCGTGGCGGCAAATTTGGGCCAATCTGCCATGAATAACCCCGAGGTCGTGGCGGCCTACGAGGCAAAATGGGGCCTGGACAAGCCCCTCTGGGAGCAGTACGCCATCTACTTAGGGAACCTACTCCAGGGAGACTTGGGCACCTCCATCCGCACAGGAAAGCCCGTTGCCCAGGAATTAGCCCAATATTTCCCCGCCACCTTAGAGCTCTCCCTCTGGGCCATGGCCTTCGCCATTATCTTCGGCGTCACCTTTGGGATTCTATCGGCGGTATTTCAAAACAAGGCTATAGACCAAATTCTGCGCACCATCTCCATCAGCGGCGTCTCCCTCCCCAGCTTTTGGTTCGCCTTATTGGTCCTGACCTTCTTCTCCAGCACCCTAAAATGGTTCCCCGCCGCGGGGCGCATCAACGTCCGCCTCTTCTCCCCCAAGGGGGGCACGGGGATTTATGTGTGGGATTCCATCGCCTCTGGGAACTTCGCCATGCTGGGAGACGTCCTGGCCCATCTCATCCTCCCGGCCCTGGTCCTGGGCTTTTTCACCATGGGCCTCATCACCCGCCAGACTAGGTCGAACCTCTTGGAAGCCATGTCCATGGACTACATCAGAACCGCCCGGGCCAAGGGCATGTCCGAAGCAAGGGTGGTGGTGCGCCACGCCCTGGGCAATGCCTTAGTCCCCGTGATCACCGTTTCCGGCATGGCCTTTTGTAACCTCTTAGGCGGCATGGTTTTTGTGGAAAAGATCTTCGCCTGGCCGGGGATAGGGCAGTATGCGTATCTCGCCGCCACGACCTTTGATTTTCCCGCCATCTGCGGTGTGTCTCTCCTCATCGCCCTGGTCTACGTGGTGGTGAACCTTTGCATCGACATCCTCTACGGGATTATAGACCCCCGTATCCGCTATCAATAAGAAAGGAGGGCGTGTATGATACCCGTAAAGCAGCTCTTTCGCCAGAAGAATTTCATGTTTAAGCTGGGCTTTTTCGTCTGCCTGGCCTGGATCGCCGTGTCCGTTTTGGCCCCCCTCCTGGCCCCTTACGACCCCCTGTTGCAAAACACCCCCCTGCGCTTTCAGCCCCCTAGCCTCCAGCATCTTTTCGGCACGGATCTTTTGGGCCGTGACGTATTTTCCCGGGTGCTCTACGGGGCGCGGATCTCTCTGCCCGCAGGCCTGGTTACAGTGCTGATCTCCTTCGGGGTGGGCATCCTCTTCGGGGGTCTGGCGGGGTATCTGGGCGGCGTTTTGGACGAGATCATGATGCGCTTTTCCGAGATGGTGCAGTCTTTGCCCCCTCTCATCCTGGCTATGGTGGTGGCAACGGCTCTGGGGGGCAGCATCGTGAACTCCATCATCGCCATGGCCATCATCTGGTGGCCCAACTACGCCAGGCTCACCCGCTCCATCGTCCTCACTATTAAAGAGAGCGACTATGTCACAGCGGGCAGGCTTTTAGGTGCCTCCCACCTGCGGCTTTTAGGCCGGGAAATCTTGCCCAACAGCGTGGGCTCCCTGATAATTCTCTGCACCCTGGATTTGGGTAACGCCATCTTAGTCTTCTCCGGCCTGTCCTTTTTGGGTCTGGGGGTAGAGCTGCCCACCGCCGAGTGGGGGGCCATGGTCAGTGAAGGGGTTTTGAACTTTAACTACTGGTGGAGCGCCACCTTCCCGGGCCTTGCCATCTTCACCCTGGCCATAGGGGCCAACTTTGTGGGGGACGGCCTGCGGGACTATCTAGACCCCAAAATGCGCCGGACTATAGGCTAAACACCCAGGAAAAGCCAAATAATCTTGACCAAAGGGCGAAAAAACTCTATACTGGAGAAGGGATCCCGGTTTACCCAGGGTCCCTTTTTTGTTATCCAATTCACGAACCGAGGTATTTACTATGTTTGAAGCCCGCATCCAAAGGGTGGCAGACCATATGAAGGCCCAGGGTCTGCCCCAGATCATCGTCACCGCCACCACCTCTGTCTACTACCTCACGGGCCTCTGGATCGAGCCCCACGAGCGGCTCTTGGCCCTGCTCATCAGGGAAGACGGCTCCCGGGCCCTGTTCGGCAACACCATGTTTGCCATAGAAGCCCCGGAGAACCTGCCCCTGACCCTCCACAGCGACGGGGAGAGCCCCCTTCTCCACCTTGCCGAAGCCCTGGCCCCCGGCGTGGTAGGGGTAGATAAGTTTTGGTTTTCTCAGTTTCTCCTGGGTCTTCAGGCCCTGCGGGGCGACTGCACCTTCGTCCTGGGCTCTGACCCCGTGGACAAGGCCCGTATGCGCAAGGACGAGGCGGAGATCGCCCTTTTGGCCCAAGCCTCCCAGATGAACGACGCCGTGATGTCCAAGGCCATCGCGGGGATAGGCCCCGGGTTGACGGAGGCGGCTCTCCAGGCCCTGGTGAATCAGGCCTATCTCAGCCGCGGGGCCGACGGGGAGGGCCCCCAGATCATCTGCTTCGGCAAGAACGGCGCCGACCCCCACCACAGCGTCGATGGAACTGTGCTTAGCCCCGGGGACGCGGTGATCTTAGACCTTTATGCCCCCAAAAAGCGCTACTGGTGCGACATGACCCGCACCGTTTTCTACGGCAGCGTGACCCAAAAGCAGCAGGTGGTTTACGAGCTGGTGAAAAAGGCCAACGAAACCGCCATCGCCATGATACGCCCCGGTGTCCTGCCCAGTCAAGTGGACGAGGCCGCCCGAGACGTGATCCGCAAGGGCGGCTACGGGGACTACTTTACCCACAGACTGGGCCACGGCTGCGGCTTAGACTGCCACGAGCCCCCCAGCATCAGCCAGGACACGGAGGCGCCCCTGCTGTCCGGCATGGTCTTTTCCGTGGAGCCCGGCATCTACCTGCCCGGGGAGTTTGGCGTGCGGATTGAAGACCTGGTGCTGGTAACGGAAACGGGCTGCCGTGTGCTCAACGCCTATCCCAAGGACCTGATTATCCTGAAAACCACCTAAAGTATAAAACCCCTGGCCGAATGGGAAAGGGAGGCAGTTTCATGCATAAAATCAGCAGCGTCACAGGGGGAACCCAGCCCATGAACCCCAACCTCTTTCAAAAGGGCAAAACCGCCTTTCGCGCCTCTTTAGACCAGGAGCGGGCCAAGGTCTTTGCCCAGCAGATGAAGGATGGGGCCTTGGGCGGGGTCTTTTCCCTGTCCTATCTGGATGACCTGGCCGGGCGTTACGACCCCTACGGGATGTCCCAAAGCAGCTACGGCTCTTTCCTGGAGGATTTGGTGCTCACGGGGCAGCTCTCCCAAGAAGAGGCGGACAAATTAGGCTACGACACCCCCCTCTTCCCCCTGGACTGGGGCGGAGGTGAGGAGGGCTACGGCTATGGCAAAGGTCCCGAAAGCCTGTTTCAAACCCTGGCCAACATGAACGGCGACCTTATCGCCTGGGCCAGAGGGGTGCTGGGGGCCAAGGAGGCCCTGCCGGAAAACCTGCCCTACCCCCTGCCCAAGGAGCTGTCTATCTTAGAGCGCCTCACGCCCCTTTTGGAGGAAATGGCCACCCTGCGCAAGACCCGCCTGTAGCATCAAAACAGCCCTTCCGCTGGGAGGGGCTGTTTTTTCATGGGGCGAGTGGAAAATTTTCCAGTAAAATGCGTCATATTTGGCTTTTCTATCAGGAAAGTATTCCCTTTTTGAAAGGGCTTTGTTAGAATGGAAGAGATTAGATCATAAAGAGAAAGGGCGTTTTTATGAGAAAGAGTATCCTGCAAATCACCATGGTTATGGCCTTGCTGCTGGCCATCCTCTCCGGCTGCGGAGACAAGGTGCCCACCCCCGGCCTAAACTTTATCACCGAGGCGGTTTACGAAGAGTTTGGCGAATGCGCCGAGGGCTTTATCTGGGCCCGGGATAACACAAAGGTGCAATATCTGGACTACGAGGGCAATGTGGTGATCGACGACGCCCTGGAGAAGCTGCGGGAGATTTTGGGCGGCGAGCCCAATATGGACGGCGTGTTTATAGACGACTTCCACGACGGCCTGGCCCTCATCACCTACAGCGCCTATGACAGCGATTTGGGCTACGACTGCATCCAGCAGGCCTATTTCCTCCAAACCGACGGCTCTCTGGGCCCCGTCTTTCAGGATGTGGCCTTCTGGGAGGTGGGCTCCTGCGTCAATGGCAAAATCCTCATCATCCCCGAGGAGGAGGACGCCGTTTATGTATACGACAAGGCGGGGGTCAAGGAGCGCACCGCCACCATAGACTGCGGGCCGGACCGGTGGGGCGGCATCTATTGGAATCTTCCCGGCGACGGACTCATCGCCTACTACTCCCTTTCCAAAACCGATTCCGAGGACGTGCTCTTCGGCTATCTCGACGAAAACTTCCAGGTGGCCATCCCCGCCCAGTTTGAAGATGTGCGCCCCTTTAACCAGGGCTTGGCCGTCATTGTGAAGGACGACAAGTGCGGCTTTATCGACAAGACCGGTACCGTGGTGATCGAGCCCCTTTACGAGGATTTCGCGGTGGAGGACATGGCCTATTCCTACCGGGTCTTCACCGATGGCTATGCCGCCATGAAGCTGGACGGCAGATGGGGCGTCATCGACAAGACGGGCAAGCAGGTGGTCCCCTTCATCCACAAGGATACCGCCTACCTGCTGTTCCGGGAGGGCCTGGCCCCTGTGGATTACGGCTATGTTGACACCACGGGGGAAAAGGTGATTCAAATCAAAGAGGCCTATCTCCTGCTCTTTGTCGAGGGGGCGGCCATGGTGGGCTCTGAGGGCAGCTTCTACTTTATCGACACCGCCGGGGAGCCCATCACCAAAAAAACCTGGGACTTTGACGCAGTGGGCGACGATAGCTCCTTTGCCGACCAGAACATTATCATCTATGAAAGAGACGAGAAGTGGGGCCTGGCCCAGGTGGTTTGGGAGTGAGTGATAGGACCCCGTGAGACGTCCGTCTGCAAGGGAAAGAGAAGCGGGAACCCCGACTTTTATGGATAAATTATCAAAATCTGATGAATAATGCATGTTTTTTGGCGTTATATAATGTGATTCTCCGAATAAACATAAGCAGCTCTGTTGTGAAAGACGCAACCCTGTGCTACACTAAATTGACTGCTCTGCGCGGCGAGGCAAGGGGGAGACTGCCCGGGCGGAGACGGTTGCGTTATCTATTCTTGCGTACTGTAAACCTGTTGGCACTCACGTTGCCCCTTACCGGGAGGGAGGCGCAAAGGTGGAACAATGCGATGGGCAGGAAATATATGTTACGCAGGAGGAAACTACACTTATGGAAGAAACTAGAGAGAAAATCATTCCATCAAAAAGAATACGGGAAAACATACCTATAGTCATCTTACTTGTCTTCGCCGTTGCTCTATTTGTTTACAATATTGTGGGGAGCGCGGTTGTGCATCACGCAATTGTAAGGGGCTATGAAAGCTATCAGCAAATGATGCGGGAGGGGATAGAAAAGGAGCTTGAGAATCTTGATGCCTCTATTCTGTCTATTTCCATTTTGCCAAAATATGAGATGGAGAAGGGGAATGGGTATAAATACTGGTATAGCTTTAGCGAAAGCTACGATATAGCAATCAAGATGAAAGATTCCTTAGATGCCAAATCCTTTCGGGGGCAATATAACCAATGTGAGGAGCTATACCAGGAGATCAACTCGGTTTTCACTGACAGATGGGTCTCTTCAGAATTTCGGGCGTTTTTAGATGGAACGGCGCAAGGGAAAAAGCACAAACTTGCATGGATCCTTGATCGTTACGCCTTTCTTCATGATTCAAACCTTGCCATTGTTTTTGAAACGTCAAAAAACCAATATGAATATATGGGTTCCGGCGAAGGCTTTAGAATCAACGATGAAAAATATAGCGGAACGAGATTTGAAAACCTCATGGCAGGTAGGCCGGAAGATTATGTGGAACCTGTGCGTCCCAAAGAGCCGGCCATAGGAATGACTACCCTGGAGGTTCGACTTTCCACTTGGGGCGAACCAAGAGATATCAATAAAACCACCACAGCATATGGTGTCAGTGAGCAATGGGTCTATTATGGATATAGGTATATTTATTTCGATAACGGGATAGTAACGGCGATTTCGGAATAGATGGGAAAGCGGTGGAATGCTCCGGGACCTAGCCGCCGCTCTGAACTTCGGCGTGACTTGGAACGGGACGAAAAACACCATCGTGATAGACACCGCCATGGCCTACACCCCGGACTAATTGTCCTGAAAACACCCCGCAGACTATCCGCCCCCTTTCCGGGCCGGTCTGACATAACAACATGAAGGGAGCATCTCCATGAAAAACAGAATTCTGGCAAGCGCGCTGGCCTTTTTTATGCTGGCGTCCCTGGCGGTCACCAGCGTGGGCGCCGTGGAAACCCAAGTCCCCGGCCTCACCTTCCTCACCGAGGCCAAGTACGACGGGTTCGGCGACCTTTCTGAGGGCCTGGTCTGGGTGCAGCAGGGCACCACCGTGCAGTATTTAGACGCCGCGGGCAAGGTGGTCATCGCCGACCCCCTCTCCAAGCTGCGGACCATGGTGGGAAGCGGCTTCGACTTGGAAAACGTTACCATGGGCGAGTTCCACAACGGCCTGGCCCGGATCTATTACACCGCCTATGAAGAGGATTTTTCCTACATTCAACACGCGGTGTACCTGAACAAAGACGGCTCCGTGGCCTTTGCCATAGAGGACGGCTTCAATTACAGCCTGGGCCACTACGCCGCCGGCGTGGTCTTAGCCTACCCCCCCACCGAGGATTACGTCGAGGTCTATGACAAGACGGGGGCAAGCCGCATCGTGCAAAATGACTTTGGCGCAGACGCCGCCGGTACTATCGTAGCAATGCAGTTTAACGACGGCCTGGTGCCCTTCTACATGTATACCTACGATGAAGAGTACAGCGACAGCAAAAACGGCTACTACGACACCAACTTTAAGATTGCCATCCCCGCCCAGTTCGAAGACGTCCGCCCCTTCCACGGCGGCCTGGCCCCCGCCTGCCAAAACGGCCTCTGGGGCTTCATCGACAAAACGGGCAAGTTTGTCATCCAGCCCCAGTTTGAAGACTTCTGGGTTCACGAGCTGGGCTTTGCCTATCAGGTGTTCGTAGACGGCTACGCCTCCGTTTGCAAAGACGGCAAGTGGGGCCTCATTGACAAAACCGGCAAGGTAGTGGTGCCCTTCACCCAGGAAAAGGGCCTCTCCTTCCACCAGGGCCTGGCCGCGGTCAACGGCGGCTACATCAACCTAAAGGGCGAAAAGGTCATTACCACCACCTATGCCGACCTGAACTACTTCATCGGGGGCCATGCCCTGGTGGGGAACTACGGCAATTACACCTTTATCGACACCGCGGGAAAACAGGCCACTACCCAGACCTGGAACTTTGCCAGCACCATCGTCAGCGACAACAGCGCCGCCGCCGGCCTGGTGTTCTACCAGCAAGGCGAAAAGTGGGGCCTGGCAAAGATCACCTACGGCCCGGGCGAGGTCCCTGTGATCACCCCGCCCCAGACCGCCACCGCCAAGCCCACCGCCTCCTCCGTGGTGGTAAACGGCAAGGCCGTCTCCTTCGACGCCTATAACATCAATGACAACAACTACTTTAAGCTCCGGGACTTAGCCTTCGTTCTCAACGGCACGGGAAAGCAGTTCCAGGTCACCTGGGACCAGGCCAATAATGCCATCGCCCTGGAGTCTGGCAAGGCCTATACCGCCGTGGGCGGCGAGATGACGGGCAAGGGCGCAGGGGATAAACAAGCCAGCCTCACCACCTCTAAGGTGCTCTTAAACGGCGCGGAGATCAGCCTCACCGCCTATAACATCGCCGATAACAACTACTTTAAGCTCCGTGACGTGGGCCAGGCCTTTAACTTCGACGTCACCTGGGACGGGGCCCAAAATACCATCGTCATCGATACCACCAAGAGTTACACCCCCGACTAAGGCAGCCGGCCCATACCAGAACGAAACCATACAAAAGACGGCCTCCGCGTAAAATACGGAGGCCGTCTTTTTATCGTGTGCGCTAGCCCGCGGGCTTCGATTCCTTCACTCCTTTATAGGTGACAAAAGCCAGGCAGGAGAGGAAAAAGGAGGCCACAAAGGCACCCAGATAGGACATCAGGTGCACCATCAGGGCAAACCCGCCGCCGCCGCCTAACCTGTCCTCCCCGCCGCGCATAGATTCATACATAGCACCGGGGGAGGGGAGGAGAAAGGGAAACAAGAGGGTGCAGACAGCCCAAACCAAAAAACCCACAAGGTAGCCCCCCATGGCAAAGCGAATATAGCCCCACCCCAAAAGGACACCCGCCAGGACCCCCGTGACCAAGGAGATGACCATGTGCCAATGGCCTATAAAGAGGATGCCCATGTGGAGATAGAGGAAGAAAACCGTGAGAGCGCCGGTGGCCATGGCCCGTTTCCGGGCGGTGCCCTTATCCTGCTCCAATGCCAACATAACCGCACCCCTCAATAAAGTCTTGCCCCTGGGGGGACTGTATCCAATCCAGCAGCAGCTTCACATTCCCCTCTGGCTCCTTTGTCACCACGGCGTAGACCTCTATGGTGAGGGGATAGCTGCCGTTTTTGATGTTCTCCACCGTAGGCGCAACCCCGTCGATGGCCAAAAGGCGGATGGCGTCGTTTGGCACCATCTCTGTGGCGAAGTAGCGGAAGGAGTAGCCTATGGCCCCGCCGTAGTTGCGATAGTCCGCCACCCGGCTGATGACCCCGTCCATAAAGGAGACGCCCTCCTCCTTTAGGGGCCTTGCCAGGTGGGCGCTCCCCATAAATTGTTTCATAATGGTCTGGCTGCCTGAGTTTTCGGGCCGCTGGAAGGGCAGGATTTTTTCCTCCGCGCCCCCCACCTTCTTCCAGTTGGTGATCTTGCGCCCATAGATATCCCGGATCTGGTCAGAGGTAAGGCCCTCCACAGGGTTTTCCTGACTGACGAAGAAGACGAAGGCCTCCTGGGCGATGGGGATGAGGGTCAGCTCCACCCCCGCCGCCTGGGCCTGGGCCAGCTGGTCCTTGGAGGGCTGGGCCCCGAAGAAAATATCCGCCTGGCCGCCAATGAGCCGCGCATAACCCTCGGTGGTGGTGGAGCAGCGGACATATTCCTCTGCCGTTACCATATCCAGCCCCTTGTAAATGGCCTGGGTCATGGCCCCGTAAACGGGAAAGGCGGCGGTGGCCCCGTCCAGGCGGGGGTAGTCTGAGGTGATTTCGAGGGAGGGAGGATTTTCGGGGACATAGAGGTAGCCCGTGTCGTTAAAAGGCTGGTAGAGGCCGTAGTCCAATTCGCTGCCTACGGTGAGGGTTTCGTGGTCAAAATCCAGGATCAAGCTGTTTTGGGCCCTGTCCCAAGCCTGGAAGCCCAAAAGACAGCAGAATGCCAGAAAGATACCTGCCACTTGGGCAAGTCCCCTTTTGTCCAAGGCGGCACCCGCCTCTTTTCGAGAGAAAAAGAGGAGGGAGAGGAGCAGAAGGCCGTAAACCCCCAGAAGGATCAGAGGGTAGAGGAAGGGCTGTGCCGCCAAGCCTGCTAAAAATTGAGTGATGATCCAAGGGGCCGAGGCCCAGGTTAGGGCACCGAAAGCGCTGCCCTCCAAGCTATACCCGGACAGGCCGAAGGCGAAGCAGAAGAGCAGCAGGTAATAGCCTAGGGTCGCCAAAAGGGGCAGGGCACGAAAAAAAACCGTCTCCGGCAAATGGGGAGACCGGGCCAGAGACCGCCCCATCCAAAGGGCCGCGGCCAGAGCAAGAAGAAGAGCGATGGGCGCAACAGGCAGTGCGTTGGAGACAATGCCAACAAAGCCCAGGATGGAAATCAGCTGGAGGAGAAGGGGCAGCGCCAAAAAGGCCAGCAAAAAGCTGCGCCAGAAGTATTTGCGTTCCAATTTCATGTCCCTACCTCCCCTCGCCCTTCCCCTTATACTTCGCCTGATAGGCCGCCATAAGCTCCGTGTACCGCTGGCCCGTCACGTGAAAGTAAAGCTGCACCACCGCGGTGACGATGCCGAAAAAACCCAGGTAGCAACCGGTAAAAAGGAGCCAGGCCCCGGGGTCCCCCAGAGGGAACCAGGAAAACACCACGGCAAAGACAGACAGCAGGGCAAAGAAGGGCAGGGCGTAGAGAAGAAAGCGCTTCCCCCGGCCCAGCTTGGAAAACACCACGTCGGTAAAGGACACAAAGTATAATAGGGCTGCCGTGAGGGAGACCAAAAGAGCCTGCCACACCAGGGGGAAGGAGATGGCCTCCAGCCCAAAAAACCCGCCAAAGACGGTGATCACCACAATGAGCCCCGTGAAAATCAGCCCGGCAAAGCTCTTCACCGCTGCCAGCACCTCTAAAAATCGTTTCATGGAAAGACCTTCTTTCATATGCCTATTCTGGCCTTAAACTCCCCGGCGTACTGCCGAGACACGGAGAGCTTTTCCCCATTTTCCAGGGTCACCGTCAGCCTGCCGCCGAAATCGGGTTTGAGGCTTTTTACCTTTTCCAGGTTGAGTACCGCCGACTTGGACACCCGCAGCAGCAGGGCCGGGGCCAGAGTCTCCAATTCGTAAAGCTTTTGTGAAACCTCGAAAACCTCCGCCGCCGTATAGGCAAAGGTTTTTTTGTCCACGGTGTCGAAGTAGTAAACCTCCCCCAGGTCGAACAGATGCACCTGGCCCTCTCGCTGGCCGTGGAGCTTTTGATCTAAGCCGTGGAGGAGGGCCAAAAGGGCCTGGAGCTGACTGTCCTGGCCGCCGTGGGTCAGGGTGATCTCGATCTCCTGCCGCCCGGCCTCTTCCTGTAAGATGATCTTCATGGACGCACCTCGCCTTCCCGGAGTGATTTCAGTATAGCCCGGCGGGGGGTCGGGTGCAAGGGGGTTTTCCCAAGGGGGCGATTTCGGTGCCTAAGTGGGAGGGGAAATCGCGCCCAAGACTTGGCAGGAGGCGGAGAAGATGCTATGCTAAGAAGCAGGTCACAGCCCGGGGCGCGCCGGGGGAGGGAAAAGGCCGACAAAAAGGGGGCAGTCGCCGCTGTCCCCTTGGGCCAAAGGGAAGGTAGGGAGACAGATGATTGCTCGCATCGACTACACCCTGACAGAAGGGGATCTGATAGAGGCTTTTTTGCACGAGTCTCAGCAGTGGTATCGCTTGAAATCCTTGGCCATCGTCATTCTAGCTGCCACAGCCTTTTCCATATTGGGTCGTGTGGCTGCCACCAGGGCACCCCTCTTCCCGACTGGAATCCACTATGGGTTGTACGCTTTACTTGCCGTCCTGTGCCTTTATGACCTCATCGGGTTAGCTCTGGAGCCCCGCCGCTACCGCAAAAAAATACAGGCCGGCGGCTATGAACGCTTTTTTCTGCCCCAATCCATCACCCTGTCCCCTGACTGCTTTTTCACAGAATACGAAATGGTGCGCGCCGAGTGCAGCTACAGTACCATAACCAGGATAGACGCCTCCAAGAATCTGCTTCTTCTCAAAATAGGGCCCTCCAGCGCCGTTGCGATCCCCGTGCGAAGCTTTGAGGGCAGGCAGCAGCTGGAGGAATTCGTGGAGACGATCAAGGAAAAGTCGAGCTGTACGATACATCAAACAAACTACAACCGCATGTTAGGGAAAAAGGATGTTATCCAGTGGTGACCCATGCAGGGAAGGGGCAAGGACTATAGGCCCCGAAACCCGCCGCTTATACCATAAGCCCAGCCCAAAACAGACCCCCCTCCCAAAACGGGAAGGGGGTTTTGCATATTCTCATGGAGCCAAGGGGGGCTTACCCCGCCGCCGCCCCGGTAAGCAGGCCGATGCCGTAGCGCAGGGTCTCCTCGTCCAGCCGCCCTTGGGCGTAGGTGACGAAAACCCCGTCTGCATCAATGAAAAAGGTGGTGGGGATGGAGTAGACCTCATAGGTCTGGGCCGCCTCCCCTGTGGTATCGAAGTAGAGCGGGAAGGAAAAGCCCTCCTGGGCGATATAATCCCCGGCGGCCTCCACCGTCTCCCGCCGGCCGTCGGTGAGGTTTACCATCATAAAGTGGACCTCTGCCCCCAGCTCTTCATACACTGTGTGAAACTCGGGCATCTCCCCCCGGCAGGGCGGGCACCAGCTGGCCCAAAAGTTCAGCACCACGGGTTTACCGCGCAAATCGGAAAGGGCCACCGTCTCCCCCTGGGCATCTTCCACCGTGAAATCCGGGGCCATGAAGACCTCCGTCTCCGCAGCCCGGTCCTCTCCGCCGGAGGGCTGGGGGGCTTCCACCTGCCCCGGCTGGGTGGCCAGGTTGTAGCCCGGCAAGGCGTTTTTCGTCAGGGCCTGGTAGGCAAAGGCCGCCCCGGCCAGGAGCAGCACCAAGGCCGCGATGCCAAGGATGGCTTTCATTTTCTGCGTCATAACCCTGTACCTCCTAGAAAGTCAAAAGGGCCAAAAGGTGGCCTAACTGCCCCGTGGCCATGAGTAGGCCCACCGCCACCAGCAGGAGCCCCGAGAAAAGGTTGATCTCTTTATAGTGCTTCTTAATGAACTGAAAGGCCTCCTTGAGCCTATCCATCAAAAGAGCCGAGAGCAAAAAGGGTAGCCCCAAGCCCAAAGAGTAGACCAGCAGCATGAAAATCCCCGTCAGCATCCCCCCCTGGCTGGAGGCCATCAGGAGGGCCGAGCCCAAAAAGGCCCCCACGCAGGGCGTCCACCCGATGGAAAACACCAGGCCAAAGAGCAGGGAGGTGGAAAACCGCAGGTTCTGGACATGGGCCCCCTGCATACCGCCGCGATTTAAGAAGGAAAGGCGCAAAAGGCCCATGAAATTCAGGCCCAAAAGGATCACCAGCCCACCGGAGACCAGGTTCACCGCCATTTGATAGTCCCGCAGAAGCCCCCCGACAGTACCCGCAAAGGCCCCCATGAGGACGAAGACCAGGGTAAAGCCCAGGACAAAGCCCAGGGCGTTTCGGAGGGTGCGTCGCCTGTCGGCCTCACCGGCGGCGAAGAAGGAGAGGTAAAGGGGCAGCATGGGCAGCAGGCAGGGGGAAATAAAGGTGATGACTCCCTCTAAAAACAAGATGAGATACTGCAAAGGCCGCGCCCCCCTTCCGACTGTGCTATAATTTAGCTGAAACTAATATACTAAAAAGCGGGGGACTCGTCAAGGGAAAAAAGGCGAGGGCAAAGCCGCCCCCTCGGCCCGAAAGGTTCCCCGGGAAAAAAGAAGACCCACGGCGAACTGTGGCGATTTCCTTTTGCCAAAAGAGGCGCATCATGCTATAATAATGGGCAGAAGATCAAAGAAGCCCCCGGAAATTTCGGCGTCCCCCGGATTTCCCCGCCCAAGGAGGATACCATGAAAAACTTTTTTTCAACGTTCTTTATGGTTCTGGTGTTGTTGGTGGTGGGAAGTTTTCTCTTCCTGGGCCTGCTGCTGGAACACATTTGGCTCCTGCTCATGGTTCTGTCCCTGATGGGCGCAGGCATCGTCACCGCCTTTGCCAATCAGCAGGAGCGCCTCACCGCCCTGGAAAAAAAGCTGCGGGCCCTCACCGGAGAAGAGGAACCCGCCGATGTGCAGTTTGAGACAGCCCAAGAGGCAGCCCAAGAGACAGCCCCAGGAGAGGGCGGCGCAGAGCCCCCCCAAGCCCCCGAGGAAGAAAGGCCTGAAGAAACACCCTAAAACCCAGAAAAATCCCACCCGGGAGCAGCCCAAAAGCCCGGCGGTGGCAATGCGGAAGGAGCGCGGCATGAAGCGATGGAAGCTATGGGGGGCCCTCTTTGCCCTCAGCCTTTTCTTGACCCTGACGGCAGCGGCCCAGGGCAATACCTACTACCTGCCGGAGATCGACATCACCGTGACCCTGCCCGACGCCTATGAGGGCTATACCCGGGAATGGGTGGAGGAGAACCAGGAGGAGAACGACTACTTCTGGCAGTGGATGCAGGAGCATAACTGCTACTTAGACGGCCTCCTGGCAGAAAGCTATAACGAGATCTACGTTACCGCCGAAGTTTGGAAGGACGAGACGGTGGACTACTGGAGCGCCGACCCCCTGAAAACCCTGGAGGAGACCCTCCATGGCAGCGTGGGCCCCGGGAGCTACCAGATAGGCGATTGGAATTACTATGTCACAAGCCAGGAAGAATTCCGCTATTTCGACTACGAGATAGAAGAGGACGGCATACACTACTACCTGCTGCGGTATGAAACCTTTTACAACGGCCTGGTGATCAGCGTGACCTATTCCGCCTTCGATATCCCCATTACCGAGGAAGAGCGCATCCTCACCATGGAAACCGTGGACAGCCTGGCCTTTGGGGATACCCAGGGGGCTTGGATAGAAGGCCCCCCGGCGTCCAGCCCCGATACGCCCATTCTGGAGGAAGCGGCCAGGATCTACCTCCCCACAAGCTGGCATGAGACAGACGCCCCCCTAGACGCCCCGGGCCTGAGCCGCTGCTTTCAGCTGACAGACGACCCTCAGCACAGCCTTCTCTACAACGTCAAGGAGGCGCGGATCTACTACGACCAGGACTGGAACCCCTATGCCCGTCAGGAGGATATTCCCCCAGGTACAGGCTTTACTGAATACGACATCACCAGCAGTACCGACGTGGCGGCCCATTTCGGCGTGGCGGAGGAGAACGTTGCCTCACTAATGTACAGCGATTACTACTACTTCCGGATTTCGGGCCTTGCCTATGACCTGCCCCAGGGGCTAGAGGCCACTACCTTTGTCCACTGCGCAAACGGCCTGGTGCAAACCTTTCAGTTTCAATATCCCGCAGGGAGCTCTGCCGATGTCTACATCCTGGAGGACGTAGAGTTTCCCATGGAGCCTGTATACGACAGCGAAGTTGCCACAGACAATGGTTTTGCTGAAGGCCTTAGATGGGTGAGTGGGGCCTTGGTATCCATGCTTCCCATCCTGGTTATCGGTGTGTTCGCTTTTGTGAAATACGCAAACAAGGCAAAGAAAGGTGGGAAAGAACAAGTGAACCTACAAGACCTATCCAAAAACCTGGGCCCTCTGGCCCAAAAGCTGCAAGACGCCGTGGAAAAGGCCGCCACCCAGGCAGGCCGTATGGCAGATGAGGCCTTTAATCAAAATCCCGCGCCGCCCAAGTCGGCCTCGCCCTGGGCCCCGCCGCCCAACTCCACCCTCCCCAATCAAAATGACGAAATCCACAGCGACGACCACTGGGAGAGCTACCGCCAGGAGGAGAAGCCCGCCCCCCGCCGCCGCGCCCAGCAGAATACCGCCTGGCAGGACTTTACCCAAAGTAACCAGGTGGCCGTCACCTGCCGCAAATGCAAAACCCTCAACCGGCCCGGCACCACCTATTGCCGGGGCTGCGACGAAAAGCTGCCCAGATGAAAACAAAACTTGGTGACAAAATCACGGAAATCCTCCAGGGTTTCGGGTATCATAAGAAAAAACAGGGCAAAACGCCCGAAAGGAGAACTCTTATGGTACCGCAGATCACCAATGATACCTTCCAGGAAGAGGTGCTGGAGCAGGAGGGCCTAGTACTCATCGACTTTTACGCCAACTGGTGCGGCCCCTGTAAAAAAATGGCCCCGGTGGTGGCGGAGATCGCCGCCGAAACCCCCCAGGTGAAGGTCTGCGCCGTCAATGTCGACGAGGCCCCGGAATTGGCCCAGCGCTTTCAAATCACCACTATCCCCACCTTTTTGGTTCTGGAAAAGGGCGAGGCCAGGGGGACGGCCATAGGTATGCGCCCCAAGGCAGACATTCTAAAAATGCTGGAAGTCGCACCGGAACTGTGATAAGATGAAAACACAGCAAAGAAGGAGGTAATTACTATGTTAGACAAAAAGGTATCTGCCCTCATCAATGAGCAGATCATGAAGGAGCTCTATTCCGCCTACCTCTACATGGGCATGGCAAACTACTATAACGAGGCGGGGCTGGAGGGCTTTGAAAACTGGTTTAATATCCAGGCCCAGGAGGAGAGAGACCATGGCCTTCTCTTCCGCACCTACCTGCAAAACAACGGGGAAAAGGTGACCCTGCTCCCCATCGACGCCCCGGGCCAGGACTACGAGGCCTTCGACGGCCCCCTCCACAAGTCCTTAGAGCATGAGCGACTGGTAACGGCCTCCATCCACAATATCTACGCTGCCGCCCTGGCGGTTCACGACTACAGAACCATCGAGTTTTTAAGCTGGTTCGTGAAGGAGCAGGGGGAAGAGGAGAAAAACGCCGGGGACCTCATCACCAAGTTCGGCCTCTTCGGCGGGGACGCCAAGGGCCTCTACCAGTTTGACCAGGAGCTGAAGGGGAGAGTTTATGCCGCCCCCAGCCTGATCCTGGACTGAGGACAGACATAGAAAAAAGCCTGAGGAAAATTCCTCGGGCTTTTTTTATGGCGCGGCGCCTTCCGCTGCAAAGAAGACGCCGCGCCTTGTGATGCCTCTTGCAATTACCATTGGATATTCTTGGAAGGGGGGTACCTCTTGGTCACATCCTTATGGGGCGGAGGGGCGGCTCCTAACCCCAAGGCCATCCTAACACAAAAGGGGGGCGCCTTCCGTGACCAGGTCACAAAAAAATTCCCGCGGGGCTTTTACACCTCGCGGGAAAGATTTTGGATTTAGAAATAGTTCATGGGGTTGGTACGGCTGCTGGAGCTGCTGCCTGTCCAAACCTCGAAGTGGAGGTGGTTGCCTGTGGAGGTGCCCGTGGTGCCTACGTAGCCTATGGTGGTGCCCTGGCTCACGGTTTGGCCGGGGTCCACAGCCCGGGAGCGCATGTGGGCGTAGAGGGTCTTGGTGCCGTCTGTATGGGCGATGACCACATAGTTACCGTAGGAGGAGTGGAAGGCGGAGATCACCACGGTGCCGGACTTGGCGGCCTTAATGGTGGTGCCGCCCCCGGCTGCTACGTCAACGCCGCTGTGGTACTCCCTGCCGTGGAAGGGGCAGTCACGCCAGCCGTATTTCGAGGTGATGGTATAGTCCCCGGGGCCGCCGGGCAAGGGCCAGATGAAGCCGCCTGTGCCTGCCAGGGTACCCGAGGCGGCAGCTGCCTTAGCGGCGGCGATCTCGGCGGCATATTGCTTCTCGACATTGGAGAGGTTGATGGCCAGGGCGGCGGCGTTCTGCTCCATTTCGTGGAGCTGCTCTTCATAGGCCGCTTCCTGGGCACGCATTTCATCCACCAGGGCGTCTACCTGGGCCTGTTGGCGTTGGAGCTCTGCCTGAGAGGCCTCCAGCTGGGCCTTGGCATCCTCCTGCTCCGCCTTGGCGGTTTCCAGCTCGGCCTTGGCGGCGGCCACAGCCTCCCGTGCGGCGGCCAGGGAGTCCATCACGTAGTTATCGTGGGTCATGATTTCGCTGATCATATTCAGGCTGTCTAAGAGATCGGCAAAGTCGGTGGCGTGGAAGAGGATGGCCCAGTAGGAGGAGTTGCCGCCCCCTTCCTCCATGGCACGCACCCGGGTGAGGAACAGGTCGTAATACCGGGCCTCTTCGGCCTGGGCGGCCTCCAGCTCTATGGTCTTCTCGGCGATCTGCTCCTCGTAGGAGGCGATGAGGGCCGTGACTACCTTTAAGTTCTGGCGGATGTTGTCGATATCCTCCTCCAAGAGGGCCTTGCGCTGGAGGGCGGCGGCCTTGTCGTTCTTCACGTTGGAGAGCTTGCCCTCGATGGCCTTCTTATCGTTGGCGATCTGCTTTTGCTGCTGCTTTAGGTTGTTGATCTGCTCCTGGGTCACGGCCCCGGCGGTGGCGGGAATCAGGGTGCACACCAGGGCCAGAGCCAAAAGACCGGCCCCAAACCGGGCGGCAAGGGTCTTAAAACGGCCCCTCTTTTCGGTGGTACGGAATAAAGTAGACATAGTGCCTTCCTTTCTGCGCTGTTTCTATCTGTAACCATTGATACAAACTTGATACAATTTGTCATCATTTTAATGCAGTTCAATTTTAGCCCTTTTTTTGGCTTCTGTCAAGGCTTCCCCGTCGAAAGGGGGAAAACCCAAGGAAAAAGAGGAGAAAACCGACGATTTTCGGCCCTCTCCTCCTAAAAGACGACAAAGGGAAACAATAGTTCCCGCCCTCAGGTTTCAAATTGATGGGGCCCGAAGCCGCGGGGCAGCAGCACAGCTAAGTTGCTGGCCTCACACTCGCCCCGGCAGTTGGCGGCCAGCACCTCCAGATGGGGGGAAAACTCCAGGAGCATCTGGCGGCAAGGGCCGCAGGGCCAGCAGGGATACTTGCCGCTTCCGGCGATGGCGATGCGGGTAAATTTCCGCGCCCCGGCGGCCACGGCGGACATCAGGGCCCCCCGCTCGGCGCAGAGGCAGGAGCCGTAGGCCGCATTTTCCACGTTGCAGCCGGTAAAAATCCGCCCGTCTTCCGTTTCCAGGGCCGCCCCCACGAAGAAGCCGGAATAGGGAGCGTAGGCCCTCTCCTGGGCCTCCAGGGCCAGCTGAACCAGGTCTCTTTCCGTCATGAGGGCCTCCTTACTCGATATGGACGTGGGCGTTGATATGGTCTTGGCAGTAGCAGTGGTAGCCGTTGCAGCGGGAGCAGTAGCGGAATTCCAATTCGGGATTTGTCACATCGGTTTTGCCGCAGACGGCGCATTTATGGAGGTAGCCCTTTTTCTCCTTGGCCTGCTGGGTGGCCTTTTTAAAGTCTACGGTTTGGCGGCTGTAACGGTGGGCGGTTTTTTGCTGGCTGCGCCGGAGGATGGCCAAAAGGTCCCCGGAGAAGAAGAGGAGGTAGTTGAGGATGGCCACGATGGGAATGAGAGCCGCCAAGGGATTGCCCCCAAAAAGGTTTAGGAGGATAGCCCCGGCAAAGATGACGGCATCGATCCAGGCCAGCCACTTTACCTTCACGGGGATGATGAAGAAGAGGAGGATGCGCATCTCGGGATAAAGGGTGGCAAAAGCGAAGAAGAGGGCTAAGTTCAGGTAAGTCACCGAGGTAAAGCCGATGAGAAAGCCCAAAAG
This sequence comes from Evtepia sp., assembly GCA_031553635.1. Classification (GTDB taxonomy): domain Bacteria; phylum Bacillota; class Clostridia; order Oscillospirales; family Oscillospiraceae; genus Evtepia. The sequence goes on along the minus strand of JAVBLH010000001.1, from coordinate 130,354 downwards.
GATGTTCAGCAGCATCCCGAAGCCGTAATAGATGGTAAACTTGGCGCTGCCCCACTCCCGCTCTAAGGCGGTGCCGATAAAATAGTAGAAATAGGCGGCGATGAGGGAGTTAAACAGGCCGCCGATGGGAACAAAGACAAAGGTGATAAGCCGCCAAATTTCTCCCTGGAGAATCAGCCCCCTATCGAAGTACAGCAGGGCGCTGGCCGAGGCCCCCATGCTGAACTGATCCAAAAGGGCCACGATGGCGGAGCCCACGGCCAGATACATCATCAGATTGGGGATGGCGAAGCGGGGGTGCTTGCGGCAGAATTTATCCAGCCAGTTTTGCATTGCGTACAACGGAAAACCCTCCTTAAAACCGGGTAAAATGAGAATACTGGTATATTCTACCCGTTTTTTTCCGGGAAGTCCACAATAAACTGTAAACAAATAACTTGCCTTTTTCGCAAAAACTTCGTATAATATAGGTCACGACAGGTCACTAGTTGAAAAAAGAATATGCCGTTATCAAGAGTGGGTGAGAGAGTTAGCTCCGTGACCCCACACCAACCTGCAAAGCAAGGTGGTACTGCTAACACGATAAGGAGGCAAAGGGCGAAAGGCTTCCTTGGGGAGGTCTTTTTTCATTTTCGCCGGAAAGAGGAAAACAATGAGTATCGTTCGAGACATGAATTTAGCCGAGTCCGGCAGACGGAAAATCAGTTGGGTCCGGGGCTTCATGCCCGCCCTGGGGGCCATCGAGGCCCGTTTTCAAAAGGAACAGCCCTTCAAGGGCCTCACCATCGCCGTCTCCGTCCATTTAGAGGCGAAGACCGCAAACCTGGGCTTAGTCCTGAAGGCAGGCGGGGCCGAGGTATATCTCACCGGCTCCAACCCCCTCTCCACCCAGGACGACGTGGCGGCGGGGCTGGCTTCCCTGGGGGTTTCTACTTTCGGCTACCACGGCGCCACGGAAAAGGAGTATGAAGACCACCTTTTGGAAACCCTAAAGCCCAAGCCCCACCTCATCGTAGACGACGGCGGGGACCTCATCCACCTCTTAGGGGGCAAGGCGTCTGACTTAGGCGCAAATCTCATCGGCGGCTGCGAGGAGACCACCACAGGCATCCTGCGCCTCCGGGCCCGGGAGCGGGAAGGCATCCTCCCCTGCCCCATGGTGGCAGTGAACGACGCCAAGTGTAAGCACTACTACGACAATAAATACGGCACGGGCCAGAGCGTTTGGGAGGCCGTGATGCACATCACCAACCTCATCGTGGCGGGAAAAACCGTGGTGGTGGCGGGCTTTGGCTGGTGCGGCAAGGGAGTCGCCATGCGGGCGGCCGGCATGGGGGCCCGGGTCATCATCACCGAGATCGACCCCTTCAAGGCCCTAGACGCCACCATGCAGGGCTTTGAGGTGATGCCCATGATGGAGGCGGCGGCTCTGGGCGACGTGTTCGTCACCGTCACCGGCTGTAAGGACGTCATCACCCCCTCTCACTTCGCCGTGATGAAGCACAACGCCTTCCTCTGTAACGCCGGCCACTTCGACTGCGAGGTGGACGTGAAGGGCTTGCAGGAAATGTCCGTCTCTCAGGAACTGCGCCGGGACAGCATCGTGGGCTATACCCTGCCCGACGGGCGGATTCTTAACGTAGGCGCCGAGGGCCGCCTGGTGAACCTGGCCGCCGGAAACGGCCACCCGGCAGAGATTATGGACATGTCCTTCGCCGTTCAGGCTCTCACCTTAGAGTGGCTGGTGAAAAACCAAAAGGGCCTGGAGGAGAAGGTCTACGAGGTCGCTGAGGAGATCGACACCGAAATCGCCCTGACAAAGCTTTCTGCCCTGGGCCTTGGGATCGACGCCCTGACCCCGGAGCAGGCGGCCTATCTCTCCGGCTGGGAGTCCCATTAGGGGCACACGGTATAGTTCCGGCGCAAACCACCCCGCCCTTTGGGCACCCCTCCACGGAGGGGAATTTTGGTGGCGGATTACCGGAACGAGCTACGCGCCCCCGTCCAATTCCCCTCCGTGGAGGGGTAGCACGCAGTGACGGAGTGGCATCTCCGTCATGGACAGTGCCAAAAGGAACCACCACACCCACACCACATTTACATAAAAAAGGAGTAACCATATGAGCAACCGCGTTTTTACCTCCGAATCCGTCACTGAGGGACATCCCGATAAGATCTGCGACCAGATCTCCGACGCTGTTCTGGACGATATCCTCTCCAAAGACCCCAATGCCCGGGTGGCCTGCGAAACCGTTTGCACCACGGGGATGATCTTCGTCATGGGGGAGATCACCACCTCCTGCTACACCGATATTCCCGCCATCGCCCGGCGCACCGTGGAAAAGATCGGCTACACCAACCCCGAGTTTGGCTTTGATTACAAGGGCTGCGCCGTGATGACCGCCATAGACGAGCAGTCCCCCGACATTGCCATGGGGGTGGACGAGGCCTTAGAGCACCGGGACCTCTCCGGGGACGAGGCCGACCAGATCGGCGCCGGGGACCAGGGCATGATGTTTGGCTACGCCTGCGACGAAACCCCCGAGCTGATGCCCGCCCCCATCTCCCTGTCCCACGCCCTGTCCCGCCGCCTAGCCCAAGTCCGCAAGGACGGCACCCTGCCCTGGCTGCGGCCTGATGGCAAGAGCCAGGTAACGGTGGAATACGGCACAGAGGGGCAGGTGCTCCGCTGCCCCGCTATCGTCCTCTCCACCCAGCACAACCCGGAAATTGAGCTGAAGGAGCTGCGGGAGGCCATCGTTGAAACGGTGATAAAGCCCGTGATCCCCACGGCATATTTAGATGCCCAGACCAAGTTTTACGTGAACCCCACGGGCAGATTCGTCATCGGCGGGCCGGTGGGGGATTCGGGCCTCACGGGGCGCAAGATCATTGTCGACACCTACGGCGGCTCCGCGGCCCACGGGGGCGGCTGCTTCTCCGGCAAGGACCCCACCAAGGTTGACCGCTCCGCCGCCTACATGGCCCGCCACGTGGCGAAAAACATCGTGGCCGCAGGCCTGGCCCGCCGCTGCCAGATCGAGGTGGCCTATGCCATCGGTGTGGCCCATCCCGTTTCCGTGCTGGTAGACACCCAGGGAACGGGGGTGCTTTCCGACGACAGGCTGGCGGAAATCGTCTCCCAAGTTTTCGACCTGCGCCCGGCCAAGATCATTTCCTATCTAGACCTGCGCCGCCCTCTCTATGAAAAAACCGCGGCTTACGGGCACTTCGGCCGCCCGGATCTCGACCTGCCCTGGGAGAGTACCCATAGGGCAGCGGAGCTGAAATCTTACCTGTAACAGAAAACCCCAAGGCCCGAGATTCCGGGGCCGCAATCCAACCGCAACGAAGGAGAACACCATGGCAGAAATATCTGTGATCGTCCCCGTCTACAAGGCCGAGGACTTTCTGCGCCGCTGTACCGATTCCATCCTGGGCCAAAGCTTTTCCGATTTTGAGCTGCTCCTCATCGACGACGGCTCCCCCGACGGCAGCGGCCGCCTCTGCGACCAGATCGCCGCCGAGGACGTGAGAGTCCGGGTCATCCATAAGGAAAACGGCGGGGTCAGCTCCGCCCGAAACCTGGGGATTGAAAAGGCCCGGGGCCGCTTTTTGGCCTTTGCCGACGCCGACGACTGGATGGAGCCCGAGGCCTTAGAGCTCCTCTACGGCACCGCGATGGAAAACGCCGCAGACAGCGCCGGCTGCGCCCATTACCGGACCTATCCCGACGGACGCACCCAGGTGGAGGAGGCCGCCCTGCCCACGGGGGTCTACGGCCCGGAGGAGATTCGGGAGGGCATCGTCTACCGGCTTCTGGGGGACCGATTGGAGAAACCAGGGCGGGTCCTCAACGGCTTTATCTGGCGCTTTCTCTTTAGCCGGGAGATCGTCATGAAGCAGAACATCCGCTTTTTGGGGGCCTATCTGGAGGACGAGCTCTTTTTGATGGAGTATTTCCTCCACGCCAAGTGCCTTGCCATCCTCTCCCTGCCCCTTTACTTCTACCTGCAAAACCCCCGGTCCGTCACCCGCAGCTACCTGAAGGACTATATGGAGACTTACGAAAGCTTTTTGGAAAAAAAGGCCTGGCTGGTTTCCCGCTTCGGCCTGGAAAAGGCCCGGCCCCTCTGGCGGGAGAGCTCCGACTGGGCCAGCCTTCTCATCGCCGTGGGCAATGAATACAGCCGCTCGAACCCCGCCTCCTGGGGCGAAAAGTCCCGCCGGGTGAAGGCTCTGGCCCAAAGGCCCGACATGCAGGCGGCCATGAAGGCCATCACCCCCGAGGGCTTAGGCCGCAATAAGCAGCTGGTGGCCGACCTGCTGCGGGGGGGTCACTTTGGGATACTCACCGCCCTTTACGCCGTGAAAAACCGAAAAGGATAAGAAAGGAGGCGCATTTATGATCGCATTGGAATCTAGCCTGTTTGGACGCCTGGTTTTACCCCTGTGGCGCTTCCTGCTCCGGGCCTACGAAGGCAGCATCCTGGCCTTTTTATACCGGGGCTTGGCAGATTTTTTTACCCGTCTTTGGCGGGGGTCAGCCGCAGTCCACTTTTTAGGGAAGGACGGCGCCCTGGACAGAGGCTGGCGCAAGAGCCTTTTCTGCCGCTGGTTCGGGGTGCTTATCAACCTGCCCGGCATTCTGCTGCGGGCCCTGTACCACACCTTTCGCAAGGTCTGTGACCACAGCCTCTTTTTAAAATTTGGCTTTGCTGTAGTGTCTGAAACTCCTGTGGCCGTGGGCTGGCTGATGCTGGTAATCCTCATCATCCCCTTTGATAACTGGAACAACGCCTACGGCCTTTTGGGCTTCGGCCTGATGCTGGTTTTCGCCATCCTGGCCTCTGTGAAGCAGCAGAGCAAGCGGCTGGATATTGCCGATCTGGGGCCCTATATCGTCGCCTTTTGGGGCCTTGTCCTCTTCGCCTGGCCCCTGTCTGCCTATTCCGGCCTCTCCCAGCGGTATTTCTTCTTCCACTTCGCCTGTATGGTCTGCGTTCTGGTGATCGTCAGCACCGTGACCAAGGCCCGGCACCTGGTGCGCCTGGCCTCTATGGCGACTTTGGGCCTGTGCATCACCTCCCTCTACGGCATCTACCAGCGCATCCAGGGGGTGGAGGTGAACACCTCCTATGTAGACTTGACCCTCAACAAGGGTATGCCTGGGAGGATTTTTTCCATGTTCGAAAACCCCAACGCCTTTGGCGAGGTGCTGGTGCTGCTGATTCCCGTGGCCGTCTGCCTGATCTTCGCAGCCAAGGGCTTTTGGGGAAAGTGCCTGGGTCTTGCGGGCACTGGCCTGGGCTGCATCGCCCTGGCTATGACCTACTCCCGGGCCGGGTGGATAGGCCTTCTCATCTCCGCCGTGGTCTTCGTCTTCCTCTGGAAGCGTAAGCTTTTGCCCCTCTTCGCCCTAGTAGCTTTGGCGGCAGTGCCCATTTTGCCCGACACGGTGTGGAACCGCATCCTCACCATCTTCAACCCGGCGGACACCTCCACCTCCAGCCGCTTTCCCCTCTACGCCGCCGCTCTGGAGCTGATACAAACCCGTCCCCAGGGGGTGGGCCTGGGCAGCGAGGCTGTGCGGGCCGCCGTGTCTGACATGAACCTCTACCACGGCAAGGCCCCCTTCGTCCACTGTCATAACGTCTACCTCCAGGTCTGGGCCGAAACGGGGCTCTTTGGGCTCTTGGCCCTCCTAGGCTCCGCAGGCTGGATGCTGAAACGGGCCGCCCGGGCAGCCTTAGGCAAGCTGGGTAATTACGAGACTCGCATGGTGGTCATCGGGGCCACTTCGGCCATCGTGGGCATTATGGTCTGCGGCTTTGCCGACTTTATCTGGCATTACCCCCGGGTGATGCTGGTGTTCTGGTTCGTCTTTGCCCTGGCCCTCTCCGGCATCCGCCTCAGCCGCCTAGAGGCCCGAGGAGAAACGGCAAAGAAAGTAAGGAGAACCCTATGAGGCTGGCAGATCGACTGGCCCGGGAGACCCCCACCCTCTCCTTCGAGATCTTCCCGCCGAAAGAAACCACGGGCTTTCAATCTGTGGGGGACGCGGCCAAGGCCCTCACCGCTCTAAAGCCCGATTTCATCAGCGTGACCTACGGCGCAGGGGGCGGCACCTCGGAATTCACCGCCGCCCTGTCCCGCCAGGTGGAGGCCCAGGGGGTCACGGCCCTCTCCCACCTCACCTGCGTCTCCTCCAGCCGGGAAGAGATCCGCGGCCAATTGGAGAGCCTTAGGGACAAGGGCATCCAAAATATCTTAGCCCTGCGAGGTGACCTGCCCCAGGGAAAACCCCTGGAGGAGGCGGGCCACTACCGCTACGCCTACCAGCTCATCGGGGAGATTCGCGCCTTTGGGGGCTTTTCCATCGGCGGGGCCTGCTACCCCGAGGGCCATGTGGAGGCGGGCAGCCAGGCGGAGGATTTGGGCCACCTAAAGGCCAAGGTAGACTGCGGCGTAGACTTTCTCATCACCCAGATGTTTTTCGACAACGCCGCCCTGTATAGCTTTCTCTACCGGGCCGAGCGCCTGGGCATCCACGTCCCCGTCATCGCCGGGGTGATGCCCGTCACCAACGCCCGGCAGATTTCTAGAATCTGCCAGCTCTCGGGGACCACCCTGCCCCACCGCTTTCGCATGATTCTGGACAAGTTCGGCGGGGATTCCCGAGCCATGGAGCAGGCGGGGGTAGCCTACGCCACGGAGCAGATCGTTGATTTACTGGCCAACGGCGTCCGGGGCGTGCATATCTACACCATGAACAGGCCCGACATCGCCGGAAAAATTTCGGACAACCTATCGGAGATTTTAAGAAGACCATGAAGCCGATGCAGTTAGACAAAACCGAGGTGGCCCGCTACCTGGGCCTGGTAAATACCCCCCTGGAGGGGGAGCTGGAGGAGTTGGCGCGTGTTTGCGAGGGCCAGCTCCTCTCTCAAATCGCGCCCAAAAAGACGGGCCTGCGGGTGAAATTAGAGGAGCTTCCCTTCTGGACGGGGGGCCTGAAAGATCACCTTGCGGGCTGCCGGGAGGGCTATCTCTTCGCCCTAACCTTGGGCAGCGAGGCAGACAGGCTCCTGCGCCTCTGGTCTGTGGAGCACATGGCCAAGGGCCTGGTGGGGGCCGCCTGCGCCGCGGTGCTGGTGGACGATCTCACTGAGGCGTACTTACAGGAGCTGGAAGCATCCCTGCCGGAAGGGCACTACCTCACCGCCCCTTTTAGCCCGGGCTATGGCGATTTTTCCCTCCACTGGCAGGGGGAGATACTAAGCCGCCTGGACGCAAGCCGCAGGATGGGCGTATCTCTCACCGCGGGGGGTATGTTGGTCCCGGAGAAAACCGTTACCGCCCTCTCCGGCATCAGCCAAAGGCCCCAAAGCCGCTGCCAGAAAAGCTGCCGGGGCTGCACCTTAGAAACCTGTCCCTACAGAAAGGAGACCCAGATATGACCATACGCGAGGCTATGAAAAAAGGCCGCCTCTTCTTCGACGGCGGGATGGGAAGCCTACTCCAGGCCCGGGGCCTGCCGGAAGGGGTGCTGCCCGACCTGTGGAACCTCCAAAACCCCGCCGCCGTTCAAGACATCCACGAGGCCTATCTTCGGGCCGGGGCCAACATCCTCACCACCAACACCTTTGGGGCCACGGCGGAAAAGCTGGCCCCCCATGGTTATACCGTTTCTCAGATCATGGAGGCGGCGGTTTCCAACGCCTTTGCCGCGATGAAAAAACTGGGGGTTTCCGCCTACATCGCCGCCGATCTTGGCCCCACAGGCAGGCTCCTGCGCCCCTATGGCGACCTGGATTTTGAAGAGGCCGTCTCCCGCTTTGCCCCCATAGCCCGAGCCGCCCAGGAGGCGGGGGCCGATCTCATCCTCATCGAGACCATGAGCGACCTTTACGAGATGAAGGCGGCTGTCCTGGCGGCGAAAGAGAATTCAACACTCCCCATCTTCGCCACCCTGGCCTTCGACGCCTCGGGAAAACTTCTCACCGGGGGCGACCCGGCCGGTGCCGTGGCCCTTCTGGAAGGCCTGGGGGTAGATGCCCTGGGCATCAACTGCGGCCTGGGCCCCAAGGAACTGGCCCCGGTGCTGGCGGGTCTATGGAACCACGCCTCCCTCCCCCTCATCTGCCAGCCCAACGCGGGCCTGCCCGAAACCCGGGAAGGGGCCACGGTCTACCACCTGGACCCCCAGGGCTTTTCCCGGGAAATGGCGGCTCTGGCCCCTTACGCCCGTCTGATGGGCGGCTGCTGCGGGACCACCCCGGCCCATATCGAGGCCCTGGTCCAGGCCTGCCGGGCCCTTCCCCTAGAACCCCAGACCCCCAAGGAGAGCCTTCTCATCTCCTCCTACTGCCGAGCGGTGGAGTTTGGCGGCGGGCCCCTTGTGATAGGGGAGCGATTAAACCCCACGGGGAAGAAAAAACTCCAGGCCGCCCTGCGGGAGAAAGACAGGGGCTATATCCTGCGGGAGGCCCTAGCCCAGGAGGAGGCGGGGGCCCACATCCTGGACGTGAACGTAGGCCTGCCGGGCCTGGACGAGGCCACCACCCTGACGGAAACTGTGGAGGCCATCCAAGGCGTCACGGGCCTGCCCCTGCAACTGGACACCGCCAACCCCGAAGCCATGGAGCGGGCCTTGCGCCGCTATAACGGAAAGCCTCTCATCAACTCCGTAAACGGCAAGGCGGAGAGCCTGCGCGCCATCTTGCCTCTGGTGAAAAAATACGGCGGGGGCCTGGTTTGCCTCACCCTGGATGACGAGGGCATCCCCGAAACCGCCGAGGGCCGCCTGGCCATCGCCCGGCGCATCATAGAAGAGGCCGAAAGCTATGGCATCCCCCGAAAAGAGCTTTTAATCGACGCCCTGACCATGCCTGTTTCCGCCGGGGCCGATAACGCCCAAATCACCCTGGAGACCCTGGAGCGGGCCAAGAAGGAGCTGGGGGTGAAAACGGCCCTGGGGGTTTCTAACGTCTCCTTCGGCCTGCCAAAACGGGAGGTGGTGAACACCGCCTTCTTCACCCTGGCCCTCCATGCCGGGCTGGACGGGGCCATTATCAACCCCGGCAGCCGGGAGATGATGGGGGCCTATCGGGCCTTTCGCGCCCTGAAAGGATTAGACCCCCAGTGCGGGGATTATATTGCGGCCCTGGGTGGGGAGGACACGCCCGCCCCGGTCACCCAAGCCCCGCAGGGGGAGATCACCCTCCGGGCCGCCGTGGAAAAGGGCCTGATGCAGGACGCCTTACACCAGGCGGAGAGACTGGCGAAAGAGGGCGCATCCATCCTGGCCCTCATCAATGACCAGCTGGTGCCCGCCCTGGATACCGTGGGCCGGGGCTTCGAGGCGGGACGGCTCTTTTTGCCCCAGCTTCTCATGAGCGCCGAGGCCGCCAAGGCCGCCTTTGAGGTGTTGAAGGCCTATCTGCCCCAGGGGGAGGGGGAGAGCCTGGGCACGGTGCTTTTGGCCACGGTGAAGGGGGATATCCACGATATAGGCAAAAACATCGTGAAAGTTCTCCTGGAGAGCCACCGCTTCACCGTGGTGGATTTGGGCAAGGACGTCCCCCCTGAGCGCATCGTGGAGGAAGCTAAGGACCGAAGCATCGCCCTGGTGGGCCTCTCCGCCCTTATGACCACCACGGCCCCCTACATGGAGGAGACCATCCGTCAGCTAAAGGCAGCGGGGGTTTCGGCCCGGGTGATGGTGGGCGGCGCGGTGATTACCGCGGACTACGCAAAGTCCATCGGCGCAGACGCCTATTGCGACGACGCCATGGAGTCTGTCCGCTACGCCCGGGAGGTTTTCGGCAGGGCTTTGTGAAAATTGTCAAAACGCGCCGGTGAGAGAGCCCTCAAACCCGGCGCGTTTTCTTTTGTGTTTTTTGGCTATGGCATTGCAACCGGGGGCTATTTTTGATATAATCAGCTATTATACATTGAAACAAAGAAAGAAAGGACGGTGAGCCGCTTGCATTTGAAAGCGCTGGAAATTCAGGGATTCAAATCCTTCCCCGATAAAGTGACCCTGGGCTTTGATGCAGGCATCACCGCCATTGTGGGCCCCAATGGCAGCGGGAAATCCAACATTTCCGACGCCATCCGCTGGGTCCTGGGCGAGCAGTCTTCCCGGGCCCTGCGGGGCGGCAAGATGGAGGACGTGATCTTCGGCGGCACGGAAAACCGTAAGAGCCTGGGATTTGCCCAGGTGTCCTTACTCTTGGACAACGAGGACGGCAGCCTGCCCGGCGGGGAGAAGGAGATCATGGTCACCCGCCGCTACTACCGCTCCGGGGAGAGTGAATACTACATCAACCGCCACCTCTGCCGCCTGCGTGACGTCCACGAGCTCTTTATGGACACGGGCCTGGGCCAGGAGGGCTACTCCCTCATCGGCCAGGGCAAGATAGACGAGATCCTCTCGGTGAAAAGCACCCAAAGAAGAGAGATATTCGAGGAGGCCGCCGGCATCTCCCGCTTCCGCCACCGGAAGGAAGAGGCCGGGCGCAAGCTGGAGCGCACCAAGGAAAACCTTTTGCGCATCGTGGATAAAATAGAAGAATTAGAGCTTCAGGTAGAGCCCCTGCGGGAACAGGCGGAAAAGGCCAAGCGCTTTTTCGCCTGCCAAGACGCCCTGCGGCTTTTAGAAGTCTCCCTCTGGATGGACAGGCTGGAAAACCTCCGGGCGCGCAACAAGGACGCCAAGGAAAACTACGAGGCTATGGCAAGGCAATTAGACCTCTTGCGCCGGGAGACCGAGGGCCTTTACGAAGCTTTGGAGGCCCTTTCTCAAAAGGCCCGTGACAAGGAAGAGGAGATCGAAGGCCAAAGAAGCGCCCTGGCCCGCCTGGAGGAAGAGGCCGCCACCTGCGAAAAAAACAGCTCCGTTTTAGAAGTGCGCATGGGGGGCAATGAGGAAAACCTGCGCCGCATGGAAGAAGAAGCCCTGGCCCGAAAGGAGCGGCGGGAAACCACCGCCCGCCAGATGGCAGACAAGGAAGAGGCCCTGGCAGCTCTGGCAGGCCAGATGGAGGCCCTGGGCCGCCGGGGAGCAGCCCTGGAGGCAGATTTAGAGAACACCCGCCGACAGGAAGAGTCCCTGGAGGCAGCCCTCGTCGCCCTGGAGGAGGAAACCCGCCAGGAGGCCCAAAACACCCAGCGTGTCCAGGGGCTTTTGGCCGCCCTGGACGCCTCGGAAAAAGGCGCGGCGGAGCGGCTTTTGTCCCTGGCCGATTCCCTCTCCGAGCTGGATTCCGCCCTGGACGCCGGCAAGACCCAGGAGGAGGCCCTAGGCCGGGAGATTGAGACCCTGGAGGAATCCCTAAACGCCCGCCGCCGGGAGGGGCAGGCCCTTGCCGACTCCCTGGCCCAGGCCCAGGCACGGGAAAAATCCGCCCAGGAGCAGGCCCTGAGCCTGCGGATGGAGGAGGGCGCCATCGCCGCCCGGGTCCGGGTGTTGGAGGAGATGGAGCGGCATTACGAGGGCTATTCCAAATCGGTGAAAACCGTCATGGGGCAAAAAGAGCGCGGCAGCCTGGGGGGCATACGGGGGCCCTTAGGTGGCCTTGTTAACGTCCCCGACCGCCTGGCCGTTGCCATGGAGATCGCCCTGGGGGCCGCCATGCAAAACCTGGTGGTGGAAACGGAAAAAGACGGCAAGGCCGTGTTAGACTACCTGAAGAAAACCGACGGCGGCAGGGTCACCTGCCTGCCCATGAATACCATCCGGCCCAACCGTTTAGAGGAGCGGGGCCTGGCGGGAGCCCGGGGCTATGTGGGCATCGCCGCGGAGCTACTCACCTACGACAAAGACTACGAGGGTATCCTCCGCAACCTTTTGGGCCGTGTTGTCATCTGCGAGAGCTTGGAGCTGGCCATCCCCATGGCCCGGCAGTTTGGAAACCGCTTTCGCATCGTGACCTTAGACGGCCAAGTGATCGCCCCCGGCGGAGCTATGACTGGTGGCTCCGTGAACCAAAAAGGGGGCATACTCACAAGGGCCAAGGAGCTGGAAACCCTTCTTCGAAAGCAGGAGGAGGCCAAGGCCCGCCGCAGCCGCGGGGAAGAGGCCCTGGAAGAAGCCAAGAACCAAACCGTAAAGACCCAAAAATCCCTGGAGTCTGCCCGAGAGGCCCTGGGCGCCCTGGAAAAGGAAACCCTTACCGCCAAGGGCCGCCAAGAGAGCCAGCACCATCAAAAAACCGGCCTGGAGGCCCAAAAGGCCCGGCTGCTCCACGAAATGGCCCTGCTGCGGGAGAAAACCGCCCGAGCCGCCCAGGAGGAGCGAGCCGCCCAGGAGACTATGAAAACCCTGGAGGAGGCGGCCCAAGACCAGGAGGCCCGCCGCAGCCAGACCATGGCCCAGACCGCCGCCCTGCGCAGACAGCGGGAGGAAACCCAGGCGGCCCTCTCCGAGAGCCAAAAATCCCTGGCGGTGTTAGATGCCCAGGAGCGGCTCCAAGGGGAATCTCTGGAAGAGCTGCGCCAAATGCAAAAGCTTTTATGGGAAGAAGAGGCGCGCCAAGAGAGAGAAATGGGCAGACTAAGAGAAGAGACCCAGGCCCTTTTGGCCCAGCGCCAAGGGGAAGAAGCCCGCAAAACAGCCCTTTTGAAGGAGCGGGACGCCCTGCGCCTACTGCTGGACACCCTCCACAGGGAAAAGCTGGCCTTAGAGGCCAAGCGCACCCAATTAGACAGAGACAGCCGCAGCCAGAACGAGGCCCTCCTCTCCTGCCAAAAAGAGGCCGCCGCCCTGGAGCAGCGGGCCCAGGCAGCATTGCAGGAAGAGGCCCAGCTGTTAGACAAACTATGGGAAACCTATGAGCTGAGCCACGAGGCCGCCCAAAGGCTCCGCCAGCCCGTGGAAAACCGGGGGGAGATGGAGAAGAAAGCCTCCTCCTTAAAAAGCGAAATCCGCGCCCTGGGCAGCGTGAACACCGGGGCCGTGGAGGAATATCAGCGGGTCAGCGAGCGCTACGAATATCTCCAAAGCCAGCGCCGGGACGTGGAGGAATCAGAAGTCTCCCTCCAAGGCATCATCCAGGGCCTGACAGAGCAGATGGAGGAGATCTTCCGCCGGGAGTTTTTAAAGATCGCCAAGGCCTTTAGCCAAACCTTTACAGAGCTGTTTCGCGGGGGCAAGGCAGCCCTTCACCTGGAGGACGAGGGGGATATCCTCAACTGCGGGATAGAAATTAACGTCCAGCCCCCGGGGAAGACCTTAAAGAGCCTTAGTCTCCTCTCCGGCGGGGAAAAGGCCTTCGTGGCCATCGCCCTCTACTTCGCCATTTTGAAAGTCCGCCCCACCCCCTTCTGCGTGTTAGACGAGATCGAGGCCTCCTTAGACGATGGAAACGTCCTGCGCTTTGCCCACTACCTGCGGCAAATGTCGGACAAGACCCAGTTCGTGGTCATCACCCACAGAAGGGGAACCATGGAGGAGGCAGACATACTCTACGGGGTCACCATGGAGCGCCAGGGCGTCAGCCGTATGTTGCGCTTAGGCCTCAAGGAAGCGGAGGAGGCCCTGAGGGACAAAACCCCCGTGGCCGCCGCGACCGTGTAAATCGGAACACCAACAACCAAAACAGGAGTAACAACATGGGATTATTCGACCGGGTCAAAAAAATAGGCATCTTTTCCGGCTTCTTTTCGCTGAGCGACGAGTTTTACGACGAGCTGGAGGAGGCTCTCATCCTGGGCGACATGGGGGTAAATACCGCCATGGAGGCCGTGGAGGAGCTGCGCAGCCGGGTTAAGGCCCAAAAGCTGAAGGAAGCAGAGGAAGTACGCGCCTGCCTGCGGGATATCCTGCGGGAGATGCTGGAATTGGGCGGGGGGGAGCTAGACCTTTCCACCAAGCCCTCGGTGATCCTCTTCGTGGGGGTCAACGGCGTGGGCAAAACCACCACCATAGGCAAGCTGGGTGCCTTTTTGAAAAGCCAGGGCAAGCGGCCCATCATGGCAGCGGGGGACACCTTTCGCGCCGCCGCCGCCGACCAATTGGCCATCTGGGCGGAGCGCAGCGGCTTGGATTTGATTCGCCACGAGGAGGGCTCAGACCCCGCCGCCGTGGTCTTCGACGCCATGAACGCCGCCCGGGCAAGAGGCATAGACGTGGTGCTCATCGACACTGCCGGGCGCCTGCATAACAAGCAAAACCTCATGAACGAGCTGAATAAGATAGACAGAGTGATAGACCGAGAGGGCGAAGGCGTGGCCCGGGAAACCCTACTGGTCTTAGACGCCACCACAGGGCAAAACGGCCTCATCCAGGCCAAGCAGTTTGCCCAGAGCGCCAAGCTTACGGGTATCGTCCTCACCAAGCTGGACGGGACGGCCAAGGGCGGCATCGTGGTGGCCATCGCCAAAGAGCTGGGCCTGCCGGTGAAATTCGTGGGCCTGGGGGAGGGGATAGACGACCTTCAGCCCTTCGACCCCCAGGCCTTTACCGAAGCCTTACTGTAAGGAGGAAGCAAGATGCGCCGCATAGACAACCGGGCCTTTGACCAGCTGCGCCCCGTGGAGATCATCCCCCATGTGAACCGCTTTGCCGAGGGCAGCTGCCTCATCAAAGCCGGTGACACTCACGTGCTCTGTACCGCCAGCGTGGAGGAGCGCACCCCGCCCCACGTCCCCTACGGCGAGGGCTGGATTACCGCGGAATACTCCATGCTGCCGAGAGCCAACCGGGAGCGGTCCCGCCGGGATATTGACAAACTAAAACTCTCCTCCCGCTCTGCCGAAATCCAGCGCCTGGTGGGTAGAGCACTCCGGGCCGCCGTGGATCTAAGCGCCCTGGGGGAGCGCACCATCACCATAGACTGCGATGTGCTCCAGGGGGACGGCGGAACCAGAACGGCTTCCGTCACCGGGGGCTTCGTGGCTCTCTCCCTGGCCCTGCAAAAGCTGAAGGAGGAGGGAAGCCTCTTAAGAATCCCCATCCGCAGCTTTGTGGCGGGCATCTCCGCCGGGGTGGTGGAGGATGAACCCCTCTTAGACCTCTGCTATGAGGAGGACTCCGCTGCCATGGTAGACCTCAACTGCGTTATGACAGAGGGGGGCGAGATCATCGAGCTTCAGGCCACGGGGGAGGAGCGGCCCTTTACCCTCAAGGAGCATGAAGAGCTGCTGCGCCTGTGCGAAAAGGGCATCCGCCAGCTGGTGGCCCTGCAAAAAGAAGTGCTGGGGGCCATGAAATGAAGATCGTCTTAGCCTCCAACAACCAAAAAAAGTTACACGAGCTGAAAGCCATCTTGGGGCGGGGCGATTTGGAAGTCCTCCTGCAAAACCAGGTGGGGGAGCCCCTGGAGGTCGAGGAGACAGGCGCAACCTTTGAGGAAAACGCCATTCTAAAGGCCGAAGCCGTCTGCCAACACACGGGCATCATCTCCATCTCCGACGATTCCGGCCTCTGGGTAGAAGCTCTGGAGGGGGCCCCGGGGGTCTACTCCGCCCGCTACGGGGGCGAGGCCTGCCAAAATGATACCGACCGCTGGAAGCTGCTCCTGCAAAACATGGAGGGCATCACAGACCGCCGCTGCAAATTCGTCTGCGTCATCTGCTGCGCCTTTCCCGGTGGGGATAAAATCCTGGTCCGGGGCGAGTGTCCCGGCGTGGTGGCAGCGCAGCCGGCGGGGGAGGGCGGCTTTGGCTACGACCCCGTGTTCTACCTGCCGGACAGAGGCCTGACCATGGCCCAACTGGCCCCGGAAGAAAAAAACCAAATATCCCACAGGGCACGCGCCCTTGTGGCATTTCTAAAAGAATGGGAGAACTATCATCGTGGAACTAACCAGTAAGCAAAGGGCCCAATTGCGTGGCCTAGCCAACAGCATAGACACCATCCTGCAAATCGGCAAGGACGGGATAGGCGACAATACGGTAAAGCAAGCCAGCGACGCTTTAGAGGCCAGAGAGCTCATCAAGTGCCGGGTGCTGGAAAACTCTATGCTCACCGCCAGAGAGGCCTGTGAGGAGCTGGCAAAGCTCACCCGCAGCGAGCCTGTGCAGGTGATCGGAACCAAGTTTGTCCTCTACCGTCCAAGCCATAATAAGGAGAAAAAAGACAAGATCGTATTGGTGAAGGCGGCAAGGCCAAAAGCATAGGATGAAAGACCGGGCAAAAGCAAAACCCATCAGAAAACCTTACCCTGTAAAGGAGGCGGCAAGTATGAAGATAGGCATCTATGGCGGCACCTTTGATCCCCCCCACCTGGGCCATATGGCTGCGGCCCGGGAGGCTATGGAGCGGGCGGGCCTTGATCAGCTCCTTCTAATCCCCAACCGCCTGCCCCCCCATAAAAGCCTCCACGCCCGGAGCGCCACAGGGGAAGACCGCCTGGAAATGACCCGCCTCATGGCCGAGGGCTTAGGCCCCTGGGCAGAGGTGCTGGACATGGAGCTCACCCGAGAGGGCCCCAGCTACACCGTAGACACCCTGAAGGCCTTGGAAAAGACCTATCCCCAGGGGGAGCTTTTCCTCCTCATGGGCAGCGACATGTTTCTAAGCTTTTCCCATTGGAAGGCTCCCGGAGAGATCGCCAGGATGGCGCGGCTTTTGCCCTTCTCCCGGGAGGAGGAGAGCCCGCCGCCGGAATTCGAGGTCCAAAAGGCGCGACTGGAGGCGGACTTTGGCGCACGGGTGCAGCCCATCCCCCTAGCCACGGTTCAGCCCATGTCCTCCACCCAGATTCGCTCCTTATTGGAAAAGGCGGAAACCCGGGACCAGGGTGGCGCTCTCCTTTGGCCCCAGGTCTACGGCTATATCCTGGAGCGGGGCCTTTACGGGATCGAGGGCAGCATGAAAAACCTGACGCCCCAAGCCCTGCGGGCCGTGTCTTACGCCATGATAAAGGCCAAGCGCATCCCCCATGTAAGGGGCACGGAGGAGACTGCCATCACCCTGGCAAAGCACTGGGGGGAGGATGAAGAAGCCGCCTCCCGGGCCGCTATTTTACACGACTGCACCAAATACTGGGAGCTGCCGGAGCAATTGGCCCTCTGCGAGAAGTACCGGATTCCCCTCACTGATTTGGAACGCGCTTCCGTGAAGCTGCTCCACGCCAAAACCGGGGCAGCCCTGGCGCAGCACGTTTTTGGCGAGAGCCCGGCGATCTGCCAGGCCATCGCAAACCACACCACAGGTCACCCCGCCATGTCAAGGCTGGACAAGGTGCTGTATCTGGCCGACTTCATGGAGCCCAACCGGGACTTTGAAGGGGTGGAGGCGCTGCGGGCCCTGGTGTATGAAGACCTAGACAGGGCCATGATCCTAGGCCTTACCATGACCGTGGCAGAGCTGCGGGAAAAGGGCGCGCAAATCAACGAAAATACCATGAACACCTTAGCATTTTTAAGAGGAACACGACTATGACAGGAAAACGACTGGACACCGCCTGGAAAGGCCCGGAGCCCCAGGACGGCGATCTCAATGGACGTAAGGCCCAGCGCCGCTCGGCCCGGGAGGAAAAGACCGCCCGCCGGAAAAAAATCGCCCTGCGGATTGCCATCACGGTACTTTCCGTGATTTTGGCCCTCCTCATCGCCTTTCTCATCTGGTTCAAAACCTATGCAGACAGGCCCGAGGTTTTAGTTCCGCCCAAAAACCCTGAGACGGAGCAAACGGAGGGCGATTCCCTCAGCGGCCTGGATACCGACGCACCCCCGCGCCTGGGCAGCGACAGGAAGAAGGATTTTTACACCTTCTTAGTCATCGGCCGGGACACCGGCGGCGGCGGCAACACGGATACCATCCTTTTGGCTTCCTACGATGTGCGCAACCAGGCCCTTAACGTGATGAGTATTCCCAGAGACACCATGGTAAACGTCTCCTGGGATGTAAAAAAGATCAATTCGGTCTATAATGTATATGGCGGCGGGGACAAGGGCATAGCGGCCCTGAACAAAGAGGTGTCCCAGCTGGTGGGCTTCGTGCCGGACTTCCAGGTGATCCTGGAGTGGAAGGCCGTGGGGGAGCTGGTAGACGCCCTGGGCGGGGTTTACTACGAGGTGCCCCGTACCATGAAGTACTACGACCCCACCCAAGACCTGCGGATCGACGTGAAAAAAGGCTATCAAAAGCTGAATGGCGACCAGGCCATGCAGGTGGTGCGCTTCCGGGATGGGCCCAACGGCTACGCCACGGGGGATATAGGCCGCATCGAGACCCAGCAGGGCTTTTTGAAAGAAGTGGTGCGCCAGTGCCTCTCCATTACCAACGTCACCCGAATCAACGAGCTGGCCAAGGTCTTTAACGAAAACGTCACCACCAACTTAACGGTGCGAAATCTAGCCTGGTTTGCCGACAAGGCGATCTTCGGTGGCCTGAAAATGGACAACGTGACCTTTTACACCATGCCCCACACCACGGAAAACGCCTGGAGCCGCAGCTATGGCCAAAGGCTCTCCTACGTGGTGCCCCAAACCCAGGAGCTGGTAGACCTGGTAAACCAGTGCTTTAACCCCTACACCGACGCCTTGAAGAAAAACGAGCTGGATATCATGTACGTCCGCAGCGACGGGGGCGTTGGCTCCAGCACAGGAAGGGTGGAGGACGCCAAGGCAGTTTCCGGCGGGGGCAGCTCCTCCGGCGGCAGCAATTCCTCCGGCGGAAGCCAGTCCGGTGACAGCCAGACAAACGAGACCCCCACCGCGCCCACAGAGGGCGAAACCCCGAAGGATCCTCCCGTAAACGGCGGCGAGACCCACGGCGGGAATCCGACGCCCACCCCTACCCCCACGCCGGAACCAACCCCCACGCCCACGCCCACGCCTACCCCAACCCCAGAACCCACGCCCACGCCCACGCCTACCCCGGAGCCAACTCCAACGCCTAATCCCACACCCCCGGTAGACGGCGGCATTACACCGCAAACGGACCAAAACGCGGCGTAACCCAAACAAACAACGTATTCTATCAAGCGGGCAAGCCCCGTATTTGACTATTAAGGAGTTTTGTAATCGTGACATCGAAGGAAATGGCTCTCACCTTGGCAAAGGTATTAGACAGCAAGAAAGGCCAGAAAATTCTGGTGCTGAAAACCGACGACGTGTCCTCCCTGGCGGACTATTTCGTCATCTGCAACGGCAATTCCGCCCCCCAATTAAAGGCCATGGCCGACGCCTGTGAGCTGGCTATGAAGAATGAGGGGATTAACCCCCACCATATCGAAGGCCATCGTGGCGGCACCTGGATTTTGCAGGACTACGCCGACGTGGTGCTGCACCTCTTCTCCGAGGAGGCCAGAGAGTTCTACGACCTAGACCGCCTCTGGAAGGACGCCCAGGTGATTGATTTAACCGAGGTTTTAAAGCCTGAATAAGGCCGTAGTCCCCCGCCGGGAGTCCGGCGCGTAAGGGTTTTGACGAAGGCAAAACTCTTACTGACAGATGGAATTCACTTTCATCTGTCGAAAGATAAAATCAGGGGTCCCCGCGGAGCCTGCTCCGTGGGGCCAGAGAGAAGTGAAATGATCTTGAGATACGAATTCGACCGCATGGAAAAAAAGTGGCAGGCCCGCTGGCAGGAAGAGGGCTGCTACGCCACGGAGCGCAACCCCAAGGGCCCTAAATTTTACGCCCTTGTAGAGTTTCCCTACCCCTCTGCCCAGGGCCTTCACGTGGGCCACGCCAGGCCCTACACCGCCATGGACGTGGTGTCTAGACGGCGGCGGATGGACGGCTATCACGTCCTCTTCCCCATGGGCTACGACGCCTTTGGCCTGCCCACGGAAAACTACGCCATTAAAAACCACATCCACCCTGCCATTGTCACCAAAGACAACATCAAGAGTTTCCGCAACCAATTAAAAGCCCTGGGCTACTCCTTCGACTGGGATAGAGAGGTAGACACCACGGACCCCAGCTACTATAAGTGGACCCAGTGGATTTTTCTAAAACTCTACGAAAAGGGCCTGGCCTATAAGAGCTTCATGCCCGTGAACTGGTGCACCAGCTGCCTGTGCGTTCTGGCCAACGAAGAGGTGGTAGACGGCGGCTGCGAGCGCTGCGGGGCCCCCGTGGTCCGCAAGGATAAAAGCCAGTGGATGCTGAAAATCACCGAATACGCCGACAGACTGGTGGACGACTTAGACGGCCTGGACTTTATCGACAGGGTGAAAGCCCAGCAGAAAAACTGGATAGGCCGCTCCACCGGCGCGGAAGTGACCTTCCAAACCACAAAGGGCGACGACCTGCGGATTTTTACCACCCGGCCCGACACCCTCTTCGGCGCGACTTACATGGTCCTCTCCCCGGAGCACCCCTACGTGAAGGCTTGGAAGGATTCCCTCACCAACTGGGCAGAGGTGGAAGCCTATGTGGAAGCCGCCGCCCGAAAGTCCGACTTTGAGCGCACGGAGCTCCAGAAGGACAAGACAGGCGTGAAGCTCCAGGGTGTTGCCGCCATCAACCCCGTGAATCATAAAGAAATCCCCATCTTCATCTCCGACTACGTTTTAGTCTCCTACGGCACCGGGGCCATTATGGCCGTTCCCGGCCACGATGCAAGAGACTGGGAGTTTGCCAAGGCCTTCGGCTGCGACATTGTCGAAGTGGTCAAGGGCGGCGACGTCACTGTAGAAGCCTTCACCATCAAGGACGACACAGGCATCATGGTCAACTCCGACTTCTTAGACGGTCTTACCGTAAAGGAAGCCATCCCCGTCATCACCAAGTGGCTCCTGGACAAGGGAATCGGGGAAGAGAAGATTAACTTTAAGCTGCGGGACTGGGTCTTCTCCCGCCAGCGCTACTGGGGCGAGCCCATCCCCATGGTCTCCTGCCCTAAATGCGGCTGGGTGCCTCTCCCGGAGAGCCAGCTGCCCCTCATCCTTCCCGATGTGGAGAGCTACGAGCCCACCCAAACGGGGGAGAGCCCCCTATCTAAACTCACCGACTGGGTGAAAACCACCTGCCCCTCCTGCGGCGGCGATGCCCAGCGGGAGACAGACACCATGCCCCAGTGGGCCGGCTCATCCTGGTACTACCTGCGGTATATGGACCCCAAGAACCCCACGGCCATCGCCTCCAAAGAAGCCCTGGACACCTGGGGTATGGTAGACTGGTACAACGGCGGCATGGAGCACACCACCCTCCACCTTCTCTACTCCCGTTTCTGGCACAAATTCCTCTTTGACTTAGGGCTGGTCCCCCACAAGGAGCCCTACGCCAAGCGCACCAGCCATGGGATGATTTTAGGCGAGGGCGGGGAGAAGATGTCCAAGTCTCGCGGTAACGTGGTGAACCCCACCGACGTCATCGCCCAGTACGGCGCGGACACCATGCGCATGTACATCATGTTCATCGGCGACTTTGAAAAGGCCGCCGCCTGGTCCGATAACGCCGTGAAGGGCTGTAAGCGCTTCTTAGACCGAGTCTGGAACCTTTCTGAAAAACTTCAGCCCAGCGAGGAACACAGTCCCCAGAATGAATCTTCCATCCACAAGACCATCAAGAAGGTGACGGAAGATATCGAGGCCATGAAGTTTAACACCGCCATCGCCGCCCTTATGACCCTGGTGAACGAGTTTTACGACAGAGGGCTCACGCGGGGGGACATGAAAACCCTCCTCCTCCTCCTGGCCCCCTTCGCGCCCCACATGGCGGAAGAGCTGTGGGAGAGCCTCTCGGGCAAGGGACTGGTCACTGTGGCCCCCTGGCCCAAGTACGACCCCGCCAAGACCATAGACGCCCAGGTGACCATGGCTGTCCAGATCGGCGGCAAGCTGAAGGGCACCGTGGAAATGCCCACAGGCAGCGGGGAAGAGGCAGTGCTGGAGGCCATCAAGGCCGACCCGAAACTCGGCCGCCTCCTGGAAAATATGGACATTGTGAAGACCATTTTGGTGCCCAATAAGCTGATGAATCTGATCTTAAAGCCCAAGGCGTAAAAAACAAAAAAGCGGAAGCCCGCTACCCTTTTGACTTAGGGTAGGGGGCTTCCACATCGGTTCGTCCGATTAAGTAATCAATGCTGGTACCATAGAAGTTGGCGATTTTTTCTAACACTTCTATGGGAATGCCACGAACACCGGATTCATAATTCTGGTAAGCGCTTCGGGTCGTCTTTAAGTAATCGGCTAAGACCTGCTGTGTGAGGTTTTTGTCCTCACGCAGGTCTTTTAGTCTTTGATAAATCACACCATCACCTCGTGCCTATAATATACAATGCTGCAAAATGCAGCATTGACTTTTGCTGCAATATGTGGCAAAATTTCGACAAGAGGTGATAGTATGGAAAACTTTTTGGAAGAATTCCTTTGCAACTATGAACACGATATCAGCAATATCAAGTCCGTGCAAAAATCAACTCCCCAGAGCGAGTTTTACAGAAAACGCCTAAAAGCGACCCTAAACAAGAACCAACGAAAGCTTCTCCTGCGCATCACAGATGAAAGCCACCTGCTCATGGACAAGGCCCATGAGGAGAGCTTTGTAGAAGGCTTTCGCCTGGGCCTGAAATTAGGCTACGAAGTCCATAGAAAATAACCCACTGGAGGTAAGCATATGCCCAAATATTTTGGCGTGAACCAGTTGCGCGAAATGTTCCTCGCCTTTTTCGAAACCAAAGACCATCTGCGCCTGCCCAGCTTTTCTCTCGTGCCTCAAAACGATAACTCCCTCCTCCTCATCAACTCCGGCATGGCACCCATGAAGCCCTGGTTCACCGGGGAGCAGACCCCGCCCCGGAAGCGGGTTTGCACCTGCCAAAAGTGCATCCGCACGGGGGATATTGAAAACATCGGCAAAACCGCCCGCCACGGCACCTATTTCGAGATGCTGGGCAACTTCTCCTTCGGCGACTACTTCAAGGATGAGGCCATCGCCTGGAGCTGGGAGTTCCTCACCGACCCCCAGTGGATGGGCTTTGACCCCAATCTCCTCTACCCCTCCATCTACTTAGAGGACGAAGAGGCCTTTGAAATCTGGAACAAGCAGATCGGCATCCCCCCCGAAAAAATCGTCCGGCTGGGGAAAAAGGACAACTTCTGGGAGCATGGCAAGGGCCCCTGTGGCCCCTGCTCGGAGATTTATTACGACAGAGGCATCGAAAACGGCTGCGGCAGCCCCGACTGCTACCCCGGCTGCGACTGCGACCGCTTTTTGGAGATCTGGAACAACGTGTTCACCCAGTTTGACAACGACGGCGAGGGCCATTACGTAGAGCTGGCCCAGAAAAATATCGACACGGGGATGGGCTTAGAGCGCCTGGCGGTGGTGTCCCAAAACGTGGGCTCCCTCTTCGAGGTGGACACGGTGATGAACATTACAGGGAAAGTCTCCGCCATCACCGGGGCCACCTACGGCCAGGCCGCCGAAAAGGACGTGTCCCTGCGGATTATCACCGACCACATCCGCTCCGCCACCTTTATGATCGCCGACGGGGTGCTGCCCTCTAACGAAGGGCGCGGTTACGTCCTGCGCCGTCTGCTGCGCAGAGCCGCCCGCCACGGTAAGCTCTTAGGGGTCAACGACCCCTTCCTCTTCGAGGTCTGCGAAACTGTCATCCGGGAAAATCAGGGCCACTATACTGACCTTGCGGATAAGCAGGCCTACATCACCCGTGTCATCCTGGAAGAGGAGAAAAACTTCGCCAAGACCATAGACGGGGGCATGAAGATTTTTGCCGACCTCCTAGCCGCCCACAAAAAGGCGGGGGAGACGGCCTTCTCCGGCAGCGACGCCTTTAAGCTTTACGACACTTACGGCTTCCCCATCGACCTCACCGAGGAGATGGCCCAGGACGAGGGCATGACCCTGGACAGGGCCGGCTTCAACGCTGAGATGGAGGAGCAGCGCCAGCGCGCCCGAAAGGCCAGAGAGGCCCTGGGGGACTTAGGCTGGGCCGGGATTGAATTCGGCCAGGAGGTCCCCGTTTCTCAGTTTGTGGGTTACACAGAAGTCACCGCGGAGGCTAAGGTAGTTGCCATCGTGGCCGAGGACGAACAGCGCGAAGCCATCGCCGCCGGGGTGGAGGCCATCGTTGTCCTGGACGTGACTCCCTTCTACGCGGAAATGGGCGGCCAATCGGCAGATCATGGGTTTTTAACTGCCCCCGGCGTCATCTTTAAGGTCACCAACGTCCTGAAAAATAAAGGCGATAAGATCATGCACTACGGCAAGGTGACAGAGGGGGAGATCAAGGTGGGGGATACCCTCACCGCCGCCATTGATGAAGAGCGCCGCCGGGCTATCGGGCGGGCCCACTCCGCCACCCACCTGCTCCACGCCGCCCTGATTAGAACCCTGGGCGACCACGTCCACCAGGCGGGTTCCCTGGTGGAGCCCGACAAGCTGCGCTTCGACTTCACCCACTTCTCCGCCCTTTCCGCCGAGGAGCTCCAGGCGGTGGAGGCCCAGGTGAACGAGGCCATCATGAGCGGCGCGGCTATCGAAACGGAAGAGATGTCCATCGCCGCCGCCCGGGAAAAGGGGGCCACGGCCCTCTTCGGGGAGAAGTACGGCGAGGAAGTTCGGGTGGTGTCCATGGGGGGCCACTCCGTGGAGCTCTGCGGCGGTACCCACTTGGACAATACCGCAAAGGCCGGGGTGTTCCACATCACCGCCGAGTTCTCCGTGGCCTCCGGCGTCCGGCGTATCGAGGCCACCACGGGAAGAGCCTCCCTGGAGGGCTTTTTGGAAACCGAGCGCACCTTCTTTGAGGTGGCCCGTATCATGAAGGCGCGCCCCGAGGAGCTAAAGGAGCGCATCCTCTCCGAAGTTTCCGCCATGCGGGACTTGCGGAAAAAGGTAGAGCAGTTCGAGGCCAAGGAGAGCCTGAACCAAGTCTCCAACTTCCTCCTCTCCGCCAAGCCCGTGGGGGAGCTGCGGGTGCTCACCGCCATCCGCCCCGAGTCCGACCCCAACAATCTCCGCCAGATGGGCGACTTCCTGCGGGACAAGGAGCCCGGTGTGGTGGCTGTGTTGGCAACGGTGAACGAGGGGAAGATCACCTTCGCAGCGGCCTGCGGCACCTTGGCTGTGGCCAAGGGCGTCAAGGCCGGGGATATCATCCGCCACGTCACCGCCATCTGCGGCGGCAAGGGCGGCGGCAAGCCCGACAGCGCCATGGGCGGCGGCACGGAAGTGCTGAAATTGGACGACGCCCTGGCAGCGGTAGACGATTTCGTGGCGGAAAAGCTGGGGCTGTAAGCGCCCCGGCCCCCGTCCGTCCATAGAAAAACCACCCGGTATCCAAGAGGGTTCATCGTAAGCACACAGAAGCATTTGCCGGCACAGAAAGGAGCGGATAGCATGTCAGACTGTCTATTCTGCAAAATCGCAGCGGGGGAGATTCCCTCCCAAAAGGCCTATGAGGACGACAAGGTCCTGGTCTTTCACGACATCGACCCCCAGGCCCCCACCCACCTTTTGGTGATTCCCAAAACCCACATCGTCTCCTGCGGGGAGGTCACCTCTGAAAACGCCGAAATCGTAGGCTATTGCTTCCAGGTCATCGCCCAGGTGACGAAGGACTTGGGCCTCCGGGAATTTCGCGTGGTGTCCAACTGCGGGGCCTCGGCGGGGCAGAGCGTGTTCCACCTGCACTTCCACATTCTGGGCGGCAGGAGCCTGAGTTGGCCTCCGGGCTGAGGAAAGAGGAGGAACCCCCTTGGAAAAACACTTAAAAGACATCAAGCTGATGCTTTTGGGCATCGCGCTGATGGTCCTCCTGGGATTTTCAGCCTACTTTGAACTCATCAGCTGGGCTATTTACATCTTGGGTATGATAGGCGGAGTCGCCCTGGTTCTGCGGGGCTTTGTGCGGGAATATATCCAGGACATGCCTGCATACGGGGCAGATGCCCAGGAGAGCAAGGCAACGGAAGAAATCCAAGAGGAGAAAGTCTCGGAAGACACCAAAACCCATAACCCATAAAATCCAAAAGGACACCGGGAATCAAAATCCCGGTGTCCTTTTGTGTTATTCCGTTTCTGCCGCCATCAGCAAAGCTTCGCCCCGGCGGGGATGCCGTCGTCCAGGATCAGCAGCTGTAATTTCTCCTCCCCCTGGACTTTATGGGTGGCGGAGATAATCATGCCGTTAGACTCGTTACCCATAATCTTTCGGGGGGGCAGGTTCACAATGGCGCAGAGGGTTTTGCCCAGAAGGTCTTCGGGCTTGTACCACTTGGCGATGCCCGAGAGGATCTGTCTGTCAACCCCCGTGCCGTCGTCTAAAGTAAAGCGCAACAGCTTATCGCTCTTCTTTACCGGCTGGCAGTCCTTCACATTCACCACCCGAAAGTCGCAGGCCACAAAGCCCTCGAAATCCACGTGCTCTGTGGCAAAGGGCTCCAGCTCCAGGGGCGGCAAAGCGGCCTTCCGGGCAGTCTCGGCGGCGGCCTCTAATTCAGCCAACTCTTTCTCCATGTCGATCCGGGGGAACACGGCCTCGCCCCGGGTAACGGTAACCGTGGGGGAGAGCAGGCCGGGGGTGCCCGCCGCCTCCCAGGTGGTGACGGCAGGCGCCGCGCCGATCTGGGCGAAAATCTTCTCACAGGATTTGGGCATAAAGGGGACCAGAAGGGTGGTGCAAAGACGCACAGTGTCCAACAGGTGATACATCACGGTGGCCAGGCGGGGCAGCTTTTCCGCGTCTTTGGCCAGCACCCAGGGGGCGTTCTCGTCGATGTACTTGTTGGCCCGGGAGATGACGGTAAAGACCTCGGTAAGGGCCGTCTGGAAGGCGTATTTCTCCATGGCGGTCTCGTACTTTCCCTGAAGGGCGGCGGACATGGCCAGAAGCTCCTGATCTAAGGGGTCAGCGACTCGTTCCGCCGGGAGGGTGCTGTCAAAATACTTTTCCACCATGGCCGTGGTGCGGGAGACCAGGTTGCCCAAATCGTTGGCTAAATCCACGTTGATCCGCTGGATGAGCAGGTCGTTGGCAAAATTCCCGTCGGAGCCGAAGGGGAACTCTCGCAGGAGGAAGTAGCGCAAAGCGTCTGTGCCGTAGCGGTCTGCTAAAATCACCGGGTCCACCACGTTACCCTTAGATTTGGACATCTTACCCCCATCCAGCAGGAGCCAGCCGTGGCCGTAGACCTTCTTGGGTAGGGGCAGGTCCACACTCATGAGCATGGCGGGCCAGATAATGGAGTGGAAGCGGACGATCTCCTTGCCCACAAAGTGGACATCGGCGGGCCAAAACCGCGCCATATCCTCATGGGTCTCGTTCATATAGCCCAGGGCGGTGCAGTAGTTAAACAGGGCATCCACCCAAACGTAAACCACGTGGCCGGGATCGAAGTCTACAGGCACCCCCCAGGTGAAGGAGGTGCGGGAGACGCAAAGGTCCTCCAGGCCGGGCTTGATGAAGTTATTCACCATCTCGTTGACCCGGCTGCGGGGCTCCAAAAAGTCGGTGTTTTCCAAAAGGTCCTGGAGCCTGTCGGCGTATTTACTCAGGCGGAAGAAGTAGGCCTCTTCCCGGGCGGGCTTGACCTCACGGCCGCAGTCGGGGCATTTGCCGTCAGATAGCTGGCTTTCCGTCCAAAAGCTTTCGCAGGGGGTGCAGTAAAGGCCCTCATAAGCGCCCTTATAGATGTCCCCGTTTTCATACATCTTCTTAAATATTTTCTGGATGGATTCCACATGATAAGCATCAGTAGTGCGGATAAAGCGGTCGTGGGACACGTCCATCAACTTCCATAGGTCTAAAATCCCCCCGGGGGCGGTGACGATGCTGTCGACAAATTCCTGGGGCGAGACCCCGGCGGCCGCGGCCTTTTCCTCTATCTTCTGGCCGTGCTCGTCTGTACCGGTGAGGAACATGACCTCATAGCCCCGCAGGCGCTTATATCTTGCCATGGTGTCTGTAGCCACGGTGCAGTAGGTGTGGCCGATGTGGAGCTTGTCCGAGGGGTAGTAGATGGGGGTGGTGATATAAAAGCTTTTCTTCTGTTCCATTAAGGGGTCTCCTCCTTAGGGGTGATAGTAGCCTCTCCAGGAGGCGAAATTTCGATTTGGGCTTCTTCTGCCGGGGGGCGGTGGGCCGCTAGATTCCCGCAAAAGGCCCAGAGGGTGGCGGAAAAGTAGAGGATTTGGGACAGGAGCATCAGCCGCTCCGGCAGTGCGCTGCTGTTGACCAGGGCTATGAGGGAGGCGAAGATGGTCAGGCTGCAGAAGAGGCAAATGGGCAGGGGACTGGGCTTTGCAAAGGAGTAGGCGGCGATAAAGTAGTGGGCCAAAAGGCCGGAGAGGATCGCCGCCAGGAGAAAGAGGTAGTCTAACACAAAGGGGTTACGGGCCCAGCCCTGGTAGCAGAGCATCAGCCAAACGCAGCCTGCGAAGCCGGGGAGGAGCAGGGCGATGCTCCCGGCGGTTTTTCCCTCCTCCCTATAGTTAGAAGCCCCGATATAAAGGAGGGACAAAGCAGAGGCCATGCCAAAGGGCAAAAACACCAGGCGCAAAACATGCATGGTGCCCGGCTCGGAAAGGCCCCGCTTCAGATACAAAGCCGCCGCCGCGCCCACTAAGAGGCCTGCGGCAAAGACCAGCAGGAGGTAGGGAAAAGTCCGGCAGCGAAAGGCGGTCTCAGCCGGCAGTTCTTCAGTATCTTGCCCACCGACGCTTCGGGAGAGGAAAAAGGTGAGGAGCACGAAGGCGCAGGTAAAGGCCAAAAGCACCCAGGTGGCGGGCACCCCGTAAAGAGGCAGGCCTGTGGCAGGGTCAAAGGCGGCCTTCAGCTCCCAAAAGCGCAGGGCCATGCCGCCCGCGCCACCCAACAGCGCCAGGCCGGGTAAGAGGTATTGTTTCTTCATACGAAGGCTCCTTCCGGAAAAAACCCCCCGGGTTTTAGGGGGCGGGATTTGTCATTACAAATATATAGTATAACACAATTTCCCTGAAAAGGCACAACAAATTTTTATATTTTGAGGGGTTATCACTCCCTGTGATGGTAGAACCAAACCCCCACCAGCACGGTAAACCCGATAAAAAATCCCATGCTTGCAATAAAAAGCCCCATATGCTATATTTTAATAGTAAATCAAAAGAAATAAACGCCGCCGGAGACCACGGCGCGGCGAGGCTTGGGATGGTGCTTTGGAATCCACCCCTGGCTCTGCCGTGCCTTAGACCGCTTTCCGGGGCAGTCAAAGGACTAAAACATGGAAATAAACGGCATTGCGGCAAAAGAGGACGTGCTTTACAGCGAGTTAAACCTCTCCGCCGGCATCCTCCAGGCCCTGGAGAAAAAGGGCTACGCTATGGCAACTCCCGTCCAGGCAGGGGCCATCCCCTGCTTTATGGAATATCGGGACGTCATTGCCAAGGCGCCCACAGGCTCCGGCAAGACCTACGCCTTCGGCATCCCCATGATAGAGCACATCAATCCCGACTCCGACGAGGTGCAGGGCCTGATTCTGGCCCCCACCCGTGAGCTTGCCATGCAGATTCAGGAGGAGATCCGCGAGCTCTGCGCCTTCCTGCCGGGCATACGCTCCATCTGCCTTTACGGGGGCCAACCCATCCAAAAGCAGATCACCGCCCTAAAGCGTAAGCCCCAGCTGGTGGTGGCCACCCCCGGCCGCCTGATGGACCACACCAAGCGCCGCACCGTGCGCCTTAACTTTGTGGAAACCGTGGTGCTGGACGAGGCCGACCGTATGCTGGACATGGGCTTTGTAAAGGACGTCACCCGTATCTTAGACAGCATCCCCAAAAAACGCAATCTGGGCATGTTCTCCGCCACCATCTCCCGGGAAGTGATGGACATCTCCTGGGTCTACCAGCGTGACCCGGTGGAGATCGTGGTGCGCCCCGTGGAGGAAAACCGCCCCGATATCCGCCAGCTCCGGGTGGAAACAGACCAAAACGGCAAGGTGGAGGCCACCCTGAAGATCTTAGCCCACGAGCAAAAGGGCTCGGTGATCGCCTTTTGCAACACGAAAAACAACACCGACCGGCTCTGCGGTCTCTTGCAGATGAAGGGCATCCCCGCCCAGGCCATCCACGGGGATTTGAGCCAGAAGATCAGAGAGCAGGTGCTGTCTGAATTTCGCGACGGCAGCCTCCGGGTCCTGGTAGCCACCGACGTGGCGGCCCGTGGCCTGGATATCGACGAGGTGGACACCGTGATCAACTACGATGTTCCCGAAGAAAACGAGTATTACATCCACCGCATCGGCAGAACGGGCAGAGCGGGGAGAGCCGGGGTTGCTTACAGCCTGGTGTCCTCCGTTACCGACCGTATCCGCCTGGATGAGATTTCCCGCATCACCGGAAGTGAAATTGCCCCCATTACCTTGGAGTAAACCCCCGGGAAAAATCCCGGGTTTTACCCCTCTTGAGACGAGGTTTTATTTGCATGCTGGATTTTAGATCCACAAAGATTTCCGATCGCCGATGGGTGCTCCCCCTTCTGGAAGGCGCCTGCATCCCCCTGTGCGATTACAGCTTTACCACCCTCTACTGCTGGCAAAACATTTACGGCCAGGAGATCTGCCACCACCAGGGCTTCCTCCTGGTCCACGTGAACTCCGCCTTTGGCGAGGGTTACCTCTGGCCTGTGGGCTCCGGCGATCTCGCCCAAGCCTTTCGCGCCCTGGAGGAAGACGCCGCCCAGCGAGGGGAGCCCCTGCGCATCATCGCCGTCCTAGACGAGAAAAGGCCCTGCCTGGAAGAGCTTTTTCCGGGCCGCATCCAGTGGATAGACAACCGCGACAACTACGATTACCTCTACGACGTGAACCGCCTGGCGGATTTGCCCGGCAAGAAGCTCCACGCCAAGCGCAACCACATCCACCGCTTCCACGACCTCTGCCCCTCCTGGCGCTTCGAGGCCCTGACCCCCGAGGATATTCCCGATTGCCTCCGCTTAGACGACCTCTGGTATGAGGACTACCTCACCCGCAGCAGTGGGGAAGACGCCCTGTCCGTAGCCCAGGAGAGAAGCGCCATGCGCATCGCCCTGGAAAACTTTGTGGACTTGGGGCTGGACGGCGGCCTTTTGCGCTGCGACAATTCCCTCTTGGCCTACTGCCTGGGCTCCCGCATCACCCCCGAAGTTTACGATATCCACTTCGAGCGGGCCAGGGTAGACATTCAGGGGGCCTTTCCCGCCATTAACCAGGAGTTTGCCAAGTGGATACGGGCCCACCACCCGGAGGTTCGCTACCTGAACCGGGAGGAAGATTTGGGCCACCCCGGCCTTCGAAAAGCAAAGCTTTCCTATATCCCCGACTTGCTTGTGGAAAATTTCTGCGCGGTGATAGCAGCCGGCGCGGAGTAACTTCGGCCGCCTCCTGGGATGGCGGTGGCCCTTAAATTGAGAACGGAGGTTTTTTCATGGAAAAGATCAGATCGGCAAAGGCAGAGGATATCCCAGCCTTAAAGGAGCTGTGGAAGCGCTGCTTTGGTGACGCCGACACCTATGTGGATATGTTTTTTCAAAAATACTGCGTCCCTGAGCAGGTTCTCATCGTGGAGGAGGAGGGGGAGCTGAACTCCATGGCCACCATGCTGGAGACCACCATGCATTTCCCCGACGGAACCTCCTACCCCGTGGGCTATGTGTATGCCCTGGCCACCAACCCCTATATCCAGGGCAAGGGTTACGCCCGGCAGCTTTTGGCCTATGCCGACGAGTATCTCAAGGGCAAGGGGATGAAGTGCCTCACCTTAGTCCCCGCCTCCCCCAGCCTCCACCGCTACTTCGAGAGCCTGGGCCTTTCCGAGTGTTTCGGCATCCGCAAGGTGGAAAAGATGTCCGCCGAGCTCTCCGACCTGCCCGCCCCCGGCGAGGGCTGCAAGCTGGTGCCCATCCTGCCCGCGGAGTATAACGCCATCCGGGAGGAAAAGCTCCAGGGCACCATGCACATCTCCTACCCCGACAGGCTGATCCAGTTTCAGCAGTTCGGCAGCCACACCACCGCCGGCGACCTCTACCGGGTGGAAGTGGATGGGGAAGTGGGCTGCGCCGCCATCGAATACGTCCAAAGAAGCCGTCTTTTGGTGAAGGAGCTCCTCATCGAGCCTGCTAAGGTCCAAAAGGCCGTGAAAATGATCTCCGAGGAGCTGCCCGCCGCCCGGTACCACTTCCGCACCCCCGCCTTCTGGGACGGGATGCAGGGAAGCTATGTCCAGGCCTTTGGTATGATTAAGTGGTATGACAGGGAGCTGCATCAAAAGTGGTTTAACCACCAGGACGCCTATCTGGGCATTGCCTTTGACTGATTTTTTTGATATAATGGCAGTTACAGGGGTAAAAGCCCCTCTTTCCCATGCGTATCCATCCCCAAGGGGAATTTAATAAACAATAAGGAGCTTGATGTATTATGGAACTGAGTACCGTCCTCTATCGTGTAGAAGGTAACGTCGCCATCGTTGGCATGAACCGCCTGAAGGCTATGAACTCCCTGGACACCCAGCTGTTTGCCGACCTCACCACCGCTTTCGAAGCTGCCCGCGCTGACGACGCCGTCCGCTGCGTCATCTTCACCGGCGAAGGCCGCTGCTTCTGCGCAGGCGGCGACATTGCCGAGATGAAGGGCATCACCACCAACGAGGCTTTTGCCAACTTTATCGACATCGCCGGCGGCTTTGTCAAGGTGCTGAACAGCTTCCCGAAGCCTGTGATCGGCGCTGCCCACGGTGCCATCGCCGGTGCCGGTACATCCCTCCTCATGGGCTGTGACGTGGTCATCGCTGCCGACACCGCCTCCTTCATCGTGGCTTTTGGCGCAGTGGGCCTCATTCCCGACTGCGGCCTCCACTACCTCCTGCCCCGCGTCGTGGGCCCCAACAAGGCCAAGGAGATGATGCTGACCCAGCGTCCCGTCAAGGCCGACGAAATGCTGGCTCTGGGCATCGCCAACAAGGTTGTGCCTGAGGCTGAGATGATGGAAACCGCCATGAAGATGGCAAACAAGATCGCCAAGGGCCCCCTGAACGCCTATTCCATGTCCAAGGCTCTCTTCAATCAGTATGCTGAGGTTTCCCTGGCTCAGATGCTGGACAATGAGACCCGCGACCAGGCGGCTGCCCGCATGAGCGACAATGGCAACGAAGGCCTCACCGCCTTCCTGGAGAAGAGACCTCCTGCTTTTAAGTAAGACTTATTTATGAAAAGAGGAACGGAACCGTTTTGGTTCCGTTCCTCTTTTTGCACGCTCCTTTGGGTGGACGGTTGACCGGCGTAGTCACCACCCCGCCCTATGGGCACCCCTCCACAGGAGGGGAATTTGGACGGGGGATGCGGTTGGAGGTTTTCCTTTGCCTTCCAGGAGTACACAATTCCCCTCCGTGGAGGTCAAATTGACCAGTGGACAATTTGATAAGATCATGCGAAGCCACATTGAAGAAGGGCACGCAGTGACGGGGTGGTAAACCAGGTATGGAAAAGCGCCACATCAATGAACCGGTCTTACTCCGTTACCGCACGCTCCCCCTTCTCCCTCTGCAAGGCAGCAGACACCCGAAAATGCTGACAGGCCGGGGTCTCGGCCTCTCGATGCTTCACCCTGGGGTGCACACAATGCCCATAGCGCAGACTCACATAGCTGCCGCCCCGCTTAATATAATGCTGCCGAAAGTGGACGCAGGTTTCACATGCTTTTTCCATAAAAACCCTCCAAATTTGAATCTTAATATAAATATCCTAACTTGGAAGCCAAGAAAAATCAAAGCTTACATTGTATGACATGGTAATACAAAGCGGCCCAACAAAAAAAGCCAAGCCCTTTTGGGCTTGACTTTTTTATTTTGTCCTTAGGCCTCCATGGCCTGAAACTCCGCCAGGGCCTGGGCGTCCTCCAGGAGCTTCTGCTCCAGAGCCTGGGCCAGGATCATATCCTTCACCTTCATGAGGCGGATGGTGGCGCTGCGCTCGTTTTCATCCAGCTTCATGGTGATGTACTTGATATTCTCCCGCATTTCGGGAATTTTCACATACTCCAGGGCGTTCACCCGGCGGCGGGTCTTTTCGATCTCCTCGGCCAAAAGCTGAGAGGTCTTTTCGATCTGGGCCAGGCGCAGCATGGCCTCAAAGGCGTCGGCCAGGGCCTTTACCGCGTCGTCCAGCTCGCCGGAGGTGGCGGCAAAGCCGTAGGGGTAAATCTCGCTGGGGTTGTCGCTCTTGGTGTGGAAGCTGTAAACAGGGACGTTCACGGACATGATGTTCTGAAACTTCATGGTGAGATCCACACTCTGCTTGGGATACAGGAGGGACTGCTCCAGCATCTCCGAGGACATGAGGGCCGAGGCCACGGTGAAGGCGCTGTGGGCCCGGAGGAGGGCCTCCTCCACAGAGGCACGCACCGCGCGGTTTTCACGCACCACGTCCATAAACTGCTTCATCAGCTCGTCGCGCTTATCCTTGAGGAGCTTATGACCGCGCACGGCAGTTTTTAGCCTGCCTTTCAGCTTGGTCAGCTCCATGCGGGTGGGGTTTACCGTTGTTGCGGGCAACTATAACACCTGCCTTTCTGGCTGGGTTTTATTACTGTTCCTTCTTGGGCAAATACTTTTCGATGTGCTCTTCCTTGATACGCTTCAATTCGCCCACAGGCAGCTTGGCCAAAAGCTCCCAGCCTAAGTCCAGGGTGTCTGTAATGGAGCGGTTTTCGTCAAAGCCCTGAGACACGTAGCGCCGCTCGAACTCGTCGGCAAAGCGGGCGTACAGCAGGTCTGTGGCGGAGAGGGCAGCCTCACCCAGGATGGACATGAGCTCCTTCATCTCCTTGCCTGTGGCATAGGCGGCGAAGAGCTGGTTCATGGTGCCGGAGTGGTCTTCCCGGGTCTTGCCGTCGCCTATGCCCTTGTCCTTCAGACGGGAGAGGGAGGGCAGAACATCAACGGGGGGCGTGACGCCGGCCCGGTGGAGGTCACGGGAGAGGATGATCTGACCCTCGGTGATGTAGCCGGTAAGGTCGGGGATGGGGTGGGTCTTGTCGTCTTCCGGCATGGTGAGGATGGGGATCATGGTGATGGAGCCCTGCTCCCCTAAGCGCCGCCCGGCTCTTTCATACATGGTGGCAAGGTCGGTATAGAGGTAGCCGGGATAGCCGCGGCGGCCGGGAACTTCCTTCTTCGCCGCGGACACTTCACGCAGGGCCTCGGCGTAGTTGGTGATGTCCGTCAGGATGACCAGCACGTGCATCCCCTTTTCAAAGGCCAGGTACTCCGCGGCGGTGAGGGCCATACGGGGGGTGGCGATACGCTCAACGGCGGGGTCGTTGGCCAGGTTGGTGAAGAGCACGGTGCGCTCCAGTGCCCCGGTTCTGCGGAAGTCCTGGACGAAGAACTCGGACTCTTCAAAGGTGATACCGATGGCGGCGAAGACCACGGCGAAGTTGGAGGAGTCGCCCCCCAGCACCCGGGCCTGACGGGCGATCTGAGCCGCCAGGTTGGCGTGAGGCAGGCCGGAGCCGGAGAAGATGGGCAGCTTCTGGCCACGAACGAGAGTGTTCAGGCCGTCGATGGTGGAGATACCCGTCTGGATGAATTCGTTGGGGTAGTCCCGGGCGGCGGGGTTCATAGCCAGGCCGTTGATGTCACGGTGCTCCACAGCCAGGATTTCGGGGCCGCCGTCGATGGGCTGGCCCATGCCGTTGAAGACCCGGCCCAGCATATCCTCGGAAACTGCCAGCTCCAGGGGATGGCCGAAGAAGCGGATTTTAGAGTCCTTCAGGTTGATGCCCGAGGAGGCCTCAAAGAGCTGAACGATGGCGTTGGAGCCGTTGACCTCCAGGACCTTACAGCGGCGGATATCGCCGTTGGGCAGCTCGATCTCGCCCAGTTCGTCGTAGGTCACGCCTTCCACGTTGCGCACCACCATCAGAGGGCCGTTGACCTCTTGAATCGTTTTATACTCTCTAATCATGCGTCCTGGCCTCCTTTCGCGATGATGGCCTCAATCTGGGCGGTCATGTTCTCCTGGATGGAAGCGTAAGCCTCCACGTAGGTGGCGGTGTCGGCGCCCTTTGCGCGGCCCAGCTGGTCGCGGGCGGGGATGTTGAAGAGCTCGGCAACCGTAGCGCCGGCGTCGATGGCCGTGCGGCAGAGCTTATCGTAGCCTAAGATCAGGCCCATGAGCTTTAACTGTCTGTCGTGGGAGGTGAAGCTGTCGATATCGGAGAAGGCGTTCTGCTGGAGGAAGTCCTCTCGGATGATCTTGGCGGTCTCCAGGGTCAGCTGGTCGGCGGGAGACAGGGAGTCTTTACCCACCAGCTGCACGATTTCGTTTAAGCTGGCCTCTTCCTGGAGGATGGCCATGGCTTTTTCCCGCTGGGCGATGAATTCGGGGCCGAAGTTCTCATCGAACCAGGGCTTTAGGGCATCTAAGTAGAGGGAGTAGGACCGCAGCCAGTTGATGGAGGGGAAGTGACGTCTGTAGGCAAGGCCTGCGTCCAAGGCCCAGAAGACCTTGACGATACGCATGGTGGCCTGGGAGACAGGCTCGGAAAGGTCGCCGCCGGGAGGGGACACGGCGCCGATGGCGGTAAGGGAGCCCCGGCGCTCATCGGAGCAGACGCATTCCACCACACCGGCCCGCTCGTAGAACTGGGCAAGGCGGGAGGAGAGGTAGGCGGGGTAACCTTCTTCGCCGGGCATTTCTTCCAGACGGCCGGACATTTCACGCAGAGCCTCGGCCCAACGGGAGGTGGAGTCGGCGATGACGGCCACGTCGTAGCCCATGTCACGGAAGTATTCGGCGATGGTGATGCCGGTGTAGATAGAGGCCTCACGGGCGGCCACGGGCATGTCGGAGGTGTTGGCGATGAGGACGGTACGCTTCATGAGGGATTCGCCGGTTCTGGGGTCTTCCAGCTCGGGGAATTCACGCAACACGTCTGTCATCTCGTTGCCGCGCTCGCCGCAGCCGATGTAGACCACGATGTCCACGTCGGACCACTTAGCAAGCTGGTGCTGCACCACGGTTTTGCCGGAGCCGAAGGGGCCGGGCACTGCGGCGGTACCGCCCTTGGCCACGGGGAAGAGGGTGTCGATGACTCGCTGGCCGGACTGGAGGGGCTTTTTGGGGGTGTACTTAAACTTATAGGGCCGGCCGATACGCACAGGCCAGCGCTGGATCATGTTGATCTCCAGCAGCTCGCCCTTTTCGGTGCGCAGGGTGCAGACCACGTCGGTGACCACATAGTCCCCGGCGGCGGCCACAGACTCGATGGTGCCCTTCATTCTGGGGGGCACCATGATCTTATGGAGCACCACGGGAGATTCCTGGACGGTGCCGATGACGTCGCCGCCTTCCACAGCGGTGCCGGGGGTGGCAACGGGCTGGAAGGCCCACTTTTTCTCCCTATCCAGGGGAGGGACCTCCACGCCGCGGGTGATATTGGAGCCGGTGAGCTCCATGATCTTAGACAGGGGACGCTGGATACCGTCGTAAATGGTCTCTATCATGCCGGGGCCCAGCTCCACAGAGAGAGGATACCCGGTGGTTTCCACATCGGCGCCAGGGCCAAGACCAGAGGTCTCTTCATAGACCTGGATGGAGGCAGAGTCGCCTGTCATGGTGAGAATCTCACCGATGAGGCGCTGCTTGCCCACGCGAACCACGTCGGCCATGTTGGCGTCGGCCAGGCCCGTGGCAACCACCAGGGGCCCGGAAACCTTAACAATTTTTCCGCTCAAATCGCAAAACCTTCTTTCGGATCAAGTACTTGAGAAATTATATAATGTTTGCACCAATGGCTCGCTCAACGGCCTTGGACACATTCTGCATCCCGATTCCTAAGGAGCCTTCCTTACCGGGAATCAGGATGATGGCGGGGGTGAGCTGATCCTTATAGCGGTCTAATTCCGCCGTGAGGGAGGCGGCCAGCTGCTCGGTGAGGTAGATCACCGCATAGTTTTCCTTTGCCAGCCGGTGGAGGAGGGCTCTGGCCTCCTCGGGAGACTCTACCGGGTAGGCGTGGAGGCCGAGAACCTTAAAGCCCATAACGCTGTCCCGGTCGCCCACAACTGCGATATTATACATAGCTCTCTCTCAGCCTTTCCTGAATGATTTCCGCGGGGATGTTGGACATGCGCCCGGTGAGGAGGATGCGGACAGCGGTAAACTCGCTCTCCTTAGCCGCCACGTAGGAGATCACCGGCGCCTCGCCAAAGGGCACGTACTTGGCCCCCCGGAGATACTCGGTGAGGGCATTGTCGCAAAGCTTTTCAAAGATCGTCATGCGTCCGCCGGAAATGGCTGCTGCCCCCGCCTCTGCCGCTTCCTTTAAGGGCGACATGGCAAAAAGCTCGGCCAGGGACCCGCCGGCGGAGGCCGCGTTCAGCACCCGGTAGGGATACATGTTGCCCCCGGAAAAGAGGATGTCCCGGAGAAAATCCGAGCTCTTCCCCATGCGCAGGGTGCGAACCGCCGTGCGCAGGTTGGCAGCGTCGATACAGATGCGGACGTAGCCCTCTAAAAAGCGGGACTCGGCCTTCTGGGCGATGAGGAACATGTCCTGAAAGTAGGCACTATCCAGCACCAGGTCCGAAAGCTGGGGGTCACGGGTGGTGCCCAGGGTTTCCTTGGCTTTTCCTATGGCCTCCTGCAAGATGGCGGGAATGCCCCGCAGATCAGAGGAGCTGATCTTTTCCAAAAGCTCCTTGGCGGGAACTCGTCCCATATTCATGAGAAGGGGCAGGGGGTCTGTGCCCATGGCCTCAGACTTTAGGATCACCTTTACGTTGTGGTAGTCATACTTCACCTTAAACACGTCGATGATGCTGGGGTCCGGCACCATGGTGGAGAGCTCTGTGACCACCTTATGGTGCTCCGAAGCCAATACGCTGCGGATGGTCTCCCCGTCTAGGGGCGACATTTCCGGGTAGCCGCATTCCAGGAGCACCTTGGCGGCATCCTCCGCGGAGGGGGCCTCCAGCATACGGGCCATGCGCTCCCGGGTGAGTAGCCCCGATTCTAAGGCGCGAACCCGGGAGGAGATAAATAAATAATCGATATCTTGGATGCGTTCCAAGGCTCGACCTCCTTTCTCCCTTGAGACTGGGCCCCAAGGGATGAGTTGGAGAGTCGGCGTGGGAGGGTTTCATGGCCCCCCAAACCGCTCCCTTAGGGGAAGAGAGTGGCAGCGACTTCGCCGGAGACATCGCCCCGGCAGAGACGCAGCAGGGTCTCGAAGGTGCAGTTGGTTTCGATCTTCCCATCCTGGAGGAGGAGGCCGCCGCCTGTTTCCCGGGTTTCGGGAGAGAGGGTGAGGGCGGCTTTTTTTCCGGCCTGGGAAAGGGCCTCGTTGGCGGCCTGGAGAACAGCCTCGCCTATGGCGCCGTGATCGGCGGGGGAGAGGATAATGGCCTCTTCCCCCGAGAAGGAGGATTGGGCAGCCAGGGAGCCAAGTAAGGTGATGTACTCCGCCTGGGGCAGGCTTTTCAGCTTGGTCTCCGCCAGGGTAAAGGCGGCGTCCAGCATCTTCTGCTTGGCGGCTAAGGTATCCTTTCTGGCTTCCATCTGGGCAGTGCCGGCCAGGTTTTTCTCTCTCTCCTGGGCTCTTTCAAAGCCCCGGCGGAGAATCTCTTCCGATTCTCTGGTGGCCTGGGTTTCAAACTGAGCCAGGAGGGCTGCGGCTTCTGCTTCGGCTTTGTCCAGGATAGACTTAGCCTCGTTCTGAGCGTCTTCTATGATGCGCTGGGTGATCTTTTCAATGCCGTTCATCTACTGTTGACCATCCTTTCTTTTGATGGTTAAGCCACAAGGCTTAGACGCCCATGCTGTTGAGCATCAGGAAGGAGGCCAGGAGGCAGAGGATGGCGTAGAATTCCACCATGATAGCCAGGATGATGCCCTTGGACATTTCTTCAGGACGCTTCGCGATCAGGGAGATGCCGGAAGCGGCGCAGCGGCCCTGGGCGATAGCGGTAATCATGCCGCCGATGCCCATGGGAAGACAAGCAGCCAAGAAGCCGAGGCCCTGGGCGATGTCCATGGGAGGCACGCCTGCAGCGGAGAAGAAGCCCATCTTCATCATGGCGAAGAACCAGATAACGAGACCGTAAAGACCCTGGGTACCGGGGATGATCTGGAGAATGAGGCACTGGGCAAACTTGCCGGGATCTTCGGAGAGGACGCCGGTAGCGGCTTCACCCACCAGGCCCACGCCGCGGCCGGAGCCTGCGCAAGCCAGAGCAACGGAGAGAACAGCGCCTACAAAGCCGATTTGCGCGCCACAGTTAGCTAGAAATTCCATAATTAAGTTTCCTCCTCAATGATATCTATATATTTGGTGCGGTATTTCAGGGGACGGAAGGGAATTCCGCCCTCAATATAGAACTTGCTAAAATATTCCAGATACTGGAGACGGGCTGCGTGGACATAGGTGCCGATGATATTCACGCCGATGTTAAAGATATGCCCGATGACAAAGACGATGCAAAAGGCAATGATGCTGTTGGGGAGAGCGCCTAAGATGTTCATCACGCTGGCGATAACGGAGGAGGCCAGCATCAGGGCCATCAGTCGGCTGTAGGAGAGCACGTCGGAGAGCCAGGCGGTGATATCGTAAAGACTGGCGATGCCCCCGAAGAGCTTTCCGAAGATGCCCTTATTTTTGCGGCCCTGGGTGAGGATTAAGGCGGCCGCGCCCACGTAGAGGCCCACGGGGGTACCCTTTAGGGCGAAGATGGCGATGCCTGCAAAGAGCACCCACCAGGGAACTACCTTTAATAGACCGTCCATCAGATGCCCGTCCCGTGCTCTCATATAAATATGGACGCACTGGCCGGTGATAAGCTGGACGATGCCGATACAAACGGCGATCATCAGCACGGTCATGGGGTCGCTCAAGGGGTTAAAGAGGGCGGGGAGCGCCACCCCTTCCTTCCCTAAGAAGGTGGAGGAGAAGACGGTGACCACATCGCCGAAAAGGCCGCCGGTGAGGACGCCGAAAATGGTGGCGCTGATTCCTAAGTAGATGCCCAGGTGGAACATATAGCCCATGGTGCCCTTAGGCCGCATTTTCTTCGAGATGATGGCGGAGACCACGGCCAGGATGATGCCATAGCCGATATCCGCAAACATGAAGCCGAAGTACATGATAAAAAAGCCGAAAATCAGGGGGTTGGGGTCTATGCCGCCGTGATACTTGGGCAAAGAGTACATCTCCGTGACCATGTTGATAGGCGTCATCCACTTGGGGTTTTTCAGGAGGGTGGGCGGGGTTTCCTCTAAGGTGGGCTCCTCTAAGGAGTAGGCGCAGGCATAGCCCGCCAGGATCTCCTCCAGCTTGGGCACGCCGGTTTGGGCGGCCCAGCCTTCTAGGAAGACGATGGTACCGTCGGTGAGCATGTGCTCCCTGGCGGTCTCCCGCTCAAAGTCTTGGCTCAGGCGGTCTAGGCAGTGGCGCAGGGCAAAGAAGCTTTCGGCATAGGAGGCGATCTTCTCCTCCTCCAAAACCCGCTGGGCGGCGATTTCGGAGAGGGACTGGTCTATCCTAGAAACTTCGTCCTGGGCAGTGCCGGAGAGCTCCTTGAATTGGGCGCTGCTGAAGGCGTGGGTTTTCAGCACAGCCTCCGCGGCCTCTAAATCCGCTTCGTGGCAGAGGAAAAGGAGGTAGTGCTGGTCCTTGTCCTGGCTGAGGGTGTACAGGAGGGAGAGGGGTGCGGCCTCAGTCAGCGCCTCCGTCAGGGCCCCGGGGTCAACCACCGCAGGGCAAACGCCCAGGCTGATCTTTACGTGGGCCGTGGAGAGCTGGTTCAGGGGGTGCTGGAGTGACATCCAGGGAAGAAGGCCGGCCCGCATCCCCGTCAGTCTGTTCTCCTGGGTGAGAAGACGGGTGAGGGCGGAAAGGGATTCTCCTATGGTGTCGGCAATCGCTAGGGAGGAAGCCAGGGTTTCGGCGTCTAAAAACTCCGCTTCGGTCATGTAGGGGCGCGCCGTCAGTAGCTTGGGTTTCACCCCGCCGTATTTCTTAAGGGCGTCTAAGGCGTGCTTCACCTGGGATATTTTGGCCTTGATCTCGCCGGAGGAGGAGTGGTCGCGCCGGAGCAGGCTTGCCCACTCGGGGTTTGTCAGCTTACCCTCCCCTTCGCCGATCTCCACACAGCCAAGCCGTTGCAGACGAGAAAAAAGGGCCGCCTTATCCTGTTCCAAAGCGATGAGCCGAAACCGTTTCATCTTGACTATGGCCATCAGATATTCACAATCCTTTTTATGATAAGTGCGGCAGCAGCCTCCAGACGAGGTTCCGCCGCGCCGCAGAGTGCAGAGCAGGCGCTGGCGTTTTCAGCTAAAACCTTTTCCGTGCGGGCTGCGGCGGCTTTTTCCGCCGTGGTCATGGCCTCCCGCACTTCCATCTCAGCTGATAGCCGTGCCTGCTCCAAGAGCAGCTGACCCGTGCGCTCGGCATCTTTTAAAATCTGCTTTGCCTGCGTCGTGGCCGCCAGCTTCTTTTCTTGGGCCTCGGCTTCTGCCTGGGTTACCTGTTTAATGGCTTCAATTGACACTGTATCACCGTCTTTCTTTCAAAAAAGTCTAAAATTTCCCCCCATTATAAGAACATCATACAGGAAGTTGCAGAAAAATCAACACTTGACTTGCAAAATCCCGCACAGAAGGCAAAATTTATAAGGATGCACAAACTGAACTAGGAAATCCCAGGGAATTTCTCCGGAAAAATGCACAAAAAACACATCCCTACAAGTGCGGTGTGTTGTTCAATCTGCGGTGGCGCCTGGAATTACCCAGCTCTCTGCCTCGCCCCCCGGGGCATCCAGGAGAAACACCGGCGCCAGAGTCTTGGGAGAAATCCCCGAAGATACCCAGGTTTCCAGGGCCTCGCTCCGCCTTTGGGCGCAGTAGACCCTATGGGCCGCCAGGGCCAGGGCCTCCAGGCTCTGCCCGCGGGAAGGCGCTTGGGGCTCCCCCGGCTCCCACAAAATCCCCAGCTTTACCCCGGCGGCATCCAAGGTGCGACGGATTTCGCCGGTAAAATCCTCTATGGTAAGGGCAAAGGTGTCGGGCCGGGCGTTCTGGGGCCCATCTTCGGGGGAAAAGGCGGGGTAGAGGCAGTCGGTGAGAAGAATTTCGTCAAAGCCCAGGGCCGCCAGCTCACGGCAAATGTCCAAAAGATAGCCCCGGGCCTCCTCAGAAGCGGGGGAGAGCCAGGGCGCACCCCCTTCATCCCGCCAAAGAGCCCCCGAGGCCCGCTTGAGAAAGAGGTGGGGGGCGGCTTCCCCCAGGGTCTCATCAGGAAAGCAGGAGACACGGGCGATGGTGTAAAGGTCAGGGTGGGCGTTCATCTCCCGAATGGCCTCATTCAGGCCGGGCTTGGCGTCTGAGGCCTCTGCCTCTATGGCAAGGGCCAGGGCAGAGACGTAGGCCAAAGAGCCCTCCGGCCCCCGCAGGTCAAAGAGGGCTGCGTTGCACCCCGCCGCCTCCACCTGGGCCGGGACATCCCCCGCGAGGATATCCTCCTGGGTGAGGGTCAGGGCGTGGAGGGGCAACAGCAGGGGATCCGCCGCCGCCGGGGTGGGGGCGCTGGTATCGGGCAGGGACACCACGGCCTCGCCGGAAGCAGCCACAGCCTGGCCACTCCCTGCCAAAAAGGGCAGCTGAAGCCGGGGGCCTGCGGCGGTCTCCACCACATAACCCCGGAAGAAAAAGAGAAAGGCGGCAGAAAAAAGGCCGCCTAACAGGATGAGCGCCAGGAGTGTTTTTTGCAGGCGGCGGGTAAAGCTGGGCTTCGCGCCATAGCCCCTTGGCTGACGGTAGAGCGACATAGGTACTTCCTCCTCGTGGATTTGTAAGCCGAAGGGCCCTTCGGCTATGTAATAAAGGTGTGAGGAGGAAAGGGAAGCCCCTTTGATTTCTGGCGGTATGGAGGGGGCTTACACCGGGGTCATCCAGCGAAAGAGCAGCAGGAGCCCCAGCCCCGGCCCGCCCAAAAGACCTATGGCCACAGCGTTAAACACATTGGCCCCCAAGGCCAGCCCCGGCAAAAGGCCCGAGGCGCTCCACAGGGCCAGAAACACCAGGGACGCGGCGCTGCGAAACAGGAGCCCCAAAAGCCAGCGCAGGGGCTTATGAAACAGCAGCAGGATGAGAAGGCCCAGAAGCAGTGCCCCCGGCCAAAGCTCGGTGAGATAATCCATGTACTTGCCTCCTTGGATGAGGATAAACGCCCTTAGGAGGGGTCGTGCTCCGGGGCGGGCTGGGGGGTGGTGAGGGTTTTGATCTGGCGCAGGAGATAGGTGTGCCGGGCCCTGAGGGCGTTGACCTGGTAGAGATAAAACTCGATGAGGTCCGGGTCTGTGCTCTGGTTAAACCCGGCATAGGCCATGTCCAGCTGGCGCTTGGTCTCCTCCAGCTGACGCAGAAGGCCGGGCTTATCGGCGGCGTTCACAGCCTCCTTAGACCGGGAGAGGGGCGGCGTTTCTTTCATGGGGCCTCCTTTTTGTGTGGTCTTCTTTCATTCTATGGGTAGTGTGGGCAATTATGCCTGGTTTCATACCCCAAAGACCCGGGGATGCCTGCCGCAAATCCGGAAGAAAAAGCGCCCCGAGCCATGGGAATCCTTGACACTGAAAGGGTTTTTCGATACACTGAGGGAATAGACTGACAGAGCTGCGCCTTGTCCTGTGCAGGGCGCCGCCTTAAATTAAGGAGTAAGCTTATGCCCAAGAAGAAGGCAGAATACGGGAACGATTCCATCTCCGTCCTGGAAGGGGCGGAACGGGTACGAAAGCGGCCGGGGGTCATCTTCGGCTCCGACGGGCTGGAGGGCTGCCAGCACGCGGTGTTCGAGATCCTCTCCAACGCCATAGACGAGGCCAGAGAGGGCTTTGGCGACAGGATCGTCCTCACCCGCTATCTGGATCGCTCCATCGAGGTGGA
Source organism: Evtepia sp. (assembly GCA_031553635.1). Classification (GTDB taxonomy): domain Bacteria; phylum Bacillota; class Clostridia; order Oscillospirales; family Oscillospiraceae; genus Evtepia. Next base: position 85,533 of record JAVBLH010000001.1, on the reverse strand, counting down.
GGACTTTGGCAGAGGCTGCCCCGTGGACTGGAACGAGAAGGTGGGGAAGTTTAACTGGGAGCTGGTGTTCTGCGAACTCTACGCCGGGGGAAAATACGATAACCTCCAGGGGGATAACTATGAATACTCCCTGGGCCTCAACGGCCTGGGGGCCTGCGCCACCCAGTACGCCGCGGAATTCATGGATGTCACCGTCCGCCGGGAGGGCCTGCGTTATCAGCTCCACTTTGAAAAGGGCGAGCTGGTGGGGCAGCTGGAATCCTTCCCCGGCGACAAGAAAAAAACCGGCACCCGCATCCACTGGCGGCCCGACTTAGAAGTTTTCACCGATACGGACATCCCCGTGGACTATTACACCGATGTGCTGCGCCGTCAGGCCGTGGTAAATGCGGGCCTTAGCTTTCTCTTCCGGGAGGAAAAAGAGGAGGGGGGCTTCCGAGAGGAGACCTTCTTCTACGAGCGGGGCATCTTAGACTATGTGGAGGAGCTCTGCGGGGAGGAGGCCATTACGCCCCCCCAGTTTTGGACAGGGGAGAGAAAAGGCAAAGACAGGGCGGACAAGCCGGAGTATAAGCTAAAGCTCTCCGTCTCCTTCTGCTTCTCCAACCGGACGAAGCTCATCGAGCACTACCACAACTCCTCCTGGCTGGAGCACGGGGGCGCCCCGGAAAAGGCCATGCGCTCCGCCTTCCTCTCTGTGCTGGACGGCTGGCTGAAAAGTAACGGCAAGTACACCAAGGCCGAGAGCAAGATCACCTGGGCGGATATCCAAGAAGCGTTGGTTCTGGTGTCCAACAACTTCTCCACCCAGACCTCCTACGAAAACCAGACCAAAAAGGCCGTCACCAATAAGTTTATCCAGGAGGGCATGACGGAGTTTTTGCGGGAGAAGCTGCAAATCTACTTCATCGAAAACCCCCAGGCGGCGGAGCGGGTCACAGAGCAGATTCTCTTGAACAAAAGAAGCCGGGAGGCCGGGGAAAAGGCAAGACTGAACCTCAAGGGTACCATATTGGCCGGGAACCTGGATATTTCCAACCGGGTGCAGAAGTTTGTAGACTGCCGCACCAAGGACATTACCCGCCGGGAGCTGTATATCGTGGAGGGCGACTCGGCTCTGGGGGCCTGTAAGCAGAGCCGCGACGCGGACTTCCAGGGCATCATGCCCATCAGAGGAAAGATCCTCAACTGCCTAAAGGCAGACTACGGCAAGATCTTCAAAAACGAGATCATCACCGATTTAATTAAGGTATTGGGCTGCGGGGTGGAGGTGGAGTTTGGCAAGACCAAGGACATGACCTCCTTTAGCCTAAAAAATCTCCGGTGGAACAAGATCGTCATCTGCACCGACGCCGATGTGGACGGCTTTCAGATCCGCACTCTCATCCTCACCATGCTCTACCGCCTGACCCCCACCTTAATTCAAGAGGGCTACGTCTACATCGTAGAATCCCCCCTCTACGAGATCAGCGCGGGAGACCAAACCATCTTCGCCTACTCCGACCGGGACAAGAACGAGGCCCTTTCTAAGCTGGAGGGCAAAAAGTATTCCATCCAGCGCTCCAAGGGCCTGGGGGAAAACGAGCCGGAGATGATGCACCTCACCACCATGAATCCAGACACCCGGCGGCTCATTAAGGTGATGCCCCAGGACTTAGAAGAAACCGCCGCCGCCTTCGACCTCCTCTTGGGGGACAACTTAGCAGGGCGGAAGGAGCACATCGCGGAGCACGGATTTCGTTACCTTGACATGGCAGATATCTCCTAGGAAGCGCCCAGGGGGCGGAGCAGGTGAATAAGGCAGGCCCCCGGCGCGTGACATCATAAAACGTACAGGCCCCACAACAAAAGGAGGAACCGGAATGAAAAAGACCATAGGCATCATCTTAGCATTTGCACTGGCCCTTTCCCTCTCGATTCCCGCACTGGCACAAGAGACCTTTCCTCTCCCCAAAGCAGAAGCGCCAACCGATGTGATTGCTTACAACGAAGACGGGGACGATTACTACACCGGCTACGATGTTGGCTATGAGGAGGGCTGGAACGAAGGCTGGAACGAAGGCAATGCCCAGGCCCTCAAGGACAAGGTGACCGGGGTCTTTCAGCCCAAGTACCAATATGATGTCTTCTCCCTGGAGCCATACAATATGGAAACCTATGAAGACGGCTACAATAACGGCCTGAAATACGGCTACTGGCGGGGCTATTATGACACCTTCTATTTAGAGGTCTATGAGGCGGCCTACCAAAAGGGCTATGCCATAGGCTATCAGGACTATGTTTCCGGAAACTACGGCGCAAACCAGCCGGAAGTGCCCCCCTATGACGGCGGCGGCTTCAGCGATTACGACTTAAAAGTAGCCTGGGGCCTCTATGATGGCTATTGGACAGGCGAATCCGATGCCGCGATGGCAGAGGCGATGCAGGTATGGCAGGGGGAGCGCGACCAGGAGATCAAAGATTTAGGCGGCACCCCCGGCCAGATCAATGTCCGCCTGAATAACGCCTGCGTTCCCTTTCCCGACGCCTTCCCCGAAATTCAAAACGACCGCACCATGGTGCCCGTTCGGGCCGTCATGGAAAGCCTGGGGGCTGAGGTGACCTTCACCGACGGCAAAACCGTCACTATCGTCTGCTGCGACACGGTGCTGACCCTTACCATAGGCAGCAAGGCCGTTACCGTGGAAAAAGGCGGGGCCAAGGAAGAAGTGCTTCTGGACGCCGCCCCCTACATTAAAAACGATAGAACCTACGTTCCCCTGCGCTTCGTCTCCGAGGCCTTGGGTTTTCGGGTGTTCTGGGACGACGACTACCGCAGCGTGGTAATCTTCGATGGGGCCAAGGCGGCGGCGGAGATCAACCAGCGCCTCTCCACCCTCAACACCTTCTTAAAGACCCAGGCCACCACCCTAAAGGGCAACTGGATTACAAACAGCAGCTTTTCCGCCAATTTAGAGGTGCTGGACAGTATTAAGGGCAATAAAACCTACACCGTGAAGGGCTCTTTTAAGGCCCACAGCGGCGAGACGGGCTATGTGATAGAGGGCAGCCTGGATCTGAGCCAGATGGTGAAGGCCATCCAGGATCAGCTGGGAGAGGATGCCGCCTACTACCTGCCCGAAGATTATACCGAGATCCTGAGTCCCCAGGTCACCTTCGCCATGAAGCTGAACCCCCAGGGGGAGGCCTATCTCAAGTCCGGCCTTTTGGACAGGCTGTTTAAGAGCTACACGGGTCAGACCGGGGAGACCCTGGATCTTACCAAGCCCACCTGGTACAAGCTGCCCGGCCTGCTGGACGTGACCCTTTTGGACGCCGAGGGCTATAATTTAGGCAACCTCCTCTGCCAGAGCGCCTTCACCGGCGCGGAATATTACGGGGCCTTCTACTGCTACGACAGCCTCATGACCATGGTGGATCAGATCGACAGCTACATGGGTAACGCCACCTTTAAGCAGCAGGGGGACAGCTTTGTCTGGAACCTCAATGAGGAAAAGCTGTTAGACATAATGTTTGCCGGGGCCCAGGACGATTGGTACCGGGCGTCCCTTGACGAGTCCATCAAGACCCTGGACTTAACATTCACCTTCACCAAGAACGGGAACTTCACCCTCAGCGGCAAAATCCTCATCGACGACGGCTACACAGGCACCATCAACATCGAGGGTAAGGAAACCGGCAGCCCCACAGACACCAGCGGCAGCCTGCTCCTTCAGCTGAAAAACGCCTTTAACTTCCTCCTCAAGGGGGAGAGCCACAGCGTGAAGACCCACGAGGCCCCCAACACCGCCATCCCCGCGGGTGAGCAGGTCGTCGACCTGGAAGAGCTTACCTACTGGTAACAATCAAAAGCCCAGGGGGGAGTGCTTCCTCCCTGGGCCTCTGTGGTGAAAAGATGGAACCCAGAAGAGATCTATAGTCCCGATTCATTGATAGAGGTAGGAACAAACAATATGGCAAAAAAGCAACCCGCCGAAAAAGCAGTAAAAAAACCCAAGGGCCCGGACAAGACCAAAATCTTAGGTCTTAGGCCCGAGGTGTTAGAGCAGCCCATCACCGAAACCCTGGAAGTGAACTACATGCCCTATGCCATGTCGGTGATCGTCTCCCGGGCCATCCCCGAGATCGACGGCTTCAAGCCCTCCCACCGTAAGCTTCTTTACACCATGTATCAGATGAAGCTTTTAGGGGGCCCCCGCACCAAATCGGCCAACGTAGTTGGGGCCACCATGAAATTAAACCCCCACGGCGACGCCGCCATTTACGACACCATGGTGCGCCTCTCCCGGGGCTACGGGGCTCTTCTGCACCCCGTGGTAGACTCTAAGGGCAATTTTGGCAAGGTCTACTCCCGGGACATGGCCTGCGCCGCCTCCCGCTACACCGAAGTCCGCCTGGATGATATCTGCCAGGAGATCTTTCGGGACATAGACAAGGACACCGTGGACTTCGTCCCCAACTACGATGGCAGCCTCCAAGAGCCCACCTTACTGCCCACCACCTTTCCCAATGTTTTGGTCAGCGCCAACCAGGGTATCGCCGTGGGCATGGCCTCCAACCTCTGCGGCTTTCACTTAGGCGAGGTCTGCGACACGGCCGTCGCCCGGATCAAAAACCCTGGGGCCGACGTGATGGAAACCCTTTTGGCCCCCGACCTGCCCACCGGCGGCGAGCTACTTTACCAGGCCCGGGAAATGGCGGAGATTTATCGGACAGGGCGCGGCTCTTTTAAAGTCCGGGCCAAGTGGCGGCATCTGCCCAAGGAAAACCTCATCGAAATTTTTGAGATTCCCTACTCCACCACCTCCGAGGCCATCATCGCCAAGGTGACGGAGCTGGTGAAGACCGGGCGCATCAAGGAAATTGCCGACATGCGGGACGAAACCGACCTCTCGGGCTTAAAGCTCACCATAGACCTCAAGCGGGGCACAGACCCCGACAGGCTCATGCAAAAGCTCTACCGCATGACCCCCTTGCAGGACAGCATCTCCTGTAACTTTAACATCTTGGTAGAGGGGATGCCCCGGGTCATGGGGGTGGAGGAGATCTTAGACCGCTGGATAGACTGGCGCATGGTCTGCATCCGCCGCCAAACCGCCTATACCATCCGGCAGAAAAAGGAAAAGCTTCACCTGCTCCTGGGCCTGCGGGAGATACTTTTGGATATCGACAGGGCCATCCGCATCATCCGGGAGACGGAGGAGGACAATTTGGTCATCCCCCACCTGATGGAGTCCTTCGGGATAGACAAAATCCAGGCGGACTACGTGGCGGATATCCGCCTGCGTAACATTAATAAGGAATACATCCTCCGGCGCTTGGAGGAAACCGATACCCTCAGAGCCGAGATCGAGGATTTAGAAGACCTTTTGGGGAAGAATAACCGCATCCGTACTGTCATCGTGAAGCAATTGGAGCAGGTGAAAAAGACCTACGCCCTGCCCCGTCGCACGGAGATTCTTTATGATGCGGAAACAGAGGAGGCCTACGACCCCGAAGGGGAGATTCCCGACTACCCCGTGAACCTCTTCCTCTCCCGGGAGGGTTACCTGAAAAAAATCACCCCCCTCTCCCTGCGTATGGGCGGCGACCAGCGGTATAAGGAGGGGGACGGCCCCAGCCTCCAATGGGAGACGGCCAACAATGAGGAACTTTTGGTCTTCACCAACCGTCAGCAGTGTTATAAGATACGCCTTTCGGACTTTGAAGACAGCAAGGCCAGCCTTTTGGGCGACTACCTCCCGGCCAAGCTGGAGATGGAGGAAGGGGAGAGCGTCATTTGGGCCGGCCCGGCACGAGGTTATGAGGGGTCTATCCTCTTCTTCTTCGAAAACGGCAAGGTGGCCAGGGTGGAGGCAAAGGCATACCAAACCGTCACCCGGCGGAAAAAGCTCACCGGAGCCTATTCCGATAAGAATCCCCTGGTGACCCTGCTGCATCTCACGGAGGAGACCCAGGTGGCCGTCCACTCCACCGAGGGGCGCATTTTAATCTTCTCCACGGACAAGCTGGCGGACAAGAGCACCCGCAGCACCCAGGGGGTGGCGGTGATGACCTTAAAGCCCAAATATAAGGTGGAGTCCGTCAGTCTCCTGGCCCACTGCGCCTTCCAGAACCCCGGGCGCTATCAGGCCCGCAGCCTCCCCGCCGCCGGCGCCATACGCCGGGAGGAGGACAGGGAGGAAAAGCAGCTGTCCCTTTTAGACTGAGGGGAGAAAACCCCTGTCGCATAGAGTATGGACTTTCGGAATAAGATAAGCTTTCACCATACACCTGAAAACCTTGACAGATTGGAGGAGGACGGCATGAAAAAGTGGCTGCCTTACCTGCGGGCCTACGGGGTTATCACCCTGGCGGCGGCGATCTACGCCCTGGCCTTTAACATCTTCTACGCACCCAACGACATTGCTTTCGGCGGCATCACCGGCATTGCCCAGATGATTAACCGCCTTTTTGGACACCCCCCTGTGGGCATCCTTATCATCGCCATGAATATCCCCCTCTTCCTTTTGGCCTTTCGTTTTTTAGGGGGGCATATGCTGGTGGGCTCCCTTTACGCCATGGTGGTGTCCTCCCTGCTGCTGGACCTTTTCGGGGGTCTTCTTTCCGGGATGCCCACCCTGGAGGAGCCTATTATGGCCTGCATCTTCGGCGGTGTCTTTTTGGGCATCGCCACGGGGCTCATCTGCCGGGAAGGGGCCAGCATGGGGGGGACAGACATTGCCTCCCGGCTCATTAAGCTGAAAATTCCCACGGCTTCCATCGGCCAGCTGTTACTCTCCCTAGACCTTATCGTCATCACCGGGGTGTCCATCGTCTTCCAGCAGCTCAACAGTGCGCTCTTGGGCATCGTGGCCCTTTACGTGTCCACCACGGTGATGGATAAAATGCTCTTCGGCTTCGACCCCTCGAAAGTCGCCTACATCATCAGCGACCAGTCTGAGGAGATCGCCCTGGCCATTACCGAGGAGATGCACAGAGGTGTGACCGTGCTTCACGGGGCGGGGGCCTGGTCCGGCCGGGAGAAAAACATTCTCCTGTGCGCCTTCAAAAACCGGCAGATCGTCACCTTAAAGCGGCGCATTAAGGAGATAGACCCCAAGGCCTTTCTCATCGTCTGCGAGGCCTATGAGGTGCTAGGAGACGGATTTTTACCCTACGAGCCCAAGAAATCACCGGGAGAGGGGAGCGCCCCCCACTGAAAGGAGCAGCACCATGGCATATGAAACCCTGAGAGAAAATCTAACAGCCCGGGGCTTCGGCTTTTCCTACTTTGAAACGAAGGAAGAAGCGGCGGCCTACTTAAACGGCAGGATAGACGGCGAAACCGTGGGGATAGGCGGCTCCATGACCCTCCAGGCCCTGGGGATAGACGAAGTGCTGAAAATCCACAACACCCTTCACTGGCACATGCGGGGCGGGAAGATTCCCCAGGCCAACGCCGCCAATGTGTACCTCTCTTCCCTTAATGGCCTGGCGGAAACCGGGGAGCTCATCAACATAGACGGGGTGGGCAACCGCCTCTCCGCTACGGCCTACGGGGCCAAGCGGGTCTACTTTGTGGTGGGGAAAAATAAGCTGGCCCCGGATTTCGAAGGGGCCCTCTGGCGGGCCAGAAATATCGCCGCCCCCAAAAACGCCGCCCGATTAAAATGCGACACCCCCTGCGTGACAGAAAATCCCCCCCGCTGCCACGACTGCCGCCACCCCGCCCGGATCTGCCGGGAGCTGCTCATTCACTGGTGGAAGCCCCGGCCCGTGGAGGAGATGGAAGTCATCCTCATCGGGGAGGACTTGGGCTATTAAATCGGCAAGGGCCGGAAAGGCAGGTGCGCAGCCTTGGCGAAAAAATACATATGCTTAGTCCTGGGGCTTTTGCTGCTCCTCTCCGGCTGCGGCCCCCTCTTAAACCGCAGCTACGCCAGTGAGGAGGCCCACAGGCAGTTTTCCGACGAAAAAGACGCGGATATTTTAAGGGCCGAGACCTACACCGGCCTCATCAGCGCCCTGTTGCATCTCATCACCCAGGGGGATGAGGAGGGCATTATCCGCCTCTACGAATACAGCGGCGAGGTGAAGCAGGATTTAGACAGGGCCTGCCTGGAGATGACCCAGAATGACCCCCTGGGCAACTACGCCGTGGACTATATGAAGTACGACCTCAGCCAGGTGATGACCTATGTGGAGGCAAGGCTTGAGATTGTCTACAGAAAAACCCCGGAGCAGATCGCCGCCGTCACCTCGGTCACAGGGGCCAGCGCCATTTTAGGCGAGCTGCGGGATGCCCTGGGCGAGCTGCGGGAGACCCTGGTGCTGAAGGTCAGCTACGCCGACCCGGCCATGACCCCAGGGGATGTGGAAAACCTGGTGCGAGAGGCCTACTACGACGTGCCCCAGAGCGCTTTTGGCCTGCCCGAGGCTAAGGTGAACCTCTACCCCCAGGAGACGGCAGGGCAGCAGCGCATGGTGGAGATTTCTCTGGCGTACCCGGCCCCCGTGGCAGACTTAAAGCTGCGGCAAAAGGCCCTGGTGGAAACGGCAGACGGGATGGTGCTGGCGGTGAAGAATCTGTCGGAGGAGGAAAAGTGGGCGGAGATCGCCTACCTTTTGGACAACAGCCCCCGCCAAAGGGGAGAAACTGCCGAGGATATCCTCCTAGGCACCCCCGGCGGTCCTCTGGAAAGCGCCTCTCCGGACAAAGGCCTGGCCCTGGCCACGGTGCTCCTGGCCCAGCGAGGGGGCCTTAATTGCCGGGTGGTGGAGGGGGCCATTGATGGGGAAGTCCATCTCTGGAACATCGTGCAGATTAACGGCAAGTGGCAGCATACCGACCTTTCGCGAGGCCCCGGGAACCTCTGGGGCGACGCAGAAATGTGGGAGCAAGGCTACACCTGGAGCGAAGACGTTCCGGCCTGCGCGACCTTGGAGTGAGGCGCTAACCTGGATAGAACAAAACAGCTCCCTACCGGAGGAATCTCCGGCGGGGAGCTGTTTTTTGTAAAGAGCTTACCTACCCTCCACCCTAGCAAGGTTTTCGATGTAGAGGGAAACCTCGCCGCACTTGGGGCAGATGGCGACTTTTGGCCTTTCGATGCGCTTGGCCAGGGCCTTTTTGCTTTCCGTAACGGTGATACCGCAGAGATCGTTCTCCAGCTTAATGTCGAAGCCTTCCTTCATCTCCACTTGGCAGCGGTGGCAGAGTCGCATATCATTCACTCCTGTCATAAGCAATCCGCAGTGGTTGTCAGCTTACTGTTTTATGGTACCACACCCAAACAAAAAATGCCACACCATAAAAGATGGGGCATTTTTACTCAGCGTTTAGAAAGATATAGGAAAAGTGGCGTATTAATCTTCGTCAGACCCATCCTCGTTGCTGCCGATGAACATATCCTCGGTGGTTTGCTGGGCTAATTTCAGCTTTTCGGTAATGTCCGCAAGGGCGTTGGTGGTGGCCTCCAAAACCTCAATGGCGGTTGCCATACGCCCTGCTAGGTGATAATACATGGCTTTATAGTCCGGCATAAGAGACCCTCCTTAGCTGAATTTGTGTTTTATGGAGTAAAGTAAAGCAAGTCAACTTATCCCTATAAATTGACTTGCTTCACAAAAACCATGGCACGCCCGAGAGGACTCGAACCTCCAACCCTCAGAACCGGAATCTGATGCGCTATCCATTGCGCTACGGACGCATATCTGGTGAGGGGCCGCCCGGAGGTCGCCCTTCCTCACTCACGCTGAACCATCATACAACAAAGACAGCCACTTGTCAAGAAAGGAAGGGCGCCAAAGGAGCTGTAAGGGGGCATTTTACTTCATGAGAAGGGATAAGATCGCCTTTTGCACATGGAGCCGGTTCTCCGCCTCGTCGAAAATCTCATCGGCGTGGGCCTCAAAAGCCTCTGCCGTGATCTCCTCGCCCCTGTGGGCCGGGAGGCAGTGCTGCACCATCACCCCGGGATTGCAGAGTTCTAGCAGCGCGTCATTCACCTGAAAGCCCGCAAAAGCTGCCCGGCGGGCCTCCGCCTCCGCTTCTTGGCCCATGGAGGCCCACACGTCGGTGAAGACCACGTCGGCCCCCTTTGCCGCCTCTTTGGGATCAGTGGTGAGGGTCAGCTTGGCGTCCTGCACCGTCTGAGAGTAGGCCAAAACATCGGGGTGGGGCTCATAGCCCCGGGGGGTGGCCACAGAAACGTCCATGCCGCACTTGAGTCCCCCTACGATGATGGAGTTGGCCATGTTGTTCCCGTCGCCGATATAGCAAAGCTTCAAGCCGGAGAAGCTTTTTTTATACTCCCGTATGGTGAAAAGGTCCGCCAGCATCTGGCAGGGGTGGGCAAAATCCGTCAGCCCGTTGATGACGGGCACTGTGGCATAGCGCCCTAAAAGCTCCACTTCCTCCTGGTCGAAGGTTCGGATCATAATGCCGTCGCAGTAGCGGGACAGCACCCGGGCGGTATCCTGGATGGGCTCGCCCCGGCCGATCTGGCTCTCCTTCCCCGAGAGGAAGATGCCGTGGCCCCCCAGCTGGTAGATGCCCGTTTCAAAGGACACCCTCGTCCGGGTGGAGTTTTTCACAAAGATCATAGCCAGGGTCTTCCCTGCCAGATAGGGATGGGGCTCCCCGGCCTTTTGCTTCCCCTTTAGGTCGGCGGCGGTGTCCAGTATGGTAAAAATGTCCTCCCGGCTTAAATCCAGAAGTTTCAGAAGGTCTTTTTTCATGGGGCTTACTCCTTATTTCAGCGCTTCTTTTAATATCTCCAGGGCCCTGCCCATCTCCTCCCGGGTCACGGTAAGAGGCGGCGTCAGGAAGAGACCGTGGGGCACCGCCCGGCACAGTAGCCCCCGCTCGGCCAAATAGGCGGCCACCTCACTGGGGTCCCGGCCCGGGTCCATGGGCAGGCCTATCATCAGCCCCGCCCCCCGGGGCTCGCCGAAGTGGGGCAGGTGCAGAGAGTCTATCCCACTGCGGAGATAGTCCCCCTTCTCCCGGACTTTTGCCAGGGTGTTCTCGTCCAGGGCCTCCAGAACGGAGAGGGCGGCGGCGGCGCAGATGGGGCTTTCTCGAAAGCCGTGGCCGTAGCCCTCAGAGGCCAACACGTCCCGGCAGCGATTGTTCACCAGAATTCCCCCAAAGGGCAGGCCGCCGGAAAGGCCGCTGCCAAAGGAGAGGGCATCGGGCAGAATGCCAACCTGCTGGAAGGCAAAAAGGCTGCCAAAGCGCCCGGCCCCTGTTTTAGTCTCGTCGATGAGCAGGAGCCAATCCTGCTCGGCGCAAAAGACCGCCAGGGCGTGGAGAAAATGCCGGGGCAGGGGGTGCATAGATCCAAAGGGCTGCAAAAGCTCGATGAGTACCGCGCAAACGTCGCCCTTGGCCTCTTTCCGTATGGCCTCCATCTCCGGCTCCGCCTGGCGAAAGCCGCCGGGATAGGGGGAGAAGGCGGGATCATGGACGCCGCCGCCCGCCGCGGCCAGGGCCGAGAGGCTCTCCCCGTGGTGGCAGCCTGTCAGGGTTAACACCACGCCGCGGCCGGGACCGTAGCGGTCGTAGCTTACTTTCCGCGCCAGCTTTAGCATGGCCTCCAGGGCCCCGTCTTCTCCCAGGGTGAAGCCGGCCTTTTGCATCCCCGCCCGCAGGCAAAGCGCCCGGGCCAAGAGGGCGGCGGGGGCGGTAAAGTGGGCTGGAGGCACAGCGGCAGCCTTGAGGGACTGCTCCAAAACCCCGTCGGCCCAGGGGGCGTGGCCGTAGCCTAAGGTCGCGTCGCCCCAAGCGCCGGTAAAGTCTAAATAGGCTCTGCCGGCGTAGTCGTAGAGGGTGGCGCCCCGGCCCTCCTCTATGTCTAAGGGCCCCTTGGTGCGTGGCTCCACCAGATATTTTTCGCTCAGGGCGCGCAGTTCACTTCTGGTCATCAGCGCCCCTCCTTTCCGCGTTTCTCTTTCTTTGCGGTTATTGTATCAGAAATGGAGCCTTTTTGCCAAGGGGGAAGTCAGGCTAAGATCATGGTGCCTATGCCCTTGCGGGAGAGCATTTCGATGAGGATGGAGTGGGGGATGCGCCCATCTAAGATATGGGTGCGCCGCACGCCCCCCGCCACCGCCGAAACGCAGCAGCCGATCTTGGGTATCATGCCCCCGGAGATGATGCCCTCTTCCATGAGAGCGGGCACTTCGCCGGTGGGGATTACGGGGATGAGGGTCTCCTCATCCTTGGGGTTCTTCAAAACCCCCCGGACATCGGTGAGCAGTATCAGCTTTTCCGCCCCCACAGCCACGGCCAATTTGGCGGCGGCGGTGTCGGCGTTAATGTTATAGGCGGTGGTGGCGTCTATCCCCAAAGCCACGGTGGAGATGACAGGGATGTAGCCCTTTTCCAGGCAGTCGTTGACGATGTCGGGGCAGACATGGGTGATCTCCCCCACCAGGCCGTACTTGTCCTCCAGCTTCTGGGCGCAGAAGAGGCCCCCGTCCAGGCCGCAAAGGCCCACGGACTTGGCTCCCATGCGGTTGATGGCGGAAACGATGTCCTTATTCACCTTGCCGCAGAGGATTTGCTGGACGATGTCCATGGTCTCCTGGTCGGTGTAGCGCAGGCCGTCTACAAAGTGAGTCTTTTTGCCCACGCGGCCTAACATCTGCTCGATCTCAGGCCCGCCGCCGTGGACAACGACGACACGGATACCCACCAAGTGGAGGAGGATGATATCGCTGATAACGGCGTCTCGCAGCTCTTCGGAGATCATGGCGTTGCCGCCGTACTTCACTACCACGGTCTTGCCGTTGTATTTTTGAATGTAGGGAAGGGCTTCTGCCAGGGCTGAGGCTCTTTCCATATAGTTCACATTCTGGGTCTCTTCCATGGGGATCCCTTCTTCCTAGCTTCTGTAGTCGCCGTTGATTTTTACGTAGTCGTAAGTGAGGTCGCAGCCCCAGCAGGTGGCGGACTGGCTCCCTTCGGTGAGGGTCACCAGTATGGTGATCTCCCGCTCCGAGAGCACCACCTTCGCCACATCCTCGGGGAAGCTGAGCCCCGCGCCCTTTTCGCAGACGGTGAGCTCCCCGGCGGCGGAGGAAAACTTTACGGAAACGTCCTGGGGGTCAAAGGCGGCCCCGGAGTAGCCCACAGCGCAGAGAACCCGGCCCCAGTTGGCATCGGCCCCGAACATGGCGGTTTTCACCAAAGGGGAGGTGATAACGCTCTTGGCCATCTGCTCGGCTTTTTCCTCGGTCTTGGCCCCTTCTACCGTACAGGTGATGAGGCGAGAGGCCCCTTCCCCGTCCCCGGCAATGGCCTTTGCCTCGTATTCCATCACGGTGTAGAGAGCCTGATAAAAGGTTTCATAGTCAGGGGTTCCTTCCGTCAGGGGGGCATTGCCCGCCTTGCCATTGGCGAAGACGAAGCAGGTGTCGTTGGTGGAGGTGTCCCCGTCCACAGAGATGCGGTTGAAGGTTTTGGCGGTAATCTCCCCCAGGGCCTTTTGCAGGAGGGGGGTGTCTATGGCGCAGTCTGTGGTGACGAAGGAGAGCATGGTGCCCATGTTGGGGTGTATCATCCCCGAGCCCTTGGCAATGGCCCCTATGGTCACGGTTTTGCCCCCCAGCTCCACAGAAACGGCGATCTCCTTCTCCACTAAGTCCGTGGTGAGGATGGCGCCAGAGGCGTCCTTAGAGCCCTCCTTAGAGAGCTGTGCCGCCGCCTGGGGCATCCCCTTTTCAATGGCGGCGATGTTCAGGGTAACGCCTATGACCCCGGTGGAGGCCACGGCGAAATCCTCGGGCGAGAGGCCCGTTGCCCCTGCCGCCAGTTGGGTCATCTTCAGGGCGTTTTCCAGCCCCAAAGGCGCGCAGGCATTGGCGTTGCCGCTGTTGCAGACCACGCCCCGGGCCTTGCCATCCGCTAAATGCTTCTGGGAGATGAAGATAGGCGCGGCCTTTACCTGGTTGCGGGTGTAGACTGCCGCGGCGTTGCAGATACAGTCCGAGAGGATGAGGGCCAGGTCTTTTTTGGGGATGGGGTCAGATGCGGGGGCCTGGTTCCCGTCAGAGAGGGGGCTCACCTTCACGCCGCAGTGGATGCCGGCGGCGGTGAAGCCCAGGGGCGCGCAAACGCCCCCTTGGATGTATTTCATAGAAGTGCCTTCTTTCTTAGGGCAGCTGGAGCCCTGCGGTTTCGGCAAAGCCCAGCATTAGGTTCATGTTTTGCACCGCCGCGCCCGAGGCCCCTTTCCCCAGGTTATCCAAAAGAGCGGTGATGAGGGTTTGGTCTTCATGGCCGGAAACGTAAAGCCGCAGGCAGTCCAGCCCGGCAAAAGTCCCTGTGGGATGGCGGGGAGGCAGGTCCTCAAAGGGGGCCACGGTGACCACGGTTTCGCCATCGTAATAGGACGCAAGGGTTTCCCAAATGGCCCGGGCGGTGGGGTTGCCGGGCAGGAGCCTGTTGTGGAGCTGGATACTGACGGCCATGCCCTTGTAAAGATCGCCCAGCACCGGGGAAAAGGCGGGGGGATGGATAAGGCCACCCTGGACCTGCATCTCCGGCAAATGTTTGTGAGAAAGACCCAGGGCGTAAATGTTGGGCCCGTCAAGGAGGGGGCTGCGGTTCGGGTCTTCAAACTCCGCGATCATGGCCTTGCCCCCCCCGGAGTAGCCCGTGAGGGAAAAGCAGGTGAGGGGGTAATGGGGCGGCAGCACCCCCAGCTCTACCAAAGGCCCCACGGCGGATAAAAAACCCGTGGCGTGGCAGCCGGGGTTGGAGACCCGCCGGGCAGATTTAATTTCCTCTCGTCGCCCCCTCAGCTCCGGGAAGCCATAGACCCAGCCGGGTGAAACCCTGTGGGCGGTAGAGGCGTCGATGACCCGGGTGTGGGGGTTTTCTATGAGGGAAACGGCTTCCATAGCGGCCTCGTCGGGGAGACAGAGGAAGACCAGATCGGCCTTGTTGAGGAGCGCCCGCCGGGCTTCTCTATCCTTGCGCTTTTCCTCGGGGATCAGCAGGAGGGAGATATCCTCCCGGGGGGCCAGTCTCTCGTAGATTTGCAGGCCCGTGGTCCCCTCCCGGCCGTCGATGAAAATTTGAGGCTTCATAGGCCCTCACGCTCCTTCAAAAAGCCCCGCAGATTCTCGATCTGGACTGTTACGGCCTGGGGCGCGGGCCCGCCGTAGACGCAGCGGCCCTCCACGCAGGTTTCCAGGCTCAAGCTGTCGTATACATCCTCTCCGAAGAGGGGGGAGATTTCCAAATAATCGGCGTGGGGCAGGGTTTCTAAGGTGCAGCCCTTGCGGATGCACTGCTCCACCAGGCGGCCCACCACCCCGTAGGCCTCACGGAAGGGAAGACCGCGCTTGGCTAAGTAGTCGGCGCAGTCTGTGGCGCTGATAAAGCCGCCTTGGGCTGCTTTCAACATACTGTCTTTCCGGACGGTGAGGGTGTCTATCATGGCGGTGAAGACGGGGAGGCAGAGCTTCACCGTGTCGATGACGTCGAACACCGGCTCCTTGTCCTCCTGCATGTCTTTGTTATAGGCCAGGGGCAGGCCCTTCATCACGGTAAGCAGGCCCATGAGAGCGCCATACACTCTGCCTGTCTTACCCCGCACCAGCTCCGCCACGTCGGGATTCTTCTTCTGGGGCATGATGGAGGAGCCTGTGGCATAGGCGTCGTCCAGCTCGATGAAGCGAAACTCCCAGGAGCACCAGAGGATGATCTCCTCGGAAAAGCGGGAGAGGTGCATCATGAGAATAGAGGCGCAGGAGAGAAACTCCAGGGCGAAGTCCCGGTCGGACACGGCGTCCAGGGAGTTGTCCATGGGCTTCTCAAAGCCCAGCAATTCCGCCGTTCTATGACGGTTCACGGGATGGGTAGAGGTGGCCAGGGCCCCGGCCCCCAGAGGCGATTCATTGAGACGGTCTAAGCAGTCTTCAAAGCGGGTGATGTCTCTTCGTATCATGTTGCCGTAGGCCATCAGGGTATGGGCGAAGGTGATGGGCTGGCCTCTTTGGAGGTGGGTGTAGCCGGGCATGATGGCGTCCAGATTTTCTTCGGCCTGGCGGCAGAGAACTTTTGCCAGGTCAGAAAGGAGGGTGATGATGGCCTGGGTCTCCTCTTTGACGTAGAGGCGGAAATCCACCGCCACCTGGTCGTTGCGGCTGCGGGCGGTGTGGAGCCGTCCGCCGGTGGGGCCGATTTTTTGGGTGAGGAGCACCTCCATGTTCATGTGGATATCCTCGTTATCCTCAGTGAAGGAAACGCTGCCCCCTTCCACCTCTTCCAGGATGGCCCGGAGGCCGTCGATGATCTCCGCCGCCTCCAGCTTGGTGATGATGCCCTGCTCCCCCAGCATGGTGGCGTGGGCGATGGAGCCCGTGATATCCTGGCGGTAGAGCCGTGCGTCGAAGGAGATGGAGGAGTTAAAATCGTTTACCTGGGAATCCACGTCTTTCGTAAAGCGGCCTGCCCAAAGTTTCATGTTGACGACATCCTTTCCTATGGCAGTCCGCTGCTGCACCGCGCGCTGCCCTGGGGTAAAATCGGAACGCAGGGGCGGTTTCTCCACCCCTGCGCCGGGTTAGATAAGAGTTAGTCCTTCAAAAGACCCTGCTTCTTCATGGCCTGGACCTTGATGGGTAGGCCGAAGAGGTTGATAAAGCCCAGGGAGTCCATCTGGTTGTAATCGCTCTCGCCGAAGGTGGCGATGTCCTCGGAGTAGAGGGAGTTGGGAGAAGTGGCCCCGGCATTGATGATGTTACCCTTGTAGAGCTTCAGCTTCACAGAGCCGGTGACGGGGGCCTGGGTCACATCCACAAAGGCGGAGAGGGCTTCCCGCAGGGGGGTGTACCACTTGCCGTTATACACCAGCTCGCCGAAGGTGATGGCCATTCTGTCCTTCTCGTGCATGGTGTCCTTATCCAGGGTGAGGGACTCCAGCACCCGGTGGGCCTGATATAAAATCGCGCCGCCGGGGGTTTCATACACGCCCCGGCTCTTCATGCCCACCAGCCGGTTCTCCACCAGGTCTAAAAGGCCGATAGCGTTCTGGCCGCCTACCTTATTTAAGCTGCGGATGATCTCGGCGCCGGACATTTTTACCCCATCCACCGCCACGGGAGTTCCGGCTTCAAAGTCCACGGTGACATAGGTGGGGGCGTCGGGGGCCAGCAGGGGGGAAACGCTCATCTCCAAAAAGCCTTCCTTCTCATAGGCGGGCTCGTTGGCGGGGTTTTCCAGGTCCAGGCCCTCGTGGCTCAGATGCCAGAGGTTTTTGTCCTTGGAGTAGTTGGTTTCCCGGTTGATTTTCAGGGGGATGTTATGGGCCTCGGCGTAGGCGATCTCGTCCTCCCGGCTCTTGAGTTCCCAAGTTCTCCAGGGGGCGATGATCTTCATCTGGGGGGCAAAGGCCTTGATGGCCAGCTCGAAGCGGACCTGGTCGTTGCCCTTACCCGTGCAGCCGTGGGCGATGGCGTCGGCATTCTCCAAAAGGGCGATCTCCACAATGCGCTTGGCGATGATGGGCCGGGCGAAGGAGGTGCCCAGAAGATAGCCCTCGTAGTTGGCCCCGGCCTTTAGGGTGGGGAAAATGTATTCATTGACGAATTCGTCGGTGAGGTCTTCGATGTAGAGCTTGGAAGCCCCGGTTTTCAGGGCCTTTTCCTCCAGGCCGTCCAGCTCGTCGCCCTGGCCCACGTCGGCAGAGACGGCGACCACCTCGCAATTGTTGTAGTTTTCCTTGAGCCAGGGGATAATCACAGAGGTGTCCAGGCCGCCGGAGTAGGCCAGGACGACTTTTTTAATTTCGGACATGAGTTAAATCCTCCCAAGTAATGATTTTTTCACTGCTAAAATTCCATTGGAGACAGCATAACACCAACGGAATGAAAATGCAAGAGGAAATGAATAAGAATTCGAACAAAAGTGGATTATCTCCGGTTTGCAAGAAGGAGAAATCCAGAGCATACAGAAAATTGTGCATATTATTCATAAAGAGCGTATGAAAGGGACCCGAAAGCTACGGCAAAAAAATTGGAAAAAGGGATTGTTGGCGAAAAACCCCCGTGCTATAATAAGAAATTAGGTAGGGAATCCCTCCCAATAACGATAGAATCGGGGGCAGACATATGGAAATCAGGAACCTGACCATGGCGGAATTTGACCAGGCATTCGACTTTATTGAAAAGCTTTGGACCTATAACACCTACGACAAAGAGGTGATCCGTAAGGTATACGCAGAGGTTTTGGAAAACCCCAACGACTTTGCCTTTTTCCTTTACGATGGGGAAGAGCCCGTGGGCTTCTGCCACGGCACCTTCTTTAACACCTTCTGGCTCTCGGGCCAAACCTGCTATGTCTCCAGCATCTATTCCCACGAAGGCCGCCGCAAGCAGGGCCTGGGCACCGCGCTGATGAACCACGCCAAAACCCTGGCGGAAGAGCGAGGCTGCAACGCCATTGTCCTGGATTCCGGCATGCCCCGCCTGGAAGCCCACGCTTTTTACGAGGGCTACGGCTTCGCCAAGCATGCATACTGCTTCGAATATAAGTTAAAGTAAGAATTGCTGCGCCGCCCTTTCGGACCCGGGAGGGCGGCGCTGTTTTCACGATTTTTTGGAAAAATGAAAAACCCCTTGACAGGGCAACGGGCCAATGCTATACTACTAGAGCAAAACAAAGTAGGAAGGTTCCGCCTGCCTCACCTCCCGCAACGATGCGAAGGGGTTAACATGGAAAAGCGCGCCGGGGTTTTCACGGCGGTGTTTTTGTGTATGTGCGGACGCCTTTCTCGGTGTCCGCTTTTGTATTCCAACTAGGAGGTGTTTGTGTCATCAGTAACATGGCTCATCAAATCAACGAAGAGATTCGCGACAAGGAAGTACGCCTGATATCCGCAGAGGGCGAGCAGTTGGGCGTTATGCCCTTGGAAGCGGCTATGGAAAAGGCCACCCAGGGGGATATGGACCTGGTCAAAATCTCCCCCAACGCCAATCCCCCCGTCTGCAAACTCATGGACTATGGCAAGTTCCGCTTTGAGCAGACCAAGCGGGAGAAAGAGGCCAAGAAGAACCAGCGGGTAGTGGAGATCAAAGAAGTGCGGATGTCTCCGGGAATTGATGTCAACGATTTCAATGTGAAGCTCCGCAATGCCCAGCGCTTTTTGGAAGAAGGCAACCGGGTAAAGGTCACCGTCCGTTTCCGCGGGCGCGAAATGGCCCATACCGACATCGGCAAGCGCCTTCTGGTCAAATTTGCGGAAGATTGCACCGAAATGGCCGCCATGGACAAGGAGCCCAAGCTGGAAGGCCGACACATGCACATGTTCCTCTCCCCGAAACCCACTAAAGAAACAAAAAAGTAATTCGTTAAAGGAGTTTTCCGTCATGCCTAAAATGAAGACCCACAGCGGCGCGAAAAAGAGATTCAGCCTTACCAAAACCGGCAAGGTGAAGCGCTCCCACGCCAATAAGAGACACCTGCTCAACGGCCACGGCAAGACCACCAAGCTGAAAAGACGCCTCCGTGGCGGCGCTTATGCGGACAAGACCAACGAAGCAGCCGTCAAGCGCATGATTCTGTATAAATAATTAAGAGATAATAGTAGGAGGCTAACCTAAGATGGCTAGAGTAAAAGGCGCGATGATGACGCGCAAAAGAAGAAATAAGATCTTAAAGCTCGCCAAGGGCTATTGGGGCGCAAAGTCTAAGCATTTCAAGATGGCCAACCAGCAGGTGATGAAGTCCCTGACTTACGCCTACACCGGCCGCCGCCTGAAAAAGCGCGACTTCCGCAGACTGTGGATCACCCGCATCAGCGCCGCCTGCAAGATGCACGGCATGAACTACTCCACCTTTATGCACGGCCTGAAGCTGTGCAACGTGGAAATCAACCGCAAGATGCTCTCCGAGATGGCAATCCACGACAAGGCTGCCTTCACCGCCCTGGTGGAGATGGCAAAGTCTAAGGGCTAATTGAACACGTGAAAAACACAGAGTCAGATATCTGGCCCTGTGTTTTTTTTGCAGGGACAAAAGGGGGCATTTATGTTTACCGTACTATACCGCGCCTTAAAGCGCGCCTTAAAAAGCAAGGCCTTCCAGGGGCTTTTCCTCATCACCTTACTCCTGCTGGGAATCGGAACCGTCTTTTACGCCCTGGTGGAACATTGGCGCATTCTGGATGCCCTCTACTTTTGCGTCATGACCCTGGCCACCATAGGCTATGGCGACTTTTCCCCCCAGACAGACGCGGGTAAAATCTTTACCATCTTTTACGCCCTGGCCGGGATAGGCGTTCTGTCTGCCCTTATCGTGAACCTCTTCAACTCCTTTAAGGAAAACGTGGCGGAAAAGGTGGCCCACCATCAAGAACAGGAGGGGGCGCTGAAATGAGCCCCCGGGGGAAGATGCCGTGCCCGGTACAAAAGTGCCCAACAAAAAACACAGAGCCAAAGATCTGGCCCTGTGTTTTTTTCATTTAGTTTCCCGCCGGCAAAAAAGCCACGGGGTCGATGGCCACGCCGTCCTGCAGCATCTCAAAGTGCAGGTGGGGGGCAGAAACGCTCTCGGCGATGGCGGTTTTGCCTATGGTGCCTATCACCACACCGGGAGACACTTGGTCACCGGGGGTCACGGTGGGGGCAGCTGCCAGATTGGCATAGACGCTCTGGAGCCCCTGGCCGTGGTCAATGATCACCATGGTACCCATCAGGGGGTCCTCCTCCACGGCAGATACAATCCCTGCCGAAGTGGCCAAAACCTCGGTGCCTAGCTCGGCGCTGATGTCCAGGCCCGCGTGGGTACGCCAGTCGCCCATGGTCTCGTCATAGGCGAAGACCTCCAGGCTGTAATCCTTGCTAATGTTGCCCCGCACGGGCCAGACATAGGAGGGAGCCGCCGGCTGGTCGGGGGTGGCGGCAGTCTCCTGGGTATCGGCGGGGTTTGCGGTCTCCTGGGCGGGGTCAATGATTTTGGGGGGAATGGTCACCACGGGGACCTGATAGGGCACGTCCACCTGGGAGTTATGACCTGCCACCTGCTGCATGGGGTCGTCCACAGCCAGGGGATTTTTTGGCATCAAGCCGGAGAAGAGAAAATAGCCCGAAATTCCAATTGCGGTGACGCAGAGGAATAGGACGATGTAAAAGCCCTTCCCCTCCATAAAATCACCAAATCGTGTCGTTGGTTTTTGTCTCATGGAAACACCTCCGAGCCTATTGTGGGCAAGAGGCGATTTCCTTATACATGAGGCAGGAGAAAATTTTGCGCCGGATTCTATGAAAAATAAAAGACGGCTCATAAGCCCGAAAGATCAAAAAGAGGAATATACCCCGTATTGGCCGCCTCCCGCTCCTGGACAAAGCCCGGCAGGTCCAGGGCTTCCATATAGGAAACCGCCGCTTTGATCTCGCTCTCCCGCAGGGGCCGGTGGAGGGGCGGCAGATCCTCCGCGTCGCCATAGGGCACATACTGGCTCATGAGGGAGAAGAGAACGCTGCCCTTTGGAAAAGTCCCCGCCACCCAGTCCATCACCTCCTTGGCCTCTCGCAGGCCCACGGGCAGGAGGAGGTGGCGGATGAGAACGCCCCTTTGGAGGATGCCGTTTTCGTCCAAAACAACGGGCCCCACCTGGCGCACCATCTCCGCTATGGCGGCTTTCGCCACAGCGGGATAATCCGCCGCCCCGGAATAGGCCTTGGCCGTTTTGGCATCTAAATATTTCAGATCCGGCAGAAAGATTTGAATCTTCCCCTCCAGGGTTTTCAGGGTAGAAAGGCTGTCATAGCCCCCGGAGTTCCACACCACGGGGACAGAAAGGGGCGTGTTCAAAGCCTCTAAAATCGCCGGGGCAAAGTGGCTGGGGCTCACTAAGTCAATATTATGGGCCCCCTGGCGGATTAAATCCTCAAAAATCTCCCGCAGCCGGGCCGGGGTGATGGTCTTACCGAAGCCGTCCTGGCTGATGCCGCGGTTCTGGCAAAAAAGGCAGGAGAGGGCGCAGCCGGAGAAAAACACCGTGCCCGCCCCGCGGGTTCCGGAAATGGGCGGCTCCTCCCAGTGGTGCAGGGCGGTCCGGGCGATTCTGGGCAGGGTGGGCATCAGGCAGTAGCCCCCGCCGGATTCTTCATCCCGCCGTACCCCGCAGAGCCGGGGACAGAGGCGGCAGGTTTGGATGATGGGTGAAAAAGCCAAAGATATCTCCCCTTTCGTTGGGGCCCTTGGTAGCGGGCCCTGCTGGTCACGGGATACCCTTACAAATACCCCTCCCAAATGGAGGCGAAGGAGGAAAAGGCGCTGGGGATGGCATAGTCTCGGCCCAGAGACGCCCTGTCCGCCCAGACCCAGCCCTGGGGCAGCTCATCACTGCCCCCTTCCAGCACATAGGCCGTCATGTGCCACTCCACATGGGTGAAAATATGCCGCCCGGCTCCGGCAAGGGTCAATCCGGAAAAACCCAGGGGCGCGAAGGGCGCGCCATCCTCCACGGAAGCCTCGCAGGGGAACTCCCAAAGCCCTGCCAAAAGCCCCCTGTCCGGGCGGCGGCGCAGGGCCACCCTGCCATGATGAAAGAGGAAGAGC
Organism: Evtepia sp.; assembly: GCA_031553635.1. Classification (GTDB taxonomy): domain Bacteria; phylum Bacillota; class Clostridia; order Oscillospirales; family Oscillospiraceae; genus Evtepia. The sequence goes on along the minus strand of JAVBLH010000001.1, from coordinate 62,972 downwards.
ACCGCCCGCTCCTCCATCCGCCGCGCCTTTTTCCGGCTGCGAACAGGCAGGGCGGCGGTGAGATTTTTCTGATATGCCACGCAAAAATCACTGGCGGGGCAGCGGTGGCAGAGGGGCGCGCCGTTGGGCAGGCAGACCATGGCCCCCAGGTCCATCATGGCCTGGTTAAAGGGGCCGGGGGCCTCCAGGGGGATAATCTGGGTGAGGGCCGCGGTGACTTTTTTCTTCATGGCCCCGGTGGTAATGTCGTCAAAATCCCCAGTGAGCCGGGCGGTGACCCGCAGCAGGTTCCCGTCCACCGCCGGGGTGGGTGCGCCGTAAAGGAGGGAGGAGAGGGCGGCGGCGGTGTAATCCCCCACCCCCGATAGGCTGCGGATTTCCCCATAGTCTCGGGGGAAAACCCCGCCGAAATCCTCCATCACCTGCCGAGCGGCCTTTTGCAGATTTCTGGCCCGGCTGTAGTAGCCCAGGCCCTCCCAGAGTTTTAGGAGTTTGTCCTCCGGGGCGGCGGCCAGGGCCTCAAAGGTGGGCAGGGCCCCTAAAAACCGGGCCCAATAGCCCAAAACCGCCGTGACCCGGGTCTGCTGGAGCATGAGCTCCGAGACCAGGATGGCGTAAGGGTCCGAGGTTTTCCGCCAGGGCAAGTCCCGGCCCTGCTCCCGGTACCATTCCAAGAGGGGAATGGGAAGTTGTAACAGTGGATTCACAGGCTGTCCTCCCAGGGAAAGATGGTTTCGGAAAGCCCCGGCAAAAGGGCCAAAAGCTCCGGCGGCAGAGGGGCGGTAAAGCTAAGCTGCGCCCCGGTGACAGGATGAAAAAAGGCGGCAGTGTGGGAGTGAAGGGCAAAGCGCCCGGGAAGGCCCTCGATTTCCGTCCCATAGAGAAAATCCCCGGTGACGGGATGGCCCAAGTGGGAGAGATGGACGCGGATTTGATGGGTACGCCCTGTCTCCAAGCCCAGGGCCAGAAGGCTGCGTTTGCCGTCGGTGAAATGAAGGCGGTAATGGGTCACGGCGGGGGCCCCCGTGGGACTGACCTCCCGCCGCAGCACGGAGCCCTCCCGGCGGCCTATGGGCAGGGCTATGGTACCTGCGGGCGGGGTGGGAACGCCTTCGCAAACCGCCAGGTAAGTCCGAGAAAACCCGCCCCCGTGAAGGAAGGACTGGAGCCGCTCATGGGCGTGGGGATGCTTGGCGATGGTCAAAAGGCCCGAGGTCCCGGCGTCTAAGCGGTTCACAGGGTGGAAGCGGGCAGAGATCTCCCGGGTTTTATAGTAGTGCATCAGGTAATTGCCAAGGCTTCTGTCAAGGTTCCCCGGGCCGGGATGGACGGGGAGGGGGGCCATTTTATCCACCACCAAAAGGTCGGCATCCTCGTACAAAATGGACAGGGGGCCGGGGGTGAGGAGGAGGTCCAGAGGCGGATTTGCCTCCCCCACCAGAATGGAAAGGGTTTGTCCCTCATGAACCAGAGCGTTGGTAAAAACCAGGCAGCCGTCTAAAGTGATGCCGTTTTCCGCCCCCTTGGCCCTGCGGATAGAGCCGGAGGAGAGGCAGAGCACATGGCGCAGGAGGGTGTCCACAGTTTTGCCCTCTTCCTGGGCTGTGACAATGTGGGTGAGTCTGCGGGGCGGTTCCATGACATGCCTCCTCACGACAAAAAAACTGATTTAATATAGTATACCACAGACACAGGGTAGTTGCAAAAAAATAGAAAAGAGGTATAATAGAATAGTTATAGATCAGTTCGGAACCAGAGACAAAACAAAGGAAAACCGGCACGAAACGAGAAAAGGCCGAAAAAACCTGAATCGGAAAGGAGGCGCAGTGATGGGACGAATTTTGGGCATTTACATCCACATCCCCTTCTGCCGTGCCAAGTGCGACTACTGCGACTTCTACTCCATCGCCGGCGGTGAGGGCTGGATGGACGCCTATCAAAAGGCCCTCCTGCGCCATATAAAAGAAACGGCCCCCGCCGCCAAGGGCTGCCAGGTAGACACCATCTACTTCGGCGGCGGCACCCCCTCCTGCTACGGCGGCAGCCGCCTGCGGGAGATTCTCTCCACCCTGCGCCGCCATTTCAGCGTCACCAAGGGGGCGGAGATCACCCTGGAGTGCAACCCCGACAGCGTGGAAAAGCGGGAGATGGCGCGGCTGAGAAGAGCGGGCTTTAACCGCTTTTCCCTGGGAATGCAAACCGCCGACGAAGCCCAGCTGTGCAATCTGGGCCGCATCCACGACCTGGGCCAGGTGGAGGAGGCGGTGCTTGCCCTGCGGGAGGCCAAGGTGGAAAACCTGAGCCTGGATCTCATCTACGGCCTGCCGGGCCAGACGATGGAAAGCTTTCGCGCCTCGGTGGAAAAGGCCATAGACCTGAGCCCCGAGCATCTCTCCCTCTACGGCCTCAAGGTGGAGGAGGGCACCCCCCTCCATGGCCGGGTATTAAGGGGCGAGGCCATCCCCGATGATGACTGCCAGGCGGATATGTACCTCTGGATGGTGGAGCGGCTTAAACGGGCCGGATACCGCCAATACGAAATCTCCAACTTTGCCAAAACCGGCAAGGAATCCCGCCACAACCTGAAATATTGGATGGGCCGGGAGTATCTCGGCTTCGGCCCCGGGGCCCATTCCGACTTTGGGGGCTGTCGCTACGCCTACCGCCGCAGCTTAGAGGGCTATATCACCGGGGTTCTCACCGGGGGGGAGATTCTGGCGGAGCGGGAGGAGATTCCCAAGGCCGAAAGGGCCCGGGAATACCTGATGCTGCGGCTGCGCACCCTGCGGGGGATAGAGGAATGGGAATACAGGCGAGAGTTTTTCCGCAGCTTCGACCCCCTATTGGGTAAGCTGGAGCTCTGGGAATGTAAGGGCCTTGTAGAGCAGCAGGGCCACCGCTGGCACCTGACCCCCGCCGGCTTCCTCCTCTCCAACAGCCTTATCGGCGAGCTGCTCCAATGCCAGGAGGAGGCTTTTGCCAAGTCCCAGGAAAAAGAGGCCCCCGAGGACGGGGAAATGCCAGAATAGAAGGAAGCGATCAAGTGGAACACATTCACATAAGACCCGCCACCTCTGAGGATATCCCCCAAATTTTGGTCTTTATTCAGGAGCTGGCCGATTACGAAAATCTTTCCCACGAGGTAGTGGCCACCCAGGAGCTTTTACAGCTCTGGCTCTTTGAGAAGGAAAAGGCCCAGGTGGTGATAGCCGAAGAGGCGGGGCAGCCCGTGGGCTTCGCCCTCTATTTCCATAACTTTTCCACCTTTTTGGGAAGGGCGGGAATCTATCTGGAGGACCTTTACGTCAGGCCAGAAAAGCGTGGCCGGGGCTATGGAAAGGCGCTGTTGGCTTACCTGGCCAAGCTAACCCTTACCCTGGGCTGCGGTAGGCTGGAGTGGGCCTGCCTGGACTGGAACAAACCCAGTATCGACTTTTACCTCTCCCTGCATGCCAGACCCATGGAGGACTGGACCACCTACCGCCTCACAGGGGAAACCTTGGAGGCCCTGGGAAACCAGGCGGAGTGAACATAAAAAGCAAGGAACCGGAACATTTTAGACACTGAAACAATCGAGGTTTTGAACATGAACACAGCAATAGACTACAGTAAAATCATGGGGGGACCCATCAACCAGGTGCCCCCCTCGGGCATCCGAAAATATTTTGACCTGCTGGCGGAAATGGACGGGGCCATCTCCCTGGGGGTTGGTGAGCCCGACTTTCCCACCCCGCGCCACGTGCGGGACGCAGGGATACGCTCCCTGGACCTGGGCCAGACCCAATACACCCCCAACACCGGCCTTTTAGAGCTGCGGCAGGAGGTTTCCGCCTATCTGGCCCGCCGCTTCGACCTAAGCTACCGCCCGGAAGACCAAATCCTCATCACCGTGGGGGGCAGCGAGGCCTTGGACCTGGCCTTCCGCTGCCTGCTGAATCCCGGGGACGAGGTGATTATCCCCACCCCCTCCTTCGTCTGCTACGGGCCCATGGTTTCCATGTCCCACGGGGTGCCCGTTTACGTAGAGACCAAGGTGGAAAACGAATTCCGCCTCACACCCCAGGAGCTGAAAGACGCAATCACCCCCAAAACCAAGGCCCTGGTGCTGCCCTACCCCTGCAATCCCACAGGCGGCGTTATGGAAAGGGGCGATTTAGAGGCCCTGGCCGAGGTCTTAGCGGGCACAGACATTATCGTCATCTCCGACGAGATTTACGCCGAGCTGAGCTTTGGCGCAAAGCACCTGTCCATCGCCAATCTCCCCGGCATGTGGGAGCGCACCCTCATCGTCAACGCCTTCTCCAAGGCCTATTCCATGACGGGCTGGCGCTTAGGCTACCTCTGCGGGCCCCAGGCGCTTTTGGCCCCCATGATCAAGCTCCACCAATACACCATCATGTCGGCCCCCACGGTGAGCCAATACGCCGCCATCCAGGCCGCCCGGGAGGGGGATGCCGACATCGAGGCCATGCGAGGGGAATACGACAAGCGCCGCCAGTTTCTCCTCCAGGGCTTTCGGGATTTGGGCCTTTCCTGCTTCGAGCCCCGGGGTGCCTTTTACATGTTCCCCTCCATCGCCTCCACGGGCCTTTCCGCCGAGGATTTCTGCGAAAGGCTTTTAATCCAGGAAAAGGTGGCGGTGATCCCCGGAACGGCATTTGGCCCCGGCGGCGAGGGCTTTGTGCGCGCCTGCTACGCCGCCTCCATGGAAAACCTGGCGGAGGCACTCCTGCGCATCCGCCGTTTTTTAGATAGCTTATAGAAACGTCTTCCAATTAGAAATGAGGAACCCCACATGAAGTACATTTTAGTCATCGGCGACGGGATGGCCGACAATCCTGTGGCCCAGCTGGGCAATCAAACGCCCCTGCAATACGCCAAAATCCCCGCCATGGACGCCCTGGCGGCAAGGGGCGAGGTGGGCAGCGTGAAAACCTGCCCCGACAGTCTCCCCCCGGGAAGCGACACGGCGATTTTATCCATCTTCGGTGCCGACCCCCTCCTGTGCTACACGGGCCGATCCCCCCTAGAGGCCGCCGCCACGGGGATACAGCTGCTGCCCGGCGATGTGTCCTACCGCTGCAACATGGTGACCTATGAGGATGGCGACAAAGCCTTTGAGGTGAAAAAGATTCTCTCCCACTCCGGCGGGTCCATCGAGGGCGAGATTTCTGCCCGGCTGGTGAAGGACCTCTTCTCAGAGCCCGATTTCGCCGCCGCCGCCGCCAAGGCCGGGATGCGGGTTTACCCCGCCGCCTCCTTCCGCCACATTGCCGTTCAGGCCAGAGCGGATATCAAAGACATCTGCCTTATCCCGCCCCACGACCATCTGGGCGAGGTCATCGGCCCCCTGCTCCCCTGTGGTAACGCCAACGCCCAGACCCTGAAAAATCTCATGAAGCTGGCCCACCAGGTGTTAGACCGCCACCCCATCAATGAGGCGCGGCGCCGGGAGGGCAAGCTCCCCGCCAACGGCATCTGGTTCTGGGCGGAAGGCAGCGCCGTGTCCCTCTCCTCCTTCACGGAAAAGTACGGCAAAACCGGCACGGTGATCTCCGCCGTTCCCCTCTGCCACGGTATCGCCAAGCTTTGCGGCCTGGATGTCACCTATGTGGAAGGGGCCACGGGAGAGCTGGAGACCAACTATGAGGGCAAGGTGGAAGCCGCCCTAAAGGCCCTTCGCGATGGGCAGGACTTTGCCGCCCTCCACATCGAGGCCCCCGACGAATGCACCCACAATGGCGACCTGCCGGGCAAGCTCCAGGCCATAGAGTGGCTGGATTCCCGGGTGATCGCCCCCCTCACCAAAGCCCTGGAGGGGGAAGACTTCCGCCTTCTCATCCTCTCCGACCATAAGACCCTCACCGACACCCGGGGCCACGACGGCGAGCCCGTTCCCTACCTTCTTTACGACAGCCGGAAGAACACGGGCCTGGATAAGCCCTATTCCGAGGCCGTGGGCTTGGAAGGGCCCTATTACGAAAAAGGCGCCGATGTGCTGATGCCCCTGCTTTTTGAGCAGCTAAGCTAAACAATGAAAGGAAGTGACCCCTTCATGACGAAGAAAATTGCCTTTACCCCGGCGGATATCCTCCTGCCCGCAAACTGCGACCTGAAAGCCTGGGCCGTGGTGGCCTGCGACCAATATACCTCCCAGCCGGAGTATTGGGAGCGGGTGGAGGCCGCAGTGGGGGATAAGCCCTCCACCCTGCGCCTGATTTTGCCCGAGAGCAAGCTGGAGGGGGAAAACGTGGCGGAGGATATTCAAAGCATCCACGCTTCCATGAAGGCCTATCTGGAGGGCGGGCAGTTCCGTCCGCTGGAAAACGCCCTGATTTACACCGAGCGCACCTTGGAAAACGGCAAAGTCCGCCGTGGCCTCATCGGCAAGCTGGATTTAGAGCAGTATAGCTACGATAAGGGCTCCGAAACCCCCGTGCGGGCCACAGAGGGAACCGTTCTGGCTCGCATTCCGCCCCGTATGGCCGTGCGGAAGGAGGCTCCGGTGGAGCTGCCCCACATTTTAGTCCTCATCGACGACCCGGACAAAACCGTGCTGGAGCCCCTGGCCGGTGAAAAGGCCGCCATGACCCTGGAGTATGAAACGCAGCTCATGGAGCGGGGCGGCAGCATCGTGGGCTACAGCCTAAACGACGCCCAAAAGGCCCGGGTGGAAAAAGCCCTTTTGGCCCTGGCCGGCCCCGCCCGTTTTGCCGACCACTATAAGGCCCAGGGAAAGGCCCCCCTGATCTTCGCCAACGGGGACGGGAACCACTCCGTGGCCACCGCCAAGGCCTGCTGGGAAGAGGTGAAAAAGACCCTGCCCGCAGACCAGTGGGACAATCATCCCGCCCGCTACGCCCTGGTGGAGCTGGGGAACCTCCACGATGAATCCCTAGACTTCGAAGCCATCCACCGGGTGGTCTTCGAGGTGGAGCCCCAGGCGCTTCTGGGTGACCTTTTGGCCGCCTACCCCGGCGCGAAGCTGGGGGCGGGAGAGGGCCACGCCTTTACCTACGTGATAGGGGACAAGGAAGGGGTCATCACCATCCCCAACCCCACGGCCCAGCTGGAGGTGGGTACTCTTCAGAACTTCTTAGACCGTTACCTGGAGGAAAAGGGCGGCAAGATCGACTATATCCACGGGGAAGACGTGGTGCGGGACCTGTCGAAAGCCCCCGGCAGCATAGGCTTCCTCCTGCCCTGCATGGAAAAGGAGCAGCTTTTCCCCACGGTGATCTTCGACGGCGCCCTGCCCCGGAAAACCTTCTCCATGGGGGAGGCCCACGATAAGCGCTTCTACCTGGAAGCCAGAAAAATCAAGTGAAACGCCGGAAGGAAAAGGCCTTCGCCAAGCTGAACCTCTCCCTGGACATTCTGGGTCTGCGGCCCGACGGCTACCACGAGATGGACATGGTGATGCAGTCGGTGAGCCTTTGTGACGAGATTACCCTGGCTCTCATAGAAGGGGAGCGGATAGTACTTTCGGGAAATCGGCCCGACCTGCCCCAGGATAGAGGCAACTTCGCCGTGGATGCCGCCTGGCGCTTTTTTCAGGCGGCGGAAGTAGAGGGCTGCGGCCTTTCACTGGACATTCAAAAGAAGATACCCACCCAGGCCGGTACCGCCGGGGGCAGCAGCGACGCCGCCGCCGTGCTCCGGGGCCTCAATGGCCTGATGGGGGAGCCCCTTTCCCGGGAAGTGCTTTTTCAAATCGCCGCCCAGGTGGGCTCCGACGTGCCCTTTTGCCTCCTGGGGGGGACAGCAAGAGCGGGAGGACGGGGAGAGATTCTCACCCCCCTCATGCCCCTGCCCTCCTGCCATATTCTCCTGTGCAAGCCGGACTTCTCTATTTCCACCCCCGCTCTCTTCCGCCGCTGGGACGAAAACCCCACAGAGAATCAGCCCGACACCCAGGGGCTGATAAAAGCCCTGGAGGAAGGCGACCTGGAGGGGGTGGCGGCGCGCCTTTACAACGTCTTTGAAGAGGTGCTGGAGGAAGATCACCACAGGGAGGTACGGCGCATCAAGAACCTTATGGGGGAGGCGGGCGCTCTGGGCGCGGCCATGAGCGGCAGCGGCCCCACAGTGTTCGGCCTCTTCGCCGGGTTAGAGGAGGGGCAAGCCTGCGCCGCCCGGCTGGAGGAGGATTACAAAGAGGTTTTTCTCACCAGGCCCGTATAAAAACAAATCACACCGTCCATACTGACAGAAAATGAATCAGTCTGGACGGTGTGTTTTTATGTTCTCAAAGGAAATGATGAAAAAAGTCAAGACCCTACCCTGGCGGCAGGCAAGCGGACTGTTGTGCATTCTTCTGGTCCTCTTCTGCTTCTACTTAGACAGGGAGCAAACGGCCCTCTCCCAGCAGCTGTTGCGCCTTCACGTCCTGGCCAACTCCGACGGGGCGGAAGACCAGGCCCTGAAACTTAGGGTGCGGGACCAGGTGCTGGCCCTGGTGGAGCCCTGGGCCAAGGAGGCCCAAGACGCCCAGGGGGTGGCCGCCTCGCTGAAAAGCCACATCCCGGAGATTGAGGCGGCGGCCCTGGAGACGGTGGCGGCAGCGGGCTACCAATATCCGGTTGCCGTCCAGGTGGAGGAGACCTGGTTTCCCACCCGCCACTATGAGGATTTTTCCCTGCCCGCGGGCAATTATGAGTCTCTCCGGGTGATCATCGGGGAGGGGGCGGGGCAAAACTGGTGGTGCGTGGTGTTCCCGCCCCTCTGCACCGCCGCCAGCACAGAAGAGGTGGAGGACACTGCCGGGGGGGCCGGTCTTTCCGACCAGGAGGTTTTCCTCATTTTGGAAGAAGGCCGGGAGTATGTCATCAAGTTTCGGGCCATAGAGCTCTGGGAAGAGCTAAAGCACAGCTTTGAAAAAAAGGACGATCCCGCGCCCCTTTCTTCCCTGGATAGAAACTAAAAAATCCTGGCGGTGAAGGTCATTCTCCCTCTTCCATTTTTTAGATTGGTGTGTTATGATGCTATCAAATCGAAACACCAAGGGCAGGTCGCAGCTGATAAGGCCGCGTTGCCTAAGATAAAAAAGGGTGGGGAAGTCATGAGAGAGCTGAGAGAAGCTGCCATCAAAAACGCGGACCAAATCGTCCAGGCCAAGGCGGCCTTCGAGGCAAACAGCAGCGCCAGAGGCGCTGTGGGCAAGCACATTTCCGAGCTGAACGAGCAAATTCGCAACATCCAGGGCTTTATTAAGGATATCGAGGCCATCTCCATGCAGGTCAAAATCCTGTCTCTCAACGCCTCGGTAGAGGCCGCCAGAGCCGGGGTTCACGGCAAGGGCTTCGCCGTGGTGGCCCACGAGATTGCCAAGCTTTCGGAAAGCACCAACGACGCCGTGCGCCGCATCGAGCAGAGCGCAAAGGAAATGGCAAGCTCCGTCAGCAATGCCGTGAAGAGCATGGACGGGGCCAAAACCTTAGGCGCCCAGTTTGACAAAGAGCTGGAGGAGTGCATCGAAAACGCCCATGCCCTCAGCGCCATGATGACCGAGTAATTCCGGGGGTCTATCTGCCCCTCGAACTAAAGCAAATGAAGAGCGTGGAACGAGCCAAGTCGGCCTTCGTTCCACGCTTTTTACGTCTCGCTCCCCGGGGCTGGGCTTGAGGTTAAGCCCAGCTGAGAGGCTTACCGGCCCAGCTCAATGACGTTGGCGATGAGCATTTTGCACTTGCCGCAGTCTTCCCCTGTGCCGGCCCCGGTTTTCTCCATAACCTTTTCCACGGTATCCGCCCCGCCCTTCACCGCGTCTACCACCGTCTGGAGGGAGACCTCCTTACAGCCGCAAACGGAAGAGAGAATGGCGGGGGTGGCGGTTTTGCAGCCCTCGCACTGGGTGCAGACGCCGGTTTTTTCCACCAGCTCCTCCATGGTACGAACCCCCACGCACATGGCCTTGCGGATGGAGAGGTAATCCACCTCTTTGGCGGTGCAAATGACTTTATTTTCTGCCATAATGAAAAAACTCCTTTGTAAAAGCAAAATTCTTACCAGGCTGAGTATGGCATAAAAAAAGTGAAATTGCAAGAGGAGAAAACCCTTGCATCGGGGAGATTCAAGTGGTATATTTAGGAAAAACCCAGCGATTAACTATGAAGGAGGTCCCCCTATGAACATTCGCCCACTCCGAGAGGAAGACTATGGTCTGATCATGTCCCGCCTGGACGCCTGGTGGAACGGCAGAAACATGGTAGACCAGCTTCCCAGCCTTTTCGTGCGTTACTTTGCCGATACCTGCCTGGTGGCGGAGATCGACGGGGACCTAGCGGGCTTTCTCATCGGCTTCATGGCCCAGAGCGACCCCGATGTGGCCTACGTCCACTTTGCCGGGGTGAATCCCGACTACCGCAGACGGGGGGTGGGCCAGGGGCTTTATGACCGCTTCGCCCAGCTGGCGGCAAAAGAGGGCAGAAGCAAAATCCGCTCCGTGACCTCCACGGTGAACCGGCTGTCCCACGCCTTTCATTCCGGCATGGGCTTTCAGCTCAAAGACGTGGGGGATTACATCGACGGGATCCCCTATGTGAAGGACTACGACGGGCCCGGGAAGGATAGATTTTGCTTTGAGCTGAAAAATCCTCATGTATAGGGTGTCCTTTCAGGGCACATGCCCCTCCTGCGGGGAGGTTATTAGGCTGCGATATGGCCTTCTCAGGATAGCGGATCGCATGACTTGCCTGAACTGCGGCTATGCCCGGCAGATGGAGAGATTTCCCTTTTGGCTGAGTTTTCCAACCGTCTGCGTTGCCTCCTGTTTTGGTTCTTTTGGAGGGGCCTTTCTGTATTCCTGTGGATGGCATATATGGGAAGCACTGTTGGTTCTCAGTGTGATTGCGCTTGTAGTTTGCGTCCCCCTTGATTTTTTGATGAGACAGTTTTACTATTTTTCATGGAATAAGCTGTGTGGCGCGATCTTTGTCATTGAAGCGCTTTTGCTGGCATCGCTGGTGGTGGTTTTCCTGTAAAAAACGCCTCCGCATTTGAGCCAACACTCAAATACGGAGGCGAAATTGTTGTATTTCTTACCCCTGCTTCCGCTGCAAAACCAAGCGATCCGCAATCATAGCGATAAATTCGCTATTGGTGGGTTTGCCCTTGGAATTGGACACGGTGTAGCCGAAATACTTTTGCAGGGTTTCCAAGGGTTTGCGCTGACTGGCTGCTATGTTTTATGGAACCGATCTCAATTATTTATCGGCGTGACCTGCGTGAGTTTATAGGTCTGTTCTGACTGGAAATATAGCATAAAAAGGTGACTTTGGCAAGGTTTCTGATAAATCTTAGGGGTGAAATCGTTTGACTGCATACCACATGCATGCTTTAGACAGATTAGTTGGCTAGTTTACCTATCAGTCATTATTCTTCAAATGCCGTCATTGCTACACCGTCATAGTCTCCGGTTTGAAACTTCTTTGAAATTATGTCAAGAAGCTCTCTAATGGCAGTAGACTTAAAAACAATGCCTAACCCTAGAACTTCTTGGGTTTGAGCATTTTTGGGAAAGTCAGTTTGCAGATACTCCAATCGATTATTACGAATCATTGTCATAGAAACAACGCCGAGCAAGAGCATCCCACGCCGTTCACCAGGCATGCGACCACTTTTCCACAGTTCACTTCCAAGATTCATTACGACAGGGCTTCCGCTTGATCCTGGGAAAACCTGCCCATCTATAATAAATTGTTTCCTCCCGTTGAAGTCTATACTGGGGTGACTGGCAAGGATGGCGGTTCTTATCAATGGAAGGTTATTTACTTCGTCATAGCGATTATCTGGATATCCGATAAAGTAAACACTTTGAGTTACATGTAATTCTTCTTCCAAGCATGTTGCAAGGGATGTAGACCTTAAGCATTTTAGAAATATTTTGTCTTTATTTGATTCTAGGAATCCAGACATATCTATGGCAGCAATATCAATATCGGGATCCGGATGCATACTTGCATATTTAGATTGCCTGTAAAGCGGAATGTTATTGTGCGTCCAATCTGGTTCAAATGCGTCGGAATTGTCCTTTCTTTTAATAAACTCCAGCTTAATGCTGTCGCTGTCGGCAATGACATGTTTATTTGAGATAAGATATGCTTTTGCCCCGAGTCCATCAATTTCATGCACCAAGAAAAAGCCTGTGCCAACGCCAGTTATGGTTCCCTCTGCGGATAGAGTTTGAATTCGAATGGTGGTAAAGAGTAAGCTCTCCTCAAATGAAAATGCGTCCATAGTTTTTCCCCCACAAACTAAAATAAATATCTCTTTGCATGGCGTGTTTCAAAAGGAACGGAAGAAGGAACACCGGGTTCAAAATTGATTTGTAATAGTAGAAAAAGTACTTATCAAGCAGAAAACACAGTTGAGTGAAGCTGATTATGTGACTTGAGCATTATTGATAGATTTCGCTTGCTTCGCCCTCACCAACGTACTCTTACTAATCCCCGTGATCTCCTCTACCTGCTTATAAGAATGAGTGCTAAGCAGGCCCAAGGCATGGTCAATCTGCTTTTTGCCGTATACCCTGGGTCTGCCCTCCGTATAGCCCTCCTTCGTCTTAGCAATGGCCTTACCGCTTTGAGTTCGCTCGATAATCATCGCTCGTTCAAACTCTGCAAAGGCAAGGAGATTCGTGACAATGAGCCGCCCCATAGGGGTATCCTCAATCAAGCCCATGTTCAGAATGTGGATGCTTACGCCTTTGTTCATCAAATTGTCGATGTACTGTAAGCCCTCCTTTGTGGAGCGGCAGAATCGGTCTAGTTTCGTAACAATAAGCATATCGCCTCTTTTCATCCGATGGATCAAATCGGTGAAAAGGGGCCTTTCTTTGCTTCCGCTGAATGACTCCGTAATGACCTCAGCCTCGGGATACTCCTTTAGGATGGCGTTTGTTTGTTCTTCAATACTGTTCCCGTCCAGCTGCCCCTTTGTGGATACTCTGCAATAAGCAAATTTCATAAAAATCACGCTCCGATTATGACGAAAAGATATGACACCGTTCAACGCATTGATTTTACTACATGCAAAGGACGGTGTCAATACCTATAAGTTATGAATCTCGCTCAAGAGGACTGGGCTTTCAGCCTGCCTTGCCTTGAGGAGCGGCAAATCATCCCGGCAGGGGGTGTTTACTAAGTTGCAATGATTGGAAAAGAGCTTATAGACGAGGGGTTGCTGAGCAATTACCATTTGGGTAGAAATGGCTCCGTATGGGCTCTTGGGCCTCACCCATAAAATGTGACAAATATTTCCTTGTGAATCAACTACTGGTTGTGTTGTGGGCTTCAGAAGGCGAAGCAGATTTCCCGTATGAACCTCGCTGCTCTTTGCAAGGCGGGTTGCTAATCTACTTCAGCAGGTCATCATAGGTAGTATGCAAAACGTCACGTATAGCCCGAAGCTGCGTTGCGTAGATGTGCTGAATCCCACGCTCAATCTTCACAAGGGTTTCCCTATGCGATACCTATGTTTCCAAAAATATTTACCGGCGCACAATACGACCGGCACACCAGTAGGCGCTAATCCTTGTTTTTGAGCTGTTCCAGGAGGTCAAGCAACTTTTGTGGAATTGGCAGGCCGCACCGGCCGCAATTCTCCAGTATGCTTATGCCCTCGTTGGCAATTAGAAAGCCGATTGCCATTGCCCGGACTGTGCCGCCAGCGCCTACGGTTGTATCAATGATATGGGCGACGGCGACAACCACCAGGAAAAGCAACTTTTTGAGAATGCCGTTAAAGCCCACCCGGCTGGAAAGCTCTTTCGAGATAACGGCCGCAATTACCCCGGTGAGGTAGTCCAGCACAATGAGCGCGAGGAGGGCGTAAAGCCATTGGTCGGCCGCCCCCCATAAGAAAGCCGCCAGGGCGGCAACGCCTCCGCAAAACGTCTTGATTGCGGGTAAAATATGTTCCTGCATAAATGCTCCTTTCTCGCCAGCGGCGGTTACAGTTTTGCGGGGTATTTGTCGTATAGCCCGGCGCGGTCATTCACGACGAACACCCGGAGCATGGACTCGGTAATATTCAGCGTTCCCTTGTTATCCGTCCCGGACATAAGCCCCTTGTCAAGGAGTTTCTGAATTGTTGCGCGTCCCCATTCGGGCACGTCTGCAATGGTCTTGTACACTTTCTCGGCCTCCTCTCCTTGAGGCTCGGCCATGCAGGCCTTAACGTCGGCGCGGAACGTGTCCATATTCTTGCTGTGCTTTGGGAACCAATGGAGTACGTCCCCGTGGTTGCTGGCGATACCCTGCTTGTAGCCCTCGCAATGGCAAATAATGTCCTTTGCCGGGTCGAGGCCATACTCTTTGCAAAGCATGGCGCAAAGCTCTACGGCGTTTTGGTACACGGTCTTGAAAAACGGCTCGTTTTTCGCCACGTCGTAGCCCACCATTGTGCCGCCGTTATAAGTAAAGCCGGAGGGTTCGCATATCTCAAATGAAATGTGCGTGTTGTTGGCGCTCTGGCCGCTCGTGCCGGTGCCCGCGTGCCAGCCCCGCCTATCCCAAGGGAGGGTTTGGTATACGCCGGTAGCGTCAACAAAAGCGTGTACGCATTTATCAACGCCGGACTTGTTCCAGGACTCAATAAAAACGCTTGCTTTAGGTTGGGCGCACCCGACGCTATGCACCATAATGCCCTTGGGCGTTATCGTGCGGCCGCCTATATAGCAATCGTTTTTTGTCATAATGGCTTGTTTTATTTCCATGTTTTTGCCCTCCTATTTCTTTGCGGCGGCTTGTTTTTCCCAGCCGTATACGCCAGGCTCCCACACGTTGCCGCCAACACTCGAAACCCAATGCTCACCCTTATGGCTCACCTTGTCGCCCTGGGCGTATGCGTCGTGTGAGCCTATGGGTTGCGCCCATTCTGGCCACTCAACCGCGGGGTCGCCAACGCCTACCCAAAGGCTAACGGCGGCGGCCGGGTTCCAGTCCTCTTGCGATTTGTGCGCCTGCAAGCAACGGTACAGTTTCCCCTTGTAGCGGCGAATATTGCCCACCTCATAGGCCGCGGGGAAAACCCACTCGGTAAACTGGTTTATGTTCTCGGTGGCCGTCACGTCGTCGATTTGCCCCGCCTCTGCCATGACGACAAAGGAGATAGAGGACACGCGCACCGCGTCCTTTTGCGCGATAACCGCGGCAAGCTCGGCCTCTCTCTCCGGGGTGGTGAAAAACTCGCCGGTATAATACCAATACCCCGGCACCACCTCGGCCGGAATTGTTTCAACCTCAACGAGGCGGTAGGTGTCAATTCCTCCGTTTGCGTCGAGGGGGTAAAAGCTGTCGTTATCGGCGGCGTAAATGGCCGTGGCGTTCCAGCCCTGGGCAAGCGCCATATTGCCGTTGGGTAGCTGTGTGACGAGCCGTGCGGCCGTCGTGGCGCAAACAACCAGGTTTGCGCGGTTTAGGATAATGTACATATTCGCTCCTCCTTGAACAGGCGCGCAAAAAGCGCGTCCATTGATTTTACGGTCTTATAGGTTTGCGCCCGGCCTGCGTGACCGCGCCATGAATTATACGAGGTTAGAACGTCCTGCATGGTCATGCTCCCGTCATGCACCCAGCGGGCAAACTTCTTGAGCTTGCGCCGCATGGAGGTTATGGACTTTCGGCCAAGGCGGCGCACAACCGCGCCGGTCGCCGTGAGCATAAAGCGCATTTTGAGAAACTTAAACCCGCGGGACAGTTTGGTAATGTGGGTCTTTTTCTCGTTCAGCTTAAAGCCCAGGGCGGTGCAGGCCTCACGGAGCCGCCGCAAACATTCTTTGAGATATTCGGGGTTTTCGTGGATTAGGTACCCGTCGTCCATATACCGCCCGTACCCCTTGATTTGCAACTCGTCTTTTATGAGGTGGTCAAGCGGACTCGCGGCCATGAGCGCGCACACCTGGGATATTTGACTACCAAGCCCCATGCCAACCGTACCGAAAGCACCAAGGAAATAGAGGAAAAGCTCCCGTATTTTCTCGTCCTTTATGCGGCGCTCGGCCTCTCTTGCAAGTGGTGCGTGTGGTATGCTGTCGAAAAACCCGCTTAAATCCCATTGGAGTATAGCGCCCTCCGTTCCGTGCTTTCGATAATGCCGGTGTAGGTGGGTGGTGAGGCGGTCGAGTGCAAAGTCCATACCCTTGTATTTCATACACGCCCCATTGTCGTGGACAAAAGACGGTGTAAAAACGGGTATAATCACCTCGTCGCAAAGGGTCTTTTGTACTGCTCGTTCGGAGATATGGACGCTCTTTATCCAACGGTAATGCCCGCGCTCCCATATGCCAAACTCAATAAAGCCGCGGCTCTTGTATCGTCCGGCTTGCAAGTCGGCGTGTAGTTTTTCCGTGACGGTGGCAAGGTTGGCCTCATAGCGTTGGGTTGATGATTTCCAGCGAACGCCGCGGCAACACCTTTTACCGTGCTTGTATAGGTTCCCGTATGAAAATACTGTTTGATAGTCACCGCAAGACGAGGCACGGGCAACCTTTCGGCTCTCCCGTGCCCCTCTGCGGCGTTGATAACGGCGCTCTCGGCGCTCTTGGCTTGTCATGTTAAACCTCCATAGGGCATTAGTGTAGGGTACGAATATAGCCCCGTAACGACAACGCCCATGTAACCGAATATCGTACATTTTCCGGCCATGCAAGGAGCGTCCGGGCGGTCGTATTAAAGGTTAGTTTTAGGCCTGTCGAGCCAGGGTATAAGCTCTCCCTCTGTAAATGTAACTGATTTCGCCCAATGGGCTACTTTGTCAGACGGGCATATTATGCCGCTTGTATACAGAGTCCGACACACACGCCATAGGAGTTGCTGGCATTGTTGTTGTTGAAAGAACCGTCCGTGTTGGCGATTGCGAAGTTGGTCGCGTTGGTCGTGTTAGGAGAACGGAACCACCAGATGTACACGCTCCCGCTCAAACCGACACGGAGAGAACAATTACAGAGCTTAACCCATACCGTCAAGGGAGGTCTTTATACCGTGCCTTGTCGGACTTTTTAATTTTTGAAATGAGCGCGGCCTCCTCGTTTATCAAGGCCGCCCACGCTTTTACGGCGTTTTCGAGCCGCCGCTTTCCGTTGGTCTGGTCGCGCGGGTTTGCGCCGAAATGCTCCGGGTTCATAATAAGCATTTCGTACAGGAGGCCAATTTTACCGTCAAGGATTTGCAGGGCATTGTTGGCCTCCGTGAAGTGGTCGCGCCGCATTTGCGCCTCGTGCTGGTTTGTGGCGTATATGCTGTTTGCGGCCTTGACATTGTTATACACATCACTACCCCAACGCATGATTTCGGTTGACAAGAAAAACGTCAACCGCTTGGGTAGCTTGAGGCATTGCTCCAACGTGTGCACCTCCAAGCGCCTGGCAACGTCCAAAAATGCAACGTCGCTTTCGCCTCGCTGTGATTTCAATACAGACATATAGCACCTCGTTTATCCCGCCCCACGAGGGGGCAGGATTTATCGGATTTCAGATTAAACGCAGAGGCCGACACACACGCCATAGGAGTAGCTGGCACTGTTGATGCTGAAAGAACCGTCCGTGTGGGCGAGTGCGAAGTCGGTCGCGGAGGTCGCGTGAGGAGAACGGAACCACCAGATGTACACGCTCCCGGAGCCGTTGGACATATACTTTATGCGGCTTGCATTATCCACAAACAAGGGATATGTCGCGCCCTCTCCGTTGTAGCCTGCAACCGCGGTTTGTAGCCCGACCTCTATTGCCGAAAACAACCATAGGCTATCATTCGTTGTCTGGATAGAGGTTGATTGATTCCCGGCCGTTGTTTTCTTAATGACGGGTTTAATTATGGCTTGCAAGTCCGCGGGGAGCTGGGCGAGGTATGTTGCCATTCTGGTACGCATTGCGGAACTGCTCCAACTGCCTACGTTGGTGTTGGAGGCGTTCATATTCTGCGTCGCGGCAAACAGGTTTTTCATAGCTATGGTCATTTTAGCTTTGCCGCCGCTCACAAGGTCGTCATGGTTAAAGTCCTCAACCCGGAGCGTCACAACCTCACTCGTGGTCAAGGTGACGCTTTTCTCGTCGCCTGCCGTAAACACTGTTGCCGCGGCACCAGCCTGGGCGACAATGTTAATATCAGCCCACGACATAGCCCCGAACGTCGGCACCTTTGCGGTGACATACCCGATTGTGTTTATAACCACGGTGCCAGTATAGGTGGAGGCCGCGGTTTTTACCTCAACCGCCCAGGTGCCCAGCTTGGCCGGGTATAGCGTCGCAATGCCGTTACTACCCGCGGTGCCTTTTAGTATGATGTCGTCAATCGTAATCGTGACGGCCGCGCCTGGCACGGTGTTGAGCGTAAGTACGGCGGTGGGCACGTCGTTGAGGTTCGGTATTTTCCACCAATTCGCCGCCCCTGTCGTGCTGTCGTCGCACACCCAATAATTGCCGCTGTATTTGTAGTGTTCTGTTTGGAAAATGGGGGTAAACTGCGCCGCGTAGTCAATGGCCTGCGCCTCCGTAAACTCCAACCCCGCGCCCATGTCGGCGGTAAGGTCGAGAATGAGCGGCGCGTCCAACGTCATGCGCTTGCCGTTTATAGCGCTCGCCGTCGAGTAGTCCATGCGTATGCGGATTTGCAAGTTGCCGCTCCAGTCGCTCGGCATGACAAAGCGGGTGCTCAATGTGTAGGCGGTTCCCGCGGTCGGGGTGGCTCTGTTGAGCGCCTGGGCGTGGCCGTTGGTGTCCTCAATATACAAGGAAATGCTGGTTGCGCTCGCGTCCAGGGCGCTGACTATCCCGCGGAGGAAATAGACGTGCCCAGGTACAGCGGCCTTTCCCAGGCCGATATACGCGGTCGAATAGGCCAGGCCGTTGGCGGCCGTGAGTTGCACCTTGGTGCCGCTCGTGACAAGCGCGCCGTTGGAGAGCGTCCAGGCGGCCGCATTGGGGGCGGCGGCGTTCGGTACATAGTTGTGAAAGGTCATTTGCGGGACAATCCAGGTATGGCCGGGTTTCACCCCGGCGCTTATGTCGTCCGTGGCTGTCGGGGGGCGGTTTCTAATATACTGTTGAGCGCCGCCAGAGAGCGCTTGCTCTGCCTTTTGCACCGCGTCGTATATGCCGTCCTCCATGTGGTTCATGCGGTCAACGCTGAACGGAGAGCCGGGGCTTGTCACGCTGTCCGGGGTACTCACCAGCTCCATGAGTTTGCCGGTGAGCTGGTCGGTAAACTTGTTTAGCCCGGTGCCGTCGCGCGGCTCCCAAAGCTGTTTTTCATATGGCATTTTTGCACCTCCTAAATGGTCACAATGTCTTGACGCACAATATTGAGCGTTAGGTTGTCGTTTTTCTGAATATTGACATTTACGCGGCTCAACATAATGCCGCTGTCAAGCTCGCTCGTAGCAGACGGGGAGCAAAAAACGCCGATTTCCCGTATGGTGAAATTGCCCTCGCTGGGGGACAGACTGCAAATGCTTTGTACGGTCGTTTCGGTGGTCTGCGTCACCTTGGTGGCGATTTTCCGCATAACCTCGTTTTGTAGCTTGGTGTCGTTCGCGGTTGCCGCGGTCGTCCCCGTGCCGAAACCAAAATACCGTATAACCAGGTCGTCGAGGGTGTAGCCGGACGCGGTGCCCATGAGCATGGCAACCCTCATGTCGCGGTTTATCTTGGTTAGCTGGTTGTCAAAGCTCCAGGCCTTGACGAGCGCGCCGGACGCGTCCCGCGCCTCTATGATGTAGCGGCCGCGCATACCGCAATTTTCCTTTGTTTCCATTGCTATTACCTCCTATATTGGGTATACCGGGTTGCCCAGGTCGCACGGGGAGAACAGGCTCCCGTTGACCGCGGCATTGCAGGCAAAGTATGCGTTTACGAGGCTCGCGGTTATAAGCTCCGCATATTTCGCCGTTTCGGGTTGGAGAAACCGCACGATTATGAGGGGGTACTCTGTCACCCCGGCCGGGTATACCGGGTTGCCCAGGTCGCACGGGGAAAAGAGGCTCCCGTTGATAACGCCGGTCGTGGCGTAGTATGCAATATCCTGGTGGGTGCTTTGCTTTTCGGAGTATGTGGTATGCTCGTTGATAACGGACGCGTCAACAACTATTTCGTCCTCCCGTATGGAGAGCTGGGCAACGTCCCGCTCCAGGTCGCGTATGATTTCGCCGTAGCTTTTCAGATAGTCCCGGTTTACCAACTTGAGCGTGATTTTGAGCCGCTTTTCCATGTCCTCCGTGAGGTCTTGCAAGAGCGGGGTAATAGTCCGCTCGGTAATCACATATTCGCCGGTGAGCGATATTTCCGGCAAGTCAAAGAGCATTTGCGTGAGCGGTTCAACGTCGGCAATGGTGTAGCCGTTGGCATACAGTTGCTCGGACTTGAGCCAGAAAGTGACCTCGCCCTCCTCCTCGGAAAACTGGTCTAAAAGTGAAAGCCCCAACGCGGTTGCGTCGTCTGTGTTTTTGACCGTCCTTGCAAGCTGGACGCGCTCAATTATGCCGCTCGTGCCGGTCTTTTGGGCTATCTGGTCTATCTTCTCGGCATTGCTCACCGTCACCCGGATAGAGAAAATGCCGATATAGTCAACCGTCACCGTGTCGCCCCGCGTGAGGTATTCGGACTCCTCGCGGTAATTAAGGTTTTTGGAGTTGTAGGAGAACAGGAATATTACGCGCTCGTCCTTGTCGTTGAGGCCAGAAACTCCTATGGCCTCCGGGGGTAGCGGTTCACCATTTACCCAAACATTGGGGCGCTCTGCAATCGGGTACGCCGTGACAAACGCCTTTTGCTCGCCGTCGTAGATAAACGCCTCTGTTTGCGGGTCGGTGGTGTCCGTCGCGCCGGAAACGATTTGCACGGTGCGGAGGTTGTAGTCCTTTGTGGTGTGCTGTAATTCGGTGCCAAGCAGAAACTCCCGGTTGACCGTCTGCGGAAACTCCGGGAAGTCCTCACGCGCCAGGAAAACAAACTCGTTGTTGTTGGTGATTTGCCATGTAGCTTGCACCAGGTCGGCCAACTCGTTGAGCGCCGCCCGGAGGTTATAGTTGGAGGCCGTGTACACCTCAACGACGGTTGTTATTTCGGAGATAAAACCAATGCTTATGCCCTCGGCGGCAATGTATCGCTCATATAGGAGCGTCACAATTTCGCTTATGGTCTTGCCCTGGAGCGCCACATTAGCAATGCGGTTTTCCAAAAGGCTGTTGGCATTGCCGCACGTTATGGTATAGCTCTTGATTTCGTTTATGCTGGTGTATTTCGGGCTTTTGGGTATGCCGCAAGTGCCGTAAAAGAACACCGCGCCGGTGGTGTCGTCCTTGATTTGGATAACATCACCGGCCGCGGGTACGGGTTGGCTCTCCACCAGTATGGTAATATTGCTCGCGGTTTTGTTTCCCATTTGCTCAGATATGGAAAAGTTGGCGGCCATTTTGTACTTTTCACCGTTGACGTATGCGTATAACATTGTGCCGCCTCCTCACATGAACGCCGCCGCGTCGTCAAGATTTCGCATTACGACGGTTGCAAGGTTGAAACCATCAGCCTCCAGCGTGGCGTTGAGATTGTTGTAAATCACTATCGGCGTTCCCGTTGGTGCGGACGGATTGTACCGCCCGTTTGCCATAGCCCACAACTCCGATTGCTGTTGCTCGGTGAGCACCATTTCGCCGGAGCGGAGCAATGCCACGCCCTCGGTGCCCTCGAAGTCAACCACGCCGCCAGCGTGGAAACGCGGCAAGGTCACGGTCGGTATGAGTGGGATTGCGGGTATGCCTATCAAGCCGGAAATCTTGTTAATGCCATTGATTATTCCGTTGATGATTGCTATTGCGGCATTTATGACGCTCTCCACAATGGTGGGAATGAGGTTAAAAATGCCGCGGAATACGTTTACTATTGCGTTCCAAGCCTGTTCCCAATTCCCCGTAAACACCCCCGTTATGAAGTCCATGACATTCTTGAGAATGTCAATTACTCCAGTTATGAGAGGCATTACCGCATTTATCGCGTCGCCCAACACCCCGCTGAAAATCTCGGCCAGTGCCTTGATGATTGGGGAAAGCGCATTTATGACGGGCTTTAGTGCGTCAAACAAGGATATGAGCGGCGGGAGCAACACGTCTATGAGGTCGAGTATCGGCTCCAGTAGTACGTTGAGCACTTCCACCAGCGGCGGGAGTATCGCCCCTAAAAGTTCAATGAGCGGGGTAATCAGCGCCGTAAAGAGCGAGATTAGCGGGGGGAGGAGGACGTTTACCAAGTCCAGGAGCGGAGGGAGCACTTGGTTGAACAGGTCAACCAGCACCGGCATGAGCGAGGTTACAAGCTCCATGACGGGCGGTATGAGCTGGTCGAGCAGTTGCTTGAATATTGGGAGTGCCTGGTCTATTATGGGGAGCATTTGCGTGAAAAGGTCAATGGCTACGTTCTTTAGCTCGTTGAGCAAGCGGTTGAATTGCTCGCCGCTCGTTCCTGTTACCTTGTCGTAAGCCTCGCCCACAACGTCAACCTCGGTTGACATGGCGGCCAGGTTCTCCGCAAACGCCGCGCTATTCTCTCCAGCCAGGGAAAGGGAGGCCTTGCCCGCCTCAATGCTTGAAAACATATCAATCATTGAAAGGTTGTTGTCGCTTGCGTAGCCGCCCATAAGGTCGAGCACTTCATTGAGTGGTACCCCGGCCTCCATCATTTGCGTAAAGCTCATGCCCGCGTACTCGGTGCCCTCTGCGGCGGCGGCCAGGTTCCCAGCCGCAACCGTGCCGTTTTTGGAAAGCTCGGCAATGAGCGAGTTTAATTGCGTTGTGGCCTGCGCGGCCGGTGTGCCTGCGGCCGTCATGGTCGCCAGGGACGCGCCCACCTGTTCAAATGAAACCCCCATTGCGGAGGCTGTGGGTGTGACCTGTGCAAGGACGCTCCCAAGTTCTCCGACCGTGGTTATTCCCTTGTTTTGGGTTTGCATAAGGACTTTGTGTATTCGGTCGGTTTCTGAAACGTCCATGCCGTAGGCATTTAGTACCTTTGCCGTGGTAGCAACCGCGGTGTCAACGTCGGTAAAACCGGCCTTTGCGAGCTTTGTTGCGGACTCCAAAAAGGCCATTGCCTCGCTCATGTCCTCGGTGGCCGGTATACCAGCGGAGAGCGCGCTATATAGGGAGTTGTTCAGCTCGGTGGCGGCAATGCCGGAGCTGTCAGACAACTGGAGTATTTTCTCTTGCAAGTTGTCCATGTCGGTTACGTTGGTATCAATCAGAGTGGAGGCGTTGGCAAAACTCTGCTCAAACTCGCTCCCAAACTTCAAGGCCGCGCCGCCTGCCGCGATAAAAGCGCCGCCGATTGCAAGCCCCACGGTTTTTGCCGCACCGGCAAACTTGCCGCCGCTGGACTCAACTTTACTATTTGCTTTGTCGAGGTCTGCGTCAAGGTTGCCGTCGTCGGCTCGCACCTCGTAAATTACCTTGCCGTCTGCCAATGGTTTCACCTGCCTTTATAGGCGGCGAAATGCTACTCCCGGTTTACCGTGTGCTTTTCATTTGTGCCCTGGATATTGATTGCGTTTACAGTCTTGCACCGCGGGCAACGTATCTCTACGTCCGCGCTTTTTGCAAAAAACAGAGTAGCCCCGCATTGCTTGCATTTTGCTTTTACGGGGTATTCCGGCTTGGTCATTGCTTTGCCCTCGCTTTCAAAATGTTAAACAACTGCATGAGTCCGTCCCCGAAATTGGCCTCCCGCTCGGTAAAGGTGGTTTTAAGCGCATAGTACGCCTTTGCCTCTTTGAGGGCGGTTATCTCGTCCGCGTTGTACTTTGTGGCCTGCGGGATTTTGCGGGTGCGTATGCTTATTACCTCCCGCATTTTGGTGCGGTCGGACAGGCCGGAAAACAGGGCGATAAACTTTCGCCAGTCAAGCCGCCCCTGTTCGGCCAATAGGTCAATGCCGTAGTCCATCATAAAGGACGCGAAAATATACTCCGCGTCCTGGGTAAAATCAAACGTGCGCTTTTCGGTTTTGGTGGCCTGGTTTTGTGTGTTGATGTGCTCGCGGAATATGGCCGCCAGTATGTCGCCCTTTTCCTGCCACTTGCAAGCCCGCACAAAGCGTTTTGAGCACATACCGCATATCAACATACCCAAACATATTTCTACCTTGTCAGCCTCCGTAAATAGGCCGTCCTGCCATACCTCGTAAACCGTGAGAATGTTGTCATACGCAAGGTCAAGTTTGAGCTTGCGGCCGCGCCACTCGACATATGACGCAAGAGGGGTGGTAAGCCTCACCGCCTACCACCCCGGAAAAACTTGTTGTGCTGTTTCGCCTTGTGAATGTTCGCCAGCTTTTCGCGCTTTTCGTTGGCGGCGGCGTTGAGCGTGGGTACAACAACCTCCAAGAAGAACGGCAACACCTCGGTGAGCATTTCAATGTACTTGTTCTCGAAAAAGGCGAGGATTTTCTCCGCGCCGGTCGTCCCGAAAACAAGCTCAAACAATGCCACAATGGCGTTGCCATACGCGGCCTGCACGGCCTCCATGTTCTCGGCGGTAACGCCCGCCTCCATGTGCTTGCGTATTTCGGCCTCGGCGCGTATGACCGCGTTGTACTTTCGGTTAAAGTCCGCGGCCATACTGTCAATGTCGAGAATGACGGGTATTACCTCGTCGCCCACCTTGACGCTCTCCGTGAATTGCCGGGCGCGTTTTAGCTCGTATGCCATGTCTAACCCTCCTTGTAATGTGGGGCGGTCGCCCCCTTATTTACGGTTATTCCTCAATGGTCGGCTTGCCGTTGACGTGAATGTCTACGGCAATGGCCTGGGTGGTGTTCGCGTCGCCGCCCGTAACGTCGGCCTTGGCAATGGTCACGTTGGCAATAAGCACCTCGTCCACATTGGTAATGCGGGCGCGGGTCTTTCTGGCCTGGCCGAAATTGTACCGCACCGCGTCGCTGAAAATGTAATCCTGCGCCGCGTCACCGGGCACACGGTCGCCGGTGAGCGAGAAAGTGAGCTGGCCGCCCGTAACCTCGGAGGAGCCGTACCCCTCGTCGCTCAAATAGGACGCTTGGTATAACACCTCGTTGAGAGAGGAGGCCACATTTTTGAAACCCATAGCCACAACGGCATAGGTCGGTTGCGTCGCGTCCGGCGTGGTGTCGATTTCAAGCTTGAGCTGATAGTTGAGTAATGCCATGATAATTTCACTCCTTTAGGGTGTATTCGATATTTAGGATTGCGGAATATATCCAAAGGCCGCCGTCCTCCTGGGACACAAAGCCGGGTGTGGTCGCGGTCGTTGCGTTCTCCCACTCCCAGCCCGCGGCGGCTCTGTACGTTTTCATGGCCTGCAAGGTGTTGCAAATATCAAACAACCACCCCGCGGCCTGTTTCTGGTCTTTGTGCTTTGCCAAGAGGAGCACCGGCATGACCTGGCGCGCCTGCTTGTTGAGGTAAACCGCGTCGTTGTAGCCTGCTGTAATCTGCGCTGAAATGCCCCCGCTTTTGGGGAGTGCTCCAACCTTGACCTCTGGCAGGCTTGGCAACGCGGCGGCTATAACCTCTTGCAAGGCTGTGACAATTTCGATTTGCGCCGCCATGTTATACCCCCTCGTCAATCTTTTGTTGCCCGATTTTGCGCCAAACCTCGCCATACTGCGCGCGGGCTTTGTGCGCCCACATGAGTGAGGCGCTGGGGTTCACGTCCTTGGACGGGTTCCCGGTGTAATACTGCTTTTTTGCGTATGGGGTGTCCCACACCAAGAAACCACCCGCGAGGTCGGAGGCTATAATACTGCTGTCGATTAGTTGCCCCTGGTCTAACTTGGCGTATGAATTGCTATCTTTCAAGGCCTGCGTTGCCATTGCAAACGTGGCCTTTTCGCTTGCCGCTCTCACTCGGAGCCTCACGGCCTCTTTGTTAAACTCAACCCGTACCGCCAAGCCAGCACCCCCTTATGCAAGGCCAAGCTCGTAATGGTGCGGTGCGTCCGTGTCCGCGTATTCGGTGTCCACCAATACAACGGTGTACTCCTTGCCGCGGAAAACAACCTTGCTCTCCTCTGAAAACTCAATCCCCAAGGGGAGGCTGTTTACGCAATCGTAGAACATACGCGCCGAAAGCTGGCACTCTATGTTCTCCCTGTTCCGCACAACGCGGCTTGACGGTTCTAATCGGACGTAACGGAGGTTTACCGGGTCGCCGTACTGTCCCTCGCTCCATGAGTCGGAGCCGGTGTACGGTAGTAATTGCGCCGAATGAGGGAGGAGGGCGCGCGGCATTTTTACCATACGCCAGCACCTCCCACACCGCGGTACAATAAGCCGGTCGGTTCAAGGCACGAGTAGGCGGCCGGGGATATGCGGGAGTTGGTGGCCGCCTGTTTCCCCGTGCGCGCCTGGCTCATGTGAAACTTTCCTATTGTCACGCTGTCGGCCGCAACGCCCTGCCCGCTGTTTGCCGTGGCAAGCCCGCCGTTTTGAATGTAATATTCAACCTGGTAGGCCGTTGCCTTTTGTACTTGCTCTTGCACGAACGGAGGGCAGTTGCCCAAGCCCGCCCGCGGGATAATGTAGCGGGTCAAGGTGTCTATAAGGTCGCTTGCTCTGTGTATGAGGGCGGCAAGTTCCGCGTCACTCGTCGCGGGTGTTCCTTGGAACGTGTCTTTATAATACTCAACGGTGATGTAGTCCATTGCCGCCGCCCCTTTCGTTAATTGCCGCCAGCGGGCGGGGTGTCGTTCTCGGCTCCTGCCGGAGGTGCGGGAGGGTCTCCAGCGGGCGGGGTGTTGCCGGTACCCGCGGGCTTGTGCTCCTTGTCAATGTGCTTGTCAAGGTCGGCCTGCTTTTTGTACTCCTTGCCGCAATGGGGGCAGGCAAGCGCGGCGGGCTTTTCAGCCTTTTCAGCCTCGACAAGCGCAAAGCCATGGGCAATAAGCGCGTCCCGCTCGGCCTCTGTGGCAACAATGCGGTGTACGTTCGCTCTTTTAAGCTCAAACATTGTTCTACCTCCTTATGCGTTCGTGCTCACGGCGACGACTGCGCGGCGCTGTGTCGGTACAATGATGTCGTGATACTTGCGGTAATGGAGGTCGTAAGCGTCTGCTTTCTGGTTGACCTCCGGGGTGATAATCTTCACTTTGTCGGTCTTGGAGATTGCGACGGGCGCGGTTTTCGGGCAGATAAGCCAGTTGATACCGGCCGCACCGCTGGCGGGAGTAAAGCCGCCGCCCTCCTGGCCGGTGGTCTTGCCGTCATTGAACACATACGCGGTTTTCATGCGGTCGGAGGCTATGGGGATAATGGCCGCACCGTCGAGGCTCCTAACCTGGGTTGTTACCGCGCCCTTGGTGAAGTCGGCAACATTTAGTTGCTTGGAAATGTCGGGCGAGGAGGTAAGCAGGGCGAAAATGGGGTACGCCATAGAGATAACCAGACTCTCCAGGTCTGCGCCCTTATCCGCGACGGCATACAACTGCGCTTTGAGCGTTGCCAGCACGTTGGCGGCCGTAATCACGGTAACGCCCGTAATGCCCGCGACGCTTGCAAGTGCGGAGTAGCGGTATGCGTCGATTTCCGGCACAACCTTTGTTTTCTGGAACACCGACATGACATTTGCCGCGGACGCGCCGAAATTGGTTTCGTTCACGTCCATAGCGTCGAGCCGGAACAAGCGGCCTCTGTCCATGTTCATGGTGTGGGTCTGGTAGGCCATAGTCACGGAGCCGCGGGGCGCGCCCTCGTCGCGGTCATAGTTGCCCATGCCCTGGGTGGTCACGGTGGGGATTTTGATTTCACGGCCGCCGTTGTAAATAACCTCGCCCGCGTTGCCCTCCATCCAGCCCGACGTTGCCGCCTGGACAATCTGGGTGTCAAGCTGGGTCTGGAAAATCTTTGCATACTCTAAAGTGTTGATAGGCATAATAATGCTCCTTTACATAGTTAATTTTTGAAGATTTCCGCGATTTTGTCAGCGTCCGGCACCGCCCCGCCGCTCGGAGGGGTAATACCTCCTGCGGGTTCCGTGCCAAACTGCGGTTTACCCGGCGTAGGAGCCGGAGCGGGCGGCGTGGGAGCCGCACCGAAGATTGACGAAACGCTTTCGTCTTTGATGATTTCGGCGTATTGCGCCTCCAGTTTGTCGAGGCCGGTTGTCACGCCGTCCTTGTGCTCAACAACGCTCATGTCAAACAGGCTCTTAGCGGCTTTGAGCGCACCCGCGCCGGTGATGCCCTTGCCCTTGAGAAAACCCTCAATGCCGTGGTCGCGGTGGGTATTTGCAAGCTCCTGCTCCAGCACGTCCACCCGGCTTGCCTTTGTGGTCAAGTCCTTAATGTCCGCGCCTCCAAGCGCCTGCTGTACCTGTGTGTCAACCTCGCTTTTCGGCACATAGTCGGCCATGCTCGTGCCGTGCAGGGTCATAACCTTGTCAACGTGTTCGTCGGGGAGTCCAAGCTCCTTTAGTGCTTTGCGTGTAAATGCCATGATGATTTACTCCTTTCGTTTACGCCGTAAGTGTCGGCGACTGCCATAGTTTAACGCCTTTGACGCGGGCGAAATGGGTATAAAATTACCGCCCCGCGGGCGGCATGGGTGGTTAATAAAATCCCTCGTCCTCGTCGTCGTCGTCGGGCTGGATATTGTCCGACGTGTTGTACTTGGACAGGAGAGCGGCCGCGGCCTCGTTGCGCTTGTTCTCTGCCTGGAGTGCCTTTTCGGCAAAGGCTATAATCTCGGTCTTGGCCTCCTCCGGCATATCAGCCGCCGCTTTG
Organism: Evtepia sp.; assembly: GCA_031553635.1. GTDB lineage: Bacteria > Bacillota > Clostridia > Oscillospirales > Oscillospiraceae > Evtepia. Next base: position 34,237 of record JAVBLH010000001.1, on the reverse strand, counting down.
GTCTTGGCAATAATCGCCTGGTACTCCTCCACGTTGTAGCCAACGCCAGAAACGCGAATGAGCAACCGTAGTACCTCGTTCATGTGTTCACCTCCTCATTACCGTGCTGGGCGGCTTGCAAGCCCGCGAGAGCCGCGCCGTGCCGGTTAGTATACTCTTTCACGGTCTGACCGCCTGGTGCGGCCTGTGTCGTCAATAAACTGCCTCATGCGCGCTTGCTCCTGCCGGAGTTTTGCGGACGCGTCCGCGGTGTCGGCTCCCGCCTCTTTTAGCGCATTGACCTGGCGCTTTGCGGTGCGTATGTCCCGCTCAATAGCGCGCTGTTGCTGGCTCTCCTTGTATGCCTTGTCGTTCTCGGCCTTGTTCATGGTCGGTTGATTCCTCCGCTCGAACATTCCGGGTATGGCGGCGTATTTCTCGTGGTGGCAGTTGATACCGAAAAGCCCGGAGGGCTGGCCGTAGGTGGTGCCGCTCAACGGGGTGTATGGGATTTCTTGCCCGTTCACGTCGCGTATGGTGCCGGTCTTGCCGCTTATTGAAAAGAAACGCCCCTGGTATAGCTCGCACCCTGGGCGGGCACCGGCATGGCTTGAAACCTCTATAACGTCCGCGCCGTAATCCATCATGCGCGCGTCTTGCGCGGCGTTGGCGGTGTTGCTCATGGTCGTGCGTACAACCATGTTGACGTAACCCTCTGGACTCCATTCTCTCCCGGCCTTATCAATGAACGCCGGAATACCCCGCGCCGAAAACTCGCGCACCGTCTGTTGTACGGCCTGTTGTCTGGTCTGCGCGCCGGATATGACAGAGAGGGCGGTTTTGTTTATGACCTGGACATATACCTCTTGCGTCTTTACCAGCATGGTGGTGTTGGTTAGGTTCCACGCCTCGGCCGCCTGCCCGGCATAGGTGCCAACCGTCCGTTGCATATTGGGGGAAACGGAAACGTCCGGGGCTTGCATGAGAATACCGCGCCGCGCCGCCTCTTGAAATGTCGGCTCAAGCGTCTTTACTGCGTCATAGGCCGCCTGCGCCACGGCAACCCGCGTAAGCTCCGGCACCCGGCCGGTCGCCTCGGCAATAATGCGTATGTTCTCCTGGTTGAGCTTGCCAAGCTGTGCGAGCTTTTTAATCTGCCATTCGCTCGCCGGGGTGGAGGCGTTCCCGAAGTCTGCGAGCTTGCGGGCAATGTTGTTTATGAGGTCGCTTTCAAGGTCAAGGTACGCCTTGGTTATCGGCTCCCCATATTTCAGTACGTCCGCTTGAACGCCCATTTACCCCGCCCCCTTTACTCCTCCTGCGGCTCTGCCGGGGCTGGCTCCTGCGGCTCCTGCGGCTCCGCGGCCGGTTTCCCAGCGTCCAATATGAGGCTGTCGAGGGTGAGGCCGGATATGCGGCGCTCTGCGGCAATCTGTGCGAGTTCTTTCTTTGCCTCCTCGTCGGTCATGCCCAGGCGGGTGGTCATAAAACGGAGCTTGCTTTCGACCTCGGCGGCCATCAGCTTTATGCCCTCGTCTATGTCCGTGCCCCTGTCCTGTATGATTGAGTCGTCAAAGCTGATTGAGATTTCGTAACCCCCGGCAACCAGGCGCTCCACTTTCTCGCCCTCGTGCTCCACCCCATACAGCACCGCCACGTCAATAATGTTGTGCACCAGCTTTTCAATGGCGGCCTTTATTGGGATTTCGTGGGAGGTCACGGTCTTGTAGGTCTTGGACTTCTCGCTTATAACCTCGGTCGCCGTTTTCAGCCCCTCGGCGCGGTCAAAGGTGAGGGTGCCCGGGGAAAGGCCAACCTGGAAAGACAGAATACCAAGAAACGCGTTGATTGCGGAAATGTGTTCCTCCTCCCGTATTTCAACGCTGTTGTCCTGTATCTTGAGGCTTTCGGAGTCGTCAATATTCAGCGCCTCGTATATCTCGTCGTTTGCGTCGAAGTAGCGGCACGTCTTGCCGGTCTTTGGGTCGGTCACGACGCGCACCGCGGTGGACGGCACAATAATGCGCTTGCGGCCAAGGATAAACTCCCGTACAAAGCTGTCGTAACAAATGTCCAGGGCTTTGAGCGTGGAGAGCGCATTTGCGTAAAGCGATATGCCCAGCGGGCTGTTGTCGTCCAGGTTGTTGGCTATGTTGGTGCGCCAATAGGAAAATAGCGAGCGCTCCAGGCCGACAACCGGCGTAATGGGCGATAGGTTGGGGTACAGCTCGTCGAGCGGGCACCGAATACCAAGTATGTTTTGCGACTCCGCGGCGCTCGCCTTTGCGTCCTTGCGGTATAGCTCGTTGGTCACAATGTAACTCTTGCCGTCCCAGCGGTGCCACTCCAGGGTAGTGTAGTAATACCCGCCCTTTGCTCTGCGGCTGATAAATACACCCTCCGACACGTCGGCATTATCCCACGAGAGCGGTATAAACTGGTCGGCCATGCAGTAGCCAAGGCGTATTTTCCCTTGGCCGTCTATCGGGTCGCCGTTCTCGGTGCGCTCCGGCTCGTACCATGTCTTGACGGCCGCGCCGCCCAGGGCGAAACCCTGCTCTATAAGCTCCTGCATTTTGACGGTAAAGTTGTTGGACGCAAGCACGGAGTCAATGAACGCCTGGAGCTTATCCTCTTGCGGCGCTCCTGCGTCCTGCGGTGCGGCGGCCGGTGCGAGCATTGATACCGCAACCGTGCATTGCTCGCTCCACACGAGGCTTGCAAGCTCCTGTACCAGCGCCTTGGCGGCACTCATGCGCTCAATGGTTCTTTGTGCTCCGGGGTTCGCAATGGTCGGCGCTTTAACGTCGTGCCATTCTTTGTAATAGCCCCGGTATAGATACTTCCAGATATATATACCGCGCTCGTAAAACTCACGGAACGCCGGTACTCCTCGAACGTCAAACACGCTCTTGACCTCTCCAATGCCTGTTACCTCTTGCATACCTCGAAACACCCCCTTTACTTTGTTGATGATATTCTCAAACAAGGCGCTCACCTCACTTATTGCCATAGAAAAGGCTGTCATAATCACGCCGCAATATGGTGTACACGAAGTACCGCATATCGTCGCAAGCGTGGTCGTTTTCTTTTATGGGTTTATCCTCCGGGGCTTTTTCGTCCCAGGCGTACCCCTCCAGCTCGGCCAGAATGTCGCCGCAACAATCGTTAATCATTAGCAGGCCTTGCCGGAACATGGAGCGGGTAAGCTCAATGCCTGGCTTTACCGCGTTGTTGGCCTGCTTGACGGAATACCCGCCGCGCCGCTTGACGCAAAGAATGAACGAGGCCGCGGACGGGTCAATAATTATGTCGGTCGGGACTATGGCAACCTTGCCGCCCTTGCCGTCGTCCTCCTGGAGAAATTGCACCATATCGGCGTAATACTCCTCGTCGGTCTTTTGGTAGCCCTCGCGGCGGCTGTTGAAATAATACTCCTTAACGCGGTACCAGCGGCCAGCGCATTGCCCCCACAAGCCCATGCTCATGGGGTTGGTGGTTCCGTAGTCCACGGAAAGGTAATAGTGCGTATACTGGCGCGGCTCGGTCTTGGCCACATTGGCCGGGGTGAACGTGTCGTATATAAGCCCCTCGGCCGCCCGGCGCTCTCCCAATATGTCCCGCTTGTACCAGACGCTCGCCTTGTCGTAGGTGCGGAGCACGGCGCGGAGCTGGTCGTCTGGTATGCTCATGTTGTCCGCTATGGTGAAATGGCCGTAATTGTACCCGTACCCCGTGTCGCGCTCCTGCGCGCCCTGGTGATAGGCCAGCACGTCGGTGTAATACCAATGCTTGGGGGTCTTGGGGTTGAGGTCGTGAAATACCTTCCTGTCCTTGCTGGAAAGGGTGCGGTCGAAAGTTTCTTGTATAAACTTCTTGTGGCACTCGTTGGCCTCGGTGATATACGCCATGCCGTAGGTGTTGCCCTTTATGAGCTTTTCGTCACCGTCCTTTGCGCCCCCGGACACAAGCACGATTTTTAGGCCGGTGCGTGTACGAACATACAGGCAATCGCGGTTCTTGTACTCGCCCTCGCGGCACCGCCCGGCAAAATAGTTGAGCAGGCCGTACCCGTCGCAATCCAGTATGTTGAGCTTAGCGGCCGCAATGGAAACCCCCGCTATGAGGTGCACCTTATTGGGGTGCTCCTCCAAGAGCGTGCAAAACACCAGGGTTGTGAGCACGTTCTTGCCGCCGCGTTTGCCGCCCTCGGCCACATTCAGCCAGGAGGTGAGCGCACGGTCAAAGAAAGCGCGCTGGTTGACCGTGAAAGGCGCGGGGCTATTCTTCATAGTCCTTTACCTCTCGGTTGGGTACAGGAGCGTTTAGCAGGCTTGCAAGGCTCTGTATGCCGCGGTTAATCTCGCCCACGTCGTCGCTTATACCCTTGAGCTTGGTTTCCTGGAGGGCAACCGTGCGCTCCTTGACGGCAAGCTCCCGCTCCACGTCGGCCGGTGTCCACCCGAAATTGACACGGAGGGAAAACTCCGCGCCCTTTTGGCCGTCCTTGTCGTAAAGCCGCTCCTCCGCGTAGGTCTGCACAAGGAGCCTCGCGCGCGTTATAGTGTCAGCGTAAATGTCGGATTTCTTGCGGTAGTGTGCCAGCCCCTCGCGGGTCATTCCCAGCGCAATGGCAAGGCCGGTCATGGTGGCGGGGCGGTACTGCTCGCGTATCTGCCGTCCTGTCTTATCGTCAATAAGCACCTCGCGGTTGCCTGTGCGCTTGTTCATTATGATAACGGGACGGTATAGGCTCTCGAAATATGCGTCTATGGCCGCCTGCATTTGCTCCGGGGTTTCGTATTTAGGCTTTGCACCCACACCACCACCTCACTTTCGGACAAAGCAAAACCGCCCGCGGGGCTGTATGCCCGTTGGACGGTTTCCTTTACGATATAATAACACATAGGGTATATGTACGGTCAAGTGCGGTTTTGTACGGACTTTTCGATTATGCGCCCCACGTCGCGGAGAGCGTCCCGGTGTATCTCCATTGCGCGACTGTGAGAAAACCGGGTCATTTCCTCAATTTCGCCCCACCCCCAAAAGTTGAGGTACCGCAACTCCAGGAGTGTGCGCCGGGTTTCGTCCGGCACCAGCTCAATGGTTTGCATTATCTCGTATTTGGCGGCTATGAGCCGGGCGGCGCTCTCCTGTATGACGGCCTCCAGGTCTACGGCCTTGCTCCCGTACTCCTCAACCCGGCTCCTGGCTCCTGTCCCGCTCACACGGGTGGCGCTCATTGTGCTGGTGGCCTTAGTGGCCATTTCGCGGACTGCTAAAAGCTGTTGCTCCTTGCTCTTTATGCGGAGGTCAAGGAGGTATGCCCGCTTGAGGTATTCCTTGGCGCTGGGTTTTCCCGCCGTTTTCCCCTGGGTTTTCTCCATGTTTTCCCCCCTGTTTTCTCCGGGGAAAACCCCCGATTGAATACCCATACGAGCACCCCCTCCTTTACCTCTCGTCATGATTAGCCCTCCAGGCTCGCCGCCGCAAACACAATCCCGCGGCAATATAGCTCCTCGTCCTCGACAATATCAAATGTTTCGTGCGGTATGTCGGTTTCGTATGTCCAGGTGGCCGCGCTGTCCGGCGAGCACCACACCGCTTTTATGGCTTTTGCCTTTGCTCTTGCGGCGGCGTTGTGTTTGCAACCATTGGTGTAGTTGTCTGCATATTCGCAGTCCTCGAAAATCCCCTCCGGCGTGAGGTAGATTGTGCCGCCGTCGTAACAACCGGCCTCGTCGTCAATGGCACCCCTAAACTCGGCCAGGTCGTCAGACGCGCCGAACAGTACCACAAGCCCGCTCTCTGCGGCCGCCTTTGCCTCCTCGCGGCTTATTTCGTCCCCGGCCGTTCTGCCGTCCAGCAAGGCGGCAAGCTCCTTTATGTTCATGGTGCGCCCCCTATGCGATAATCACAATCTCGCCGCTTGCGAGCCGGTCAGCGGGTAGGGCGGCCTCGAAATACGCCTTGATACTTGCCATAGCCTCAAGCCTCCAGGCCGTGCCGTCTGCCTCGAACAACGCCGCCGTGGGAGCGTCGCCCGCTCCAGGCTTGAGCCGGAGCACAAACGGAGAGGCGGGTTGCTCTACCTCTGGGAATGTGCGGAACGGAGCCAGCGCCACGGGGTTGGGTACGTTTGCGGTGCCCACTCTCTGAATACCGGCCTTAATGTTGACCGCCTGGGTTACGCCGTCGTCCTTAAAGCCAGTTACCGCGCCGTCCGTGATATTCCCGACAATAGAGAGCACCGCCGCCCGGTTGCCACTCTCCACGAACATGGATTGCAGGGTAATATTGAAAAGCTCGGTGTCCATAAAGCGGCCGAACGGGACGGCCGGTACGGTTGCCTGGGCGTTCACACGGTCAAAGCGGGAGCCGTCCGCGGTGCACTCGGAGGTAAGCACCACGTCGGTGGGGCTTTTGATATGCACGATAATGCGGCCAAGCGGGAAGTTGCCGCCGTCGTCCACGCCTTTGTTGATGAAGTCGGCAACCGCCTGCAACGTGGTGGCGTTGATAGCCTCCGGGGCGGGGTTCTTGATTGCCTGCAATTCCTTGTCGGAATACTTGCGGCCGCCGTGCTCCACAATGACGGGCGCGGGGCGCTTTTCGAGGTACTGTACCAATTCTTTCAGCATGGTAATGCTCCTTTCGTTTTAGGCCTCTACGGCCTTTTTGTAATTGCCGCCAATAGAGAACAGTTTCGCGGGCGGTTCCTCGCCGCCACTCATGTTGATTTGCCCGGCCGGGATTTTGGAAAGCTCAACGGCGCACAATTCGCCGTTTTCGTCAGCACCAAAGGCCAGTTGCGTGGAAACCGGCTTGCTGGCAACGAGCTTTACCGACGTAGTGGCAACAACGCGGGTAATTTCGCGTGGTTCGTCTGTGAAAAACTCCAGGTTAATGGTGAGCTTTCGGCCTTTCTTGTAATCCGTGTTAGGGTCGAGGAGGTTTTCCGCAACCTTTAACAACTGGACGCTCACCTCCTCGGCAAGCGCGCCCTTTGCCATGTCCAATATAGGGACTTTCTTTTGCTCAATCGTCTGCATGGTTTTCTCCTTTCTTTTTTATGAACGCCAGCGCCCGCCGCCACACTTGAAATAGTCCGCGGTTGGCGTGTAGTCCTCAACGACAATTACGACGGGTACCCGATTGTATGCACCGCACAATATGCCTCCCTCACCAAGGAGCACCGCGTTGTCACAGTTGTGGCAACTCTTTTCCGCTGGCTTGCTGTGTGCCTCCCTTGGGCGCTTGCAAGCCCGTGGCGCGCTCTTGTTCGTTCCGGGTGCCCGTTTACCCTTGCTCACGGTTTGCACCTCCTGCGGCCGTGTAATCGAGGCCAGAGTATGGGAGTGTCGCCTTGTGAGCCATAGCGGCAACTTGGATAATCTCCGCGGCCGCCGTGAGCGCCGCGTCCATGATTTCGACCGCGTTTTCATGGCTGGGCTGGTTGGCCTTGGTCGCGTTCCAGAAACGTGTCATTGCAACGTCGAGGTCGCAAGAAAGCACGCCCTGCGCCTCCTGCATTTCCTCCAGCATGACGGCAAACGCCTCATGCGCGCTTGCGTGTTCTGCGCCGTATTTGTCGGCCGCTCTGTTATACTCGGCCAGCATGGCCGCCCTCATATCCTCAACTAATTTTGTCATTTCGCAACCTTTCCCCGGCTATGGCCGGACTGTTATTTTTCGAGGAGTATGTATTTGCCGCGTCGGTCAGCAATGAGGCCGTCCTTTTTCAGCAAATACACCGTGCTATAAATCTGCTTTGACGTAAGCCCGGTTTTTGCCTGGAGGTCTTTTGTAGTACCCCCCCCCGCACATTCTTGCAAGGCCTGGCATACAACGCTTTTTGCGTCCCGCCGTTCGCGTTTCGCTTTCGGCGCATTGAAAATATCCGCACGAAAAAGGTCTATCTGGTCGTCTTTGTGCTGTGCATACAGAGCGGAGAGCCTGGTTAAAATGGCCTTTTCCTCGTCAAGGTGGGTTATTTCGTCCTGGAGTTTTTGCTTTTCCTGCTCCAGGTAAGCGGCACGGTTCGTCACCAGCTCCAGGCGCGCCGATACGTCAACTCTTGTGGTCATTGTGTTGCTCCTTTTCTTTCGTATTGCTCCCGGCAATGCGCCGCGAGTGCGTCAGCCTGCACGGTTTCGCGCATGAGCTGTTCCAGATAATAGGGCTTGAGCCGTTCGCCGCCCTCGTCGCCATAGCGTGAAATAATGGTAAGGAGCTTATAGAGTGCCCGCGCCTCAACATAAACCGCGTACTCGTCCAGTCTGCCGCAAGCCTCCGGCCACACATGGGAAAGAAAATGCTCCATGCCCTCGACCTGGGAGCCGTAACACTCCTTTGGCCGGTAGGTCGTTACCCGCTGTTGACGTTCTTCTCTCATTCTCCCACCCCCAATATTTCACGGGCTTTTTGCTTGCGCTCCTCGGCGTTGTCAATGCGTCGGCTCTTGCCGGTCATTTTCAGCCGTATGGGGCACATTTCGAGAACGCGGTCATAAATGCGCCGGTATGGTAAGTCCTGGGCGTTCTCTATGTCTGCGAGGTCGAGGTTGGTTGTGACAATCAGAGGCAAGCCCGCTCGCGCCCTGGTGTCTATCACATTGAAAACTTGCTCGGCCGCATATGAGGTGTCGCGCTCAACTCCCAGGTCGTCAATAACGAGGAGCTGGTACCGTTGCAGTTTGTCTATAAATTCCTGCCGGTCGTCGCCCAGGGTTTGCAGTTTGTTGAGTATTCGGGGCAGGGTGGTGACACACGCCGAAATGCAACCGTCGAGCAGGGCATTGGCTATGGAACAGGCAAAAAAGCTCTTGCCGGTGCCCACGGAGCCGTAAAACAAAATGCCTATATTGTCGGCTCTCATCTGCTCCCAATTATCAACGTACCGCTGGCATAGGTCTGATAGCTTGAGGTTGCGGCGGTCGTCATTCTCAAAGGTGAATTGCAGATATGCCGGGTCGGTAATGCCGTTGTGCCGGAGCTTTTCCATGCGTTGCACAAACTCCGCGCGCTCCCTGGCCGCCTCCTCCGCGTCACGTTTTGCCGTTCCGCACTCGCAAAGCACGGGCACCTTTTGGGGGGCGTGGCCGCCTTTCATGTCCGGCCAGTCCTCTATGACGTACTGCTTTCTCGTGTGGCAGTTTCCGCACATGAGTAGGCCGTCCTCTATGTAGTCGCCGGGCTGTGAATTGTCGCGGTTCACCATTTGGTTGAGTATTTCGGTAAACACTCATGCACCCCCTTATACAAAACTATCGCCTTTGTAGTCGTCCGGGGTCTTGGCCGTCTTGCTGCCGCCCCTGGCCTGTTCCTCTTTGTATCGCGTGACTACCCAATTAAGGATTGCCCGGTAATCGGACTTGTACCGCTTGCCGTTGGCACCTTTGTAATTGTCCAATATCTCAACCATGCGCCTTGCCGCGGCCTCTCCGTGCGCCTCAACAAGGCTTGCGTACTCGGTGTCGGCCATATTCACATACTCGGCATATTTAACCTTTTTCGGCTCGGTGTCCTTTGGAGCTTTCGGAGGCGGCGGGGGTGGAGTTGGTTTATCCGGGGGTTTTCTCGGTATTTTCTCCGGGGTTTTCTCGTGGTTCTCCCCCTGGTTTTCTCCAGGGAAAACCCCCTCCTTTTTCCTGCGCCATTTATCGCGGGATTTGTTCACCTCGTCAAAGCGGTGGTTTACGCCGTTGCTCTGTAAGGCTCCCGCCTCGTATGCCTCCCGGAGGAATAGGCCAACCTCAACGGAGGCCTGGAGCATTTCCTCGAAACGGTCAGCGGCAACGCCAACCTTGACGGCAAGGGCGCTCTTTTTCATGGTGCTGGAAATGTCGAGGCTCCCGTCCTCCGTTCGGTATATGCGCTCCAGGAGGATAAAGTAAAAGGCGTAACCGTCATTTCCGAACGCGGCGCGCATAGCCTCTATTTTTTCATCATTCACCGCGTCCACGTCATGGGGGAAGTAGTCAAGCCCCTGCTTTTTCGGCCTCGCCATTACCAGCACCTCCTTTCACGTCAAAATGGTAATTCGCCGTCGTCGTCAATCTCGCGGAAACCGCCCTCGTCCCCCGTGTCCTCCATTGGCGGCGCGCTGTCGTTCTTGCGTTCGCCGGTAAACGAGGCCTTGGAAACCCGCAACTCCAAAACACTACGTTTGTGCCCGTCCTTATCCTCGTAGGAGCGTGACCGCATTTCACCCTCGGCCGCCATCATGCCGCCTTTGCTCCAGTAGCGGCTTATAAACTCGGCCTTTTTCTCCCACGCAACGCATGGTATGAAGTCGCACCCCGCGTCTTTACCGTCACGGTCAACGGCCAGCGTGAACGAAACAACGGCCTTGTTGGTGGTTGTATGCTTTAGCTCCGGGTCGCGGGTGAGCCTGCCCATGAAAGTGCAGTTATTTATTGCCATTCTTTGAATACCTCCCTAATTTCAGCTTGCGGCAAAGGAAGTCGTCCAACGCAATGCCGAATACATGATATTGCTGGTTAAATCCCTCTTTGGAAAACCTGTCGTGCGCCTCCTTGTGGTGTTTCCAACACAAGGCCATTGCCTCGTAACCCTCGTGGCACATTTCGTTACGGTTGGCTCCCATGCCCAGCCTGTCAACGTGGTGGACGTGCGCCCGCTTGCCGCATATACAGCATTTGCGGTGTACGAGGCAAAGGTACAGGTACCGGGCTATGTCCTCCGCTCTTTCGAGTAACGAGTCCTGGCATGGTATGTCGTGGAGGAGGCAAAGCTCAACTATGTGGTCTATAAAGCCTCTGGCGGTCGTCATGTCGCAATCGGAGAGCGAGAAGTCCGACGCGCCGGTCGCCGCTATGTAGTCGGCTTTTAGTACGAGCTTGGCCTCCTCTGGTGTGTACCCGGTGTGTACGGCAATGTCCCGAAAGAGGGCATACGCCTTTTTGCGCTGTTCTGCTGATATTGCCCGGCCGTCAATGAGGGTTAGCTCCACCTCGGAAATGCCTTGCTTTTCGAGGAGCCACGCCTCCGTAAACGGTGCCGCAATATACAGGGTTTGGCCGTCGTATTTGGCGATTTTGCCGTATATCACCGCGCACCTCCTTTACTCTCCCGGCTCTGGCGGCCAGTCTGGCGGGTATGGTTCCTCGCCCTGGTTTTTCGCCAGCTCGGCGCGGTATTCTTTGATTGCCGCCCGGAGTTCCGGCTCCGTTTTGTCGGCCTTGAGTAGCCAGTCATTGTATGTTGAGTCCTCGGCCTCCATCTTTGCCACGGTCATGCCCTTATGCTTGCCCCATGTGTAGACATACCCGCCGCCTTTGCCCTGTGGTACGGTCTGTTTGCCCTTGTAGCCGGTGCCGCCCTTATCGGTACGGCCGGTCGCGGAATTGTCCAGGCCGTCCGGGTCGTCGGCGCTCATGTCCACGCTGTAAAGCTCGAAAAGGTAGTATTTGAGGGCATAGGTGTGGGCGCACCCCTTGGCCTTGGCCGGGTCGTCGTTCCAGCCGATTGCATGGACGAAAGCAATCTCCACGTCGTCGGGGTCGTCGGCGTTCGTCCATATTACGGTGAGGTCGGCGTTGTAAATGAACATGAGCCTTTCGCCGTTCCGGGTGCTCACCATCATGGTGTTGCAAGTGGCGTTTTCCTCTTTGCTCACGGAGAACAAAACGCCCAGCTCGTTCATTTTTGGGGTAATTGCGCTCCAAACGTCGTCAATTTTGGCAAACGCGTAACTCACCTGGTCGCTGTGGTGCTCCTTGCTGATTTTCGGCAATGCTTTGCGTAGCTCAACCAGCTTTTGCGCCAGGCTCATGCCCGCGGCCGCCCCTTTGGCCTCTGCCATGCGTTACGCCTCCTTTACGTTTTCATGGTAATAATTGCAAAACTCGCAAGCGTCGCAATACTCCGCGCATTTCTTGTCCTCTCCCGGACGCGTTTCTATGGTGTCGCCGCCGTTGCCGGTTTTCCAGGCCTCGGCCTCCTCCAGGGTGTCCAGGACGCGGAGTGCGCGCTTTTTTCCTTTGGCCATGACGGCGTAGCGGTCGCCGGAGTTGAAACGCTCCTCCAGGGTGCAGACGGGTAGCTCGTCGTCCGGCAATGCCTCGGCGGCCTTTATTGCCTCCAGGCGCTCGGTGAGCCAGTCCTCAATCTCGTGGAAGTCGCCCGCCGAAAAGTCAAAGGTCACTTTTTCGACCGGGAGCCGCGGGTAATCGGGCTTAAACTTTGCGTCGCGCTTGCTATGGTCTTTCAGCAACGCCACAATTTCGCCGTGCTCAACCTCGAAACCGATATTGCGGAGCATATAGGCGTAAACGAGCAGTTGCTTGCGCCAATCCCCGAAATTGCCAAAGATGATTTTCCAGACGCTTGCGGTTTTGTAATCGGTAATGGTTCTCGTAGTCGCGTTGTAAAGGTCAAACTGCCCAGAGAGCACCCGCTCGGCCATGTCCATTTTGAGGCGGGTTTCCTTGATTTCGTCCGCACCCTCCTCCTGGCTTTCGAGTATGCCATGCACGGCCGTGCCAAATAGCAACCAAATCATATCGGAAACGTCGCTCTCAATTTCGCTATGGTGGCGGCGTTCGAGTATGCTTTCCCTTATGCCTTTGAGCAGGGAGGTGACGCGGTACTCACCCGGCACCGGCTCGCTGTCGCGGCGCGCCATTTCAACGAACGCCTGCGGCAACCCCTTATTGTTGGTAATAATCATTCCTGCCCCTCCAATTCTCTGATACGGTCGCCCCGCTGGGCGTACAGTTCCTCCAGGCCGTCAAACTTGGCTTGCAACTCCTCCAAGCTCTTGCGGGCTTTAATCTCAAGGTCAAGCCACATAGAGGCCATAACCCGTTCGTGTGCATAGCTGGCTTTCAGCTCCACCAGTTCGCCCGCCTGGGCAACAACAAGCTCCTGGAGCCTGGTTACGTCGGTAATATTGAACATTGACATTTTCCTTTCTTGCCGATATAATGGCAGTACGATTTATTTTGCGTTGGCCGCTTTGGACGTTGCACCGTCCGGGCGGTCTTTTCCTTTTGAGCGTGCGGCGTACTCTGCCTCCAGCCGTTTGACGCATTGGCACACCCACGCCACAACGCTGGTGTAGCCGCAAGCCGCGAGCATTGCCTTGAAATGCTCCGGGTCGTCAACGAGCGCCTGCGGGACTCTTGCAAAGAGCCGGTACCCGGCCTCCTTGTGGGAGTCTTTTTTCTTTGCCCTGGCCTTTACGCCATACTCCACCTCGTCCAGGGTGTAGAGGTCGCCCGGCTCCTTGCCGTAGGCCTCGCAGAGTATGCGGAATTGTGCCGGAGTAGGGACGCATACGCCGTTTTCGTACCGGCTCAATACGCCAACGTCGGCGCGCGGCTCCACGGCCTTGAGTAATGGCACAATGTCGGTTTGGGCGAGCTTTGCCTCAATCCTGGCCTCTTTCAGTTTCACTATTTCACCTCCTAATCAAAATACGGGACGTATACCTTTTGCACCCGTGCGCTGGTTGCCTTGTGTTTGCAGAGGCACCAAAGGAGTTGCGCCTCCGTGGGGTACGCGTTGAAATACTCCTCCTCGAACGGCCGCCCCGGCTCGCCTGCAAACAGGGTCACGACGAAACGCCGCTCTATGGTCGTTCCTGTCTCCACTTTGGCGTAGTTGTCCAGGTTCGGGAGCGAGTGCACAGCCTTGCCTTGCCTGTCAAGGTACATCATTTTCACCCCCTTGCTCGTCGTCCTCCTGGCCGTAAAAGCCGCCCGCCAGGTATGTAAAGAGAGCGGCGAGAGCCAGGAACAAAAGGCAGAGCAAAAAGCCGCTTGCAAGTCCTATTCTGTCGCGCTCAATCCCGCCAGCCGTTCCGTACATAACGAGGAACGAGAGGAAAGCGAGAGCGCCGCACACCTTGCGGGCTATCGGGTTGCGGAGTTTACGCATTGAGTATCACCTCCACAACGTCGGCCAGCGCGTCGAGTATTGCCTCCGGGGGTACCTCGGCGCACTCTTTGGAAAGCTCCACGCCCTCACGCGTGAACGTCATTTTAACGGGTATGCTCATCATGTACCGCCCCTCTCGTTCGTCCGGCCTGCCAGGTAGTCGACGGAAACCCCGAACAGGTCAGCCATTTTGTTGAGTTCGGCAAGGGTATACTCTCGCTTTCCATTGAGCTTGAAACTAAACCCGTTGCGGCTCAACCCCAAGGCCTTTGCCATGTCCCCAATGGTCATGTCAGCCCGTGCCATTTCTGCCTTGATATTTTGCATAATTAGCCTCCTTTCCTGCGTGGCGCGGGGTTGCAACCGCCTGCCTGCCCGCATTGCCGGGGTGTACCCCGGTGCTCTGCGTCAAATGTCAAATAGCGATATTTGCGCCTCCTCGGTTTCAAAGCGAAAATCCAAGTCAGCTATTGTCTTGCAAGGTTTGAAAGTAACCGGGCTTTCCGTGTCGAGAGCAAGGAGTTTTTGCCATAGCTCCGGGTGCTCTCTGCGGAGCCTGCGTAATTCAGCAACTCGTTGGTTGTGGCAAAACCAACACCCCAAACGCGTGCGGCCGCCGTTGTATGCCGGGGATAGTAGCCCCTCACGTTTGCATTTTTCAAACGCCTGGCTTTCGGTTACTCCGTAGTCAACGAGCGGTAAAAACTTCCCGTTGACCGTTTTCTTTTCGGCGCGTTTTTGTTCGTCTGCGGCAATTCCGACAACCGCCGTATATTCTCCAACTCCTTTTTGCCAGGCGTTTATAGGCCTCACCTTGAGGCGCGTGTTGCACCACGGCCCCCGAAGAAATGGAAACCCGTAAATCCTACCTACTTTGCCCCCGTTTTCGTATTGGGTATAAAAATAGTCGCTATATGTCTTTTCAGCCTGCACGGTGGTGGTTTTTATTCCGTACCGACTCTCCAAGAGAGGTATTGCCTTGCAATGTATAAACTCCTCATGCTCTGGTAGTTCGGCCGACGTTTCAGCGTCAAACATAATTCGGCAATATACCGCCTCGTCTATGTGGTGGCCGTTTTCCTCCGAAACAATGATTGCCGCCAGGCTGTCCTTTCCAAAGGAGCAGGAGGCAATGAGCTTTTTATTGTCCAACCTCCCGCCTCCTCTCCGGCAACCGTCGTTACTCTTGCGCCTCCTCGTTTCGCTTTGCGCTCCTCAATAGCACTCCGTATATAACCTCCGAATACTGGGCGGCGCGCTCTCTGTCGTATGCCCCTATATCTTGGCTTGTCGGGTCTGCATACCTTTGAGCCTCCCAATATCGCGCCCCCGTAACCTCGTGGTGCCAGTTGGCAAACATGGCATAAACAACGTCGTTTTCGTACCATTCGTCAAAATGCTGGCGGGCGTATTCCCTTAATTCATCAACCCACTTTTCCATGTACTCGGCCACGATTGCCGCAAAGTCGCGTTTGCTCAACTTCTCGGCCAGCTCCTCGGTGGTAAGGATTTTTATATTGCCGTGCCTGTAACACTCCTTGAAGTCGTGCCGTGCCTCGCTTGCGTTGTTTGCTGTAAATCTGTCTGTGCCTGTTGTCCCATCTTCACGCTCGAAAGTGATTTTGTAACTATTCATGTCGTCCGTCCTTTCCGGCCTGTTGGCCTTTGCGGTGGGTTGCCGCCGCCGCTCGGTGTCGTTCTCTTTTGCGAACTGACAAGTTTATTATAACCTCTTTTGAGAACTTGTCAATACCTTTCTTGATTTTTTTGTTCTCTTTTGTTATCATGTAGTAAAGGGGAGGTATTCCACATGAACAACACCGATTTTTCCGCGCAACTCCAAACCCTCATGGGGATTAAATCAATGTCGCAAGCGGACATAGTAAAAGCCACAGGTATTTCGCGCTCCCTGGTGTCCGACTATGTGAACGGCCGCAAGAGTCCCGCCTTGTCCAATGCCAACGCCTTGGCCGACGCGCTGGGCGTAACGCTCGACGAGTTGAGCGGCCGCCAGCCGGTTGCAGAGAGTCCAGCGCCCCCACACTTTCCGGCCGACGTGTTGGAGGTTGCGCGGGCATATGCCGCCCTGGACGAGCAGGGCAAAGCCATGATACGGGGCGCGTTAGGTCTGCCTGCTCTTGAGCGGGAAAAAAGCAAGTCCGTAGGGTAGGTAACTTGATTTACATAGATTTCGGCAAAAAATAAACCCTCCCGGCACAAAGCCAAGAGGGTAATTTCGGAGGTATAAAATGAAAAAGCTATCTTGTGTTATTCTTGCGCTCGCGCTGGTTCTGTCTTTGGCGGCCTGCGGCTCTGGTTCGCCGTCTGCCTCTCCGGCCTCACCGCCAGCGGCCGACAAGACGAGCGGCGCGTATGCGCTGTCCGACCTTTACGAGAGCAACAAGGACGAGGCCGAAAAGAGCATTACCGGCAAGGTCATAGAGATAACCGGCACGGTCGAAAAGGTGAGCGGTAGCGTTGTGTACCTCGACCGTGAAAGCACTATGGGGTATATCGTTTGCAATATGCACAAGGACTCCGCGGACTACTCCGGCTTGCAAAAGGGTGACACGGCCGTTATCGTCGGCACCGTGACGGGAGAAACCGGGCATATCAACGTAAAGGACTGCTTTTACATAACCGACTAACTGCGTTTTCCCCGCATTATCTCCGGGTTTTCTCCGGGGAAAACACCGGGAAAACCCGGAAAGTGCTTTATATTTTATATTTATATTTAGTTTTATATATTTCTTTCTTTACGGGGGTATGGGGGAGCTTTCTTTCTTTACCCGGAAAGGGCGGTGCAACGCCATGAACGACATAGAAATAACTCCGGCCAGCTTTACGGGTAGGGCAAGCCGGGCGTTTATATACGGGCGCTTTTCCTCGGACGAGCAACGGGAGGAGAGCATTGTTGCCCAGGTGCGCGCCTGCCAGGCATACGCGGCCAAGCACGGCATTTCCATAGTGCGGATATACAAAGACGAGGCCGTCAGCGGCAAAGGCTCCAAAACGCACAAGCGGGCGCAATATCAACGCATGATGAAAGACGCGGAGCGTGGACAATGTGACGTGATACTCATACACAAGTATGACCGCGTGGCACGAAACGTCCAGGAGCACGTTAATATTGCAACCAGGCTCACGGCGGCCGGGGTTGACCTTATCGCCGTTGACCAGGATTTCGGCACCTCGAAAGAGGCCAAGCTTATGAAAGTGCTCATGTGGGCAATTTCGGAGTTTTACATTGACAACCTCGCGGACGAGGTGCGGAAAGGCCAGAGGGAAACCGCGCTCCAGGCAAAACACAACGGAGGTAAGCCCCCCTTTGGGTACGACGTGGTAAACCAAAAGTACATAGTCAACGAGCTGGAGGCCGCATACGTCCGGCGAATGTTCACGGCCTGCATTCAGGGCACCAAGCTAACCGAAATATTGGACGAATTAAAGGCGGCCGGTATCACCGGCAAGCGCGGCAAGGAAATGCTGTACCCGTCCGTTTATGAAATGCTACGTAACGAGAAGTACACCGGCGTTTACTCCTACACCGTGAACAGGAGCGACAAAAAGGCAGAGCCGGAAACAATACGGATTGAAAACTCGCACCCGGCCATAATCGACCGGGACACATGGGAGAGGGTGCAAAAGATTATGAACGCGAAGAAAAACAACGGACGGAAACCGAAAGCGGACTATCTGCTCACCGGGCTTGTTTTCTGCGAATGTGGTTCAGCCATGCACGGGCAAACCTCTAAGCGGAAAGGCGACGGCCAGGAGTACGAATACCGCTATTATCTTTGCTCCGCTCATTGCGGAAACAAGAGTGTAAAGGCTGACTATGTGGAGGAGTGCGTATACAGCTACTTGCAAGCCCTTATGACGGACGAAAACAAGGCAACCCTACAAACTACCCTCGCGAAGTACAAACGCGAATTACAGGCCGCTACGGCCGTTGACGAGGCACACACCCAAAAAGAGATTGACGAGCGCCAAAAACAGATTGATATTGTCATGCAGAATATGAGCGCGTCGGTACTGCCGCCTCCCGTGCTGGAGCAAATGGGTAAGCAAGTAACCCAGCTCCAGGAGCAAATAGCCGTACTGCGCGGGGAGCTGGAGCGGCCGCTCACTTTCTCCAAGAGTGAGATTATGAAATACTTTGACGCGGTGGCCGACCTGGAGCACCAAAGCCCGGAGGTGCGCCGCGCCACGGTGCGCCGGTTCATTGAGCGCGTGACAATTAAAAAGAACGCCGTAGACGTGGAGAGCACGTTTACGACGTTCTTAAAAAACAATGGTTGCGATTAGTCATGCTTACCCCGGCAAGCTGAAGTTCACGGACTAACTCGGTCTGACCAATGCCCTTTTCCTGCCTGAGTTTTCTGATATTTTGGCCTATATGTATCTCATCTTGTTTCAATTTTTGCGTGCTCAAAGCCACAACCTCCCAAACTGAACTAAAATTAGTCCTTTTTAATTGATTGTAGAGCAGGTAGACGCTATAATGGGACTGATATTAGTCCTATTTTGAAACGTGATGGAGGGTATTACATGGAAAAGGGGAAATTATTGATCGCACAAAAGGCCATTGGGAGGATTGCCCTGCAAGAAGGAAAAACGGTTGAGCAGGTGAGGCAGGAAATTAGTCACGCACTTACAGCGGGGATGCTAAGCCCTGATCCTAAAGTGCAAGCATATTGGAGAAAAATTCCACATGAAAAAGAGGTGCCTTCGCCGGAGGAAGTAATTGTTTTTCTTAGTGAAAAGGCAAGGGATCGATATAAAATTATGGAATAATTTCTCAGAAAAAGTAATGACAAACATTAATTACCAAGTTATTATAGAGAATTTAAGAAAATTGGTGAGAAAGACTCGAAAAGATGCTGCGGAAAGGGTATTATACCCTGTCAAGCCGCATTCGCACTAGGAAGAAGCATCTTCAGTGTATGCTCCGCTACTTTTCACAATTTGTTTCGGAGGCACCGAGAATAAACAATCGTCCGGTGTTCTTTGGAAGCTATGGGACGTTAATGCGTGTGTGTGGATTGGGAAGGGATAGAAATTCAATGTCACAGAGTCTGACTCTATTCGCATTGCTGGGGATGCTAGTTAAGGTTGAACCAACGTCGATTCCCGAAAAGGAACAAAAAAAGGCCAGGGCAATTGCCGCAAAGTATGGGCATCAAAGGTTAACAGGGTTTTACCAATTCAATGAATGCAGCGTTGAAACATTAAAGGAGGCCGAAAGGCGGGCAATAATTTTGAAGGAAAACAAGACAACCCTTGCTGGGCTTAGCAGGGAGCTCGTTTTAAGAACATTTGGCGAAGAAACGGCAAATGAGGCGTATCCGCAATACAGACGTGAGAACGGGTGGGGGACAACCAATAAGAGTAATTCGAACACAGGGGCTATTGTTAAACGGGCAAAGATTGCGATTGAGGAACATGGATTTATCATTGAGGCTGAATTGAGGAAATCAGTAAAAAGTGATCGTCAATGGGTACGTTCAATCGCTGAGGTGTTAAGGAACAATAGATGGGAAAAAGTCAAGCTGAACAAAGCAAGAAAGTTGGAGTTAGGGGTAGCCGGAAAGGGCTATCCCTATATTATTGTTCCAAAAGAGGGTATCAATATGGAAGATGAAGGAAATAATGTTGAATGCACCTAACAGGAGGAGCCTCTATAGAGACCTTCTGCAAAGGTCTGATGAAGGTTCACCCCCTCCCTTTCAACCTGCTAAGGGGCGAAAACCGCTGATAATTCTGCCGAATGTCCTCATCCGTTAAGTCCAGATAGGCCTTCTCAGTCACGGTAACGCTGCTATGGCCCAGGATTTTGCTCAAGGTAAAGATATCACCCCCAGACATTAAAAAACGCTTGGCGAAGTTATTACGCAGTTGATGAGGGTGGGCCTCCAAGCCCGCCCTCTCAGCATAGCCCCTGAAATTCTTCTCGAAAACGCCCACAGTCAAAACAGTGCCCTTGATGGTACAAAACAGATACTCACTATCCTTGTATCTATCCTTATACTGCATCCAGCGGCGCAGTTCACGCTGCATCTCCTGGGAGAAATAGACATACCGGTCTTTCTTGCCCTTGGTATTTTCGGCCTGCAAAAGGATGCACCGATTGTTAAGGTCAATCTCCTCACAACGAATCAACAGGCACTCCCCCAGACGCATCCCTGTATCAAAGATCAACTGGATAATGACAAAATCCCTGTATTCCGGGAACCTGCTCACATTGATGCACTTGAGAAGCCGCAGCATCTCCTCATCAGACAGAAAACTTGGTGCCTTCCTGGGAGCCTTCAGCAGCCGCACCTTTTCAGCTGTATTGGTCTTTACATATCGCTGTTCTTTGAGAAAGGCAAAGAATACCTTGATATTTCTGAGATAATTATTGATGGTTGCGGTAGAGAGTGGCCTCCCCAAGTCGCTTCTATTGTCAGGCTGATTCAGGGGCTTCCCGGCCTCATTGCTGGCTACGGTATACTTGCCCCGTTCCTGTAGATACTTCACGTACTGACGGATCATAGCCTCTGTCACGGTCTTTCCGCTTTTCACCTGGTAAGTATCCAGCAGGAAGCGGCCAAAGAGCCGAAGGGTCTGCTCGTAGCTGTTAAGAGTTTTTTTGGACAGCCCCTTTGTTTCGCAGTAGAGAATAAATTCGTCAATTTGGAGGGTTAACGGCTGCATCTTCAACATAAGAAATCTCCTTATTCATTGGCAGGTCATACCAATAAATAAGGAGATTAGTCGGTCTAAAAACATAGAATCAGTCGGCCCAAAGGGAAAGATCCAGTCGTACTTTCCCAGTGTTTATCGGTCTGATGTATCCGCAAACCATTGGGCCGCAAGGCTTACCCCTGCTTCCGCTGCAAAACCAAGCGATCCGCAATCATAGCGATAAATTCGCTATTGGTGGGCTTGCCCTTGGAATTGGACACGGTGTAGCCGAAATACTTTTGCAGGGTTTCCAAATCCCCTCTGTCCCAGGCCACCTCGATGGCGTGGCGGATGGCCCGCTCCACCCGGGAGGCTGTGGTGCCAAACTTTTTCGCCACTTCCGGGTACAAAATCTTCGTCACGGCGTTGATCACGTCCATATCCTCCACGGTCATGATAATGGCCTCACGGAGGTACTGGTAGCCCTTGATGTGAGCGGGAACGCCGATCTCGTGTATGATGCCTGTCACCTGGGATTCTAGGCTCTGGCGCTGGGGAGAGGGGAGGGACTGGGGGACCGCTTCGCCCCCTTCTGCTTCCACAGACCAATGCTGGGCCACCAAGAGGCGGATGCGCTCCACCACGGAGCTTAAGCGGCAGGGCTTGACCATGTAATAGCTGCCGCCCTTTTGGGCCACCTCCTCCGCCACGCAGCCTTTGGCAAAGCTGGAGAGGATTAAGGTGCTGCAATAGCCCCGGGGCAGGGCGTCTAACACGTCCATCCCGTCCATCCGGCCCAAAACCAGGTCCATGACGATGATGTCCGGGGTCAGCTCCAGGGCCAAACGCACCACGTCCTGCCCGTCCTGGACCTCGCCCACCACTTCAAAATCGTCCTCCGCCCGCAGCGCATCCAGCAAAATGGCGCGGAACTCGTCGCTGGCGTCGGCCACCAGTATTTTCTTTCTATTTTCCATATCAAAAACCCCCTCAGTTCCATAAAAAGCGGAGGAAATTCTCCGCTCTTGCTTTTCTTCTGTTTTGCCAGATTATCTCTCTGGCTTAACCATAATTTACCACGAACGGACAGAAAATTCAAGCCCAAATTTAGCAATAAATGGAAAAAGAGTTCCCGGAAAATAGCCAAAAAACGACAAAAGGAAACGGTACCAACACTTTGGGGAATGGAAGGGCCAAAAATAATTTGTAATATTATTTATAATGTAGAAGAAAACTGTCGAAACCGGCTGGAAAGCCCCCGGAAATTACCCAAATATTATAAGCCTTACCTGTTTACGAGCCCTCTCGGGAGTGGTATGATAGGATGAAACGCGATTATGCCTGGAAACAGGCGATTCCAGCAAAACGAAGGGTGATACATATGAAAAAGCTATTACTGGGGAACGCCGCCGTGGCCCGGGGCCTTTACGAGGCCGGCTGCGGAGTCATCTCCAGCTATCCCGGCACCCCCAGCACGGAAATTACCGAGGCTGCCGCCAAGTATGACGAGATCTATTGTGAATGGGCCCCCAACGAAAAGGTTGCCATGGAGGTGGCCTTCGGCGCCGCTTTGGGTGGCGTGCGCAGTGCCTGCTGCATGAAGCACGTGGGGGTCAACGTGGCGGCCGACCCGCTTTTTACCATTTCCTACACCGGCGTCAACGCGGGCATGGTGATCTGCGTGGCCGACGACCCTGGGATGCACTCCTCCCAAAACGAGCAGGACTCCCGGCACTACGCCCGGGCCTCCAAGCTGCCCATGCTGGAGCCTGCGGACTCCCAGGAGGCCTGCGAATTTACCAAGCTGGCCTTTCAGCTCTCCGAGGAGTTCGACACCCCGGTGTTTTTGAAAATGTGTACCCGCATCTCCCACTCCCAGAGCATCGTGGAAATGGGGGAGCGCCAGGCCCCGGCGCCAAAGCCCTATGAGAAGAACATTCCCAAATACGTGATGATGCCCGGTTACGCCCGGCCCCGGCACCCCATTGTGGAGGCCCGCACCCAGGCCCTCATCGCCTATGCGGAAAACACTCCCATCAACCGGGTGGAAATGGGGGATACCAAGGTCGGCATCATTACCTCCTCCACCTCCTACCAATACGTCCGTGAGGTCTTTGGAGAAAGTGCCTCTGTCTTAAAGCTGGGCATGGTCTACCCCCTGCCCCGGGAGTTGATCTTAAACTTTGCCAAAAAGGTGGACAGACTTCTGGTGGTGGAGGAATTGGACCCCTTCATCGAGGAGCACTGCAAGCAATTGGGCCTTACCGTTGAGGGCAAGGACCTGCTGCCCTTGGAGGACGAATTCTCCCAGGGCCTTTTGCGGGAGCGCCTGGGCTTTGCCCTGCCCCCCACCAAGTCCTTGGAGGACCCCATCCCCGGCCGGCCCCCCGTGATGTGCCCGGGCTGCCCCCACAGAGGCATGTTCTACGCCCTGGCCAAGAATAAATGTACCGTTCTGGGCGACATCGGCTGCTATACCTTGGCCGCCATCGCCCCCCTTTACGCCATCGAGACCACGGAGTGTATGGGTGCCTCCGTCAGCTCCATCCACGGCTTTAACAAGGCCAGAGGGGCCGAGAGCGAGGGGAAAACCGTGGCAGTTTTAGGGGACTCCACTTTTATGCACTCCGGCATGACTGGCCTTGCCAACATCGCCTACAACGGCTCTAACTCCACGGTGATCATCCTGGACAACTCCATCACCGGCATGACGGGCCACCAGCAAAACCCCACCACAGGCCTGACCCTCAAGGGGGAGCCCGCCGGGAAGATAGACTTGGAAGCCGTCTGCCGGGCCCTGGGCATCCGCCGGGTGCGCATCGTCGACCCCAACGACCTGGAGGCCTGCGACGCAGCCTTACAGGAAGAATTGGCGGCCCAGGAGCCCTCGGTGATTATCACCCGGCGGCCCTGCGTCCTGTTAAAATACGTAAAAACCCAGGCGCCCCTCTGTGTGGATGCCGAGGCCTGCATCGGCTGCAAGGCCTGCATGAAGATCGGCTGTCCCGCCATTGCCTTCCGGGATAAGAAGGCTGTCATCGACCAAACCCTTTGCGTGGGCTGCGGCGTCTGTCAGCAGCTTTGTCAGTTCGACGCCATGCACAGCGTGGAAGGAGGTAAGGCATGAGCACCAAAAACGTGATGATCGTAGGCGTAGGGGGGCAGGGCTCCCTTTTGGCCAGTAAGCTTTTGGGCAACCTTCTCCTCAGCCAGGGCCTGGATGTCAAGGTCTCCGAAGTCCACGGCATGAGCCAGCGGGGCGGCAATGTGGTCACCTATGTGAAATTCGGCGAAAAGGTCTACTCCCCCGTGGTGGGCCCCGGCGAGGCGGACTTTATCGTCTCCTTCGAGCGCTTAGAGGCGGCCCGGTGGGTGTCTTACCTAAAGCCGGAAGGGCGCTTCATCGTCAGCGGCCAGGAGATAGACCCCATGCCCGTGTTGGTGGGTCAGGCCAAGTATCCCCAGGATATCTGCGCCAAGATGCGGGATTTGGGCTTTGCCGTGGAGGAGATCGACGGCCTGGCCCTTGCCACCCAGGCGGGCTCTGCTAAGGCTGTGAACCTGGTGCTCATGGGGGCGCTGTCCAAGTATTTCGACTTTCCCGAGGAAGCCTGGCAGGCGGCCATCGAGGCCTCCGTCCCCGCCAAGGTCCTGGAGCTAAACCGCAAGGCCTTCGCCCTAGGCCGCAGCCTGTAAACCCGCAACCTACAAGCCCCGGAAACATAAAATAAAAAAACGCCATGTACTTCAATTGAGCTGGTACATGGCGTTTTTTTTCTTTTTTATGCGCTGGCCCCGCTGATTTCCCGGGCGTTTTCTGCCGCTGTCATAAAGATGGCCTTATCCAGCTCCACATAGCTGCCGCAGATGGGGCACATCTGCATGTAGGTGGTCTTAAAGGGAAAGATGGGAATGAAAAACAGGGTGAACCACCGGCTGTATCTCATCAGCTTCCAGTAGTGGGTGTTGTTGCAGTGGCTGCAGGTGAAGGCCTGGCTCATAAGGCCGAAGGCTTTTGTCAGGGTTCTGCTTCCCCAAATGATGAACATGAAATGGCCGCCTTTCTCTCTTCTTATCGTCGCGCTACTAAGAGTTTAACAAAGAAATCTAAAAAAGGCAATCATTTGCTCTGAAGATCAGCCTCAGGGGGCACATCGGAGGGATGCGGGGCCGGGACGAAATACCGCCGCAGCTTGGGAAATGCGTCGTCAAAGGTGAAAATTTTATCCATCCGCTGGCCGAAAAGCCCCACCAAGGGGCCGGTGAGCAGGGCGGCGAAGATGGTGCCTATCTTCACCCCCTCAAAGTGCAAAAAGCCGAAAAAGGCAAAGGACAGGGCGATGGACAGGAGGCAGCTGGCGCAGTCGTAGACCATTTTCGTCTGAAAGATGGGAAAGCCCCATTTGGCGCAGACCTCTTTGATTAAGAGCTCATAGACCTCCGGGGCGATGTAAGTCCGGAAGATAAAGGCCACCCCTATGCCGTTGCACAAAAGGCCCAGGCAGAAGAAGAGGATGCGAAAGCCTAGGCTGCTAAGGCTTACCTGCTCTATGGTCAGCATCAGGCCGTCTAAGGTCACCCCGTAGAAGAGGGCCGTGGCGAAGGAGAAGAGAAAATACCAATGGAACCGCCGCAAAAGCAAAACCAAAAGGAGTAAAAGGGCCGCCTGAATCACATATTCCGCCACGCCGAAGGTGAAAAAGGGCAGCACCTGGGAAATTTTGAGATGCAGCAGATAGGCCGGGGCGATGACCATGGAAAGGCCCAGATCGGCCTTTTCCATCAACGTGGCCCCCAGGGCTAAGATCACGATGCCAAAGAGGTAGGCAAGCTCCGTGTAAAAAGTTTTTCTCCTCATAGCTCCTCCTGGGGGGGCGCCTGGGGCAGCAGCTCCTCCAAAAGCTCCTCCAGCTCCTCATCGGGGCCCTCCTCAGGCCGGGCGAAGTGCTGCACCCCCCAAACCCCCACCACGATCATCCCCGCCGCCACGTAGGAAAGGGGCGAGAGGCTCTCTTTCAGGAAAATCACCCCCACCAGCACGGTGACCAGGGTGGTGACGTTGACGAAAACGATGGTGCGGGTCACAGGCATATAGGTGTTGGCGTAATTGATGAGGAAAAAGGCCAGAACAGAAGAGGCGATGCCCAGATAGAAAATGGGAAAGCGCAGGGAAGGGGTGGTCATGGCTGTGACAAAGGGGGCGAGGCTGCCGCCGGTTTGGGTCAGCATCAGGCCGAAGAAAACGAAAAAGCCCATGAAGAACATGATATAAGTGCGCTCAAAGGCAGTAAACAGCAGGGCGGTTTTGCGGCTGATCATGTAAAACAGCACATCGGCCACCACCGCCATGAGAAGCAAGAGCGCCCCCACCAGCTGATTGGCCCCGCCGGCAGACTTAAAGGTGATGAAGATGACACCCAAAACCGAGAGCCAGCAAAAAAGGGTCTGCCCCAGGGTGGGGGACTCCTTCAAAAAAATGGCCGAGGCGAAAATGGTAAAAATGGGGATGAGGGCGATCATGATGGAGGAAAAGGTGGCGGAGGTGTAAAGAACCCCATAGGTCTCCCCCAAAAAGTACAATACAGGCTGAAACACCCCCAAAAGCAGCAGAAGCTTCCAGGGTTTACCCCGGAGGGTGATCTTAGCCTTAGTGGCAAAGAGGATGATGGTAAAGAACACCAGGGCGATAAAAAACCGGCAGGAGAGCAGCACAAAAGGAGCGGTGCTCTCCAGCGCCACCCGGGTGAAGATAAAACTGAAACCAAAAATGGCGTTGGCGATAAAAACCGCCCACAAGGAGCGGCGGGCCAGGTTGGGCTTGGGGGTCATAACGAAACCTTCTTTTGCAGGGGCCGCGCAGCCGTTGGGGCGCAGCCAAAGTATTGATCCACTATACCACAAGGATTTAGTGCCGTAAAGAAATAAAGGGGGAAAGAGGGAAAATTTTCATCCGCACACCAAAAAAGGAGTTCAGAAAAGCGAAAGAAAAAAAGCCCGAAATAAAAAATCCCCCGCCGGCGTGGGAACGACTTCCCACGCCGGTCAGGGTTAGTTTGCCCGAAAAAGCCCATTGCACCCATGGAAGGCGCATACTCTTTTTTCCTTGGGGAAACCTAGGGTCAAATCATTTCTCTAAAATTTACCCCAGCTGCGCCTCGGCCAGGGTGAGCATGTTCTCCGCCAGGATGCCGTAGCCCCTGGTGGGATCGTTCACCAGCACGTGGGTCACAGCGCCCACCAGCTTGCCGTTTTGCAGGATGGGCGAGCCGCTCATACCCTGGACGATGCCGCCCGTGGCAGCAAGAAGCCGCTGGTCTGTCACGTGGAGCATCAGATCTCGGGTGTCCTGGGCGTTGGGGTAGAGCTTGGCAATCTCCACCTCAAATTCCTCCACCGTATCGCCGGAAACGTTACAGCGTATGGTGGCCTTACCCAGAGAGACCTCCGCCTCACGGGCCACAGGAACTAAGGTGGCGCCCTGGGCGATGCTTAGGTCGGAAAGAAGGCCGAAAACCCCGCCCTTGGTATTGGCGTAAAGGCTGCCCAGGTCCTTCTCCACCTGAAAGCTGCCGTGGAGCTCCCCGGGCTTCCCTGCCTGACCGCGCTTCACGTCTGCCACGGAGGAGGGCATAATGGCCCCGGACTGCAGAGGCATCAGCATGGCGGTGTCCACGTCGTTGATGCCGTGGCCCAGGGTCCCAAAAATTTTACTTTGGGGGTCGAAAAAGGTCATGGTGCCTATGCCCGCCATGGAATCTCTGATCCAGGCACCTAATTTATAGGCCCCGTCGGCGCTGCACTGGACCGCCTGGACGGTAAGCTGGGTCTGGGCATTGTCGCGCAGGACCTGCATCTTCATGGCGTCATCTCCCAGGTTCTGCAATAGGCTCTGCACCTCTTCGATGGTGTTCACCTCTTCACTGTTGATGTGGGTGATGATATCACCTTCTTGAAGTCCGCAGGTTTTTGCGGGAGAAGCGCTGCCTTGTTCCGTCTTGATTTCGGAAAATCCTACCACCAAAACCCCTTCGGAAAAAAGCTTGATGCCCACGGTGCGTCCCATGGGGTACACATAGCGCGTATCGCTGTTCACGGCGCTCTCACCGCCTGTGCCATGGACTGCCGCCGCCCCCACGGAAAAGGGAAAAAACAAAAGGGAAAGGGCCAACAGAAAGGAAAATGGCCTTAAAACCCCGCCGGATTCCCTGATTTTTTGCTTTTCTGTCTGCTGCAAAGAATCACCCCATATATTCAATTTGAAAAGCCGCGGCTTATCACCGCGCAATGTTAATATGGCCGGAATCCGCGAAAAAAGCCCCGGAAATTGCGCCAATGTTACACAGCTTTGGGCGGCAAAAAAAGCGGGAGCAATACAAAATTTGGAAACGAGAAGTTGGAAAAGAGCCAAGAATCTTTGGGCGGCTTGCTTTTTTTCAAAAGCTTTGCTATACTCCTAAAGGTGGCGGCGATCGGGTGAGAAATCCGAAAATCCGCGGCTGCTTTTCAAAAAAATTTCAAAAATCCCCGGAGATAAAGGAAGAAAACACCATGATACTACGGTTTCATCCCAAGGGCGTTTGCTCCCAGGAGATGCGCATCCAGGTGGAAGACGGCATCGTCACCGCCATGGATATCCTAGGTGGCTGCCAGGGTAACTTAGAGGGTCTTTCCCGCCTGGTGGTGGGCATGAAGGCCGAGGACGTGGCAGACCGCTTAGAGGGCATACAGTGCGGCTTTCGCAAAACCTCCTGCCCCGACCAGCTGGCCCACGCTCTTCGAAACGCAAAGGATCCTTAACATCACAAAAAACTGCCTTGGAACAGCTTCCAAGGCAGTTTTTTCTCTTATGGACTCAGTAGACCCGGCGCTGGGGGCGGTTTCCGTTAAAAATGCTGCGGCAGGAGGGGAAGGGATACAGGTTATCTACCTCTTCCATGGGATACTGCTTCAGAGGAAAAACCTCCTGATAGGAGTACTCGATCAGGAGCACTGCCCCCTCCCGCACGCCGCAAAAGATGCCCGAGGTGCCCTGGCCGTTCTTGAAGGAAAGGCCCACAGGCTGCCCCACCAGCCGCCGAATCCGCGGGGTAATGGTCATACGTTAACCTCCTTACTTGGGGCAAATCCGCAGGTTCCACGCTGCGGCCCTGCCCCCGGATACGACAGTATATGCCGAAACTAGGAGGAAGTTGAAGAAGCGCCGTCCAAAATGCCGGGCTCACTGCTTCCAAAGCCCCGGGCCCTCTGAACGCCCCTTCCCGCCGGCCAGCTGATCTAAGGCCTTACCCACCCCCATGGCCACGGCGCTCTGGGCCTCTGGCGCGGGCCGGGCGGCAATCCCTGTTTGCATCTGGATATACTGGGAAAAGCCCCCCAAAAGGCTACCGCCGCCGGTGAGATGTATCCCGTCTCTGGCGATGTCCGAAAGAAGCTCCGGGGGCGTGCGCTCCAGCATGGCCAAAAGGGCGTCGGCGATCTGGGCGGCCACGGGCATCAGGGCGTCCTGCAGCTCGCCGGGGGTAACGGTGGCGGTTTTAGGCAGGCCCGAGGAGAGGCAGCGGCCCTTCACCGCCATGGCGGGGGTGCCGTCGTGGGGATTCAGGTGGCCGATTTCCTCCTTTAGGCGCCGGGCTGTCCCCTCCCCCACCAAAACCCTGTGGGTCTGGCGCAGGTATTTCACGATGGCCTCGTCAAACTGGTCCCCCGCGACTTTTAACGAGGCGGATTCCACAATACCCGAGAGGGATAAAATCGCCAAGTCCGTAGTACCGCCGCCCACGTCTAGAATCATGGCCCCGTCGGGCCTGTGGATATCTACCCCGGCCCCCAGCGCGGCTGCCAGGGGCTCCTCCATGAGGTAAACATGGCTGGCCCCGGCCTGGGCCCCGGCGTCCATCACCGCCCGCTCCTCCACCTCGCTGATCTCCGAAGGCACGCAGATCACCAGCCGGGGCTTGAGAAGCCGGGTGGGGGAGAGGCGGCGGAGAAAGGCCCGCAGCATCTCCTCCGTCATGGCAAAGTCGCAGATCACCCCGTGGCGCAGGGGGCGCAGGGCCACAGCCTCGCCGGGAGAGCGCTCTAGGAGGGCTTCGGCGTCCAGCCCCACCGCCAGGGCTTGGCCGCTGTCTCTGTGCACTGCCACCAGGGAGGGCTCGCGCAGTACCACGCCCCGTCCCTTTAAGTAAACCAGAACCGTGGAGGTGCCGAGATCTATGCCCATGTCCCGGCCCCGTAAAATGTTTTCCATGTCTCCCGCCCTTTCTCAAAACCCTGTGGCTACTCCCTCTAGTATGCCCAGAGGCGTGGCGGAGTTTTCCCCTTTTGGAAAAGAATTTGGGGAGAAAAAAAGCAGCGCCCCGGAGAAATCCGGTTGGCGCTGCTGACTTAAAGAACGGACTGTTGCGGGAGATCCTCGTCGGCCACCACCGGGGCCCCCTTGGGTGTCCGGCAGAAGGTGGCGCAGAGAACCCCGGCTGCCCCGGCCGCCCAAAGGGCCCTGGCCCCCGCCTCCAGGGTGGCCCCCGTGGTGAACACATCGTCCATGAGCAGCAACCGCCGCCCTTGGATAGGCGCGCCGGGCAGGGGACCGAAGAGGTCCTTCACATTCTCCCTCCGCTCTGTGGGATTGGCGATGCCGGACTGGGCTCGTTTTTCCCGCAGCTGCACCAGGGTGGGGGCGGCAGGCATGTCCAACAGCTGCGCCACGGCCTGGGCCAAAAGCTGCGCCTGGTCGTAGCCCCGGGTTTTCAGGGTCTTTTTCGATACGGGTATCCAGGTGACAAGGTCAAATTCTCCGGCGAACCGAGCCCCAATCAGGGGCGCCAGGGCGGCGGCGAAGGCTTTGGCATAGTGGCGCTTGCCCTGAAATTTGAAGAGGAGCAGGGCCCTTCGCATCCCGTCCTGGTAGGAGGCGGCGGAGATACAGCGGCTAAAGTGCTGCCCCGCTTCCGCCTCCTGGGTGGGGGAGAGCCAAAAGGTCTCCTCCTTGCAATGGGCGCAGTGGGTCAGCCGGGCATCTTTTAGGGATTTGCCGCAGTAGACGCAGGCGGGCGGGAACAACAAATCCAGCAGGGCCAGTACCACGGGGCGCATAAAGACCCCTCTCTTTCTATCGTGGCGTATCTATCAAATTGTTTGTCCAAAAGGACGGGGAGGGGCCTAAAACCCCGCCTCCTTCCGCAGTCTGGCCCGCAGGCCGCTGTACCGGCGGGTGGGCCTGTCGTTCTGCGCCATATGGGCCAATACTTCCTCGTCGCCCACCAGAATCAAAAGCTCCCGGGCTCTGGTCATGGCGGTGTATAAAACGCTGCGGGTGAGAAGCATGGGGGCCGCCTCCACGGCGCAGAGGATCACCGCCCTGTATTCGCTGCCCTGAGACTTGTGGACGGTGATGGCGTAGGCCGGCTCTAATTGGTGGAAGAGCTCGGGGCTATACTGGGCCAAATGCCCGTCGAAATCCACCACCATAGAAGTGCCCCTGGCGTCCATAGACTGGATGGTGCCGATATCCCCGTTGAAAATCCCCAGGCCCACCTCTCGCCCGTCGGCAGTGCGCCACATGAGATCGTAGTTGTTCTTCACCTGCATCACCCTGTCTCCCACCCGGAAGAGCTGCTCCCCAAAGCTGCGCTCGTGTTTGCCTTCCTGGGGGGGATTCACCGCCTCCTGGAGGGCGCGATTGAGGGAAAAGGTGCCCGCCGTGCCCTTTCTGGTGGGGGTGAGAACTTGGATTTGCTCCACGGGGATGCCCATGTTTTTTGGCAGGCGGGTGCGGCAGAGCTCCACGATGGTCTCCAGGGCGGCTTCGGGATTCTTGCGCCGCAGGAAAAATACGTCGCTGTCCGTCTGATTTTGCAATTCAGGCGGCTCCCCGCGATTCACCCCGTGGGCGTTGCGGATAATGGCCGAGGTGGCGGCTTGCCGGAAGATTTCAGTCAGGCGCAAAGCGGGCAGAACTTCGGCGCGCAAGAGGTCGGAAAGCAGGTTCCCCGGCCCCACAGAGGGCAATTGCTGGGGGTCGCCCACCAGCACCAGGCGGCAGTCTCCGGGCAGGGCCCGCAGGAGGGCGTCCATGAGAGGCAGGTCCACCATGGAGGCCTCGTCCACAATGACGGCGTCCACCTCCAGGGGATTGCTCTCGTCGTGGGCGAAGACCAGATTCCGGGCCCCGGGGTCGAAGCGCAGCTCTAAAAGCCTATGTATGGTGGAAGCCTCCGCCCCGCCGCAGGTTTCCGAAAGGCGCTTGGCGGCCCGGCCCGTGGGGGCGCAGAGGGCGGTGCGCAGGTCCAGGTATTCAAAAAGAGACAGGATGCCCTGTAGGGAGGTGGTCTTTCCTGTGCCCGGCCCGCCGGTGAGGAGCATGACCTGGCGGGAGGCGGCGGTGCGCACAGCCTCCTGCTGCAGGGGGGCGTAGGTGATGCCCTGGTCCTCCTGGATGCGCCCAAGGAGCCTGTCCAATCCCTCGGGGGGCAGCAGCTCCGCCTGGGCCATGCGCTTTAGGTCCCGGGCGATGGCGCATTCGCAGTCGTAGATTCGGGCCAGGTAGCAGGCCTCCTGCCCCGCGATCTCCGAAAAGACCACCTGCTCCTGCTCGATAAGGGTGTCCAGGGGGTCGGAAAGGGCAGAGGGCTCCACTTTCAGGAGCTGTGCCGTGGCCAGAAGCAGCTTTTCCCGGGGCAAAAACACGTGGCCGTTGTCTAAATTATGGGTCAGCTCGAAAATGAGGCCCGCCTCCAGTCGCAGGGGGTTTTCTTGAGATAGGCCCAAAGACAGGGCCAGACCGTCCGCCGCGGAAAAGGGGGCGCCCACCTCCTCCGCCGTCAGCAGGTAGGGGTTGTGGTGGATGGCCTCCAGGGCGTCGTCCCCAAAGTAGCGGTAAAGGGGCAGGGCGGCCTGTAAGGGTAAGTCGTGCTGGGATAAAAAGTCCATGAGCCGCCGCAGGGACAAAAGCTGGCGAAAGGCGCTGCCTATGGCCAGGGCCCGCTTCTGGGTGATGCCGTTTATTTGGGTAAGGCGCTCGGGGCTGGTTTCAATAACGTCCAGGGTGTCGGGGCCGAAGGTGTCCACCAGTCGTCTGGCCGTGGCCGCGCCTATGCCCCGTATGGCCCCGGAGGCCAGGTAGAGATAGATCTCCTCGGAGTTATCCGGCAGGCAGTGGTCGATCTCCACGGCTTTTAGCTGCTTCCCATAGGTTCCGTGGGTCTCCCAAGTGCCCTGAACGGAAAGGCGCTCTCCGGGAGACAGGCCGGGCATACAGCCCACCACGGTGCACTCCCCCTCCTCCCCGGAGGAAAGGCGCAGGACAGTATAGCCGTTGTCCTCATTGCGAAAGACAAGGCTTTGTACGGTACCCTCCAGGTAGTGGAGTTCTGCGGCAGAATCCATGGGCTATCCATCCTTTTGTATGAGAGTGGGCAGGGCTTCGGGGGTACACAGGAGCAGGTCGGGCTCTCGGGCCAGGAGGATGCGCACCGCCTCACGCCCCTGGGCGTTCAGGCCGCCGTCCACCAAAATCACGGAAAAACGGGAGATTTGGCTGCGCTTTAGCCAGGAAAGATGCCAAAGGGTCTGCTCCAGGGCGGCGGCGTCTCCGGAGATATGCACCACCATGGTCAGGGGCTGTAGGGGTGGCCCCGTGGAGAGAAAGCGCCCGAAGAGGAGCCAGATGAGGGCGGAGAGGCCCACCGTGGCAAAGAGGGCCAATAGACATTCCAAAAGCATATTCATGGTCACACCTCCAAGCTATCCTATGAGGCGGGGAGGCGTGATGTGTTACAAAACGGGCTTAATTTTCGGGGAAAAGGATTTTTCGCAGGTATTTCCCCGTGTAAGAGCCTTCGCAGAGGGCCACCTCTTCCGGGGTGCCGGTGCAGAGGACCTCGCCTCCCGCATTGCCCCCCTCGGGCCCTAAGTCGATCACATGGTCGGCGGTTTTGATCACGTCTAGGTTGTGCTCGATGACCACCACGGAGTTGCCCCCCTCCACCAGCCTGTCCAATACGTGGAGAAGCATGTGAACATCGTAGGTGTGAAGGCCCGTGGTGGGCTCGTCCAGGATATAGATGGTGGAGCCCGTGGAGCGTTTGGAGAGCTCCGTGGCCAATTTCACCCGCTGGGCCTCGCCCCCGGAGAGGGTGGTGGAGGGCTGGCCTATCTTGATATAGCTTAACCCCACGTCGAAGAGGGTTTGGAGCTTCCTGTGGATTTTGGGGATGCTCTGGAAGAAGCCTAAGCCCTCATCCACGGTCATCTCCAGAATTTCGTAGATGTTCTTGCCTTTATAGCGCACCTCTAAGGTCTCTCTGTTGTAGCGCTTGCCCTTACAGACCTCGCAGGGGACGTAGATATCCGGCAGAAAGTGCATTTCGATCTTTAAGAGGCCGTCCCCGGCGCAGGCCTCGCAGCGCCCGCCCCGCACATTGAAGGAGAAGCGCCCCGGCCCGTAGCCACGGGTCTTGGCGTCGGGGGTGGCGGCGAAGAGGTCGCGGATCTCCCCAAAAAGGCCGGTGTAGGTGGCGGGGTTAGACCGAGGGGTGCGGCCTATGGGGGACTGGTCTATGCTGATGACCTTGTCCAGATACTCCATGCCGATGATCTCGTCGTGATCTCCGGCCCGGAGTTTCGTCCGGTTTAAGTCTGCCGCCAGTTTCTTATGCAGAATCTCATTCACCAGGCTGGATTTTCCC
>JAVBLH010000006.1:0-58491 GCA_031553635.1 Evtepia sp. | reverse complement strand
GAAAACGCCGCCTATCCCCAGGATGGAGCCGGGCATTTTCCGTGAGGACACTATGGGCAATTTCTTAACCAATTTAGAATCGGGCGCTCTGGCCGCTACCCCCCTGCTGGAAGCTTTGGCAGGGGTGCTGCCCGTCGCCCTTTTTGTGTTGCGCCTGGTGATGATTATTCTGGGAATCACCGTTCTCTCCCGCTGCGTCTACTCCCTCTTCAGAGAGCGCATCGGGAAGGAGGTTTGGGGCCATCTCACCCTGCCAAACGGCGTTTCTTATGAGCTGAACCACTGGGAAAACGTGGTGGGCAGGGCCGGAAGCTGCGACGTGATCTTAGATTTCCCCTCGGTCTCCCGGCGGCACTGCGCCATTCTGCGGGACGATAAGGGCGACTGGACCCTGTTCCCTCTCCAAAGCAAAAACGGCACCCTCCATCAGGGGGACGAGGTGGCGGTCTCCGTGCCTCTGGCCTCTGGGGATGAGGTCAGCCTGGGGGGGGTGGAGCTGCACTTTCAGCCCGTCAGCGTCCAGGAGCAACAGGATGAAAACCGCCGTTTGGGGGTTCACAAGCGGCGAATCAGCCCCCATAAGACCCTGGGGCTACTCACCTTTTTCCAGGGACTCATGCTGCTGCAAAGCCTCTATCCCCTGGAGGCGGCGGACATTCCAAAGGTTCTGCTCTCTTTCCTGGTGCTCTCCGGGGCCATGTGGGGACTTTACGCCCTGTACAGAGCCTTTCAGCGGACAGCCTTCGAGGTGGAGACCCTGGCCTTTTTCCTCTGCACCCTCTCCTTTGGCGTAGCTGCCTTCTACTCCCCGGCCTCTGTGGTGAAGCAGGCCCTGGCGGTAATCTTGGGACTGGGTCTTTTCTTCTTACTCAGCGTGGTGCTGCGGGATTTGAAGATGGCCGTGTCCCTCCGCTGGCCCGTGGCTGCCTTTGCCGGGGTGCTACTCACCTTTAACCTTCTTCTGGGTGAGCGCATTTTCGGCGCGAAAAACTGGATGACCATAGGCCCCTTTACCTTCCAGCCCTCGGAGTTTATTAAAATCGCTTTTATTATCGCCGGGGCGGCTACCCTAGACCGCCTTTTCGCCAACCGCAACCTGATCTTTACCACCCTCTTCGCCGGGTTCTGCGTGGGCTGCCTGGCCCTCATGAGCGACTTTGGAACAGCCCTGGTATTCTTCATGGCCTTTTTGGTCATTGCCTTTTTGCGCTCGGGGAATTTGGGTTTTATCGTGATGCTGGGGGCCGGGGCTGCCCTGGCCCTGGAGATCATCCTTTACCTCAAGCCCTACGTCTCCTACCGTTTCGAGGCCTGGCGGCACGTGTGGGACTTTGCCTCCACTTCAGGCTATCAGCAGACCCGCACCCTCTCGGCCATCGCCAGCGGGGGACTCTTTGGTAAGGACCCCAGCGACCTGTTTTTAAAAAACGTGGGGGCCGCCAACACAGACCTGATCTTCGGCGTGGTCAGCGAGGAGTTTGGCCTTCTTTTGGCCCTCTGCGCGGTGGCCGCCATTCTTGCCCTGGCCCTCTTCACCTGGCGGTCCGCCGGGAACGCCCGCTCCAGCTACTACACCATCGCCTCCTGCACCGCCGCCGCCATGCTGGTAACCCAAACGGCCCTGAACGTTTTGGGCTCTGTGGATATTCTGCCTCTCACGGGCATCACCTTCCCCTTCCTCTCCATCGGTGGCTCCAGCATCATCTCCTGCTGGGGGCTTCTGGCCTTTATCAAAGCGGCCGACCCCAGGCGAAACGCCAGCTTTACCCTGCGCAGACCCCGGTTCCGCCGCTGGGATAAAAAACGGCAGAAGGCGCAAAACGACCCGCTGCCGCCCCAGGAGGAGCACTTTGCCGGGGATTGGGACCCCGGCGCCAACGAAAAGTTTTGGGAGGAGCTGGACAGGGAGCAGGATGCATTTTGGGATGAGGAGGAAGATTCGGAATGAAACAGGTAAAGCGACGCAGCCTTATCCTCCTTGTTCTCACCCTCTCATTGTGCGCGGGGCTTCTTCTCTTTCTAACCCGCTGTACTTTAGATGGGCGGGCGTGGGTCAGCTTCTTCGGGGGCAGCTCCCTCTACCAGAGCGGGGCCATCTACGACAGGGACGGCGACCTGCTTTACGACACGGAGACTAAAACCTTTGCCGAGGATAAAACCGTGCGCAAGGCCACCATGCACCTGGTGGGAGATGCCAACATTTCCACCTCCCTCCGGGCTGTTCTGGCGGATCGTCTCTCGGGCTATAATCCCGTCACCGGCACCACCTTCGGTAGCCACGACCTCTACCTTACCCTCGACAACGACCTCTGCGCCACGGCCTATAGCGCCCTGAAAGGGCACAAGGGCGTGGTGGCGGTGTATAACTACGAAAACGGGGATGTATACTGCCTGGTGAGCGCCCCCAGCTTCGACCCCAAAAATCCTCCCTCCAGCGTGGACAGCCCGGAATATGAAGGGGTCTATCTACACCGCTTTTTCTCCTCCACCTTCCCCCCCGGCTCTGTGTTTAAGGTGGTCACCACCGCCGCCGTCATCGAAAAGCTCCCCACCTGGCAGGACTTTCGCTACAGCTGCACCGGCAGCGAGACCATAGGCGGCGTGGAGATCACCTGCCCTCGAATTCACGGGGCGGACATGACCCTGGCCCAGGCCTTTGCCCGGTCCTGTAACGGGGCTTATGGGCAGTTGGCTCTCTCCCTGGGGGGAGGCGCCCTCCACGACTTCGCCAAATCCGCCGGGCTGCTGGATGCCTACGAGATCGCCGGCATCACCACTGCCACGGGCCGCTTCGACATTGCCCCGGCCCAGAGCGGCGATTTAGCCTGGTCCGGCTCCGGGCAGTTTCATAACCTGGTGAATCCCGCCGCCTTTCTCATCCTCATGGGCAGCATCGCCAACGAGGGCGTGGGGGTGGTGCCCAACCTCATCGACAGGGAAACCATCGCGGGAAAAGGTGTGCCCCTGCCCCAAATCGGTGGCAAGGATACGGTAAAGCTCTGGGACGCCGCCACCTGCGCCACCCTGAAAGAGCTGATGCACGGAAATGTGGTGGAGACCTACGGGGAAGCGCAATTCGGCGGTCTTACCGTTTGCGCCAAGTCCGGCACGGCGGAGGTAGGGGGCGGCGCGGCGCCCCACGCCTGGTTCACCGGCTTTGTGGAGGACCCCAAGTATCCCCTGGCCTTTGTAGTCCTGGTGGAAAACGGCGGCTCCGGGGCCAATGTGGCCGGCAGCGTGGCGGCCCAGGTGCTGGCGGCAATCACAGAGGAAAATAACTAAGGCAGCACCGCACAAGTCGTGCACAGCGCCCTTGCGGGTCTTTTCCTCCCGGCGCATCGTCCAAAATGCGCGGAATAGCGCTGCTATTCCTGTGCTTTTGTCCTCGTCCGGAAGAAAAAGCCCGCGCAATTGCGCAGACACTCCTTCTGTGCGGTGTTGCCCTAAAGAAAAGCCGAGAAACCCAACCTTGAAGGGCTTCTCGGCTTTTTTGTTGTTCAGATTACTGCGCGGCTTCTTCCGGCATGGGGTGGAGGATGCAGCGGCGCTTTTCCTTGCCCCAGATGGTGAGGCACTTGGAGCAGCCGATGCAGTTGCTCTCCTCGGCGTTTTGGAGGCGCTGGAGGAAGTCGGGCTGGGTGATGAAGGGTCGGGAGAGGGAGACAAAGTCGATGCCTGCATCCAGAACGGCGTTAATATCCTCCATATTCCGGATGCCGCCCACCAGGATCAGGGGGATCTTCACCTGGGCCCGCACGGCCTTGGCACGGTCTAAGTAATAGTTGTGGTTCTTCTTCTTGCCCTGGCCCATCCAGTCGTAGCCGGAGAGCTCGATGGCGTCTACCCCCAGAGCTTCGAACTGCTGGCAGAAGTAGAGGATGTCCTGGGCATAAGCCTCGTCGGCTTCCCCGGCGCAGTTGGTGTTGATCTTCGCCAGTACGGGGTAGTCAGGGCCGACAGCCTCGTGGATGGCCACAAGGATACGGGCGATGAAGCGGAAGCGGTTCTCGGCGGAGCCGCCGTATTCATCGGTGCGGGTGTTGAAGTTAGGGTCAAGGAACTGGCTGAGGAGATAGCCGTGGGCGCAGTGGAGCTGGACGCCATCCGCGCCGATCTCCTTGGCGCGCTTTGCCGCGTCGGCATGGGCTTTGATGAGGCGCTCCATCTGGGCCTCGTCCACGCCACGGGTTTTCAGGCCGTTGGGGGCGTCTACCTCCCCCACGGGGCCGAGAGGGGCGGGGTCTTCTAAGTCGGTGGGGACGAAGAAGACATTGAGACCGGCGTGGTGGAGCTGGAGGATCATCTTGCCGCCCTTTTCGTGGATGGCGTCTATCACCTTTTTCTGGCTCTCGTAGTGAGCGTCGGTGCACAGGCCCACCTGGATCTTGGTGGAGCGGCCCTCGGGGGTCACATAGTTGTAAGCGGAGATGATGAGGGGGACGCCATTCGCCGCCACTTCGCTGTGGAGGTCGATCTGGGCCTGGGTGGCGGTGCCGTCCTTGGCGCCGAAGGGGTCCTGGGTAGCGGAGCGGATCATGCGGTTATCCATGGTGAGGCCGCCAATTTGGCCGGGGGTGAACAGTTTAGAGGACATAGGAGATCTCCTTTTCCAAATTTTTATGGCAGCCGCAAAGGCACCGCCATTCTCTTACCCTTCCATTTTAGCAAAAGTACCCGAAAAAGCAAGGTAAATAAATTGAGGGTGCCGAAAGGAGGAAAAAAGAACCATTTGGGTATTGTTCTGATTTTTCCCGGGCTTTTGGTAGGAAACTTGTCAATTTTTCTGGAATTCACTTTTTGTTCATAATCTCGTTGACAATTTCGCCAAATATGATAAGATTTGATAACGACTTTTCGGTTTCATAAGAACAAATCAACAAAAATTGAAAGGGGCAATTTTATGATGCCTGTCAATCCTGAAGCAATAGGCGTATTTGGCCTGTTTGCTACTGTTATCTGCTTTGGTCTGGAGCAAATTGGTGTTGGTATCACCAAAGAGACCGACATGGCAAAGGTGCAGAAGACCCTGGGCTTCATCGCCATCGTGTTCGGCACCATCTGTCAGCTCTTTACCTCTGTTTGGATTTTCGCATTTGGCTCCGCTATCCTCCCCCACCACACCAAGTTCCTGGGTATCGTCTTTGGCTTCTTTGGCCTGTTCTGGCTCCTTGTCGGCCTCTTCTTCATTAAGGGCGGCGACAAGAAGATGCTGGCCAACTTCTTCATCCCCTGCCTCATTATGAACTCCCTGTTCCTGGTGTACTGCCTGCAGAACGGCCTGATTTGGCCCCTGGGCATCGACGTCATCGTCATCGAGGCTCTGCTGCTGACCCTGATCCCCGCCTGGTACACCGGCAACCCCATGCTGGGCAAGCTGGCCGGCGTTTGGAATCTGCTCATCGGCGGCATTTCCTTCTTCCTGCTGTATCCCAACGTGCTGGGCGGCCACTAAGGCCCACAGTTACCTAGACGCTATCAACATCGGCTGTCGCAAAGCCTCTGGAGTACTGTCTCACCTGATATTTTTTTACCTGGTACAAAAGAGCGAACCTCTTTTGTCTCTGACTTTGTGAAACCGTGAAAAGTGTAGTAAATGACCGCACAGTGTATTCTGTGCGGTCATTTTTATGCTTTTTTTATAAAAATCCCTTTTCGTCGGGTCTTTGGGCCAGGGGGCCGTAAAGGTCCCAGCGGCGGTGGCGAAAGAGGTAAAGCTCCCGCTCCCCCGGGGTGCCGATGATGTCCTTATCCTCGCAGGGGGTCAAATCCAGGGTGGCGGCGATGATGCCCTCCTCCCCCCGGGGACATTCAGCCAGAACAGTTCCACCAAAGTCTACGATCTGAGACCGGCCGATGAACGTAAAGCCCCGCTCGGTGCCGATGCGGTTGCAGCTAACAAAGTGAACCCGATTTTCGCAGGCCCGGGCTCTGGTTAAAAAGTCCGGGTGGCTCTCGCCGCCTTCGGGCAGGTTGGTGGGCTGCAAAATCAGCCGCGCCCCCCCCAGAGCCGCCACACGAGCCGATTCGGGAAAGCGCAGTTCGTAGCAGACGATGAGGCCGATCTTACCAAAACGGGTGTCGAACACCCCGCCGGCGCAGTCGCCCTCCTTCACAAAGCGGTCTACGCCCAGGTAGGGCAGATGGCTCTTATGATAGGTAAACACCCCGCCGTCTGGCTCAATAAACCACACGGAATTATAGATCTCCCCCGCCTTTTCCTCCACGGTGCCCACCACTAAGGAGGCGTTCAGCGCCGCGGCCAGGGCTTTGAGCCGGGCGCATTCCGGGCCCTCCTGGCTGATGGCGACACTGGCTGCCTCTTCCCTGCTTTTGAAGCAGTAGCCGGTGACGGCCCCTTCGGGGAAGACGATGAGGTCGGCTTCGTGCACCTCTTTCGCCCGGCGGCTCAGGGCTTCGATTTTATCCAGGTTTTGGGAAGCGTCCATAAACTGAGGGTCAAACTGGACGGAGGCTACTGTGATGCGATCCAGTGCCATGTTGTTCACCGGCCCTTTCTCCTGTTATGTTTGGGGGATTTCATAAGTCTCTTTCACGTAATTCACCAGGGGCGCGATGGTGGCCTGGTCCCGGTAGTCCATATGCCCGCCATAGCCCGCGATGATGGCCTTTACTTCCTCGCTCTTTTCCTTCTTCCCCTTCAGCATCTTCACAAAGGCCGCCATCATGCCCCTGTGAACCAGGCTCAGCTTTCCGTAATCCAGCTCGCCTCGCAGGTGAAAGGCCTTCGTCCTCTCCCTCAGGCCCTCGGGGAGATTTTGGGCCAGGATCTTCTCCAGGGTCTCGGCCCCGCCCTCCATCATGCCCACGGTGAAGAGCACCAGGGGCGGGCAAGGGTTTTTGGTCACCAGCTCTATCCCGTTGATCTTCCCGCCGTAGAGCCCGCCACCGTATATGACAAGGTCGTATTGTGCCAGGTCCGGGCCCTTTAGGGCGCTGCCCTGGAAAAGAGGCGCGTCTAAGGCCTGGGCGATCCAGGTGGCGTAGTCCTTGGTGCTGCCGTATTTGGAAGCGTAGATCACTGCCAGCTTCAAAGAAATCCCTCCCCATCTTTTTTTATAGTATAGCATAGTGGCCCAGGAGAAGAACAGCACATTTTCTTTTTCCCACGAAAAAAGACGGGATTCCTCCCGTCTTTTTGTTTTACATATCCCGGCGGCCCTCCAAGGCCCGCATCAGGGTGGCATCGTCGGCGTATTCCAAATGGCCGCCCACGGGGATGCCATAAGCCAGGCGGGTCACCCGAACCCCAAAGGGCTTTAAGAGGCGGGAGAGATACATGGCGGTGGCTTCCCCCTCGGTGTCGGGGTTGGTGGCCATAATGACCTCCTGGACTTCGCCCCTGGCCACCCGCTCCACCAGGTCTTTGATATAAAGGTCGTCCGGCCCCACGTGGTTCATGGGGGAGATTACCCCGTGGAGAACATGATAGCGCCCCCGAAACTCCCGGGCCCGCTCTAAGGCAATGACGTCCTTAGGGTCGGCCACCACGCAGCAAAGGCTCTCGTCCCGCCGATCGCTGCGGCAGATGGGGCAAAGACCCTCCCCCTCGGTGAGGTTGCGGCAGTTGGGGCAGAGGGCGATGGAGGCCTTGCCCTTTACCATGGCGGAGGCGAAGACCTCCACCTCCTCCTGGGGCAGGGACAACATGAAAAAGGCCAGGCGCTGTGCGGACTTATGGCCCACACCGGGTAAGCGGGAAAACTGCTCCACCATGGTCTCCAAGGCGGGGGGAAAATACTCCATGTTTTAAGCCCCTTTCTTTAGCCCCGGAGAGACCGGATGGCGGCTTCTATATCCTGGGCCCCGTAAATGGCGCTGCCGGCCACCAATACATCTGCCCCGGCTTCGATGAGTTTTTTCGCGGTGACGGGGTCCACGCCGCCGTCTACCTCCAGGTGGCAGGCGGGGTTGCGCTCCTGGATATAGCGACGGATGGCGGCGATCTTGGACAACTGGTCTTCCATAAAGGCCTGACCCCCAAAGCCCGGCTCCACGGTCATCACCAGGACTAAGTCTACCTCTTCCAGGTAGGGGAGGACTGCCTCTGCCGCGGTGATGGGCCGCAGGACGATGCCCTTTTTGATCTTCCGCTCCCCGATGAGGTCAAGTGCCTGACGTATTCCCGGGGGCATATCCGCCTCTAGGTGGACGGAAATCAGGTCGGCCCCGGCTTCGGCAAAGGCATTTACATAGCGCCAGGGCTTTTCTATCATCAGGTGTACGTCTAAAAACATGTCGGTGATGCGGCGTAGGGCCTTTACCACCGGGGGGCCTAT
The DNA here is from genome assembly GCA_031553635.1 of Evtepia sp. Classification (GTDB taxonomy): domain Bacteria; phylum Bacillota; class Clostridia; order Oscillospirales; family Oscillospiraceae; genus Evtepia. The sequence continues at coordinate 50,194 of JAVBLH010000006.1, read as the reverse complement.
GGTAATGTTCTGGACGAACATGCCGTCCATCACGTCTACGTGTATCCAATCGGCGGTTTTGACTCTTTCGATATCCCTGCCTAAGTTTGCAAAATCTGCCGACAAAATAGAGGGTGCAATTTTTACCATTTATCTTCATCCTTCCTTGGTGAAAGTGAAAAAACGCTGTGCCGTCCGACGCTCTGTCCCAGGCGGGCAATGCACGGGGCATCCCTTCGCGGCATAGGATACCCCAAGCGGATTACGGGAGGGCACTGCCTTCCTGCGGCCCCGGGACAGCAGTCGGTTTTCCCTTCCGACTTCCCACAACTCGGCCCCGACGGCGACGACCCGAGGGCTGGCCGCATCATATAGCCGCCTGTCGGTAAAGCTTTGCCGGCAGGCGGCAGTGTGGAAAAATCACAGGGCGCCTGCAGCCTTTCGGCGCGGCCTTTGAAAGATTTCTTCTACCCATAAGGCCGCCTGCTGGGCTTTCATCGGCAGGCGGCGCTTTTGCTGCCCTTTGGGCTGTTTTGAGGGCTTCTGACCCAACTATTTTACCCCCTTTGCCCTGCCCTGTCAATGGAAAGGCCCCCAATCCCTTGACACCTCTTGGCAAATAGGGGTACAATAGACAGATAATGCGCCCCATTTTTTCATACCCTAAAACTGTGCAGCCTTCCTGCTGCAACGTTTTCTGAAAGGTCAGGTTTTTCCATGGCAAAAGTGAAAAAGAAATCTGTGATTCCCATCTATGCCGTGGCTGCTGTTTGGCTCTACTTCGCCCTCTTTCTAAAGCTCTACGCCCTCAGCCACTACATTACCGCCGCCATCTTCTCCCTGATCATCTTCTTTCTGGCCAAGGGCATCTTCCCCACCCGGGAGTTTGAGGTTCCCGACCCCGCGCCTTCTGAAGAAGAAAAGGCCGAAGCCCCCAAGGAGGAAGCCCCTCCCATGGACCCCAAGATCCAGGCCCTCATAAGGGAGCGGGACCTGGCGGTGGGCGAAATGCGCCGCTTAAACGACAGCATCGAGGACCCCCATATCTCCGCGCAGATCGAAAAACTGGAGCTTTTGGCCTCGAAGATCATCGACCATGTGATCCAGCGGCCGGAAAAGCTGCCCCAGATCCGCAAATTCATGAGCTACTATCTCCCCACCACCATCAAGCTTTTAAATTCCTATGACCGCATGGGGGCGGCCGGGGTTTCCGGCGAACATATCGGCGGCACTATGAAGAAGATTGAGGATATGCTGGAGACCATTCTCCGCTCCTTTGAAAAGCAGCTGGACTCCCTCTTTGCAAACGAAGCGATGGATATTTCCTCGGACATCACCGTGCTGGAAAATCTGCTGGCCCAGGAGGGACTGGGCGGCAATCAACTGTAAGAAACGCCACCGAATTTGGAAAGGACGATTATCATGGCAGAAGAATATATCCCTCAGCTGACCCTGACCCCCGATTTTGTCACCCCCGCCTCTACCCTGGCTTCCACCCCGGCACCCGAAGCGCCCAAAGCACCCGCCACCCCCGAGGCGCCCCCGGCCCAGCTGGATTTGAGTAAGCTCACAGAAGACGAGCGGAAGATGGTTCTGGACTTTGCCCAAACCATAGACATCGCCGACGCCAATGTAGTCCTTCAATACGGCGCCGCCTCCCAGAAAAACGTGGCGGATTTCTCCGAAACGGCCCTGCAAAACGTTCGCACCAAGGATCTGGGCGAGGTGGGCGAGGCCCTGGCGGGTCTGGTCACCGAGCTGCAAACCTTCGGCCAGGAGGAAAAGAAGGGGGTTTTGGGCTTTTTCCAAAAGAGAAAGCAGGACCTTGCCGCCATGAAGGCCACCTACGCCAAGGCCGAGACCAACGTGGACAAGATCACGGAAAACTTAGAACAGCATCAGATCACCCTGATGAAGGACGTGGCCATGCTGGATCAGATGTACGCTTTAAACCTGCGCTACTACAAGGAGCTTTCCATGTATATCCTGGCGGGTAAGAGCCGCTTGGAAGAAGTCCGCACCCGGGATCTGGAAGACCTGCGGCAAAAGGCCTCCGCCACTGGCAGTCAGGAGGACGCCCAGGCCTATAACGACCTTTCCAATCTCTGCAACCGCTTTGAGAAGAAGATTCATGATCTGGAGCTGACCCGGATGATCTCCATCCAAATGGGCCCCCAGACCAGGATGATACAAAATAACGACGCTTTGATGATAGAAAAAATCCAGTCCAGCCTCGTTAACACCATCCCCCTCTGGAAGAGCCAGATGGTTTTGGCCTTGGGCCTGGAGCACTCCCGCCAGGCCACCGCCGCCCAAAGCGCGGTGACCAACATGACCAACGAGCTGCTGAAAAAGAATGCCGACACCCTGAAAATCGGCACCATCGAAACCGCCCGGGAGGCCGAACGCTCCGTGGTGGATGTGGAAACCCTGACCCACACCAACGCCCAGCTGATGGAAACCCTGGACGAGGTGCTGAAAATTCAGCTGGAGGGCGCGGAAAAGAGAAAGGCAGCGGAAATCGAGCTGCGCCGCATCGAGGGCGAATTAAAACAAAAGCTGTTGGAGCTGCGGGGATAAGCCCTTCCCCATCCATGTATCCCAGAGAAGGAGCCACCTATGAAGGTTTTACAAAAACGCCCTGTTGCCATCATCCTATCCACCCTCCTCATCGCCGCCTCATTAGGCTTAGGTTATGTGAAGCACCAGGAGGAATTGACGGCGCCCACGCCCAGCGTCACCCAGGCGGCAGCTTTGGATAAGAGCCTGGACACCGCGCCTTTCCGGCGCTATATTCTGGACAGCGCCAATATTCTCACCCCTGAAGGGGAAGAGAAGCTCTCCCTCTATAATGCCAACTGGGACCACGATTACAGCAGCATAGTGGCAGTGGTGACGGTAGCGAGCCTTGACGGGAAAGACGCCCAAGACGCCGCCTATGATTACGCAGCCCAGGCCCAATTGGGGGACAGGGACGCCCTCCTCCTCATGTCCACGGAGAACCAGGATGTCTATCTGGCGGTGGGCGATCATTTTTTCCCCCAGTGGACCAGCGGGGATATTCAGGCGCTCCTAGAGGACTCCCTCTATGAGGATTTCATGGCAAAGCGCTATGACCAGGGGGCCCTGGCCCTCTTTGCCGCTGTCCACGAGGCATACGCCTCCACCCTCTCCATGGGCGGCGTGCCCCAAGAGGTCATTACCCAGGGCCTTCAGTTTGGCCCCCTGATCCTCATCCTTTTGGTTCTTCTGGTGGTCTGCACCATCATAGACCACAGGCGCTTTCGCAGCTATCACCGGCTCTACGGCAGTATGATGGCCCCTCCTGTGGTGTTTCGGCCCATCCTCTTCTGGCACGGGCCCACCACCCGCTGGTTCCTGCGGCGGCAGAATAGGCGTTTTCGCCAGCCTCCGCCCCCACCCGGCGGCTTTGGGGGTCCCGGCGGCGGATTTTCCGGTGGCCCTCGCGGCGGCGGTTTTGGCTCTTCCCGCAGAGGCGGCGGATTTAGCGGCGCCAGTCGCGGCGGCGGCTTTGGCGGCTCCCGGGGCGGTGGCAGCAGCTTTGGCGGCTTTGGCGGCTCCTCTCGGGGGGGCGGCTTTGGCGGCTCCAGAGGCGGCGGCTTTGGGGGAGGCTCCCGGGGCGGCGGCTTTGGCGGCGGACGGCGCTGAGTTTTCTCTTAATCGCGTAAAAAACCCTCGGCTGATATTTTCGTCAGTCGAGGGTTTTGTGTTGTGCTTACATCTTTTCCGGGGCGGAGATGCCCAAAAGCTTCAGGCAGTTGGAAAGGACGGCTCGTACGCTGTCTGCCAGCTTGAGCCTGGCGTAGAGAACCTCCTCCGCTTCGCCCTTGATGCGGTGGGCGCTGTAAAAACGGTGAAAGTCCCCGGCCAGGGCGATGAGATAGCGGCCCACCCGGGAGGGGTCATAGGCCCGGGCGGCGTAGCGGATTTCTTCCGGCAGGCCCGCCAGGGTTTTTACCAGGGCCCGCTCCTCCTCCGATGTGAGGCAGGCGGCATCAATCTGTCCGGCATCCTTTACCCCAAAGCCCTCTTCACCCAGGCGGGCTATGAGGGAGCAGAGGCGGGCGTGGGCGTACTGGACGTAATACACCGGGTTTTCGCTGTCCTGACGCACGGCCAGGTCCAGGTCGAAGACCAGGTGGTTGGTGGGCTTGGCGTTAAAGGCAAAGCGGGCGGCATCCACGGAGATCTCGTCCAACAGGTCGGAGAGAGTGATGGACTTGCCGCTTCTTTTGGAAACCTTGACCTCCTTGCCGTCCTGCAAAAGCTGCACCAGCTGCATGATGAGGAAGTCCAGGGTCTTGCCCTCCATCCCCAGGGCGGGGGCGGTCATGGTGGCGGCAAAGCGCAGGGCGTGGCCGTGATGGTCGGCCCCTAAGACGTCGATGACCTTGTCGAAGCCCCGCACCACGAACTTATTGCGGTGGTAGGCGATGTCCACGGCGTAATAGGTATAAAACCCGTTGGAGCGGCGCAGCACCTCGTCCTTATCTCCGCCCAAGGCGGTATTATTGAGCCAGAGGGCCCCGTCCTTTTCATAGGTATGTCCCGCGTCGGTGAGAAGCTTTACGGTGTCCTCCACATAGCCGCTCTCGTGGAGGGAGGATTCTAAAAACCACTGGTCGTAACGGATGCCGTAGCGCTCCAAATCTGTCTTCATCTTGGCGATGTTGTGTGCCAGGCCAAAGGCGCGCATCACCTCCTGGCGCGCCTCGCTCTCCATGTCCAGGTAAGCGTCCCCGTGGGTCTCTCGGAAGAGCTTGGCTAGCTCCCAAATGTCCTGGCCGTGATAGCCGTCTTCGGGGAAGGCGACGGCGTCTTCCCCCTGGATCAGCTGGATGTAGCGGGCCTCTAAGGACAGGGCGAATTTCTCCACCTGGTTGCCTGCATCGTTAACGTAAAATTCCCGCCAAACCTCGTAGCCTGCCCGCTCCAGAACGGCGGCGGTGGCATCCCCCAGCACGCCGCCTCTGGCGTTTCCTATGGTCATGGTGCCTGTGGGGTTGGCGGAGACGAACTCCACCATCACCTTTTTGCCCTGGCCCTCGTTGATGGCGCCGTAGGTCTCTCCCTCGGCCTCGATGGCCTTGAGCACCTCGCCGTACCAGCTGGGGCCAAAGGTAAAGTTCAGAAAGCCTGGGCCCGCCACCTCTGCCTTTTGGAAGAAGCTGCCTTCCAAGTCTAGGTTCTCCAAAAGTGCCTTGGCAACGGCGGGGGGCGGCATCTTCATGAGCTTTGCCCCCGCCAAGGCGAAGGAGGTGGCAAAGTCGCCGTTTTTGGCGTCCTTGGGGCTGTCTACCACGGCCTTCACCTCTACCCCCGGGGGCAGGGCACCGGCTGCGGCAGCTTTTTCATAGGCCTTTTGGGTGAGGGATAAAACCTGTGCCCTTGCCTGTTCCATCAAATTTGCCATTTGTTATTCACACCTTTATCTTACTGTACTGTGATTTTCGTCTGATTTCCGTCCGGTTTCCTTTACTGGGCGGGAAGCTCATGGGGGCCGCCTAAGTTTTTCACCTCAATATGAAAGGTATTGGCGCTGACGAAGACGTCTTCCACCTCCACCTGGTAGCGCAGCTCCATGGTGCCGCCGTCTTTTCCCAGGTTTGACCAGGCTCTTTGGGTGTTCACCCCCACCGTGAGATCCCCCATGCCGGTTTCGTAAAGGGAGAGGTAGCGCTTGCCCTCCTCGAAGATCAGCTCCGAGCGGAGATTGCCCGTCCGCAGCATACGGATCTGGTTCTCCTCGATCTGAAAGGTGGTGGTGGTGCCCTCCAGGCCGGTGAGCTCGCTCTCCTCATAGGTAAGGCGAAATCCCTCCTGGGTGTCTCCTGTCAGAAGGCCGCGGGTCACCAGCTCGATGACCTCCTCCCCGCCCTCGGGGTCACGCTGCTTTCCGCAGATTGATATGATTACTGTTTTTTCCATGCAATTCCTATCCTTTATCCCTACTGTGAACCTTTGCACTTCCGTGGTCCACCGTGCAGTTGCTTTAATAGCGGTCTATATCCACCCGTTCAACGGCGTCTTGAATTTCCTCCCCTAAGAAGAAGGAGGCGGTTTTCACAAAGCCGGCGGGGGCATCGCTGACGTAATACTGCCGGCTGCCCCGCTTTCTGTCTCGCGGGGCTAAGAGGTCGCCCTCTTCCAACAGCTTTGCCACCCGCTTGGCGCACTCGGCCCCCGTGTCGATCAGGGTGACCTGGGGCCCCATCTGCTTGGCAATGATCTCTTTTAACAGAGGATAATGGGTGCAGCCTAGCACCAGGGTATCTACCCCCGCCTCTTTCATGGGGGCCAGGTATTCGGAGACCACGGTTTCGATCACCGTATCCCCCGGATGGATGCGCCCGGCCTCGATGAGAGGGACAAGAAGGGGGCAGGCCTCGGCTGTGACCTCGATGTCCGGCCGCACAGAGGCGATGGTGCGTTCATAAGCCCCGCTGCGGACAGAGGCCTTGGTGCCGATGAGCCCCACCCGGCCGTTCTTGGTGGCGGCGGCGGCGGCAAGGCCGGCAGGCTCCACCACACCGATGACGGGTATCTCGTTCTCCGCCTTTAATTCCCGGATGGCCACGGTGGAAACGGTGCCGCAGGCGATGACGATGGCCTTCAACCCAAAGGTCTTCAAAAAAGAAACGTCCTGGCGGGCGTATTTCAATATAGTCTCCCGGGAGCGGCTGCCGTAGGGAACACGCCCGGTGTCGCCAAAGTAGATGATACTTTCTCTGGGAAGCAGGCGGGAAAGCTCTCCCGCCGCAGTCAGGCCGCCTAAGCCGGAATCGAACACGCCTATGGGTCTTCCATCCATATGGTTTCACGCCCCTTTATAGTCTACCCTTTATCATATGTCAATCGGCGGAAGAAAACAAGCCTCATTTTTCCAAGGAAAAAATTTTCTGATACCTTTGACAATTCTATGGGCAGTCTTTTATAATATACTGAGAAAGGCAAACCTTGTATCTCGCGATACCGGGAAGGAGGCTATGGGTATGAATTTAGAACTGAGTAAAAAGGAGTTTCGCCGCCTTTTGGATATGGCCTATATAGGCAACTGGATTCTAAACTCCACCCGAGGAGAAGACCGCTTTGCCGACTATGACCAAGTGGAGTCCCTCCTGTTTCAAAAGGCCGTGGAAGAAGGCATGGCTGTGCTGGCCGATCACTACAGGGGTAAGGCCATCCCCTCCGCCGCCTATGTCGAGGGCGGCATCCACGAAGCCATTATGGACTATGAGAACAACGTCTTCTTCGACATTTTGGCGGAAGAACTGGCAAGACGCGATATGAACGACGCCCCCATAGACGAAACCAACTATGCCGAGCTGGCCCACCGCATCGACGCCTATATCACAGAGTTTGAAGCAAACGGAACCGATAATATCCTTTTGGATATCGACACTGCGCCCTAAATGGTTTTTTTCCATACAGGAACCCGGAAATCACGGCGGGTTCCTGTATTTTTTTACATTTTTAGCCTAATTTTGATGTTTTTTTCAAAAAACACTTGTAAGTCTATAATCCCCGTATTATAATGGGTTGACATAAAAGAATGGAAGTGAACGCTATGATGATCTCTACCAAAGGCCGATACGCCCTCCGCGTGATGATTGATTTGGCATCGCAGAACTCACTTTCCTACGTACCGTTGAAGGAAATCACCAAGCGGCAGAACATTTCTACCAAGTATTTAGAGTCCATCCTCTCCACCTTGGTGAAGGCAAATTTCATCGTAGGCATCCGCGGAAAAGGCGGCGGCTACCGTCTTATGCGCGACCCCGCGGAATACACCATAGGCAGCATCTTAAAGCTGACTGAGGGCTCCCTGGCCCCGGTGAGCTGCCTGCATCCCAAGAATCCTCCCTGCCAGCGCCAGGCCAACTGCCCTACCCTGCCCATGTGGTCGAAATTGGACAAGCTCATCGACGACTACTTCGAGGGCATCACCCTGGAAGACCTGGTGAAGGAAGCCAAGGGCGGCAGCTATGGCAACTGCGTCATCTGACCCTCAACCAAGCCCGCAAAATACAAAGATTAGCCCACGCCGAAAACAGTTGGCGTGGGCTTACTCTTTTCACTGCTTTTCCGCCGAAAGGGTTTTCACCAGGGCTTCTTCCGGGGTGACTATCAGGGTTTCATAGGTGGTGTAGACCACCATGCCCGGTCTGGCCCCTGCCGGCTTTTTCACAAACTTCACGGGGGTGTAATCCACGGGGACCTTGCCCCCCTCTCTGCCCTGGGAGTAGTAGGCGGCAAGGGTTGCGGCCTCCAGAATGCTTTTCTCATCGGGCGCTCGGCCCTCGGTCCAGAGGATTACGTGGGCCCCGTGGATTTTTTGTGTGTGGAACCAAAGGTCGCCCTTTCCGGCAAGCTTCGTGGTCAGGGCGTCGTTCTGGCTGTTGTTGCGGCCCACACAGATGCGAAGGCCGCTCCCGGATCGAAACTCCATCGGGCGGGAGGCGGGGCGCTTGAGTTTCCCCTTGACCTCTCTTTTGCTGCGGAGAAAGCCCTCCTCCTCCAGCTCCCGGCGGATCTCTTCTAAATCCCGCTCCCCCTGGGCCCGCTCCAGGCTTTCCAACACGCTTTGGAGGTAGCGCAGCTCCTCCCGGCCCTTTTGGATTTGCCTGGCAAGCATCTCCTGGGCGGTTTTAGCCCGGGTGTAGTCCTTATAATAGCGGGCGGCGTTTTGCTGGGGGCTGCGCAGGGGGTCTAGGGGGATGACGATCCGGCCGCATTCCGGGTCGTAAAAGTTTTCCGTTTCCAGGGCCATCATGCCCTTTTCCATGCGGTAGAGGTTGGCGGTGATGAGGTCGCCTTTTTCCCGCAGGGCCTCCCTATCCCGGGTGGCCTCCAGCTCCTTTTCCTGAAAGCCCAGCTTTCTACGCAGGCGCTCTTGGGCGTTGGTGAGGCTCTTGTGAAGATCCTGGCCCTTTTGCCGCACCCGCTCCTGGGTTTCCCGGGTTTCGTAAAAGCGGTCGAAGAGGCGGGAAAAGCTCTCCTCAGGCCGCAGGTCGGAGCCCAGGCCATACTGGAGGATGGGCCGGAAGGAAAAATCGGCAGGCTTACCCTCCCGCAGGAGTATGGTGGGGCTTACCCGGCCCTCCCGCACCTTGTCCAACAGGGTGAGAAAGCGGCGCAGCAAGTCTTCGCCCCTGTCTCCTATCAGAGCGTCGGTCTCCCCGGCGGCTTCGAAGGCCAGCTCCCGGGCGATGAGGGGCGAGATGCCTCCAAAGGTCTCCACCAGCCACTTTTCCATGGGCCTATCCTGGGGCATTTGGGGAAGAAGCTGCGCAATGTCCCCCTCCGTCAGCTCCATGGGGTTTCTTTTTTCCTGGGTGGGGGGCAGGCGGTAGAACATGCCGGGGAGCAGTTGGCGCTGGGCGGTGAGGTCTGAGGATACCCGGCGCAGGCAGTCCACAATACGCCCTTGGGCATCTACCAGAATCAGGTTGGCGTGGCGGCCCATGGCCTCTAAAATGAGGCGCTTTACGCTGCGGTCCCCCAGCTCGTCGGCAGATTCGATCTGAAACTCCAAAAGCCGCTCCATAGGCGGTTGGGTGATGGCCAGAATGCGGCCCCCGGTGAGGTATTTCCGCAGGAGCATACAGAACATGGGGGGATTTTGGGGGTTTTCCCGGGGAAGCTCCGTCAGCTGGGCCCGGGGCCTGGCGGGATTGGCCGAGAGGAGCAGCCTATGGCCCCCCTCCTGCCCCCGCAGGGTGAAGAGCGCCTCGTCCCGGGTGGGCTGGTGGATCTTGTCGATGCGGCTGCCCACCAAAGGCCCCTCCAATTCCCGGGCCAGAAGGGTCATACAAAGGGCGTCTAGGGGCACTGCGCTCCCTCCTTTCCGGGCGTCGTCATGGCGGCAAAGAGGGCGTTGAGCCGTTCTGTTTCGCCCTTTAGGTAGAGGTAGCCAAAAAGGGCCTCCAGGGCGGTGGCGCTTTGGTACTCCTCCCGCTTGGCCCCCTTGGGCACGGAGTGGGGCTTGGTGTTGCGCCCCCGCCGGTATACCTCCTCCTCCTCAGGGGTGAGGTTGGGGAGGATTCTCTCCGCCATGGCGGCCTGGTTGGGGGCCGTAACGTATTGAAGGGCAGCCTTATGAAGCCTTCCGGAGGTGAGTTTTCCGTGAAGGCTTAAATAGGAGCGCACCATCACCTCGAAGACCGCGTCGCCCACGTAGGCGAGGCCTAAGTTGCTGATGCTGCGAATTTGATCTTTGTCTGCTTGAAGATGGAAGTAGTCCATAGGTTTTTATCCCTTGTCTTTCGTCATTGGTGAAGTCAGTTTTTCCCCTATTATAGCGCAAAGAGCCCCAGAACACAACCGCGCCCTTTTTATAGCCGGGGCACCCCCTCCCCGTCAAAGGGAAAGACGATGTAGGAGTCGCCCCCTAAAGTCCGCACTCGACCAAAGCAGAAGATGGGCGTCATCCCCAAGGGCCGCTTTCTATGATAGGGCACCGCCAGAGAAAAGCCCTCACCACTGCGGCACAGCAGGCAGCCTGACAGCCCCTCTGCCGCCTTTTGCAGGATGGGGTCACAGGGAAAGAGCCGGGCAGGCTGGGGCTCCTCCTTCCACCCCTGGGGCAGCGGGCTCTTCCCAAAGGCGTGGGCCAGGGTGAGGCCAACCTCGGTGATGGGGTAGCAGCCCTTTTGTCGCAGCTCCCCTATGGGCAGGCTGCGGCGCAGGCCCAGGCGGTTCTGGGTGGGAATCAGGGCGCCTAAGTCAATACGGCCCCCGGCTCCCTTGAGCCAGCCCCTATAAAGACCCCGCCCGTCGTTTTGGATGGTGATGGTCAGCTCCACCCTGCCGCCCAGCTCCCGAAAGGCCGCCTCGCCCCCTTCCAGCCGGAAATACTCCATCTTTCCACCCCCCTTCCCTTAATCTTATGCAAAAGCCTGGGAAAAAGCCGCCCCTATCCAAAAAAATCGCCCCTTCTTCCCCATGACAGGAAGAAGGGGCGATTTTTATTCTGTTCTAGCCCCGGGCCCGCTCCCTGTCCCTGCGGATGAGAAGCTTCAGGCCCTCTACCACCAGGCCCACGGCGGCGGCGGTATCGTGAGATTCCTCCTGGGGAAGGCCGGCTAGCGTTCGCTCCTGGTTCCACACCACATGGAAGGCGGAGCCGCAGCGGACGCCCAAAGAGGCCGCCACGGTGAAGAGGGCGGCGGACTCCATCTCGCTGGCCAGAACACCAAGGCGCTTCCAGGCCTCCCACTTTTCCAAGAGCGCCGCCGCCACAGGCATACGGCCGGGGCTGTGCTGGCCATAGAAGGAATCCTTGCACTGGACCACCCCGGCGTGCCAGGGCTTTCCAAAATCACGGGCGGCGTCTACCAGGGCGCTCAGCACGGCATAATCCGCCACGGCGGGGTATTCGATGGGGGCATATTCCAGGCTGGTACCCTCCTGACGCACGGCCCCTGTGGCGATGACCAGGTGATCGCTCATGACATCCAGGCGTATCCCGCCGCAGGTACCCACCCGGAGAAAGGTGTCGGCCCCGATGGCGGAAAGCTCCTCCATGGCGATGGCTGCCGAGGGGCCGCCGATCCCTGTGGAGACCACGCTAACTTTTTCGCCCAGTAAAGTCCCGGTGTAGGTGTTATACTCCCGGTTTTGGCCCAGGTGTATGGGATTGTCAAACAGAGCGGCGATGGATGCGCAGCGGCCCGGATCTCCCGGGAGGATGCAGTAGCGGCCCACGTCGCCCTCTCCCAGTTGGATGTGATATTGAAGGTCTCGCTCCGTCATGTTCTTACTCCTCTCGCATTATCTGATCTCCTGCTTTTTCCGCAGGAGGTAACCTTCTAAAATCAAAGTGGCAGCCACGGCGTCCACCTTGTCCTTGCGTTTTTGGCCCCGGTTGCCCGTTTCGCTTAAAATCCGGTGGGCGTCTACCGTGGTGCGGCGCTCGTCCCATAAAATCACAGGCAGGCCGGTAAGTTCCTTTAGCTGGGCTGCCAGGGCTTCGCTCTTTTCCGCCCGGGGGCCCAGGGTCCCGTTCATGTTTTTCGGGTAGCCCAAAACGATTTCGGTAACGGCCCGCTCCTTTGCCAGGGTGCAGAGGGCCTCCACCACGGCCTTGGGGCTTTTGCTTTGGATCACCTGGGTCTCCCCCGCCAGCAGGCCCAGGGCGTCGGATATGGCGATGCCTGTGCGGGCGTCGCCGTAGTCAATTGCCATGGCGCGCATGTTATCCCCTCCTTTTTTCTCACTATGCCCTTTTTTTGCCTCTTTGTCAATGGGATGAGGCCCCCTGGGTGGATACTATAAAATAAATGAAAAATCTTCTTGACAGTGACATAGCCTTGTGATATTATGATTCCACCTATGAAAAGGGCTTTTTTTGTGTGCATTTTTACGGTAAAAAGCATGCAAACCCTTCACCGAAACGGACATAGGGAGGCAGATGATGCCGTCTTCTACCGTAAGTTTACTCCTTTGGCGGGATTTTACCGTCATTGTTTGCAAACTGCGCTGAATTCGGCCTCTCCTGTTAAAGCAGGATGAAAACCGAATCAGCGTTTTTTTCTTGAACCAGGGCCGAACATCGTATAAGGAGGTGCCGAGAATGGCAAAAGCCGGTGCACGAATCAAGATTACCCTCAGATGTTCTGAGTGTAAGCAGCGGAACTACAACACCAACAAGAATAAGAAAAACACCCCCGACCGCTTAGAGCTGAATAAGTTCTGTCCCTTCTGCAGAAAACACACCGTTCATAACGAGACGAAGTGATGTTTGGAACATTGCTCACAAGAAGGAAGGGTAACACTCATGTCTGAACACGAAAATATGGATTTCGAAACCACGGCGGAAGAAACCGTCGAGTCTACGCCGAGCAAGCCTTCCAAGTCTGACGCTTCTAAGAAGGCGAAGCCTGCGGAGAAGAAAAAGAAGGGCGGCTTCGGCCGTTTTATGCGCGAGCTGCGCAGCGAGCTGAAAAAGGTTGCCTGGCCCACCAAGAAGCAGACCATCAACAACACCGGCGTCGTCATCCTCATGTGCCTCATCGTGGGCTCCTTTGTCTGGATTTTCGACGCCATCGCCGGTCAGGTCTTTAAGGCGCTTCTGCACCTTTTTGCAGGTTAAGGGTGCGCTTTTATGGCTGAAATCGGAAAGTGGTATGTGGCCCACACATACTCCGGTTATGAAAATACCGTGAAGGCAACCATCGAAAAGGCGGTGGAAAACCGCAACATGGGCGACCTGATTCAAGGGGTCAGCATTCCCATGGAAACCGTGACGGAAATCACCGACGCCGGCACCAAAACCGTGGAGCGCAAGGTCTTCCCCGGTTATGTTCTGGTGAAGATGGTCCTCACCGACGAGACCTGGCACTTAGTGCGCAATGTCCGGGGCGTTACCGGCTTTGTAGGCTCCGGCAACAAGCCCATCCCTCTTACCGAGGATGAGATCTTAGGTCTCGGCGTGGAAAAGCGCGAGATCTTAGTGGGCTACGCCGTGGGCGATAATGTGCGGATTAACGACGGCGCTCTGGAGTCCTTCCTGGGCACCGTGGAGGAGATCGACCTCTCCCGCAGCAAGGTGCGCGTCATCGTCTCTATGTTCGGCCGGGAAACCCCCGTCGAGCTGGATTTGGATCAGATCGAATCCATTTCCTAATCCCCGGAACGCGCGGCGTTCTCAAGTGGGAGGAGCTTTTAGGCTCCGTCCAACCACATTAGTAAAATGGAGGTGCTCTCAGTGGCACAGAAAATTACAGGTTATGTCAAGCTTCAAATCCCGGCCGGCAAGGCGACTCCCGCCCCCCCTGTCGGCCCTGCCCTCGGTCAGCACGGTGTGAATATCGCCGGCTTTACCAAGGAATTTAACGAGCGTACCAAGAATGACGTTGGCCTCATCATTCCCGTGGTCATCACCATTTATTCCGACCGCTCCTTCACCTTTATCACCAAAACGCCCCCCGCTGCCGTCCTCATTAAGAAGGCCTGCAACTTAGAGTCCGGCTCCGGCGTTCCCAACAAGACTAAGGTCGCCACCATTAGCCGCGAAGACGTCCGCAAGATCGCCGAGCTGAAGATGCCCGATCTTAACGCTGCCAGCCTGGAGGCTGCCATGAGCATGATCGCCGGTACCGCCCGTTCCATGGGCGTACTGGTGGGCGAGTAAGGCAGGAGGTTAGAACTATGTTTAGAGGTAAGAAATATCAGGAAAGCGCAAAGCAGATTACCCCCGGCACCCTCTACGATACCGCAGAGGCTATGGATCTGGTAATCAAGACTGCGCCCGCCAAATTTGACGAAACCGTTGAGCTGCACGTAAAGCTGGGCGTCGACTCCCGACACGCTGACCAGCAGGTTCGTGGCGCCATCGTTCTCCCCCACGGCACCGGTAAGGTTCCCCGCGTTCTGGTCTTTGCTAAGGGCGCCCAGGCCGAAGCCGCCACCGCAGCAGGCGCCGAGTTTGTCGGTGAAGCTGAGCTGGTGGAGCGCATCCAGAAGGAAAACTGGTTTGACTACGATGTGGTCATCGCCAGCCCCGACATGATGGGCGTGGTAGGCCGTTTGGGTAAGGTTTTAGGTCCTAAGGGCCTCATGCCCTCCCCCAAGGCCGGCACCGTGGCCGCCGACGTGGGCCGCGCCGTGGCCGAAGCCAAGGCCGGTAAGGTGGAATATCGTCTGGACAAGACCAACATCATCCATTGCCCCATCGGCAAGGTCTCCTTTGGCCCCGAAAAGCTGGCTGAAAACTTTGCCACCCTGGTGGGCGCCATCATCAAGGCTAAGCCCGCCGCCGCTAAGGGCCAGTATATCAAGAGCTGCACCGTGGCCTCCACCATGGGCCCCGGCGTCCGCGTGAATAACGCTAAGCTGGTTTAATCGGTCAAATTGTTATCAAATCCCGCCTTTTTCTTGACAGGGGAAGGCGGGGCTGATATAATATCCATGCGTTCCAAAGACAGCAGGTCGCTTTGCGTAAATCCTGCCGAGGATGCAGTCGAGAATTACATTCTTTTTGATTGCTCATGTCCTCGTGTCTTTATGATACGAGGACATTTCTCTTTGGTTCACTTTTCAATCAGGAGGTGAAACAGCAGCATGCCAAATGCAAAGGTTCTCAGCGAAAAACAAGCCATCGTTGCCCAGCTCACCGAGAAGCTGCAAAAGTCCGCCGCCGGCGTTCTTGTGGATTACAAGGGCGTTACTGTGGCTCAGGACACCGCACTTCGCGTGGAGATGCGTAAAAATGGCGTGGACTACTTCGTGGTGAAGAATACCCTGGCCCGCTTTGCCGTGAAGGAAGCAGGCTTAGAAGGCCTGATCCCCGTTTTGGAGGGTACCACATCCCTGGCCATTTGCGAGGGTGACCCCGTTGCCGCCGCAAAGGTGGTAGCCGAGTTCGCCAAGAAGATGAACGGCGAAAAGTTCATCATCAAGGCAGGTTTCGTAGACGGAAAGGTGATTTCCGCCGCCGAAGTCCAGGCTCTGGCCGAACTCCCCAGCCGCGAAGTCCTCATCGCCACCGTCCTTGGCACCATGATGGCCCCCATCCGCGGTCTTGCTACCGTACTGGACGCCAACATTTCCGGCCTGGCCCGCGTGGTTCAGTCCATCGCCGACAAGAAGGCCGGCTAATCCCAAGCACCGCAAGACCCACATAAAAATTTATATTTACAATAATTTGGAGGTAAATCATCATGGCTAGCGAAAAGATCACTGCTCTTATCGAGGAAATTAAGGTTCTTACCGTTCTGGAGCTCTCCGAGCTGGTACACGCTCTGGAAGACGAGTTTGGCGTTTCCGCCGCTGCTCCTATGGCTGTTGCCGCTGCTCCCGCCGCCGCCGCTGAGGCCGCTGTGGAGAAGACCGAGTTTGACGTCGTTCTGGCCGACTTCGGCGCAGAAAAGGTCAAGGTCATCAAGGTTGTCCGCGAAGTCACCGGCTTAGGCCTGGGCGAAGCAAAGGCTCTGGTTGAGTCCGCTCCCGCCGCCATCAAGGAAGCTCTGTCTAAGGACGACGCAGAAGAGCTGAAGAAGAAGCTGGAAGAAGCCGGCGCCAAGGTTGAGCTGAAGTAATTTTAGCGCAATAATAAAAACTCCTTCACTGGGTGATCGCCCGGTGGAGGAGTTTTTCTTTTGCCTAAAGCCTCCACCAGTTGGTTTCGGCTTGTTTGTATGGTTTGAATCCCAGGCGTTTCAGGACGTTTTCTGACTTTGGGTTGTTCCCTTCCGTCTCGGCGATGACGGACTGAATACTTTCCTGACGCAAAGCCCAGGCGCAGAGGGACTCAATGGCCTCTGTCATGTATCCGGCCCCTTCGAAGTCACGACCCAATCCGTAGCCGATCTCTACTTCTTGGCATTCATTTGGTACATCCTTAAAGTCGCAGGCACCCACCACGATTCTATCGGCCTTGCGTAGGATTAGCCAGAAGCTGTGGTAGAGATAATTGGCTTCGTCCTGCTCTGTTTTGGCAATTTGACCTTGAACGATATGGCGGAAGAAGCCTTCTAGGGGTTCCCCGCAGTAGGTGCAGTTTAGTTCCGCCTCCAGGGCCTTTGTGTCCTCCAGCCACAGCTTTAGCTGTTTTGCCGATAAAGGAATCAATTCTAAACGCTTTGTTTCCAGCATTTTGCACCACCTCATCAGATTTCCAATTAAGTATAGCATATCCTGGGATTTGAGACAATGGGCTCGGGTATTTGCGGCCCATCGCGAATATTTAGAATTCCATGAAACTTTTTTGTTTTTTTACCGTCAAAGTAAGCAGACTAGAACAAGGAGGTCGTTATCATGAAACGCCCAATACAAAAATTTGTCTCCGGGCTGCTGTCTGTTTTTCTGCTCCTGGGGATTTCCACCACAGCTCTGGCCCTGGATCCCCCCACCGCCGCTCCGGCTAAAACGCCATTGACCGTGACAGCAGAGCTAAACAAGCTGGCGCTTATGAAGGGTGTGACCCCTGCCGACTTCGACCTAGGCCGCGCTCCCACTAAGGTAGAGGCCGCCGTGATGCTGATCCGTCTTCTGGGGCAGGACCCCTTTCAGCTCCCCGGCTGTGGCACCATTTGCTATGGCTATCAGGACGTGCCGGAATGGGCAGAGCTCTTTGTAGAGCGGTTCTACCAGCTGGGGCTGATGAAGGAAGTGAGTCCCACGGAATTTGGCAGCAACAAAGCTGTCAGTGCCAATGAATACCTCACCGCACTGCTGCTCCTGCTGGGGTATCAGGAAGGGACAGACTTTACCGCCGCTGACCCCCAAACCATGGCGAAGGAGATTGGGCTTCTCACCAGTAACGTCCAAACCGCCCCCTTCCTCCGTGGGGACATGGCCCTTTTAAGTTGGAACGCCCTGACGGTAAAATTTAAGAACAGCAGTGAAACTGTAGGCCAGCGACTGGTGGCCCAGGGCATCCTTACCCAGGCCCAGTATGACAGCCTCCCCACTGCCTTTTCTCATGAGGTTAGCCTTTACTTTCCCAATGGGGTTAATCGTTTCCCTGTAGGCACCAAGTCTGTGAACCTTGTTCTCTACAACGACATGGGCAAGGAGATTACCACAGGACAACCCTTCACCGTCCAGTATTTAGGCGCTGACGGTCAGTGGACAGAGGTCCCCCTGGCGCTTTTCTTCACCATGGAACTGCTGATGATCGCCCCCGGGGAGAGCAAAACCTTCGTCTGCCCTTTGGATGACGGCGACTATCAATACCAGCCGGGACAGTATCGCATCACCAAAACCGCCTTCCAGGACGACATGGGCCTGATTCTCACTGCCGAGTTTACCCTGGAGTAACCCCCTCTTACCTCCCTCTCATATAGAAAAGCGGCGTACTGCAACCCTCTCGCAGTACGCCGCTTTTCTATTTTTAATAGTTTTATTTCTCGCTGTCCACTCTCAAAAAGAGCTCCAGGCGGTCTAGGCCTTCCTTGATGTTTTCCATGGAAGTGGCATAAGACCAGCGGACGTGGGCCGGTGCGCCGAAGCCTGTGCAGGGCACCACGGCCACCTTGCCCTTTTCCAAAAACACCTGGGCAAAGTCGTCGGAATTGTGGATGGTGACGCCGTAGAAGCTTTTGCCCAAAAGGGGCTCAATGCTCATGATAACGTAAAAGGCGCCCTGGGGCTTTACGCAGCTGACCCCGGAAATCTCGTTGATTCGCTGGCAGATGTAGTCCCGCCGGGCCTCAAACTCCCTTCGCATCACCTCGATGCCGTCCTGGGGCCCGGTCAGGGCTTCCAGGGCCGCCCACTGGGAAATGGAGCTGGGGGCCGAGGTAGAGTGGCTTAAGTAGTTGGCCATCATTTTCGCCAGGTGGGTGGGGGCGCAGGCATAACCGATGCGCCAGCCCGTCATGGCATAGGACTTCGACACGCCGTTTAAGAGGATGGTGCGGGCCTTGATCTCTTCGCCCAGGGACACCAGGCTGCAGAAGGGCGCGCCGTCGTAGACTAGGCTGTAATAGATCTCATCGGCAATGACGTAAAGGTCTTCCCCAACGCAGATCTCGGCAATGGCCTCCAGCTGGCTTTTATCGTACATCATCCCCGTGGGGTTACTGGGGTTGTTGAGGATCAGCAGCTTGGTTTTGGGGGTGATGGCGTCGCAGAGCTGCTGAGGGGTAATGAGAAAGCCCTCTTCCGCAGTGGTGTCTATCGTGACAGGAACACCACCCACCATTTTGATTAGCTCCAGATAGCTCACCCAGTAGGGCCCGGGGAGGATCACCTCGTCGCCGGGATTCACCAGAACTTGCAGGGCGGCATAGAGGTTATGCTTTGCCCCGCTGCTGACCACCACCTGGGCAGCGGTGTAGGAAATCCCGCAGTCCTCCAAAAGGCGGTCGCAAACAGCCTGCCGCAGGGGCTCTATGCCCGAGGCGGGGGTGTAGCGGGTTTCATTGTTACGTATGGCGCGGATCCCCGCCTCTTTGATGTGTTCCGGCGTGTTAAAGTCCGGCTCACCGGCACCGAAGCCGATGACATCCTGGCCCTCGGCCCGCATTTTTTTATACATGGCGTCTATGGCCATAGTGGTAGACGCCTGTACTGCCTCTGCCACCGCAGACAATGCTTTCATATCTTGCTCCTCCTGCTTCCCTAAGCTTACCTGAAATATTATATGACTAACCTTGCAAAAATGCAAGAGGAAATTTCCTTCTCCCCTTCTTTTGCCCACATCCGGCCAAAAAATGGAGAAATGGGCAAAAAACACCCCGGACTTCTCATTTCGGAAGGTCCGGAGGGCTTTCTTTCCTGATTTTTTTACTTTTTTGTGGCGGGTGATTTTCTAGCGCCGGGCCTTGGGCACGTTTTTCTGGTAGAGGAGAAAGAGGCCGTCCATGAGCAAATTTGCATCATAAATGATATCCCGCTTGCAGTACTGGCAGATAAGAGCCCCGTTGCCCCCCGTCATCACCACCGTGGCGGCCTTCTGGGTCTCCTCCTCCAAGCGGGCAATCATGCTGTCTATCATGGCGGCGTTTCCGTACACTGCCCCGGAACGCATGGCGTCTACGGTGTTGCGCCCTAGGAGGGCTGCGGGCTTTTCAATGGAGATGTGAGGCAGCTCCGCCGCTCTTTGGGACAGGGCCTCCACCCCGATGCGCAGCCCGGGGATAATGACGCAGCCCTCGTAAGTGTTTCCTCGGAGGACAGACATGGTGGTGGCCGTTCCCATGTCGATGACGATCATGGGGGAGGGGTACTTATGCAAGGCCGCCACCGAGGAGCAGACCATGTCCGCCCCCAGCTGCCCGTGGGCCTCGGCGATGATATTCATCCCGGTTTTCACCCCGGTGCCCACAATGATAGGCTGCTTTTGGGTCAGAAGGGTCACCGCCTGGGCCAGGTCCGAGGTGACAGGAGGCACCACGCTGGAGATAATGGCCCCGGTGACCGCGCCGATCTCGGCCCCGTAGAGGCTGAACACGTTTTGCAGGGCGATGGCGCACTGGTCCCTTGTAATATCCCGCACGGTTTTCGTGGTGGAGCGAAACTGCAATACGCCCTCCAGGTCATAAAGACCTATGGTCACATTGGTATTCCCCACGTCTATGGCTAGTATCATGGAACCCCTCCTTGTTGCACTGCTTGCGTGATCTCAGTATGACGGAAGCTTTGAAAAAAATCAAGTAAAGGATGCCCCCGGCTGCGAAGGATATATTGTTTTTTTCAAAAAATGATGATATGCTATGGTAATATGAGATGAGATCTTCCACCCGTCTTCGGGCGGGCCGGAAGGTTCTTCCCAGATGAGAAAAAGGAGCATCCCTATGGACAGAAAGGCTGAAAATCTGATCCTCTGTTCCCTTTTAGGCAGCTTTGCCGCCCTGTCTGCCCTGACTCTGTTTGGCGACGTGGAAAAGGTGAACAGGCCCATGATAGATAAAATTCAGGGTCTGGAATCGCCGGCTATGACCCAGTGGATGAAGTATGCCTCCAGCGCCGGGGAGTGGTTTTCCTATGTTCCTACCACGGCCATGTTCCTTCTCATGCCCCGGGCCAGGCAGAAGCTGGGGATTCCTGTGGCGGCCACCCTGGGGGTTTCGGCCCTGACCAATATGCTGCTCAAGCGCTTTTTCGCCGTGGCCAGGCCGGACTCCCACCGCCTGACCAACGTGAACGGTTATTCCTTCCCCAGCGGCCACGCCATGAACGGCACGGCCTTTATCGGCACCTGCACCCTCCTCTTTATGCGCCATAGGTATAAGAGAGAGCTGAAGGTGGCGGCCCTGTCCTCGGCCTCCCTCTTCCTTTTGGCGGTGGGCTTCAGCCGGGTCTATCTGGGGGTCCATAATCCCACCGATGTCTTTGCGGGCTATGCCATGGGGGCTTCCATGTGCATCCTGGCGGCGCGGCACATCGAAAAGCCCTGCTGACCGGCACGATAGGGCAACGGTGCCCGATTTTCCTCGGGGCCGAGATTCCTGCTTTTTTCCTTGATGTGATCGAGGGCACAGCTTGCGAAAGTTGTGCCCTTTTTGATTCCCCACAAGGGCTATGCCCGGTGATAGTATGCATTTTTCTTCTGTATATAATGGATATGACTAACAAATTTTATGTTATTTGGTTTCTTTTCAGTTGACAATAATATACAAAATGCTAAAATGATATTTGACATATTATGAGGAGTGCTGCGTTTTGCGTGAAATACAAAAGGGTCAAACCATCCTGGTCATCGACGACAGCCCAACCAATCTAAAAATCATCATCGAGGTATTACGGCCTTTTTACGATGTCTATCCTGTCACCTCCGGCGCCCGGGCTTTTGAGTATTTGGAAAAAAAGACCCCGGGCCTTATTTTGCTGGATGTGGAGATGCCGGAGATGGACGGCTACGAGGTGATGTCCCGGCTCAAGGGCGACCCGCGCTGGGCCTCTGTTCCCGTGATCTTCCTCACCGCGCAGAACGACAGGGAGAAGGAGGAGCTGGCCCTTTCCATGGGGGCGGCAGACTATGTGCTCAAGCCCTTTGTGGCCCCCATCCTCCTCCACAAGGTGCACCACCACATGGAGCTGCAAACCTACCGCAAGAAGCTGGAGGCTCTGGTGGATAATAAAACCGCCCAATTGCAAAATGCCTACGACGCCATTTTGAACATCTTGGCCAGCGTTACCGCCTTTCGCGACAACGAGACCGGCGCCCACATCCACAGAACCACGGCCTATGTGCGCCTTCTGGTGGAGCGGCTTATGGAGCTGAACCACCCCGGCTATGAGATCGACAAGGAGCAGGCCTATAACATCGTTAAAGCGGCCAAGCTCCACGACGTGGGCAAGGTGGCTGTTCCAGACACCATTTTGCTAAAGCCCTCCCGCCTTACGGACAAGGAGTTTTCCAAGATCAAGCAGCATACCGTGGTGGGTGGTAAGATGATAGACCGCGCCATGGCCGAGGTGGGCGATTCCGTTGACTTTTTGAACACGGTGAAAGAGGTGGTCCTCTATCACCACGAATACTGGGACGGCACCGGCTACCCCGATGGTCTTAGCGGGGAGGAGATTCCCCTGGCTGCCCGCATCATGTCTATTTCCGACGTGTACGACGCTGTGGTGTCTCACCGGCCTTATAAAACCGCCTCCTCCCACGAAACCGCCATCGCCATTCTGCAATCCGAGTCCGGCTCCCACTTTGACCCTTTGATCCTCAGCCTTTGCGCCGACCAGCTGGAGCAGTTTGAGGATGTGATAAACGAATTTAGCGACGCGCGCTTTGAAGACGAATATGTGGGGCTTTGATCCCCCTTAGGGTGGTGTAGAAATGACCGTTGGCGTCACTTGGTCCGCACTGATTATCGCGCTCTCCCTCTTTAGCGCCTCCTGTGTCTATCTCTTTGTGGGTACCATCACCCTGCTGGAGGATAAGGGGTCAAAACTGCGCCAGCTTTTCTTCTTATCGGCCTTATTCCTGAATATTTGGAGCGCCTGGTATGGGGGGATGACCATCGTCAATGATCCCACCTTTATCTACCAGGCCTGGCTTGTGGGCTTTTGCGCCTGCGGTGCTTTTTTTCCGCTCTGGCTGCACTATTCCTTTTGTCTCACCAACATCTCCCCCCGGGTGAAGGAGGTCTTCCTCTGCTATGCCTACTTGGCAACGCCCATCATACTCCTGTGGTGCCTGATCTCCGGCGATGTGCGCTTTGTGATCACTGACTTTGGCAACCAGTTTTACTACGAACCCAGCGCCGCCTTCCACACCTTTGTGGTGCACATCGTGTTCCTTTTGACCAGCTCCTTTGTCCTGCACTTCTATTGGCTGAAAAACGCCAGACTGCGGCAGCAGCGCCGCAGAATCATTGTCTTCATCGTTGTGATGCTTCTGGTGGCGCCGCCCGGCCTGATTTTAGAGTTTTTTGTTCCCGCCTTTCTGCAGCAGCCTGTCCCTCCCTTGACCTCGGCGATTATCATCGTTTGTACCCTACAGCTCTACTATACCATTAAGGCCAACCAGGGCTTTAGCGTCACCGCTGTGAACACTGCGCCCATGATCTTCAGCTCAGTCAGCATCCCCATCGTCCTTCTGAACTATAAAAACGAAATCGAGCTCATCAACACCTCCGCCAAAAATCTATTGGGCGCCCACTACCGCACCCTTCTTGGCTATAACTTTTCTAAGCTGATATGGGTGGACGACGCCCATCCCCCCGAAAGCTTCTTTACCCAAAGCTTTGAGAAAGAGATCGTGGCGGTGGGTTTTGGGGAGTACCGCATAGCCTGCGACATGTCCCTCACCATTAAAACCGATAAATACGGCGATATCCTTTACAAAATCGTTGTGGTGAAGGATATTTCCGATATTCTAAACGCCATGGACAAGGCCAACGAGGCCAACGAGGCCAAGGGCCGTTTCCTGGCAAAAATGAGCCATGAGATCCGCACCCCCATGAACGCCATCATCGGCATGTCGGAGATCTTACATGAGGAGCCCTTAAACGAGCGGCAGCGGGGCTATATCAGCGATATTCGCTCCGCCTCCTCCTCCCTCCTCTCCATCATCAACGATATTTTGGACTTTTCCAAGATAGAGTCCGGGAAAATGACCCTTGCCGTCACCCCGCTGAATCTCTTGGAGCTGCTGGATCACATCTCCTCCACCATCCAATTTGCCTGCGCCTCTAAGAAGCTTGCCTTCCATTTTGAGCCCAGCAGCAACCTGCCCGATTACATCATGGGCGACGCAAGCCGCCTGCGCCAGATCCTTTTGAACCTCTTGGGCAACGCGGTGAAATATACCCACCAAGGCTCCGTCACCTTCTCTGTGGCCCCTCGGGGTGAGTGCTTGGTCTTTACCGTGGCCGACACGGGCATAGGCCTGCGTCAGGAGGACATACAGCGTCTCTTCCTCCCCTTTGAGCAGGCAGACAGGGTGCGAAACAGCAACGTGGTGGGTACCGGTCTGGGCCTTGCCATCACCCGTGAGTTTGTGGAGATGATGCAGGGGGAAATCACCATCGAGTCCCAGTACAACGTGGGCAGCGTCTTCTCCGTGATCCTGCCTCTGGTGGTGGCCGAAGGGGTGGAACCCGAAACGGAGAGGGACACCGGGCACCTGGTGTACGCCCCCCGTGCCAAGGTGCTGGTGGTGGACGATAACGACATTAACCTCAACGCCGCCCGCGGCCTCTTGGCCCTGTCTCATATCCATTGTGACACGGCCCAAAGCGGCGAGGAGGCCCTGCTCCTGGTGCAAAAAGCTGATTACGACATCGTGTTCATGGACCACATGATGCCGGGCATGGACGGGGTGGAAACCACCCTGCGCATCCGGGATCTGGGCGGGGATTATCAAAACCTGGTGATCATCGCCCTCACCGCCAACGCCGTGAAGGGCGTGGAGGAGCTCTTTCTGAGCGCCACCATGAACGACTTCCTCTTTAAGCCCATAGACAGGCGAATCCTGAGCCAAAAGCTTTCCAAATGGCTGCCCCAGGCCCTGCTGCACGGCGCCCCCCCACCCAGGGAGGATGCCCTCCCGGAGGAAGACCCCCTCGTGATCCCCTCTTTCCCCGGGGTTGATA
Organism: Evtepia sp.; assembly: GCA_031553635.1. Classification (GTDB taxonomy): domain Bacteria; phylum Bacillota; class Clostridia; order Oscillospirales; family Oscillospiraceae; genus Evtepia. The sequence goes on along the minus strand of JAVBLH010000006.1, from coordinate 25,703 downwards.
CCGCCCTAGGCCTGCAGCAGGTGGGCGGCTCACCCAAGGTCTATCTGGACACCATGAAGCTCTTCCTGCAGCAGCTTCCTGGCCAATTGAAAGAGCTGGACGAGCTGCTGAGCGATGGGGACGAGAAGGGCTTTCGCATCCGCATCCATGCCTTAAAAAGCGCCATGGCCTCCTTGGGCATCACCCAGCTGGCAGCCACAGCCCAAAGGCTGGAGACCGATTTTGCCGGGGGCTTCCCCCAGCCCTGCGCCACGGTTTTCCGTCAGCTTTCCCATGAGCTGACCCTACTCCAGGCCGAGCTTGCCGCCTTTTTCCGGGAGGACTGCCGCCCCCTGCCCCAGGGAGATGCCCTGCACCTAGGCACCCATGTGGCGGAGATCCTGGCCACCCTGCAGGCCTTTGAGCTGGGAGACAGTTTGGAGCGGCTGGCGGCCCTTTCCGAAAAAACCTACGGCAGCACCATAGATGAGGAGCTAAAACGGGCCAGAAACTTAGCAGAGGGCTATGACTTAGACGGCGCCTGCCTGGCCTTAGAGGCGCTTTTGGCCTTGACGGCGCCCGTCCCGCGCTGAAACACCGATACAAAGAAAACAGGACGCCTGGCAATAAACTGCCGGCGTCCTGTTATTGTTTCGCATTGACCGCCCTTAAAGGGCCACCACTTCTTTCAGGGCCGCCCTTCCCTTTTCCGTGAGGTAGGGGTAGAGGATAGACCAGCCGTGGCAGGGAAAGCTGGCGGCGCCGCCCTCTTTTTTACTCAGCTGGCAGAAGGGGATCCAATAAATCAAGGAGAGGTGCAGAAAATCCACCACTCTTTCATATTCACCCAGGTAAGATTCCCCCTGGAGGATGCCCACAGCTTGAAGCTTTTGAAAGGTTTGGGTCAAGAGGCCCACGTTTTTGCGATAGGCGGCGTCCTGGCCCTCCTTAACACGGGGGGAGAGCTGGGAGAGCTGGGCGTGGTGCCAGAAGTAGTAGGCGTTATCGTGTATCATCCGCTGCATTTTTTGAAAGTAGACGTTGAGCTCCTGCAGGGTTTCTGGTGGCGTTGCGGGCAGATCCTCGGACTTTTCCTGCATCAGGGCCTCGATGATCTCCTCTTTTTTCTGAAAATAGTAGGTGAGATTTCCCTTGCTGATGCCCAGAGCGCCGGCAATGTCGCCCACAGAAACCACGTTGTAGCCATGCTGGTTAAAATGGGCCTTGGCTGTTTCCAGTATTTTTTGTCGGGTGTCGCTGCCCATAAAGCCGCCTCCTTCCCATTAAATATCTCGATAGCTGGCAATACGGTCCTTCCCCAAAAGGAGGAAAAAGAGGCAGGCCGCTAAGGGGAAGGCGGCCATGACCAGATACATGTGGGCGTAACCCAACACCCCGGCCAGGGCCCCCGCCACCAGGGCGCCGATTGCGATGCCCGCGTCCAGGCCGAAGAGGAAGGTGGAGGTGGCCACTGCCCGCCGCTGGGGCGGCACGGCGGAAACAGCCATGGTCTGAAGGGTACCCATAGCAGTGCCGAAACCCAGGCCCGCAAAAACGCCGGCCAGGCAGAAGAGGAGGATGTGGCTGGAGACGGAGATGATGAGGAGGGTGACCACCACTGCCAGGGTGGAGAGGATGCCCGGCAGGAAAAAGCCGCGTCTGTCGATAATCTTCCCAGTGATGGGCCTGCTTAAAATGGTCACGATGGCATAAACCGTGAAGAAAATGAAGATATTACTCACCCCGCGGGCCTTGCCGTGGAGGGCGATGAAGGTGGTCACCGAGGCGAAGGAGCAGTTGATAAAGCACATGATCCCCGCAGGCAGGAGAGCCCGGACGTCGATGAAATCCGCCAGTTGGATGCGCTTTTTCTCTCCGGTTGGCGCCACCTTTTTGCTCCGCTGCAGGCAGGCCAGTAACACAGCCAGGGCCGTACTGCTGGCGGCGATGATGATGAGAGGCGTAACCCCCACACTTTGCACCAGACCAATGGCCAAGGCGGGGGCGATGGCCACCGCCAGGGAACCGCCCAGGGCGAAAAATCCCATGCCCTCGGCAAAGCGCAGCCGGGGAATCACATCTGCCGCAATGGTGGACACCGCCGTGGAGCTCACCGCCCAGGCCACACCGTGACAAAGGCGCAAAAACAGGATCATGCTGACGATGGGAAAGATGCCGTACATCACGATGATGCCGCCCATCATGGCGATGCTGAAGATCAGCATCCCCTTGCGGCCAAAGCGCCCCAGGATGATGCCCGTGAAGGGACGGATTAGGAGGGCGGCCCCTGCTGTGAAGGAAGTGACCATGCCGGCCACCAGGTCGCTGGCCCCCAGAGAGGCCGCATAGACAGGCATACCCGTGGAAGTCATGTTAAACCCGAAGAAGGTGAAGAGGTTAATCAGGGTAATCAGGATGAAATCCCTGGTCCATAACCGCTCTTCCCTGCTGATTGCTTCCGTGTCCACAATATCGCCCCTAACCATTTTAGTACTTTTGACCTAGCATAGCACGACTGTACAAAATTGTCAACGGCAAAGGCGATTTTTGCAAGAATTTTGAAGAAATCGGGGCAGGATGGAAGGCGTGAATCCCCTCCGCTGAAAGAAGCTGCTCTGCCACCGCGAAACCCGGCAGCCGCAAAAAAGGAGGGGCTGCCGCGCGTGCAGTCCCTCCCCCTGTTTTATTGCCCCCGTTTGCTCATGGCGTTGATGATCCAGAGGAGGATAATTGCCCCCACCACCGCCACAAAAAGGGACCAGATGTTAAAACCCGTGACGCCGCTGCCGCCCAGAAGCTGCATGAGAAATCCGCCGATGAAAGCGCCCACAACGCCTACCGCGATATTGGCAAAGGCCCCCATCCTTCTATTGTTGCCTGTGAACATACTGGCAAGCCAACCGGCCAGGGCGCCAATGATTAGCCAACTGAAGAAATTCATTCGATCACCTCGATTCTAGTGTATCCCTTTTCGGCCGGAGTATTCCAAATGCAGCCAAAAGAGCCACCGCCCCCCAAAAAATACCTCTGAGAGCAATTTCGCCCCCAGAGGTCTTTTCTTATAGGATGATGCAGATGAGGCCCCCGGAGCCCTCGTTGATGATGCGCTCCAAGGTCTCCTGGATCTTCATCCGGGCCTCCTCGGGCATGCGTTTTAGTTTGCCGCTTAAATCCTCGTTAATCAGCTCGTGGAAGGATCTTCCAAAGATGTTGGACTGCCAGATCTTCGCCGGATTCTCCTCGAACTCCGCCAAGAGGAAGTGGAGCATATCCTCCGACTGCTTCTCGTTGCCCACAATGGGGGAAACCTCGGCCTGAATGTCGGCCCTTATCATGTGGATAGACGGGGCCGAGGCCTTTAACTGCACCCCGTAGCGGCCCCCCTGCTTCACAATCTCCGGCTCCTCCAGGACCAGCTCCTCTGCGGTGGGCACCACGATGCCGTAGCCTGTGGCCCGGACTTCTTCCAGGGCGGCCCCCACCTTTTCGTATTCCTTTTTCAGCTTGGCCATTTCCGTTAACATGAGAAGTAGCTCCCCGTCGTTGCGGATGGGGAAGCCCGTCTGCTCCGTCATGGTGTCGTAAAAGAGCTTGCGGGGCACCTCCAGCCGGGCGGTGCAGTTGCCGCTGCCCAGCTGCATCTCCGTCACCCTGGCCTGGTTCACCAGGTCGCAGCTGCCGATTTTGGAAACGGCCCCCTCCATGTCGCGAATCTTGTGCATATCCCCCATGGTGCCGCGTATGGCCTCGAAAATGGACTTCTTGATGGGGTGCTCATACTCCAGGGCGTCCACCCACTCGGGAAGATAGAGGTCTAACTGCCCGATGGGGAACTCGTAGAGCACCTCCTGGATGATCTCCGTCACCACCTTGGGGCTCAGCTCCAGGCAGTTCACCGCCAGGCAGGTGACGCCGTGCTTCTCCTCCAGCTGCTGGCGGAGAGCCTGGGTGCGCTCGGCCTGGGGATGGGCGGAGTTGAGGATCAGCACAAAGGGCTTACCCAGCTCCTTCAGCTCGCAGATGACTCTGTCCTCCGCCTCCTGGTAGTTCTCCCGGGGGATTTCCGTGATGCTGCCGTCTGTGGTCATGACGATGCCTATGGTGGAATGCTCAGCGATGACCTTTCTGGTGCCGATCTCCGCCGCCTCGGCCATGGGGATCTCCTGCTCGAACCAAGGGGTGCGCACCATGCGGGGCATGTCGTCCTCCATCTGGCCTACGGCGCCGGGAATCATGTAGCCTACGCAGTCGATGAGCCGCACAGCACAGGAGCCGCCGTCGTCCATGTTAATGGTGGCGGCCTCCTCGGGAACGAACTTGGGCTCCGCCGTCATGATGGTTCTACCGGAGCCGCTCTGGGGCAGCTCATCCCGGGCTCTTTCCTTCTGATAGCCGTTTTCGATGTTGGGGATTACCATAGTTTCCATAAAGCGTTTGATAAAGGTGGATTTCCCCGTTCGGGCAGGGCCTACCACGCCTATGTAAATGTCTCCGTCGGTGCGTGTGGCAATATCCTGATAGATCGCAGTATTAGTCATAGCGCCATCCTCTTTTCCAATTTGGTCTTTACAGCACTTTATGAAAGCTTGACCGTGGATATGCGCTTTTTTTAAGATTCTTCCCCGGGGTTCCCAGGAGACGGCCCCCTTAGCGCTCTGCCCCCTTCCCTCCCCCCTGGATCGCCGCCCTCCCTTTTCGGCGTTTTAGACAATTTTGTCCCCTTGGATTTTACAAAAAACTCAAATCATCCCACTGTACAAAGTGCTCTCCTGCCGATATACTACTAGTAGTGGCGCAATTGATCTCACTTCCACTATATGTATGATTTTCACCCCAGTTTGTCCCAAGAGAGAAGGAGTGTTCCCATGAAAAAATACAGCGGTATGTTTCTCTATTCCATTTTAGGCGGCTTTTGTATCTCCCTGGGTGCCACGGTGTTCCTGCGATTGAAGGACGCCTTCCCCGGCGGCCACGTGGTGGGGGCCCTCCTCTTCGCCGTGGGTCTGTTCACCATCTGCACCCGAGGCTACATCCTTTACACCGGCCGGGTAGGCTACCTTTTTGACAATCCCCTGCCAGGCTATCTTTTCGACCTGGTGGTAATCTGGGTGGGCAACTTTGTGGGCTGCCTGCTTCTGGCCGTGCTGCAAACCTGGACCACGGTGTTCGACGGGCTCCAGGCCACAGCCATGACCATGGTAGAGGGAAAGATGGCGGCCTCTTACCTAAGCCTTTTCATCCTGGGCATTTTCTGTAATATTTTCATGTTCATCGCCGTCAACGGCTACGCCAAGAATCCCCACGAGCTGGGGAAATACCTGGCCATCTTCCTGGGTGTCTCCGTCTTTATCCTCTCGGGCACGGAGCACTGCATCGCCGATATGTATTACTGGGCCATCTCCGGCATTCTCTACGACGCCCCGGGGGAAACCCTCCTGCGGCTCTTTATCATCACCCTGGGTAACGCAGTGGGCGGCGTGTTCTTCCCCGTGTTTGAAAAGGCCAAGGCAAGGCTGGACGCCCCCTCCCATAAGGACGCGGCAAAAGAGGCGGAGAAGGAGCTCACCGCCGCGGAATAACTCCTATGATAGCAGCAAAGCCGGGTAGTCGTTTTGACTACCCGGCTTTTGATGTTTGGTTTTGGCTTAAATGGCCCGGGTTTTCAGAATTTCGCCGTTTGCAGTCTTACTATCTGACGCATCCTGTTATCTGACGCATCCTGTTATCTCACGCAATCCTGCACCTTGGGAATAATCAGCATCTGCCCCGGGTACAGCTCTGTTGTGGGCAGGGCGTTGGCTTCGGCGATCTCCGCCTTTGTAGTGCCGTAGGCCTTGGCGATCTCCCAAAGGCCCTCGCCGGGACGGACGGAGCGGATGATCACCGAGGGCGCCAGCTGGTTTTCTCCCTTGGGCTTCTCCTCCAGCCCGGCCCCTTCTATGCCCCGCACAGAGCCCAGCTCCATGGCCACCCAGGTGAATTCCACGGTAAAGGCCACCTCCAGCCCGGCCCCCGCCGGGGTTGCCATGCCAGGCCTGCTGATGGTAAAGCCGCACTGGTACTCCCATTTGTCGGACACGGGGATCTGATGGACCACGATGAAGCGGCGGTGGAGGCTGCCAATGCCGCCCTCCTCCGAGGCGTAGAGGACGAAGACCTCTACCTCTGCGTTTTGGGTCAGGTTTCCGTTTTGAGTTTCTGTGGTAAGCTGGATGGGCCGGACTTGGACATCTAAAACGTTCTTCACCGGCATCCCTGTTTCCAGCACCTCCCGGACGCTTTCGGGGGCCGCGCCCTGGTCCATCTTCCGGCAGGTGGGATACTCCTTGGCCAGGGGACTAACCTCATAGCCCGTGCTGTAGAGATCGGTGAGGATGGGGGAGGATTCCGTCCGGGATAAAACCCCTTGGGCCAGGAGCTCCAGCTCCACCGAAAGGTTGCGCCCGTCGTCCTCCATGGGCTTGCAGCTTAGGTCGGTGTAGATCACCTCCACCTGGGGCACGGACTCCTCCCCCGCATCACTGCACTCCATGATCTGGGAGAAGGGCAGGTGAAAAGCGGCGGTGTGCAGCTCCTCGTCCCGGCTCCGGTAGAGGATATCCAACAGGGCCTCTCCTTTGAAAACCAGCTTGGAGCCGATGACCTTTGCCTCGTTGCAGATGCACTCCGCCCGGGTGCGCAGGAGCTCCACCAGGTCGGGTCTTCCCGCAGGCAGGGCTAAGATATCCGAGTAGTTAAACTGTTTTTCCACGGCAGCCACAGGCAGGTAGGACTGATATTCCTCCACCTTTTCCTGGATGCCGTAGGCCTCGCCGTTTTCCACACAGGGGCAGATGGGCAGACTCTGGGCGGTGTGGCAGCGCAGCTCTAAGCAGTAGAGCACGCGGATCAGCACCTTTCTGGGGTTGAGTAGATGGATATCCACCTTCTGGACTGTGGGCGTCACCATCAGCTTGGAGCGGCGGTGGATGGCGGGGGAGTCCACGCTGCAAGAGAAGGGCAGCTTCGCCTCCATGGTACAGAGCTTACCCTCTCCTTCGGGCTGGTAGAGGATGCACACCTTAATGACGCCGGAAAATTCGGCCTTGCCGTCCTGGGCATCTTTGCGGCCCAGGAGCAGCTTGCCTTCTCCGTCCAAGACCTGCAAAATATCTGGACAGGCATCCGGCACGATCATCTCCGTGGTCTCCTCTAAGTTCAGGTCTGTGCGATAGGCATTTTCCCAGCAGCTAATGTAATCTTGCCGGAGTTCTAATTCCATAATGATACTCTCCTTGTCAGTGATTCTATGGAATCCTATGCGCCCCGGTCTTTTCTTATGCCCTTAACTTTGTCCATCAAATGCGAAAGAGCTTTTTAATGAACCCCGTCAGCACTTTGGGGGATCGGATCACCACTACCTTCATCTCCACACCTCCCGTCAAAATAAACGCGCCTTGCTTTTTTATACCGGTGTCTCTTCCCCAGTATATACAAAGCAAGGCGCCTTTGTGCCAGTTTTAAGCCGGAAAACGGCTCATTTCTATTCCCAGGGCTTCTTTTTCTCCTTGGCCAGCTGATAAAGCCGCAGGTAGCTCTGGTGGCGACTGGGGCTGATTTCTCCCCGGGCCACGGCCTCCACCACGGCGCAGCCCTTTTCTTTTCCGTGGGCGCAGTCTAAAAAGCGGCACCGGTCCAAATAGGGGGCAAACTCCCGAAAGGCAGAGGGCAGCTCCTCTATGGGCCGCTCCTCCATCTTCTCCGCGTCGAAGGCGGAAAAGCCCGGCGTGTCGGCAATGAGGCCGCCGGCTAAGGGAAAGAGCTCCACATGACGGGTGGTGTGGCGGCCACGGCCCAGCTTATCACTGACCTCCCCCACCCGGATGCGCAGGCTGGGGTCTAAGGCGTTGAGGATACTGGACTTGCCCACCCCGGAGTTTCCCGTAAAGGCCGAGACCTTTCCCGACACCAGGGTACGCAGTGCCTCTATCCCCGTGCCGTCCTGGGCACTGACCATGAGGGTTTGAAAGCCCGCGCCCTGGTAGATCTCGTAAAGGGCCTGTGCCTCCACCAAATCCCACTTATTAAAGCAGACGATGGGCTCGCAGCCCTTGCCCTCTACGATGGAGATCACCCTGTCGATGAGGAAGGGGTCGGTGACGGGGATGGCCCCCGAGGCGATGATTACCATCTGGTCTATATTGGAAACGGCAGGGCGCTGAAACTGGTTGCGCCGGGGGAGTATCTCGATCAAGGTGCCTGTGCCGTCGGGCTGGGCCTCGGCCAGGACCTCGTCCCCCACTAAGGGGGTGATTTTTTGGTAGCGAAACTTCCCTCTGGCCCGGCAGGTAAGGAGGGTTTCTCCCGCCTTCACGTAGTAAAAGCCGGAGAGGGCCTTCATGATGATGCCTTTTGTCATGCCCATCAGTTAAAATCCAGGCTGTAGCGCTCGTGTTCCCCGCCGTTAACATAGACCACCACTTCTTGGGTGCCGCTGCCTGAGACAGATATATTCACGCTGCCGTTTGCCGTGGACACGCTGCTGTTGTTATACTGCTCCACGCCCCCCACGGTGACCCGTAGGCTGACCGTTTCCTGGTCAGTGGGCAGATTCACGCCGATAAATTTTGTGGTTGCGGGGCCGGGGTCCGGGGGATCGGGCGGCTCCGGAGCGGCCGGGCCACTGCTGACCTGGATGGTGACGGAGGTGCCCTCCTCCACTTCCGTGCCCTGGGCGATGCTCTGACTGATGACCCTGCCTTCCGGCGCATCGTCGGTGATTTTAATCACCTTGCAGCTTAAGTGGAAGGTATAAAGCATAGACTCCGCTTCGGTCTGGCTGAGATTAATCAGCTGGGGCACCGTGGTCTTGGCGGTCTCCTTACCGCGGCTTACCACCAGCTCCACCGTGTCCCCGGGGTACATCTTGGTGCCCTCCATGGGGAAGGAGGAGATGACGGAGTTTTGCGCGATCTCTTCGCTGGCCTCATACTGGGGGGTGGGAACCTTCAGGCCCAGGGCTTCCAGCTGTAAAAGGGCCTCGGCATAGGGCATATTCACCACGTTGATCATGGTAACGGCCTCCACGCCGCTGCTGACCACCACGGAAATCTCACCCCGCTCTCCCTTCACCGTGCTCTCGGCCTTGGGGGTCTGGGAGATGATGATGCCCTCGGCGTATTCATTGCTGGGCTGGGTTTTCGCCTGCTTCACGGTGAAGAAACTGATGACAGACTCGTCCTCCTGGACTTCCTCCAGGGCTCTTCCCACCAAGTTGGGCACTGGGGTCTCCTCCCCGGGGGTGAAGATGTCCTTCAAGAAGAACACCCACAGAAAGGCGCCCACCGCAATGAGGAACACGCTGATCACCGCGATGATGGGAATCACCGCGCTCTTTTTCCGCCGCTTCTGCAGGCCCTCCTCATAGTCGTCATAGATTTCCGCCGGGCTGCCGCCGCTGTAATGGGCCAGCTTGCGTCTGCCCAGGCTCCCTGTGGTGTCCATCACCTGGGTGGGCTCATCCACCTGGAGGGTCAGGCTGCGGTAATCGTAGTCAAAGTGGATGCTGGGGTTTTTACGAAAGGCCTCTAAGTCGCGAATCATGTCCTCGGCGGTCTTATAGCGCTCCTCCACCCGGGGGGCCATGGCCTTTAGGGTGATGGACTCCAGGGCCTCGGGGATGGCGTCGTTAATCTCCCTGGGGGCCAAGGGGGTGGAGCTGATGTGCTGTATGGCAACGGAAACAGGCGTTTCCCCTTCGAAAGGCAGGCGGCCTGTGAGCATTTCGTAGAGGACTACACCGGCGGAGTAGAGATCGGCCCGCTCGTCGATGCGGCTGCCCTTAGCCTGCTCTGGGGATATATAGTGCACGGAGCCCAGGGCCTCTTGGGTCAGGGTGTTCTGGGCGGCTGACATCACACGAGCGATGCCGAAATCCGCCACCCGGACAGTGCCATCCCGCAGAATCAGGATATTTTGGGGCTTGATATCTCTGTGGATAATGCCCCGGCTGTGGGCGTGGCCCAGGGCCTGCATGATCTGGGTGCTGTAATGGAGTGCCTCCCGCCAGCCTAGGGCGCCGCCCTTTTTCTTCATGTATTGCTTTAAGGTAACGCCTTCGATGAGCTCCATCACGATATAGTCCAAAGCATCACTGCGGCTTACATCGTAGACAGAGACGATGTTGGGGTGGGAGAGCATGGCAACGGCCTGGGCCTCATCGTGAAATCTCCGGCGAAACTCCGCGTCAGAGGCCAAATCGTTGCGCAGAATCTTCACCGCCACAAAGCGATTCAGGCGGTGGCAATAGGCCTTGTAAACCATGGCCATGCCGCCCACGCCTATGGGCTCTAATATTTCATATCGGTGGTCGAGTAATTTACCAATGTAATTATCCACGGTAAACCCTCCCTTACACTTGCTCTTCCAGATGGAAGAGTAAAATCGTCACGTTATCCGGCGCGCCACGGGTGAGCACCGTGTCTAAAAGGCCCTTACAGCAGGCCTCTAAGGTGTCTCCCTCCCGGATTTGGCCGGCCATCTCCTCGTCGCCCATTTCGTTGATGAGCCCGTCGGAGCAGAGGAGGAGCCACTGGCCGGGGCTAAGGCTCAGCTCAAACAGGTCCGCCTGGGCATTGCGCCCTGTTCCCAAGGCACGGGTGATGAGGTTTTTCTGGGGATGGCGGCGTGCCTCGGCGGGGGTGATGTTGCCCCGCTCCACCAGAGCCTCCACCAGGGAGTGGTCTCTTGTCACCTGACGCATATCGTCCCGGGAGATCAGGTAGGCCCGGCTGTCGCCAATGTTCACCACATAGGCCCGCCCGCCCTGAAAAATGGCCCCCACCAGGGTGGTGCCCATCCCTTGGCAGTCCGGCTCGTGGAGGGCGCGCTTAGAGATCAGCTGGTTCCCCTCCTCCACAGCAGCCTGAAGAGCGGCGATGGCTTCCTTTTGATCGCCCCTCGAGTGGAAGGCCTCCATATGCTCCTGGAAGACGTCCACCGCGATGCGGCTGGCCACGTCTCCCGCCTTGGCCCCGCCCATGCCGTCGCAGACTACGCCCCAGGCGCGGTCATTGTCCAGCACCTCGAAGCGGAGGGCGTCTTGGTTTTCTCTTCGTAAGATTCCTCGATCCGTCAGTCCAAAGGCGGAAATCATAGGGGCATCATCCTTTCTGCTGGGTCCGGTCGTCGGTTTCTTCCATGGTTTTGCGCCGCAGCTGACCGCAGGAGGCGTCGATATCGCTTCCCAGGCGGCGGCGCACCGTGGCGGTTACGCCCTGGGCTTCCAGGCGCTTTTGAAAATCGCGCACTCTCTTGCTGGGCCGAAGGGCGCTTTCTTCCACGTGGTTTAAGGGGATCAAATTCACATGGGCGGCTAGTCCGGCCAGGCGTTTTGCCAGAAGATCGGCTTCCTCCTTGCTGTCGTTGACCCCATCTATCATAGCATATTCAAAGGAAATCCGTCTACCCGTCTTCTGAAAATAACGGCGGCAGGCACCTAGTAGGGCCTCTACGTTGTAGGCCTGATTGACGGGCATGATCTTCGATCGCTCGGCATCCACAGGACTGTGGAGGGAGACGGAGAGGGTGATGGGAAGGCCCTCGTCCCCCAGCTTATCTATCCCCGGAACCAAGCCGCAGGTGGAGAGGGAAATGTGGCGCATGCCGATATTCATCCCCTCCGGGTGATTCACCAGCCGCAGAAAGCGAACCACATTGTCGTAATTATCCAGGGGTTCCCCTATCCCCATGATGACGATGTTGGAAACAGGCTCGCCGGCGTCTAATTGGGTAAACAGCACCTGATCCAGCATCTCTCCGGCGGTGAGGTCCCGCACCTTGCCCCCCAGGGCCGAGGCGCAGAAGGTGCAGCCCATTAAGCAGCCCACCTGGGAGGAGATGCAAACGGAATTGCCATGCTGATAGCGCATCAGCACCGTTTCGATGCAGTTGCCGTCGGCGAGGCGCCAGAGATATTTAATGGTACCGTCGGCCTTGGACACCTGCTTGCGCTCCACCGTGGGCGGGCAGAGAGACGGCTCCAGGGCCAGCTCCTCCCGCAGGGCCTTGGGCAAATCCAGCATCAGGGCGGCGTCCCGCACGCCTCTGTGGAGCCAGCGAAAGAGCTGCCCGCCCCGGTATTTGGGAAGGCCCCGCTCCCCCACCCAGGCAGTGAGTTCCTGGGGGTTCATGGAAACAAGGTCTGTCATAGGCTCCTCCTGATCCGCGCCATGAAGAAGCCGTCGGTGCCCAGGCGCTGGGGCCAGAGGGTGCACATCCCCGCCTCTACCCTGCCTATGGGGCCGGGGAGGGTGAAGGGCTCCAGGGTAAAGGCGGCGTTTTCCTGTAAGAAGGCGTCCACCACGGCCTCATTCTCCTCCCGGCGCAGGGTGCAGGTGGCGTAAAGGAGCAGGCCGCCGGGCCTTACATAGCGAGAGACGTTACATAGGATTTCCCGCTGTAAGGCAGGCAATCCCTCCATCAGACCGGGGTCCTTGTAGCGAATCTCCGGCTTTTTGCCTATGACCCCCAAGCCGGAACAGGGCACGTCGGCGATGACCAGGTCGAAGGCCTCCTGCCAGCTCTCTCTGAACACCCGGGCGTCCCACACCAGGGGATGTATGGAGGAAAGGCCCAGGCGAGCAGCGCTTTTTTGAATCAGCTCTCCCTTGTGGGGGTAAATGTCGCAGGAGAGGATCTCCCCGCGCCCCTCCATGGCCAGGGCGGCGGCGAAGGATTTTCCCCCGGGGGCGGCACAGGCGTCTAAAACCCGAAAGTCCCCTTTGGGCTCTGCTGCCAAAACCGCCAGCCTTGCCGCCGGGTCTTGGATGTAGAAAAGGCCGTTCTGAAAGGCGGCGAGGTTTTCCAGGTTCCCCGTCTCTGTGAGGATGAGGCAGCCGGGCAGCCAGGGGTGGGGGGTGGCGGTGACCCCTTCCGCTTCCAGTCTTGCGCTAAGGGCCTCCAACGTGGTCTTGTCTGTGTTCACCTGGGCGAAGGTTTGCCCCGGGCTGTTGTGGACTTCCAATAGAGCCACCAGCTCCTCCCGGGAGAGATAGCGGGAAAACTCTTCTAAGAGCCACTTGGGATGGCTGTATTGTAAGGAGAGGGTTTCCAGAGGGTCTTCCCGCTCTGTGGTGGGCAGGCGATCTCGCTCCCGCAGGATGCTGCGGAGGATGCCGTTAACCATGCCGGGGGCCCGGGGATTGCGACCTAGTTTGCGGGTCAGCTTTACGGCCTCGTCCACAGCGGCGCTCTCAGGGATTTTGGTCAGGTAAAGAATCTGGTAAAGGGCCAGGCGCAGGCTCTGGCGCACGGGCGGGTCCAGCTTTTCTATCTTCATGGAGGAGTAGGCTGCCAGGTAGTGGTCTAAAAGCATCCTGTTTTGCAGCACGCCAAAGGTCAGGCGTGTGGCTAGGGCGGCATCTCTGCCATCCAGCTTGGCCTTTGCCAGTTCTTTTTTCAGCGCCCCGTTGGCCCAGGCGCCCGTTTGCTCCACGGCTAAGAGGGTCTTTAGGGCGGCGGCTCTTGCGGACATGGCCCTTCCTCCTTTCTTGTGGTGTTGAATTTATTCAGGCGGTAAGGGATTGCCTCGGAGGTAGTCCCCCACGGCCATGCGCCGCTTACCCTCCCCTTGGATTTCCGTCAAAAGCAGAACGCTGCCCTCCCCGCAGGCCAAGGCCAGGCCCCGGTCATCGGCAAAGAGGAGGGTGCCGGGGGCTTTTTCCGTCTTTTCAGGCAGCACCCGGGCCTTCCACACCTTAAAGCTCAGTCCCCTGATCTGGGCTGTGGTGCCCGGCCAGGGGGTAAGGCCCCGAACTTGGTCGTGGAGCGCCCGGGCAGAACGGGTAAAATCCATCTGGGACAGGGCCCGGGTCAGCATGGGGGCATAGGTGGCGGCCGCGTGGTCTTGGGGGCTGCGAAGGGCGGTTCCCCCCTCGATTTCCTTCACGGTTTGCACCAATAGGTCTGCGCCTAACTGCGCCAGCCTATCGTGAAGGTCGCCCACGGTTTCGGCGGGGTCTATGGGGGTTTTAGCCTGGCTGATGATATCTCCGGCGTCTAATTCTTCCGCCATGTGCATGATGGTCACGCCGCTTTCCCTCTCGCCCTTTAGTATGGCCCAGTGAATGGGCGCGGCCCCGCGGTATTTGGGCAACAAAGATGAGTGGACGTTGATACAGCCCAGGGGCGGATAGTCTAAAATCTCTTTGGGCAGGATGCGCCCGTAGGCCGCCACCACGATCATCTGGGGCGTCAGGGTCTTGATGATCGCAAGGGCATTGCCGTCCTTCACCTTTTCAGGCTGAAACACGGGGATGTCCCGGGCCAGGGCAAACTCCTTCACCGGCGGGGCCATGAGCTTCATGCCCCGGTTCTGGGGCTTATCGGGCTGGGTGAAGACCCCCACCATCTCGTGGCCCGCCTCTACTAAAGCACGAAGGGAGGGAACGGCAAAATCCGGAGTGCCCATAAAGAGGATTCTCATTCTTTCTCATCCTTTTCCAGCATCTCGTCGATCTCTTCCTCGGTGTACAGCTTATCGGCGTGGACATCGAAGAGCTGGCCCTCTAAATGCTCCAGCTCATGGCAGAAGCAGCGGGCCACAATGCCCTGGCCTGTGGCAGTAAAAGTTTCGCCATAGCGGTCCTGGGCACGCACCGTCACCTCCAGGGGTCTTGTGACAAAGCCGTACATGCCCGCCAAGCTGAGGCAGCCCTCCAGCCCCTCTTTCTCCCCCTTGGTCTCCACGATCTGGGGGTTAATGAGCTCCAACACCCGGTCGTTTTCGTCCATCACCAGCACCACACGGCGCAGGATGCCGATCTGCACGGCGGCCAGTCCCGCGCCACCGGCGGCATCCAGGGTATCCTTCATATCCCGCAGCAGGGCGTGGAGCTTGCCATCAAAAGCGGTTACCGGGTGGCTTTTCTTCCCCAATACAGGGTCGCCCTTTTGCAGAATGGTCTTCTTTGCCATGGTTCATCTTCCTCCTTGTTTTGCGCGTTTTTTTCTAATCCATCAGATTTAAGTCCGCCGTAATGGAAAGGCCCCGGGTGGCGGGGTCCTTTTGGGCGGTACGCAGAAGCTGGGCCAAAAAGGCCCGCACCTCTTTGGTATTCTTACAGTTGAGTATCAGCTGATACCGGTAACGGTTGTTGATCTTCAAGATACCCGCAGGGGCCGGGCCGAAAATCAAGGGGGGTGGCTCCAGGGCCCTCTGCTGCCGCTGCCAGCCCTCCAGTCCGCCCCGCAGATTCATGGAAACCCGCAGCACCGCCGCCTCGTCGGGCCCGGTGATTACCAGGCGAAAGAGGTCGCAGTAAGGGGGAAAGCGGCGCAGGCCCCGCATCTCCAGCTCTTCCCGGAAAAAGCCGTCGTAATCCTGCCGGGCTGCCAGGCGGATGATGTCGTTTTCCGGCGTCCAGGTTTGGATTACCGCTCGGCCCGGCTTTTCGCCCCGGCCCGCTCTGCCCACCACCTGGGTCAGGAGGGAAAAGGTGCGCTCCGGGGCCCGAAAGTGGTTCACATAGAGGGATAAGTCCGCCGCGATGACCCCTACTAGGGTGACGTTTTCAAAGTCCAGCCCCTTGGCCACCATCTGGGTCCCCACCAAAACGGGCACCCGCTTACGCTGGAACCGCTCTAAAATCGCCTCGTGGGACCGGGCGGCGGAGACAGTGTCGGCATCCATGCGCATGACCTCGATCTGGGGGTAGCGGGTTTTCAGCTCCTCCTCTATCTTCTGGGTGCCCAGGCCGATGAAGTGGAGCCTGCCGCCGCAATCCGGGCAGGAGCGCGGGGTTTCCTGGGAGTGGCCGCAGTAGTGGCACATGAGCCGACCGTTGGCGGCGTGGTAGGTGAGATACACCGAGCAGCGGGGGCAGGGGGGCACGGCGCCGCACTCCCCGCAGGAGATCATACGGCTGCTGCCCCGACGGTTGAGAAAGAGGATGCTCTGCTCCCCCCGGGCGAAGTTTTCTTCCAGCTCCCGGCAGAGGGTTTCCGAAAGGCCGTCGCCGCTGCCTTTTCGCACTTCCGTTTTCATGTCCACCACCGTCACGGCGGGCAGGGCCTTTTCGTTAAACCGCTTGTCCAAGGTGAAGAGGCGGTAGGCCCCCTCCCTGGCGGCATACATGGTTTCGATGGAGGGGGTGGCGGAACCTAAAATCAGAAGGGCACCCTCCTGGGTACAGCGAAACTTTGCCACGTCCCTGGCGTGGTAGCGCAGCATACTTTCCGACTGGTAGCTCCCCTCCTGCTCCTCATCCAATACGATAAGGCCCAGATTTTTCAGGGGGGCGAAGACAGCCGAGCGGGTGCCCAGGACAACAGGGGCGCGCCCGTCACGAATGCGCTTCCACTCATCATAACGCTCCCCGGCGGGCAGGCCGCTGTGGAGGATGGCAACTTTGGGACCAAAATGGCTGACAAAAAGCTCCAGCAGTTGGGCCGTCAGAGCAATTTCCGGGACTAAAATCAGGGCGGTTTTCCCCTGGGCCAGGAGCCTTTTGGTGAGGCTGATGTACACCTGGGTCTTGCCGCTGCCGGTGACGCCGTAAAGGAGGGCCGCCGCCGGTTTTTCCGCGGCTGTCAGGTCATAAAGGCCCTCCAGGGCCTCCTGCTGCTGGGGATTTAGGGCGATCTCCGGCGGGGCGCCGCGCAGTTCAGGCAGCGCCCGGCGGTAGACCTCCCGCTCCTCCAAGCGAAGGATACCGCCCTTTTCCAGGCTCTTTAGGGTGCTGGCGGTGGCCCCGGTGACGTAATTGATCTCCTTCACCGAGGCGCTGCCCACGGTGCACAGAAGCTGGGTGACGTGGTAGCGCATGGGGGCCGATTCCCGGCGTTTTTCCACCAGGGCCATGGCCTCTTGAGGGTCTTTGTCTAAAACCGCCACCTTTTCCGTTTTGTCCTTCACTTTTTGGGCGGCGCCGGTCTCCAGGGTCAAAAGGCCCTCGGATACCAGGCGGTCTAAGATTTTTTTGCCGTTTTTCAGCTCGGGGACATCCAGGATTTGCGCCAATTCCAGGCTGCCGCCGGAAGCATAGAGCATCTCCATTACCCGGCGGGTTTGAGGGCTTTTTTGCGCCGCGTTTAGGGCATCCTCCCGGGAGATGCCGGGGGCCGTCTGATATCTGTCCTTTAAGGTATACCAAAGGCCTGTGGGCAGCATGGTGAGGGCGGCGGCGTATACGGTGGAAAAATAACGCTCCCGGAGCCAAAGGGCCAGCTTGATGGCTGCCCCATCCAGTACGGGCTGGGCATCCAAAATAGCCAGGATGCTTTTGAGCTTTCCCTGGACTTCTTCTTCCCCCCCCAGGGAGAGGACCAGCCCCTCACTGCGCCGGTTGCCCTGGCCGAAGGGGACTAAAACCCGCATGCCGGGAATGAGCCCCTCTGAAAATTCCTCCGGTACCCGGTAGCTGTATGGCTTATCGATGGCGAAGGTGGCGGCTGCCACTGCCACTTTTGCAATTACCACGTCCTTCGCCTCCTTCCCCCTGAAACAGCCGGAAAAAGCACAAGCGGCAGATGGCCTCATCTGTCGCCTGTCTTTTCTTCATTTACTCCGGTATTTTCCCCGCAGCAATCTCCGCAATGGCGATGCTGACGGGCTTATCCTCCAGGGGTACCCCGTGGGTCTCGGCCTCGGCGGCGATCTGGCGGGCTCTGAAGGCAACGACGTTCACCAGCTGGTAGCGGCTGGGGATCTGGTCTAACAGGTCGTTCATGGCAGGATATAGCATCATAATGGTTCTCTCCCTTTTCTTAAAAGTCTCTCGATTCTCTATTGACAAATTCTCTTTTACAGGGCCTGGCGGCCTACCCGGCAGCGCTCGGCGGTGAGGATGGCAGATACTTTACTGCCTGCCACCTGGGCCTCGTCGTTGACCACCACGTAGTCGTAGCTGCTTGCCTCGTTCCAGTCTTTCCTGGCCTGGAGCAGTCTCGCCTGGATCTTCTCCTCGCTGTCTGTCTGGCGCGCACGGAGGCGGCGCTCCAATTCCTCAAAGGAGGGCGGGGTGATGAAGATCAGCACGGCCTCGGGGCAGGCAGACTTCACCTGGGCGGCGCCTTGGACTTCGATGTCCAGGAGTACGTCAAAACCCGCCTCCCGCTTTTCTTCCACATGGCGGCGCGAAGTCCCGTAGTAGTTGCCTACGTATTGGGCGTGCTCTAAAAAGTCCCCGGCTTTTACTCTCTCTTCAAAGTCTGCCCGGGAAATGAAGTGATAATCCACCCCGTCCACTTCGCCGGGTCTGGGCTCCCTGGTGGTGCAGGATACGGAGAAGTAAATGTTCTGCCGCTCCCCCAGCACCTGGGCGATGACGGTGCTTTTTCCTACCCCCGAGGCCCCGGAGATGACGATGAGATTACCTTTGTTCATTCCTCGTCCTCCTCCTCTTCCGGTGTGGGTTCCTTGCCCCCCAGACGTCCGGCCACGGTTTCGGGCTGGAGGGCGGAGAGGATGATGTGGTCGCTGTCGGTAATGAGAACGGCCCTGGTGCGTCGGCCGTAGGTGGCGTCGATGAGTACCCCCCGCTCCCTGGCCTCCTGGATCATGCGCTTGATGGGGGCGGACTCGGGGCTGACGATGGCGATGAGCCGTCCGGCGGAGACCATGTTGCCGAATCCGATGTTAATAAGCTTCATGGGCTGCCTCCCTACTCAATGTTCTGTACCTGCTCGCGAATCTTCTCTATCTCACCCTTGATCTCCACCACGATGCGGGTGATCTCCACATCGCTGCATTTGGAGCCTATGGTGTT
The DNA here is from genome assembly GCA_031553635.1 of Evtepia sp. GTDB lineage: Bacteria > Bacillota > Clostridia > Oscillospirales > Oscillospiraceae > Evtepia. The sequence continues at coordinate 6,978 of JAVBLH010000006.1, read as the reverse complement.
GGCCTCGCGGTTAAACTCCTGGATGAGAAAATCCAGCTTGCGGCCCACGATGCCGCCCTCTGCCAAAATCTCGTGGAGCTGGGCTAGGTGGCTTCTAAGGCGAACGGTTTCCTCGTCCACCGCCACTTTGTCGGCAAAGATGGCCGCCTCGGTGAGGATGCGGCTCTCTTCCAATTGCTTGCTTTCTAAAACCTCGGCCATGCGCCGGGCCAATTTCTCCCGATATTCAGACACGGTTTCCGGCCCCTTGGCTTCTACTAAGGAAAGGAGGCTCTCGATCCTTGTCGCTCTCTGCTTCATGTCCGCAGCTAACTTTTCGCCCTCACGCTGACGCATGGCGTTAAAGTCGGCTATGGCCAGATCCAGCACCTGGAGGATGTCCGCCGCCACCTCTTCCAAATCAGCCTGGGCCTTTTCCACCATGAACACATCGGGGAAACGGGAGAGTAAGGAAACGGAAATGTCGTTAGCCAGACCATAGGTTTCCTGCATTTCCTTCAAAGCCTGGTGATAACCGTCGGCCACGGGTCTGTTCAGCTTTACCACCACCTGCTCGGCGGCGCTGCTGTCTATCGTCAGGAATACGTCCACCTTGCCCCGGGAGATCGACTCCTGCATCCGGGCCTTGATCTTCTCCTCAGCGAAAATGTACATCCGGGGCATCTTCACCGTGGCGTCTAAATATCGGTTATTCACCGCCCGCAGCTCTAGGGTAAGGGTGCGGGCGTGGAGAAGGGCCTCGCCCCTGCCGTAGCCTGTCATACTTCGTATCATAAGGATTCTTCCCCTTTCATCTCGGAGGGTTTAGTTGCAGCAGCCGCCGCCGCAGAGACATTCCCAGCAGACGAGGGTTGCGCAGATGTTCCCCATGTTCAGGCCGCCGCCGCTTCCGTAGGTTTGAAAGCCGCGGCCCGCCTGGTTCTGCAGATAGGCCGCCGCCTGGCGATACTCCTGATTCCCAGGCTCCATGGAAACGGCCATGCGGAAGTGGTCGTTGGCCTCGGCCAGCCAGCCCCGGCGATAGGCGATGCTGCCCATGAGGTAGTACCACTCCGCCACCCGCAGATCGCTGGCCTCCAAAAGCTGCTGGGCCTCCTGGAGATTTCCCTGGTCAATGAGCCTTCGCACCTGCATAAAGGCGGCGCTGCCCCCCTGGGAGGAGGACTGGGTACTGCCGCCGCCGCTGTAACTGCGGCCTCCACCGCCTGCCCGCTGCTTTACGATGAGGTCGTAGGCTTCGTTGACCTCCTTCATCTTCTCCTCGGCCAGGTCGGAGAGGGGGTTATTCTGGTAGTTGTCGGGGTGGTATTTCTTTACCAGGTCCCGATAGGCCCGCTTCACTTCCTCATCGCTGGCAGAGGGCTTGACGCCAAGGATGGCATAGGGATCACTCATGGGTGTTACTCCTTACGTTTACTTTATCTCTTGATTTCTTTTTCTGCGGTTCTTCCAAGCGCCGGAGAGGACTGCCTCCTCCATAGCCGGAAGGCCCAGGGTCAGGATATTGTCGATCACCGGCTGCCAAAGGCCGAAATCCAGCCAGGCGGCCGCTTCTTGGGCGAAGCCCAGGGAGGCGTACATGGTTTCAGCTATGGTGTTCTTCCCCGCCTCCAAATCCCCGCCGTAGCGGGCCAGGATGGGGTTATAGTTGCCGCTTTTTTTGTCCTCCTCCAGGTCGTCCCAGGCGTCGATGAGGTAGACCCAGCGGCCCACGTGGTATAAAAGCTGGGAGAGGGCGGCCCGGCCCGGCCTGGGCTCCTCCCCGGCAGAGGCCTGCAAAATCCGGGCGAAGGTGTCTGCCGGTCTGTCGGGAGAGGGGCAGTTTTCCTCCTCCAGGGCCCGCAGCTCTGCGAGATTTTCCCGCACCGTTTCATCAAAGGCGGGGGCGTGGGTTCTGGCCTTTTGGTAGGCCCCGTGGAGCACCAGCTTGCCGCCCCGCAGGGCCAGGCTCTTGGGTAGGCCGGAGTCTGCGATGCCGTCCTTTAGCTTCCAGTAGGTGAGGATCACGCTCTGGGCCGCCGCCTGGGAAAGGCCGGGGTCATCCACCCAGGCCTCCCGCTTTTTATAGGGTCTGCCGGGGCAGCGCAGGCAAGTGAAGCAGGGCTCTTCTCCCGGGGCTGCCAGCACCATAGCCAAAAAGGCGAAGTCGTAATTCAAAAACTGCTGGGCCGCAAAGCCGTATTCCCGGCCTATTTTTTGGCAGAGGCCGCAGTAGGCTGCCTGGTAGTGGGCTTGGGATGCCTCGTCCAAGGCGTCTTTCAGGGGCCTTACGTACCCAAACATTTTTCTTTGATCTCAATAATGTGAAAGTGCACGGATTTTTGGCGTTTTTCTCTTCTGTCCTTCCAGACTGCCGCCAGTATCCCCAACACAAAGCCCAAAAGCCCCACCACTATGGGAATGGTTCCCCCATCGGGCTGGGCCAGAAAGGCCGAGGCGGCAAAGTACAGCAGGAAAAACAGGCCGAAGGGCAAAAGATACACCACCGCCGCCGCAGAGAGGATTTGAGAGGTGCGGGTCTCCACAGTGACCACGTCGCCCAGGGCTGCCCCCAGGGGGTTCTTGGCCATGACCACCGTTTCTCCGGTGATGACCTGGGTGCAGTTTCCAGAACATTCCGAGCAATCGTGGCCGCAGGCGGTGAGTCTGCGCACCTGGACCTGAGCCATGCCGCCGGGCTGAATTTTTGTTACGGTTGCTGTTTGTCGCATAGTATCCTCTTTTCTTATGATCGGGTGAGTTTTACGGCTACGCTGTAATCCGTTCCCACCACGCCTACGCCGGGCACACCCTCCAGCACCACGGTGGCTCCAGCCCGCTGCTGGCCGTTCATAGGGGTTATGCCTGAGAGGTCAACCAGAACCCGCAGGTTTTCCGGCTGGACCTTAGAGAGCTGCGCCTCTGTGCCCCGGACCCAAACCTGAACCGCGTCGCCCATTAAGGCCGCATCATAGCCGGCGGGGATGTTGATAATCTCCACCTGCCAGGTCATGAGGGATTTCATGGGCAGGCTTTCGATCTTCACGTTAACGGAGGCTTCGGTGACTCCGCTGCGGTTCTGTATCCCGGGGGGCAATAGAATTTCCATGGTTTCGCTCTTATGGGTAAACACCTGGGAAAGGTCTATCTTTCCCAAGGAGATTTTGTCCAGCTTTTTCAGCGCCTCCTCATCCCCGGCGATGGTCAGGATGCTGGGGGTAATGGTCACCGCAGCGTCCTTGGCCGTGGCGCCGCCGCCGTCTAAAAGCTCTACGGTGAGAGGAACCTTAAACACCTTGACCACAGGCATCACAGCGTTGACGGAATCCGCGCTGAGAATCAGGCTTTTTTCGGTGATCTCCTTGTTTTGGGCGTCCATCAGCACAACGGGGAACACCCGCTCCAGGGTGCCCTGCATCCCCTCTCCGTGGAGCTGCACCAGGCCGTAGGCGATGCGGGCGATCACATCCTCGGGCCCGGTGACCGTAATCGCCTCCCGCTCCAATTGGATGGCATCGGCCTCGTAACCTTCGTGAAGGGTGCCGGTAAACTCCGCCCGCAGAGGGATCTCGCGGCTGGTCTCGGCCTTTACCGTGACCTGCACCACGTAGTTGTGCCGCTCGGAGAGGCTCACGGCATATTCGCTGCGTATGGTTTCCGGATAGACCTTGCCGGTGATCTGATACTCTCCCGCCTCGGTGATGCCGGAAACGTCTAATCTCACGGTGATGCCGCTTTGATACAGCTTCAGGAATGATTTACGCTTGCCGCTTACTTTAATGTTCATGTCGTCCCGGCTCAAATCTGTGACCATGAGGCCTCGTTCCGAGAGAGTCTCCGCCCCCTGAATGGTCACGGGAATGTCGATGAGGGTTGTCTCCCCCGTGGGGTTTTCCACATTGACCACGTAGAACCAAAGGAGAATGGCTACCAGGCAGGAGACGATGATGTTAAAGCGTTTGCCGCTCTTTGCCTTTTCACTCATGCCTTCTCGCCTCCCTTCCCAAAGAGGCCGCGCACCCAGGCGAAAAAGCCCTTGCGCTCCCCCTCACTTCCTTCCAGGGGCCGGGGCAGCAGCTCGTTGCGCAGAATTTGCTCCAGGGTTTCGGGGGCCAGGTGCCGCTTGAGCCTGCCGTCGGTGGCTACGGAAATGGCCCCGGTTTCTTCCGAAACGATGGCGATGAGGGCGTCGGACTTTTCGCTCATGCCTATGCCTGCCCTGTGGCGCATGCCGATATCGCGGCTCAGGTTCATATTGGTGGAAAGGGGCAGCATACAGGCGGCGCCGGCCACCTTGCCGTTTCGGATTACCACGGCGCCGTCGTGAAGGGGCGCCTTGGGGTAAAAGATGTTTTTTAGCAGCTGGCTGGACACGGTGGACTCCATTAGGGTGCCGGACTCGATGATGTGATCCAAGCGGTTTCGGCGCTCAAAGACCACAATGGCCCCCACCCGCTCCCGGCTGAGATCCCGGTAGGCCTCCACGGTTTCCACGATGGTTTTTTCCACCTCGTCCACGGGCACGTTGCGAAAGCTCCAAAAGCCGCCGAAATCGTTGCTGCCGATCTGCTCCAAAAAGCGGCGGATTTCCGGCTGGAAGACAATCACCAGGGCCAAAAGTCCCAGCTCCATGGCCTTGCCCAGGATGAAATTCACTACGTTCAGGCGCAGCTGGTAAGAGACCCAGAGTATCACCACGATAAGGACTAGGGCCTTAGCCACCTGGTAGGCGCTGCTCTTACGCAAAAGGGTCATGCCCTTGTAGATTACATAGGCCACCACCACGATGTCCAAAAGGTCGGTAAGCTGGAAAAGGCGGAGGTACCCCAGGGTGGTGGTCAAAATATTTTGCAGCATATCCATATCCCGGAATCTCCCCCTTTCCCCCCTATCGTGTGCCACGCAGCGGGTCTGGACTTTCTTTTTATATAAGTGCCTATCCCACATATTATACTAGATGGATGAGGATTTGACAAGTGCGCGTGTGGATTTTTAGGCTTGTCCCCCAGGAGACGAAGACCCGGGGGAGCATCTTTACAAAAGATGCTCCCCTTTCCCTATGGGTCTCAAGAGCCCTTATTGCAGCCCTGTAAACCGGCCCATGACAAGGAGAAACTGCTCCACCTGGGCGGGGGTGGTAAAGGCGGAAAAGCTGATACGCACCGTGCCGCTGCGCTCTGTTCCGGCTGAGCGGTGGGCCAGGGGTGCGCAGTGGAGCCCTGTGCGCACGGCGATCTGCCTCTGGCCCAGGTATTCTCCCACCTCTTCACACTCGTGGCCCCTTACCCTATAGGACAGCACGCCGCTTTGCAGCCGCTGGTCCTCGGAGGAAAAGACCTCCACCCCCGGCAGGGCGGAAAGGCCCTTGGCCGCTATGGTTTTCAACTTGTGCTCATGGCGGAAGATGGTGCCCTCCCCCTTCTGCTCCACGAAGGAAAGGCCCTGCAACAGGCCGGCGATACCCGGCACATTATGGGTGCCTGCCTCTAAGCGGTCGGGGAGAAAGTCCGGCATTTCCTGCAGGGCGGAGAGGCTGCCCGTACCCCCGTGGAGAAGGGGTGTCCCCCCGGCGCCGCAGAGTAAAATGCCGGTGCCCTGGGGCCCGTAAAGTCCCTTATGCCCCGGCATGGCGATGAAGGCCGCGCCCAATTCCTCCAGGCTCACGGGCAGCACCCCCGCAGATTGAGAAGCGTCCACGATGAGGGGAATCCTCCACTTGCGGCAGCGTCTCGCCACTTCCTCTATGGGGAGTATATAACCAAATACATTGGAAACGTGATTGCAGACCACAAGGTCAACCCCGGCGGCCAGCTCCCTGTCCAGCCTACTAAGAAACACCTCGGGCCGGAAAAGAGGGGTGTCCAGCACACGCAGGTTCAGCCCGGCAATGGAGGCCAAGGGCCTTGACACCGCGTTATGCTCATAGCCGGAGATCAGCACCGTATCTCCTGATTTCGCCAAGGATTTGATGGCGATGTTCAGGCCGTGGGTGGCGTTAGAGGTAAACACCACCTGCTCCGGTTCCGCGGCGCCGAAGAGGGCGGCGGCCTTTTCCCGACAGCGGTAGATCACCTCGGAGGCAGCCAGAGAGGCGGCGGAATCCCCCCGTCCCGGGCTTGCCATTTTTCCCATGGCCTGGGTCACGGCGCGGCTCACCGCCTTAGGCTTTTGCAGAGTGGTGGCGGCACTATCCAAATAGATCACGGCCGCACCTCCTGGTAACCCTGGGCGGGGGAGCCCACGTAAATGCCCAGGTAAGGGAGCTGAAAGCGATTTAATACCGTGAGGGCATTGCCGAGGTTTTGTTGAGAAATCTTAACCGAATGGCTGCAGCCTGAGGGGGAAATGCTGGCTGGAGAGCGGATCAGCCATGCAGGGATTCCGGCCCGGTCCAGGGTGCGGACGATGTTTTGTGCATAGGTGAGTGATCTGCACATGATCAAATAATAAACCATAAAGAAACGCTCCTCTCACATACAGTGTATGTCAGGGGAGCGGTTTTGTTTATGGTTTTATGAACTCCGTCCCCCGCCTTCCTTATTGCCCCCGTCCTTCGTCTCTCTCCGCAGAGATTCAAATATATTCTCGTCCCCCCGCAGGGAATCAAATGACTTCCTTATGCAGCCAGCACCGCGCAGGAGCGGCCCACGGAGACAAAACACTTCGCAAAATATATGTTTTGCGGCGAAGCGAAAAGTTAGCTTTGCTAACTTCGCAACAACACATATTTTGCGAGGGCGTATGCCCCTTGAGTATTTTGTCTCCCCGATTGAAAGAACGTGACACCGCCGCCTTTTGGGCGGTGGCGCGTTCGGCTGATGCCTCCCGGGAGGGCAGCCCCCGTCCCTCGTCTCCCGTCCCTCGTCTCCCCGCAGGGAATCCTATTGCGCGGCTCCTTTCTCCAGGATGAGGCTGGTTGGTGGCCTGTAGAATCCTAGGGATGCCTTTATCATCTCCTGTAGGGCTGCGTAGGGCGTTGTGTCCCGCTCGGCACACCAG
>JAVBLH010000034.1:0-14261 GCA_031553635.1 Evtepia sp. | reverse complement strand
CTGGTGTGCCGAGCGGGACACAACGCCCTACGCAGCCCTACAGGAGATGATAAAGGCATCCCTAGGATTCTACAGGCCACCAACCAGCCTCATCCTGGAGAAAGGAGCCGCGCAATAGGATTCCCTGCGGGGAGACGAGGGCTTCGCGGCAAGTTCTGGCATGGCACCAGCCGCCGACGTAGCTGCAAGGCGGCTAATGAGGAACAACCCCGAAAATATTCCCCCAAGGGATGGAATATTTTCTTTTATCCAAACGAAAAAAGCCCCAAATGGTCTTTTTTAGTTTGTGGGTTGGCCTCCCGCCAGGCCCCTCCCGTGCGCGGGCCCCTCCCCCTGGCGGTGCGGCGGGCGCGCGCAGGGGCCGGGGGCTTGCGGTTTCGCGGCGTGGTTGGCGCGCGGGGGTTTTGTCCCTGCGGGGGGACGAGAATATATTTGAATCTCTGCGGAGAGAGACGAAGGACGGGGGCCATAAGGAAGGCGGGGGAAGGAAGCCGGGGCCTATCCCCCTAGATTTCTCATAGACAGGAAAGGGAACATCCATTATAATGGTGCAACAAGCCGAAGGGCGGCGCATAGGATGGAAGTGCGCATTTGTTAAGCACCGCCCCTAAGCAGCGCTAAGAAATCAGATGGGATGACAATCATGAATCTCAATCGGTATATGACCACCATTCGCATTCTTGTAATCGCACTGCTCCTGGGGCTGCTGCTTTTGGGAACTGTTGAAATCTTCCGCCTGGTCTACATAGGTATTTTTGCCCTGGCGGTGGTGCGGGTTCTCACCATGCAGGCCAAAAGACGCACCAAGCTTTTTTTCTGTCTGGTCTATTTTTTAACCTTGGCCTTCCAGATTAGCGTCAGTACCCAGATGATCGTCCAGACGGTGCCTTGGTGGGAGCTGCTGCTGCGCCGGCTTTACGGCATGATTATCATGGTACTGCCCATGATTGTCAGCCGCTATATCAGCGTGGGGAAATATTCACAGTTTTACCTGCCCTCCCTGCAGGACATCGAAACCGTCAGCTTTGCCGAGGTGCAGGCGAGAACGCGCAGCCTGCAAAGCATGATAGACTTTCTAGGCGTCACCCGCAGACGCCTGACCAAGAAAAACATCATGGCCATCACCGAAGACCTGCCCCGCCACGATTCCTTCCGTTATATCAATAACGGCAGCTTAACGGAGGAGTATTTCCAGGAGGCCCGCCGCCATTTGGAGGACCCGCATCTTTACATTATCATCTCCCAAACCGGCAGCGCCGCCAGTGAGGTAATCTCCATCTTCACCCAAAAGCAGTATAACCACGCCTCTCTCTCCTTCGACAGGGACCTGCGCACCATCATCAGCTACAACGGGGGGGAGAGCGTTTACCCCCCGGGGCTCAACCAGGAGATGCTGGAGTTCTTTCACAAAAAGCCCGACGCCTCGGTGATCGTATATAAGCTGCCCTGCACCCCCGAGCAGAAGGCCCTGGTACTGCAAAAGGTGGAGGAGATCAACCGGGAGGGCAGCGCCTATAACATTCTGGGTCTTATGGTGAAGTATTCCCACAAGCCCAACATCATGTTCTGCTCCCAGTTTGTCTATGAAATGCTGGCGCTGGCGGGCCTTTCCTACTTTGAGGAAAAGGGGCGCAACGTGACCCCCACGGACCTGGTGGAAAAGGACTACTACCGCAGGCTGCTCTTTGAATATGAGATTCATTTTCAATAAGGCGCTACACCACAAGAAACAGAAAACACGGGATGGAAGAAACCTTCCAACCCGTGTTTTTTCTTTGCCAAGAGGCCGCGGCCTAGGCGTAGGGCGCATTCAGCCAAAAGCCGAAGACGCCCGTGTGGGTCACGTCCTCCCGAAAAAGCTTTGCCATAAAGGCGGCGGTGGTGAGGTTTCCCGAGCGGTTGTAGCGGTGGAGCAGCAGGGTCTCTTCCGGGGCTATGCGCAGAAAATTGGGCTTTTCAAAGCAGGTTAAAAGCACCCGAAAGCCCATGTCCTCCAGAACGGGCACGCTCTCCTGAGAGATAAACCCATAGGGATAGGCGAAGGTGACGGGGGTGGTGTGGCAGTAGTCCTCCAAGAGGGCCTGTAAATGCCCCACATCCTCCCGCAGGGCCCGGGCATAGGCCTCCTGGGTCTCCCCGGCCCGAATGCGGCAGCCCAGGCGGGAGCCCTGGCGATGGTGCATATCATAGGTGTGGTTGCCGATCTCAAAGCAGCCGCTGCGCTCCAGCGTCCCTATGTCCTCCCAGGTGAGGTAGGCATAGGCTGGGTTGGGGTCCTTTTCCTCCATGGCCCGCTGGGTAAAGGCCCCCTCCACATTCACCACGGCCTTGAGCCCCATCTCCTCCATAATGGGCTGGAGGTAGTGGCGTATGCTGTACATCCCGTCGTCAAAGGTGACCAAAACAGGCCGGGCCGGGAGGGGCATACCCATGTCCACATAGTCCAAAATCTCCGAGACGAACACCGTTTCATAGCCACAGCTTTGGAGATAGGCCATGTCCCGGGCGAACATCTCCGGGGTCACCACATAGTCCCCCACCCGCCCCTGGTCTGTACTGATGCCGTGGTACATGATGACAGGCAGGCGAATCTCCTCCCGGGCCGCAGCCTCAGGAGCAGCCATAGCCGCCAGGGGAGAGGGGGCCTCCTCACCCGGGCCCAGAAGAAACAGACACAGGAAAACAAGAGCCAGGGGCAGGGCGAATTTCCGGCAAAAAACCATAAGAACCACCTCGAAAAAAACCTTTGGAAAAGGGTATGCGCCGGGGAGGGCAAAAATCACAAAGGGGCAGAAAACTCGCCCCAAAGACCCGGGGCGGGACAGAAGGGGCGCAGGCAGGGAAGGCGCCCTTCTTTTTTGGCGGAATGCTGTCATTTTTGGTAGAAAATTGGTGAAAATCCCGGTGTACATTTGGGGTAAAATGTCATACAATTATCTTTGTATTTGCAAAATTTTGTGCAGAGTGGAAAAAGCCTTCCAACTCTGCCCTTTTGGGAGAATGCGTGATGATAAGGCAGTTTGTAGGAGACCTTCGCCGGGAGTTTGGCGCCTATTCCCTCCAGGGGTTCCAGCGAGATTTACTATCTGGCGTTACGGTAGCAGCGGTGGCCCTGCCCTTGGCCCTGGCCTTTGGGGTGGGATCCGGGGCAGATGCGGCGGCAGGCCTCATTACCGCCGTGTTGGCAGGGCTGCTGATCGGCGGCCTTTCCGGCGCGCCCTTTCAGATCTCCGGCCCCACCGGCGCCATGACAGCCATCCTCATGTCTGTGGTGGCCCAGTACCAGCTCCACGGCATGTTTGTGGCCTGCTTTTTGGCGGGGGTCATCATGCTGGCAGCGGGCCTGTTGCGCTGCGGCAAGCTCATCAGCTTCATCCCCCTCCCTGTGATCTCGGGCTTTACCTCGGGCATTGCCATCGTCATCGCCCTGGGCCAGCTGGACAACTTTTTCGGGGTAAAGTCCCAGGGGCACACCACGGTGGAAAAGCTGCTCTCCTACCGGGATTTGGGCTTTCCTGTCAACTGGGCCTCGGTGGCTGTGGGGGCTTTGGTCATCCTTTGCATGGTGTTCTGGCCCCGGCGGCTGGCTGCCCGGCTGCCCTCCTCCCTGGGGGCCATCATTCTGGCCCTTCTGGCCAACGTGATCTTCACCCTCCCTGTGGCTGTGGTGGGCGAGGTGCCCAGCTCCCTCATTGCCGTCACCCGCCTTTCTTTCGCCGCCATTCCCTGGGCGGAGTTGGAGGGCCTTGTGATGCCCGCCATCAGCATTGCCGCCCTGGGCATGATAGAGAGCCTTCTCTGCGGGGTGGCGGGCAGCCGCATGGCGGAAAAGCCCTTCAACGCCGACAGAGAGCTGGTGGCCCAGGGCATAGGCAATATCATAATCCCCTTCTTCGGCGGCGTGCCTGCCACGGCGGCCATTGCCCGCACCAGCGTGGCCATTAAGTCTGGCGGCCGTACCCGCCTGGTTTCCATCATCCACGCCCTGGTGCTGATGGCCTCCATGTGGGCCCTGGGGCCCTTGATGTCAAAAATCCCCCTCTCTGCCCTGGCCGGGGTTCTAATGGTCACGGCCTTTCGCATGAACAACTGGCAGGAGATACAGTATATCTTCGGCCGCAAGCTAAGAGGTGCCATGGTTAAGTTTTTGGTGACCATGGGGGTCACCGTGGTCTTCGATCTCACCATAGCCATCGTGGCGGGCATGGTGGTGTCTGTGCTGATCTACGTGACCCAGAGCGCCAACATGGAGATCAGCACCCAGGAGGTAGACCCGGAGCGCATCCGCCCCCTGGGAATCCACGTTACCGAGGATTCCGGTCACATGGTGGTGGCCTATCTCTCCGGCGATATCTTCTTCGGCACCATAGAAAAGCTGCGTTTGGCCCTTCTGCCCTATAAAAAGGCGGACCTCATCATTCTGTCCATGCGGGGGGTGCCCATGATGGACACCTCGGGGCTCCATGGCCTCCAGGAGCTCCACGAAACCCTGCGGGAAAACGGGGCCACGGTGATGTTCACCGCCATACAGCCCCGTGTGCGGGAGGTGCTGGACCGCAGCGGCCTGACGGAGATCATTGGAACAAATTTGATGTTCTGGAGTACAGACCAGGCGGTGGCAGCTTTCCTTCAGGCCCGGGAGGCAGAGGCGGCGGTCCCGGAAAGGTAATAAAATTTTCATTTTCGTGAAAAATAGTATTGCGAGATGTGACAATCTTTTATATAATGTTGCCCACACAGGGACATAGAAAAAATTTTGTTAAAATGGGGTGGCAGCGTGAGAGGGAAACAAGAACCTCTGCCGGTAAAGGAAAAGGGCCCACTGCGCCTTTTCCTGGAGCGCCACTTTGACAGCTGGAACGACATCTGTCTCCACGAATCCGCCCGGCTGCGCACCATGAACATCCTCTTCTACTTTGCCATAGGCCTCACCTGCTTCCTCATGTCCATTATGAATTTCGTCACCAGGGAATACGAAATGATGGCAGTGACCCTGGCCATAGCCGCCATCTTTCTGACCCTCTTTTTCGCCCTCTTCTTTGGCAGGAATATTCTCAGGCAGGGAATGGTGGTGCTCACCGTCAGTCTTTGGCTTATGAGCGCCTACTTTATGTACACCGGCGGTGTGAATGGATTCAGCATCGTTTGGATACTTCTGATCCCGGCCTTCTCCTACCTGATTCTCCCCTCATGGGCGGGGCACCTCTTTAGCCTCAGCGCCCTGCTGCTGGTCTTTTTCTCCCTGGCAACGCCCCTGCACCAGTATTTGGCCTACGAATACAGCGACGTGGTGCGCTTCCGCTTCCCGGCTGTCATGGCCTTTGTGGTGCTCTGCGGCGCCTTTGGCGATGTGGTGCGCCAGCAGACCCAAAAGCGCCTGTCTCAAATCACCCATAACTTTAAGGAGCAGGCCTTTACCGACGCCCTCACCGGCACGGGCAATCGCCACGCCTTTCGCAACGATTGCAGCTTTTTGGATAAGGACGCAAGCTTTGCCTGCGCCATAGCCGACGTGGACTTCTTTAAGGACATCAACGATACCTTTGGTCACGATGTGGGCGACGAGGTGCTGAAGGATGTGGCCAACCTGCTGCGGGAGCGGCTGCGGCCCACAGACCGCATTTACCGCTGGGGGGGCGAGGAGTTTGCCATGCTTCTCCACGGAATTTCCGAAGAAATGCTCTCCCAGGCCCTGGAGCGGCTGCGGGCGGCGGTGGCGGAATACCGCTTTTACCACCAGGAGATCCCTCTGCCGCCCATCACCATCAGCATAGGTGGTGCCTTTGGCTGCCAGGGTAAGGATATCAACGATTGCATCAAAAAGGCCGACGCCTGTCTCTACGAGGCAAAGGGCGCAGGCAGAAACCGGGTGGTTGTGGCCCAGGTGGAATAAAAAGTACCGGCCTGGGCGCGTGTCCCGGGCCGGTTTTTGTCTGGCAGTGCTGTGAAAATACCATGGCTGAAAATGAAACCCGCAGTTGAAAGGGGCGCTTTTCGTGATCAAGCAACCTCGCCTGGCCGTCCTCGCCCTTTGCCTCGCCCTGCTCCTATGGCTCCCGGGCTGTGGAGAAGGGCAGGAGGAAGCCCCTCCTGTGATAGACGCCGCCGCCCACATCGGCCCGCCCTCAGCGCTGGTACCCGTGACCCGGGAGGAGATGCCCTTTCCCTTCCATCAGTGGGACAGGATAGACGGCTCCACCGCCACCATCCCCCTCACCGCCGCCCTGATCCGGGCCATTGAGGGTGTTTCCCCCCAGGAGGCGGAGGGGCGTTTTACCCACAACAGAACCTCCGCCGCCTACGAAAACCTTTTGGCGGAGAAGGCGGATTTGATTTTCGTCACCGCGCCGTCGACGGAGGTGTGGGACATGGCCAAAGGGGCGGGGGTAGAGCTGGAAGTGATCCCCGTGGTGAAGGACGCCTTCGTCTTCCTGGTAAACGCCCAAAACCCGGTGGAAAATCTCAGCCTCAGCCAGCTGCGGGACATCTATGCCGGAAAGATCACCAACTGGAAACAGGTGGGTGGGGAGGATAGGGAGATCATCCCCTACCAGCGGCCCGACGGCTCCGGCAGCCAGACCCTATTTTATAAGCATATCCTGGACAAAAGCAAGGTGATGGAGCCCCGCAGCCAGTGGGTGGAGGGGGACATGGGCGGCCTGGTGAAGGCCATCATCGACTATGATAACAGCCAAGGCGCCCTGGGCTACTCGGTGTATTACTACGTCAGCAGTATGTTTGGCCGCGAGGAGGAGTTTCGGCTCCTGGCGGTAGAGGGCGTGGCCCCCACCCAGGAGACCATTCTGGCGGGGGACTACCCCCTGGAGGACGCCTACTTTGCCGTCCTGCGAAAAGACACGCCCCAGGATGCCCCGGTGCGTGGTCTGGTCCAGTGGCTTTTAAGTCCCTCCGGGCAGCAGGTGGCCCTGGAGGCGGGTTATGTGGCCAAGGCCGAGGGCCCCTACCCCCGGGCATCCACCCATGAGTCCCGGGGCACAGGGGGAAAAAACTGGCTGGGGCCTCAGGCACAGCCGCCGGAAAACCCCCGCCTTTCCGATCTCTTTTACGACGATGTGAACTATATCGCCTACCTCAACCGGGAGCTGGCCTGGGCTTTTTTGGGCGCCTTTGCCGACACGATGTATTTCGACGGCGCCAAAAGGGCCTTTGGGGGAATTCCCAATGACTACGGGGACTTCTCGCTGAATGACCAGGGGGCGCTTACCATCTACTTCTCAGACAGCCCCTATATGGAAGTCGAGGAGGAGGAGTGGGAGTGGGGCTGGGGCTGGCTCACCGCCCCCCTGCCCAAGGAGCTAAGCCCCTACGGCGGGGAAGCGGCTGCCCCCTCCCCCTATCAGCTGGATTTTGTGCGCCTTTATGATTACAGCGACGTAAAGCCCATCATCCTAAAGGCGGCCCATTGGGGCAACGAGGCGGAACTAAACCGGCTCATTGACGCCTGGTACCAAGAAAATCTGACACAGAGCAGCGACTACGGCCCCAATATCAGCCGTTGGGATCAATATCTGAGCTGCATCTTTTCCGTGGAGCACTGGGAGGGATGGCGAGAAGATCGTCTCGTACCCGCTATCATCGGCTTCGTCCTGGATATGGAGAAGGGAATTCTGCTGGATCAGGCTGACTATGCCGCCCAGATGATCCCCTTGGATGCCTGGTGGACCCTGGAAGGAAACAGCTTCGAGAAAAACGGCGATTACAGATTTGCGCCCCCTGAGGATTATGTGCCGGGGGAGGGGGTCACTTACGGCCAATTTAGCATGAACTGGGGCTTTCAAATGGTGGTGACCGACCCGGCATTGGGCACCTTTACGGTGTATATGAGGTCGGCGGAAGTCCTAAAATTCCGGGGGATAACAGTTTCTGAAACGGAGACCTTCGCCACCTATAATCTAAACTAAGCTCCCTGTTGGCTCAGCCAATAGGGAGCTTTGTCTTCAGGCTGAGGGGAAGGGGCTTTGCGCCCTTCCCCTTTGCAATGCAGAAATGGGATGCTCAGCCGTGTAAATGACGCTCTTTGCCGACCCGCTGCAAGAATCCGCCCAGTTCCCCCGCCACGAAGTGGTGACGGGAAGTGTGGCAGCGTAAACTATGCCTCACGAAGAGCAGGCAGGGCGCGGCGAAGGGAAAAGAGGGTGGAGCAAAGGAACAGGGCTACCACAAGGGACGCCAGGAGGTAAAGGACCATAAGGGAGCTTGACCAGACGGACGTCGTAGGCAGGAGTCTATCCCAAGGGAGAGGCAGGAAGAAAAATGTCATGAGCAGGGTGCGAACCGTGCGGAGGGTTTGAAGCTGGCGTTCTTCCTCCAGGGCATATTTCCCCGCGATTTCCGCCAGGTTGGTAAGAAGCTGAAAGTGGAAGTACAGTCCTGCTGCCGCTGCAACCGTGGCGAAGAGAGAGAAGTCCAGGGGCTTCCCCAGCAGGGTAGTGAACCAAAGAATTCCGTCCCAGGCAAAAAGAAGGGTGCCCAAGGGCCGCAAGAGCAGGGCGGCGGGGATCACTTCGCCCAGGGCGGGCAGGGCCTTCAAGATCAAAAGATAGCCCAGCCAGTCCGGGAGGATATTTATGGGGCCCAGGTTAAAGTCCAGATGCAGCAGCACATAGCTCCAGGCAACCAGTCCCAGGGATTCTCGCAGTTTTTCCATAGATCAGTCCACCTCCTTCAGGATCAGGTCTTCCCGGGCCTCGCCGTTCCAGTAGATGCGCACGGCGTAGTCGGTGGGCTGCATCTCCGTGAACAGCCCCCCTGGCCAGGAGGAGCCGCCGCTGTGGGTGAGAGTGCCGTCCCACGCCGTGTCTTCGTAAATCATTCTGTTGGTCCAGCCGGAGCCGTCACTGCTGCTGCCGGAGCTGTCTCCGTACAAGGTATCAGGAAAAAATTCCGACGGCGTTGTTGAGAAGTTGCCCTCCAACAGTTGCATGCCCACGGAAGTGAGGCTACTTTTGGTTTCCTCGTTCCCGGTAAAGGTATAGGTGGCGGTGACGGAACTGTAGCAGTTGTTAAAGGCGGCATTGGGCAGGATGGCGTCGCTTACAATGGTGCCGCCGGACATAAAGAACGAAGTATTGCTGCCCGGCGGGTTGGTGTCTATGGTGTAGCAGGTGTCCACCAGCAGAGAAACGGTGCCGGAGGTTCCTATGGCCTCATATTGCAGCAGATAGGGGAAGTCGTCCCCGGGGTAGAAGTGCCGGTCCAGCAGCACGCCGGGCAGCACCCGGAGTGAGGCGGCTTCCTCCACCACCCAGGCATCCTCATAACGCAGGGTGACGGGAAGCAGGGCGTTGTCGTTGAGGATTACGTTCGTTTCAGCCTGAACGGAGAAAAGAGGAAACACCAAAACCGCCTCGTAGCCCCCCTCCGGCAGTTCTTTCAGGTTGTAAACGGAATAGCCCTGGCTGCGGTCAAAGTCGCGGAGGGCGGGCCAGCCGTCCAGGTGGTAAGGAACCCAGCTGGCCTCTGCTGCATTCCATTGCATCTCCTCCGCCAAGGCCTCATGGGTCGAGAGGGGGGAGGCCGTGGCGATGTAGATGCCGTTTTCGTAGATCAGACCCTTGGCATAGGTATCCAGGGCACCTGCCATGGTGCCGCAGCGCTGGGTGCGGGCCAGGGCCATAGCCCGGGCAAATTCCCAGGAACTGTTTGGCTGGTAGCGCTCTATGCCGGAAGGGGCGGCTCCACCCACCAGGATAGGACCGGAAAGACAGATGGCAATACAAACAGAGACCAAGGCCATCCCGCGGGGGTATTTTTTGAACCGTACAATGGCGGCAATGCGCCGGGCGATATTCTTACCGCCGTTGGAAAGGGAGGAGGTGCCCGGTGTGCTGGCATAGCGCTCATTGGCCATGGAAAGGAGGATGACGCCGTATTCCCGCCGGGCCTCTCCCTCCAGCCGCTCCAAAACCCGCTGGTCGCAGAGAGACTCCATGTCGCCGCCAATGCGGTGAAAGACGTATTGGAGAAAAGGGTTACACCAGTGGAGTGCCCGGAGGATACACCAGAAAACACTCTGTAAGCCGTCGTGGTATTTCAGGTGCAGCAGCTCATGAAGGAGCACCTTGTCGTCAGTCTCACTGTGGGCAGGCAACACCAGCACCGGGCGGAATACGCCACAGACAAAGGCGGAAGACAGCCCGGAAACCAGGAGAGTGGGACAGGCTTTCAGTCCATAGGTCTTGCAAAGATTCTGGATGCGCCCCGTGAAGACCTCTCCGCCGGGGGTTCCACGCCGCAGCAAAAATCGCAGCCGAAGATAGGCGGTAAGATACCATACAAGAGTGACCGCCACCCCTGCCGCATAGAAAAGAAAAAGCCAGTCCGTCAGGCTCTGGGGGGCGCCGGTCACCCAGGGAAAGGGAAGGGTGATGGCAATGGGGGCATAAACGGCAGCGTAAGCAGAGGAAAAAGACGCCTCGGCCATGGCCTTTGCCGTTTCCAGCCAGAGGGGCAGGGGGAGGAGAATATCCCGCCCTATCCTTGCAGGAAGGAGGATGCGCAGGGCCAAAAGCCCCCAAATGCCGTATTGCCAGCGGGGGGAGAGTTTGTCGGCAAAAAGCCATTTCACCAAAAGCAAGAGCCCCGCCGCCAGGGAGACAGTGAGGGTTTGCAGCAAGAATTCCCAAAGATTATGCAAAGCTACACCTCCATTTCATCCAGAAGCCGGCGCAGCCTGTCTCTTTCCTGGGTGGAGATCACCGATTCCTTTAAAAAAGCCGCCACCAAGTCTCCCGTCGCGCCGCCGTAAACCTTGGTAAGCAGCGCCTCCCGCTCCGTTCGGGCGCAGTCCTCCCGGGAGATGGCGGCGGTATAGGGTCGCTCCTGGCTGCGGTCAATGGAAACCAGGCCCTTTTTCTCCATGCGGGTCAGATAGGTGAAAACGGTGTTGCGGCTCCAACCCATCGCCGGCTGTATGGCCTCTACCACGTCTCCCAGGGCGCAGTGCTTTCCTTGCCACAGGGCCTCTAATATGGCCCATTCTCCTTCGGTAAACTTTTTCATGAGAGTCCTCCTACAGATGTAGTAACACCATCATCCTACACTTGTAGGATGGCTTTGTCAAGGGCGTAAAGATGAAATCTAAACCCATTGCAACTAAAAAAAACGCCGGGCACGGGAGTCAAAGATCCCCGTGCCCGGCGTTTTCATTTTTGAAAGGCTGCGTTTTTACGATGTCCCCGCCGGGCACTGCTTCCCCGTGTGATCCATCACATAGTCGCAGTTTAAGATCAGCTGGGAGATGGGGACGAAGGTGTAGCCCTCCCGGATCAGGGTCTCAATTATGGCGGGCAGGGCCTCGGGGGTGTTCAGGGCGGCATTGTGGAAGAGGACAATGGAGCCGGGCTGTATCTTCGAGGTGACCCGCTTGGTGATATCCGCCGCCGAGAGGTCTTTCCAGTCCAGGCTGTCACTGGGTGTAAGGAAGGAAAGTCCTTGGGCGGCAAAGGGTTCTGCTGTTTACAGCGGAACTCGCGCCCTCGCAGCCTTTCTTTTTGACACCGTGTAGGCTCGTGCCCTGTACGGTGTTTTTCTTTTCACTTTTTGAAAAGGAGTGACGACAGGAAGACAGCAAATCCCTTTATCACTTTCCCCGCCCGAGAGTCATTTCCCCAGGGCAGCCCTCATAAGCTTTCCCAAGGGGGAATGAGCATGAAGGTGAGCCACACACATCCAGCCTATAAAAGCCAAGAAGACCGCTTGGAAAAACTCAAAGAAACTCGTCAGGTCTGCGCGGCCTTAATTCATGGCCTGCGGAAAAACGACCCCAAACAGAGCGCTTAGAGGCGGAGAAGGTCCATGAAATATGATGCAGCCTATGCCCGCCAGTCCCTCCTGAAAAAGGACAGCCTCTCCCTCTCCGGTCAGTTGGATCTATGCCAAAAGGCTGCGGGAGATAAGGAGCTGGTGGTCTATCAGGATGCGGGCTATTCCGGCAAGAATACCCAGCGGCCTGACTTTAAACGACTTCTCAAGGACATTAAGGCGGGGAAAATCGGGGTTCTCTATGTCTATCGCCTGGACCGCTTCTCCCGGTCCATTGCCGACTTCGGGCAGCTTTGGGAGGTTCTCCAAGCCCACCAGGTGGAGTTTGTCTCAGTAAGCGAAAATTTCGATACCAAAACCCCTATGGGTCGCGCGATGCTCCACATCATCATGGTCTTTGCCCAGCTGGAGCGGGAGACCACAGCCCAGCGGGTGAAAGACAACTACTACCGCCGCGCCGCCTTGGGAACTTGGCCAGGGGGCCCCGGGCCCTATGGTTTTGATAACGGGAAGACCCTCGGTTCTGACGGCCGCCAGGTGCCCGCCTTGGTGCCCAATGAAAAGGCGGAGGTTGTGGCGCGTATTTTTCGGGAATATGCCGGGGCGGAGATGTCCCTAAGCCGCCTGGCGCGCAAGCTGTCGGAGGAGAATATCCCGGGCCCCAAGCGGGACACCTGGGACAACGTGACCTTGTCCCGCATTCTGCACAATCCCGCCTATGTCATGGCGGACGAACAGGTGCGCCTTCATTATATTGGCCTTGGCGCCGCAGTGACCTCTCCTCCGGAGACTTTCGACGGCATCCACGGCGCTCTCTTGGTGGGAAAGCGTAAGGCCTCAGACCGGAAATATACAGGCTTTCGGGATCATACGGTTTCTGTCTTGAATAGCCCTGGCATCATTCCGGCCGCGCTTTGGCTCTCCTGTCAGGCGAAGCTGGCACAGAACCAGCAGATCGGAAACAGCGGGAAGGGGAGGCACACCTGGCTTTCCGGCCTGCTTAAATGCGCCCAATGCGGATACAGCCTGAAAGTAATTCGGGACAAGTCTTCCCGTTTTTTGGTGTGCAGCGGCCGCTATAATCTCTCCCGCTGCGATGCGGGCATTACGGTGAAGTTGGGTGAGTTGGAGGAGATTGTCCAGGGGGAGATGGAAGCCCTCCTGGCCCAGTGCCCGGTGGAACCCCCGGATTTTCACGCGGAGGACAACTACGCAAAGCAGCTGGAGGAGCTGGACAGGCGGGCAGACCGCCTCATGGATGCCTTTGCAGAAAGCAGCGATATGCCCACGGCCTTTTTGCAGCGTTCCCTGCTGCGCCTGGAGGAGGAGAGGCAAATCATTTTAGAAGCTAAGCGCCGGGAGCAAAGGCGGCCGGTGCTCCCGGAGACCATTGCGTTTTCCCAGCTGAGCTTTGAGGAGCAGAAGATGGTGGCCGCCCAGTTTATCCGCCGTATTGAAGTGAAGGGGGATGCAGCGGAGATCATTTGGAATGTGTAAGAGAAAAACGCAAAATACTGCGTATAGAGGAAGAGGGAAGTCCATTAATAGCAATAATCCAAGATCTCCGTAAAAAAATTTTCTCCTGTGGAAATTTTCTCTTTACATCCCTCCCGGGCTGTGCTATGATATCCACAATCTTAAGTGAGCAATGGTGTTCACTGTATATGACGTGAGTAATGGCGCTCACCGATGTCAGGACGACTTCGTCCTGCTGTCGGTGAGCGCCTTTTTTGGTTTTTGGCCATGTCCCGTTCAAGTTCCGCCCCGGCGAGAGAGACCGGTCAGCGGTTTTGATACATCCCGCATAAAAAAATGAGAAGAAAAAGGAGGTAACACTATGCAATCCATCCGAAAAAGAGTAGATGGCGAAGAGCAACCCTATATCGGCCTATTTGGCGGACTCTTTAAGCTTCGCCTCCCCTTTGTCCATTGGGAATGGGAGTTCCCGGAAATGATCCAGGCCATCGTGGTGTTCATGACGGGAACCGCAGCCATCGCCTATTTGCAAGATCTCTTTGGCCTCACCTTTGAGGTGGCCCTCTCCATCGTCATCGTCCACGAAGCTCTCTACCTGGTCAATAACCTCTTAGGCGACCCCCTGGTGGGCGGCTGGATCACCCCGGCGGTTCCGCTTATCACCGCTTTCCTCACACAATATTGTCAAGCCCCCATCATCCGGTCCAAAAAGCCGTAGAGGAAACGGGATAGTTGCATAGTCATTATCCGGCAAGCAGCACAGCCTGGGGCGCAGGCGGTCTATAGCCCAGCGCACTGTGGGGACGTACGGTGTTGTACTCCCTAACCCAACGTCCAAGGAGCACCTTAGCCTCGTAAAGCGTGTCAAAGATCTCCCGGTTCAGCAGCTCGTCCGCCATCCGGCTGTTGAAGCTCTCACAGTAACCGTTCTCCCAGGGAGAGCCCGGCGTGATGTACATCGGCGAAATTTCCATCTCAGAAAACCACTCGCGCAGGTGCTT
>JAVBLH010000040.1:0-35231 GCA_031553635.1 Evtepia sp. | reverse complement strand
TCGATAAACTTGGTATGGCATTGGCCCGCCTGGAATTCTGGATTGCGCAAAATATTGCTGAGGAAGGCTATGTTGGTCTTCACACCCCGGATCCGGATCTCTCCAATGGAGCGCAAGGCTTTATTGATAGCGCCTTTGAATGTCCGGTCCATGGTGGTGATCTTCACTAACAGGCTGTCGTAAAAGGGCGTAATCACCGCGCCGGCAAAAGCATTGCCCGCATCCAACCGGACACCGAAGCCGCCGCCGCTGCGGTAAGTGGTGATTTTACCTGTATTCGGCAAAAAGTGGTTGCGGGGGTCTTCCGTGGTTACCCGGCATTGGATAGCAAACCCCCTCATCTCCACAGCCTCTTGACCGGTAATGCCGATTTCCGGGGAAGCCAAAGGATAACCTTGGGCGATCAGAACTTGTGCCTGAACGATATCGATCCCGGTGACCATTTCTGTCACCGTATGCTCCACCTGGATCCGGGGATTCATCTCGATGAAGTAGGGGTTATTGTCGGCATCCACCAGGAACTCTAAGGTGCCGGCGTTTAAGTAGTTCACCTGCTTACACAGGCGGATGGCGCTGTCGAAGATGACTTGGCGGGTGGCGTCGGGCACACTGAAGGCAGGGGCATACTCCACCACCTTCTGATGGCGGCGCTGAACGGAGCAGTCTCTGTCGTAAAGGTGGACTACGTTGCCGTAGCTGTCCCCTAAAACCTGGACTTCGATGTGCTTGGGGCTGCGGAGGTACTTCTCCACGAAAATCTGATCGTCGCCAAAGGCCTTTTTGGATTCGTCCCGGGCTTCCTTATACTCCTTGGCCATATCCTCGGCCCGGTTGACGATGCGCATGCCGCGCCCGCCGCCGCCGTTGGAGGCCTTGAGCATCACGGGGTAGCCGATTTTGGCGGCCACCTCTAGGATTTCCTCTTCGCTCTTAATGGCGTGCTCCACACCGGGGATGATGGGAACTTCGGCGATGACAGCCATCTGCTTGGAGGAGATCTTGTCGCCCATGGCCTCCATGATCTCTGCGGTGGGGCCGATGAACACGATGCCGTTTTTCTCACAGGCGCGGACGAAAACAGGGTTCTCTGCCAGGAAGCCGTAGCCGGGGTGGATGGCGTCTACGTTGTGCTCTTTGGCGATTTTGATGATTTCGTTGATGTCTAAATAGGCGTCGATGGGGCCCTTTTCCGGGTTTAAGGGATAGGACTCATCGGCCCGGGTGCGGAAGATGGAATACTTATCTTCCTTGGAGTAAACGCCAACAGTGGTGATGCCCAGCTCAGACAGGGCGCGGAAGACGCGAATGGCGATCTCGCCGCGGTTGGCCACCAGTACCCTCTTGAAGGGCGTAATCTTCAGGTCACTCATTCAAAAACTCCTTTTGCTCATAGCCGAAAATGATTGCCCGGGAAAGGGGTAAGCAGCCCCCGGCGCAAGGGGTTCAAGTCAGAAAGGGCCCACGCTGCCAGGGCGTCTTTCTCCTAAAATTTTTTTGACCTATTCATTATACACGAAAGAAATTTTGGTTGCAAGTGTTCTCGTGCTGGGGACAGATGATTTTCATAGAAAGATTTTGCGAAAAGAGGGGAAACGGGAAGTGTCTGCATAGGTTTGTGTAGTCCGGAGGGGGGCGGGGCCCTTTTTATAGCGAAAATCACAAGAAAATCCGGCGAGAAAAAGAGCGAAAAATGGCCCCCCTTTCCTCCAGCCAAAAACCGCAGGCGGGAGAAAAAAAAGATAGGCTAAAATGACGAAGGAGACGGCGGGGGGAAAAGTCGTCCTCGTCCGCCCGGGAAGGGATATGGGGCCCCTTGCACATGGAAAGGGGCAAAGGGGCCAAAATGGAAAGGGCTTGCTATTTGAAAACCGCAGTGATAAAATAATGGCGAAATTCTAATGGAATAAATTTGGGAGGGTATCTTATGTTCAACCAGCTGATTGAAAACCTCCGGGCCAATCCCCGGACCATCGTGTTTACCGAGGGCCACGACGCCCGTATCTTAGAGGCCACCGCCAAGCTCAAGGCCGAGGGCTTCCTCACCCCCCTTCTGGTGGGCAAGGTTTCCCAGGTGGAGGCTGCTGCCAAGCAAGGTGGCTTTGACATCGCCGGGGTGACCATCTTAGACCCCGCCACCTACGAGGGCATGGACAAGATGGTAGACACCATGGTGGAGCTGCGCAAGGGCAAGATGGCCCCCGAAGACTGCCGCAAGAACCTGATGGCAGGCAACTACTTCGGCACCATGCTGGTAAAGCTGGGTGTAGCCGATGCCCTCCTGGGAGGCGCTACCTACTCCACGGCAGACACCGTTCGCCCCGCCTTGCAGCTCATTAAGACCAAGCCCGGCAGCAACGTGGTGTCCTCCTGCTTTATCCTGGTGCGGGAGAAGGCCGACGGCACAGACGAGCGCCTTTGCATGGGCGACTGCGCCATCCAGATTAATCCCACGGAAGACGAGCTGGTGGAAACCGCCATCGAATGCGCCAAGACCGCCAAGACCTTCGGCATAGACCCCAAGATGGCCTTCCTTAGCTACTCCACCAAGGGCTCCGGCAAGGGCGACGACGTGGACAAGGTGAGAAACGCCTGCGAAAAGACCAAGGCCCAGGCACCCGACCTGGCCGTAGACGGCGAGATGCAGTTCGACGCCGCTGTCTCCCCCACCGTGGGCCAATTAAAGTTCCCCGGCTCCCCCGTGGCAGGCTATGCCAATACCTTTATCTTCCCCGAGATCCAGTCTGCCAACATCGGCTATAAGATCGCCCAGCGCCTGGGTGGCTTTGCCGCTTATGGCCCCATCCTCCAGGGCCTCAACGCCCCCATCAACGACCTCTCCCGTGGCTGCGACGCCGACGAGGTGTACAAAATGGCCATCATCACCGCCGCCCTGGCCTAAGAGCGCCAAACATAGATATGAAAAGAGCTGCCGTTTTCGTTCACGGCAGCTCTTTTTTGAAGCTTTCTTAGTAAAGGACAGTGCGGATGCCTTCCTCCTTGGGGTCCTCGCCAAAACGGTTTGGGCCATGGCTACCGGAGAACACCATGAGAATGAAGAGCCAGATAGGGCCGATATAGGGGACCACGTAAATGAATATCCACCAGCCGGAGCGGTTGGTATCGTGGAGGCGGCGGACGGTGACGGTAAGAGAGGGGAGAAGTAGCAGCAGCAGCGGAATGCTGCAAAGCATCTCTGTCAGCATGGTGGTTTGATTGGGGTCTATGGCAATGGCCAGAACCGCAAAGCCAATGATCAATAGGGTGGAAAAAAGCTGAAAGAGCCAATATTCCTTCCGCCGGGCACGTCCGCTAAACACCGCGTATTTTTGCAGGGGCATCAAACACCATCTCATCTCTTTTTCCTCTCTTTTTCTCAAATTCTAGGCTTGCCACAGCCAATTTTAACGAAATTTGTTGCATTTTGCAAGAAAATGTGAGAAAATCACGAAGAATACTATGGGTTCTCCCAGCAGCCACCCCCCAAGCTTGACTTTTTTCCATCACCGTGGTACTTTGGCATTAGTGCTTTAATGCTTAAAAGATTAAAGCGGGAAATTACAGGATGCCCCCTGTGCCTTTGGGTCCCAGGCGGTGAAAGGATTGACCATGCTATGCCAGTGACAGACTTTTTAGAACGGAACGTCAAGCTCTACGGCGACGAAATCGCCCTGGTGGAACTGAACCCCGAGATGGAGGAAAACCGCCGCACCACCTGGAAGGAATATGCCCTGATGCAGCCCACCTCCGGGGAACCCTATCGCCGGGAGATCACCTGGAACGTGTTTAACGAAAAGGCCAACCGCTTTGCCAACATGCTCCTCTCCCGGGGGGTGAAAAAGGGCGACAAGGTGGCCATTCTGATGTATAACTGTCTGGAGTGGCTGCCCATCTATTTTGGTATCTTGAAAACAGGCGCCCTGGCCGTGCCCTTTAACTTTCGCTACTCCGCCGAGGAGATTTTATACTGCGCCGACTTAGCCCAGGTAGACGTTTTGGTCTTCGGCTCCGAGTTTATCGGCCGTATCGAGTCCATCGCCGACAAGCTCTCCCGGGGGCGGCTGCTGCTCTACTGCGGCGATAACTGCCCCACCTTTGCCGAGAGCTATCGAGAGCTGGTGGCAGATCATTCCTCCACGCCCCCTGCGGTCCTGGTGACAGATGAGGACGACGGGGCCATCTACTTCTCCTCGGGGACCACAGGCTTTCCCAAGGCCATCCTCCACAAGCACCGCAGCCTTACCCAGGCGGCGGAGATGGAGCAGGTTCACCACGAGATCACCCATGAAGATACCTTTTTGTGTATCCCGCCCCTCTATCATACAGGGGCTAAGTTTCATTGGTTCGGCAGTCTCATTTCCGGCAGCCGGGCTATCCTCCTAAAGGGCACCTCTCCCGAGCACATCTTAAAGACCGCCTCGGAGGAAAAGTGCACCATCGTTTGGCTCCTGGTGCCCTGGGCCCAGGATATCCTGGACACCCTGGACAGGGGCGACCTGCGGCTGGAGGATTTTACCTTAGTAAATTGGCGGCTGATGCACATTGGGGCCCAGCCTGTGCCCCCCTCCCTAATCCGGCGCTGGCGGGCCTACTTCCCCCACCATCAGTACGACACCAATTACGGCCTCTCGGAATCCGCAGGCCCCGGCTGCGTCCACTTAGGCATGGAGAACATCCACAAGGTAGGCGCCATCGGCGTGCCCGGCTACCGCTGGAAGTGCAAGATCGTAGACGAGGCGGGGGCAGAGGTTTCTAAGGGCGCTGTGGGCGAGCTCTGCGTCAAGGGCCCCGGCCTTATGACCTGCTACTACCGCAACCCCGAGGCCACGGCAGACGTACTCAAGGACGGCTGGCTCTGCACCGGGGACATGGCCATGGAGGACGAGGCGGGTTTCCTCTTCCTGGTGGACAGAAAGAAGGACCTCATCGTCAGCGGCGGGGAGAACATCTATCCCGTGCAGATCGAGGCCTTCCTCCGAGCCTTTGACAAGGTGAAGGACGCGGCGGTCATCGGCCTGCCGGACAAGCGCCTGGGCGAGATCGCCGGGGCCATTATCGAAGTGAAGGAGGGCATGACCTGTACGGAAGAGGAGCTCCGCCAATTCTGTATGGAATTGCCTCGTTATAAACGCCCGGTGGAGATCATCTTCGCCGAGATCCCCAGAAACGCCACAGGAAAGATCGAAAAGCCCGTCCTGCGTAAGCGGTACGGGGCCGAGCACCTGGTGGAAATGCAAAACCGCAGCTAAGAATCAAAAAGGCAGGTGGCAGCATGGCAAGAACCACGAAAAAGGAACAAAGCAGGGCACTCTATGAGCACATCGTTAAGCTGAACTCGGTGGAGGAATGCTGTCGCTTCTTCGACGACCTTTGCGCCGTCACGGAGCTGCGGGCCATAGAGCAGCGCTTCGACGTGGCGAAAATGCTCAGCGAGGGCATGGTTTACACCACCATCCTCAGTAAAACCGGGGCCAGCTCCGCCACGGTCAGCCGGGTAAACCGGGCCTTAAATTACGGCACCGGCGCCCTGGGCGAGCTCATTGAGCGGGTTCGGGCGGAGGAAACCCCGGAGGAGGCGAAGTAGGATGAGAAGATTCTACGAGAAGCTGTCTCGGGTCGAGGTGCTGCTCCTGGCCACCATTTTGCTCATGGGCTCTACCTGCCTGCAATGCTTTGCCATTGCCGACGTGGTGGGTCTGCGGCTCTTTGGGGTGGGGCTCCACTGGACGGTGCGCATTCTGGGCACCCTCCTGTTCCTTTTGGCCATCTACATCATCTGGCTCTATGTGGCCGATGTGCTGCGTCAGCAAGATGCGCGGCAGGATCGCGGGGCCAAAAGAGCCGCGCCCAAAATACGCGCCCTGGAAAACCTGCGCGGCCGGAAGGAGGCCCCAGACCCCGGCGGCAATATCGACAAACTGCGTGTCAGGGACTCCGGCGGGCTCCACAGCGCCCCGGAGGAGCAAGCCATCCGTGATTTAGAGCGCCCCAGAGAAGCCCTCCGTCATCAGGAGGCAGCCCCGGAACGGGAGGCCCCCCGGGAGCCGGCCCAGCGCAAGGAGCCGGAGCAGAGCTGGACCATCCCCCGTGAGGCCGCCCACCGCAAGGAGGCCGACCTGGACTGGGAGCGGGAGATGGAGGCCCAATGGAGCAGAGAGGAAGAGGAGATCATCTTCTAACCTTGGAAAAAGTAAAAAAGACCGGGATTTTCCGGTGATTCGAAGAGAGCTCGGTTTCCGCCGGGCTCTTTCGATTTCCCTTGACCGGGGGGGCGGAGATGGGCCTTCTCGCGAGAAATTGCAGAAACTTCTTGACAAAGGGGAAATGTGTGGTAAGATATACCTTGCGATGCGAGTGTAGCTCATCTGGTAGAGCGCCACCTTGCCAAGGTGGAGGTAGCGAGTTCGAGCCTCGTCACTCGCTCCAAAATAAAAGAACTGCCTTTGGGCAGTTCTTTTATTTTGGGTTTCGCCGCCAAGTCGGCTCCACCCTCTGTTATTTTATCTGCCCTGGGGAAATTCGCCGGGCGAATTTTACGGCGGACTCCCGCCCCGCGCTGGCTAGCGCGTATGACGGACATCTGCTTGACAAACAGATACCAGGGGGTAAACCCGCCCTTTTTCGGGGCGGTTTTTTTCATCTTTGTGATAACTTGAATGCGAAATCTGTATTCAAAATAGAAGGAGGCGTTTTTATGCTTATCGTCACCACAGACACCATACCCGGCAAGGAGATTGCCCACTTGGGCCTGGTAGAGGGCAGCACCGTCCAGACCAAGAACATCGGCAGGGACATTATGCAAAACTTCAAAACCCTGGTGGGAGGCGAGCTGAAGGCCTACACCGAAATGATGAACGAGGCAAGGGCTCTGGCCACCCGGCGCATGATCGCCCAGGCGGAAAAGCTGGGGGCCGACGCCATCGTTTGCCTGCGCTACTCCAGCGCCTCGGTGATGCAGGGGGCGGCGGAGGTCATGGCCTACGGAACCGCCGTGCGCTTTGTGTAAACAGAAAAAGACGCGTCCCGGAGAGGAACTATCCTCCCGGACGCGTCTTTTACCCTTCTACGACCTCCTGCCGGGGCCCTGCCTTTGCCAGAGAGCGCCGCCAAACCCCGGAGCGTTCGTAAAAATACCCCAAAGGCACCGAGGCCAAAGGCGCCCAGAAGCAGGCCCAGTAGATGCCCGCAAGGCCCAGGTAGTGGTCTAAGAGAAAGGCCAGAATCAGCCGGGCTACGATGCTGTTGGCAATGCTGGACAGGAGGGCAAAGGTGGTGTGCCCCGCCCCCATGGCCAGGGCGTTATAGACCATAAAGCTGGCATAAAAGACCAGGGAGCCGATCTCGATCCGCAGGTTCAAAACGGCATACTGGGCAGTGAGGGGGTCCGGGTGGAAGAGCCCCACCAGGAAAGGGGCGGCAAGCTCCACCACCAGGACGAAAACCGCCGCCACCGCCACGGTGATGCCCATGGCCACGTGAACGGATTTGCGGGCTCTTTCAAATTCCTCGGCCCCCAGGCATTGGGCCACCATGGTAGAGGCGGCGGAGGCCATGGAGAGGGTGAAGAGCTGGGCCACGTCCTTAATTTTGGTGGCGATGCCGCTGGCAGCCGAGGCCTCCACCCCATAGCGGTTGATGAGAAAGGTCATGGTAAGCCAGGAAAGGCCCACCAGGGTCATCTGCACTGCGCTGGGAAAGCCCAGGCGCAGCATGAGAGAGAGCTTTTCCCTGTGTATCCCCAGCCTACCCAGGCCCAGCTGAAAGAGGGGGCTCTCCTTTCCCACATAGAGGGCTGCCAGCAGGAAGGAAAGGCACTGGGAAAGCACCGTGGCCCAGGCCGCCCCTGCCACGCCCCAGTGAAAGGCCCCCATGAAGAGGGCGTCTAGGCAAACGTTCAAGATGACCGCCGCGGCGATAAAGTGAAGGGGCTTTTTGGAGTTGCCCACGGCCCGTATCATAGCGGCCAGGGCGTTATAGCCAAAAACGGGCAGGAGCCCTAAGGCGCAGATGCGGATGTAAAGGGTGGCCTCAGTGAGGGCGGGGGCCTTTAAGAGGACTAAAATAGGCCCGCCCAGAAAGACCACCAAAAAGCTTAATCCAAGGCCGGCATAGAGGGAGAGGGTGAAGAGGGTGCGGTTGGCCTCCCCCCGGCTCTTATGGTCCCGGCTGCCGTAATACTGGCTGATGAGGATGCCGCCGCCTATGGTGATGCCCATGATGATCTGGGTGAGGATCATGAGAACCTGACTGGCGTTGTTGATGGCGGAGATGGCGGAATCCCCCACGAAGAAGCCGGCCAGCATCAGGTCTGCCATGGCGTAGGCCGCCTGTAAGAGGGAGGTGAGGGCCATGGGGAGGGCGTAAGACAGCAGACTTCTGGGGATACTGCCCTGGGTAAGATCCGTATGCTGGGCCATAAACGCGCCTCCTCTCCCCGGTTTTTGGTGCCTTGCTATCATTCTATCACCAGCCTATGATTTTTTCAATGGAGCTTCCCGTGAATTCGGTTTACAAATGGGTTTTGGCTGTGGTATAGTTGCCATATCGCGGCAGGGTTTTTGCCGGGTGATTTTGTGATGGCGAGGTGCGGAGCTTGAAAAGCATAAAACCCGGCAGAGGGCCCTCTTTTATGGGCGGGGCCGCCTCCCTCGGCATGGCGCTCTTTGGCGTGTTTTGGACCATCTCCGCCGCAACCATGGGCGACCGCTTCCACCGCTTTTGCACCCATTGCGGCAAGGAATTGCCCTAACATCTGTTTTTTCTCCGGGCTGCGCCCTGGGGCGTTGCCGCTGCGCAGAACCCCGGCGGAATTTCTATCTCCCAGAAAGGGTGACTAAGTTGAAGATCATCATCATAGGCGCGGGTAAGGTGGGCTACACCCTGGCAGAGTCTCTCTCCCGAGAAAACCACGATGTCATCATCATTGATAAAAACGAGGCCGCCATCAACCACGCCTCCGACGCCCTGGATGTTATGTGCATCAAGGGCAGCGGCGCCTCGCCCGCCATATTAAAGGCCGCCGGGGCCGACACGGCCGACTTTGTTTTAGCCTGCACCAGCCTAGACGAGGTGAACATGCTCTGCAGCCTCACCGCCAAGCACTTGGGGGCGAAATATACCGTGGCCCGCATCCGGGACGTGGAATACACCGCGGAGCTTGCCCTCTTCCAGCGGGACATGAGCATAGACATGGTCATCAACCCCGAATACGCCGCCGCCATCGAAATGTCCCAGCTGCTGCGCTTTCCCACGGCGGCGGAGATCGACACCTTCTTTCGGGGCCGGGTGGAGATGATAGGCACCATGGTCCAGGAGGGGGACTTTATCATCGGCCGCTCCTTAGCCAGCCTGGCCGCAGAGCTCCAGCGGCTGCCCTTTCTCTTCTGCGCCGCCCAGAGAGGCGGCAAGCTGATCATCCCCAAGGGTGACTTTGTGCCCCAAAAGGGTGACCAGCTCTACCTCATCGGCTCCCCCATGGGCCTCCAGCAATATTTCCGCCGCCTAGGGCGCTATATGCAAAAGGTCCACTCTGTCTTCATGGTGGGGGGCAGCCGCATTGCCCATTATCTGGCGAAAATGCTGGATCAGATGCACGTCCAGGTGACCATTGTAGACAACCAGGAGAGCCGCTGCCGCTTCCTCTCGGAAAAGCTGCCCAACGCCCTGATTCTCCACGGAGACGGCACAGACCAGGAGCTTTTGGCCACGGAGCACTTTTCCTCCAGCAACGCCTTCATCGCCCTGACGGGGCGGGACGAGGATAACCTGCTCATCTCCCTCTACGCCCGGCAGCAGGGAATACGCAAGGTCATCACCAAGTGCAATCGGGACAACTACACCGCCATCGCCCATTCCGCGGGCTTAGAGAGCATCCTCTCCCCCAAGATGATCGCCGTCAGCCGGATTCTGCGGGTGGTGCGGGCCTTTGAGAACAAAAAGGGCAGCATCATGACGGCCCTTTACCACTTTGCGGACAACAAGGCTGAGGCGGCGGAGTTTGAGATTACCGAAACCGCCCAAAACCTGAACACCCCCATCCGAAAGATGCACTTAAAGCACGGGGTGCTCATCGCCGCCCTGTTGCACCACGGGCAGATCATCATCCCATCGGGCAACACCACCATCACCCCCGGCGACAAGGTCATCATCATCTCCCACGACCAGCTGATTCAGGATTTTAACGACATTTTCGACAAAGGAAACTGACGGGCAGATTATGAATTATCAACTCATCTTAAAAATGCTGGGACGCACCCTGATGCTGGAGTCGGCCTGCCTGCTCCTGCCTCTGGTGGTCACGGTCTATTACGGGGAATCGCCCATTCCCTTCCTCTGCGCCATACTTGTCACGGCCTTCGTGGGCTACCCTCTCTCCTTCGTCCGGGCCAAGGGCCATTTCTTCGTGAAGGAGGGCTTTGTGGTAGGGTCGGCAATGTGGCTGTTCTTTTGCGTCTTTGGCGCCCTGCCCTTCCTCTTTTCCGGCTACTTCGGCGGCTATGCCAACTGCTTTTTCGAGATCGTGTCGGGTTTTACCACCACCGGGGCCAGCATACTGTCCGATGTGGAGTCCCTGCCCCGGGGCATCCTTTTGTGGCGCTCCTTCTCCTCCTGGCTGGGGGGCATGGGGGTGTTGATTTTCGCCCTGGCCTTTCTCCCCTCCACAGACAGCCGCATCCATAACCTAGCCCGCACCGAGGTAACGGGCCCCGTCACCTCCAAGCTGGTGCCGAAAACCTCGGAGTCTTATAAAATACTCTACACCATTTACGCCCTCCTCACCGCCGCGGAAATCCTCTGCCTGCATATCATCGGAAAAATGCCCTGGTTCGACGCGATTTTGCACTCCTTCACCACCATCTGCACCGGCGGCTTTTCCATCAAAAACGCCAGCATAGGGTCTTATGACTCCGTGGCCTGCGAATACATCGTGGCGATTTTTATCCTGCTGTCCACCGTCAACTTCGCCACCTATTTCCTCTTGTACACCCGCCGGGCAAAGAACGTGCTCCAAAGCGACGAGCTGCGTTACTTCTTGGGCATCGTGGCGGTGGCCACGGGGCTCATTACCCTGAACCTGGCCTTTTCCTCCGGCGGGCCGGGATTTGCGGGCTTTGAAGCTAGCTTCCGGGCCGCCCTCTTCCAGGTTTCCAGCATCATGTCCACCACGGGCTTTAGCACGGTGGACTATAACCTTTGGCCGGAGTTTTCAAAAATCATCCTGGTGCTGCTCATGTTCGTGGGGGGCTGCGCAGGCAGTACGGCGGGCGGCATCAAGGTCTCTCGTATGCTCCTGGTGGTCCGCTGCATCCAAAGAGACGTGCGCAAGGTGATCCACCCCCGGGCCATCAAGGTGGCAAAGCTAGACGGCAACGGTGTGGACGAATCGGTGCTGCGCCGGGTCTCCACTTTCTTCGCCTGTTGGATGCTGATTACGGCGGCCTCCTGCCTCTTGGTTTCTCTGGATAACTTCTCCTTCGCCACCACCACCACGGCGGTGATCTCCGCCATGGGCAACGTGGGGCCGGGCCTGGACATGGTTGGCCCCATGGGGAACTACGGCGCCTTTTCCTCCCTTAGCAAGGTGGTGCTCTCCTTCTGTATGCTGGTGGGCCGTTTGGAGATTTTTCCCGTGCTGGTGCTCCTGAGCCCCTCTACCTGGCGGCGCTCCCACCTTTGAGGCGACAGGATTCCTGCCCTTCCCCTTGTTAGCCTGCACGGAAAGCCGATGCTCCCCTTTGCTTTTTTCGTTGAAACTGTCAAATCGTGATTGGATTGGAGAAAATAGGGGAGAATTGCTTGCAAATCAGCCTCTTTATGCTAAAATTGGTGTGTTAACTTTTACGAGTATACGATATAAGAGAAAAAAGGAGTGTCATCTTTGGAAAAACTGTTCATCCTTGGCTGGGTGGGCGCGGCCTGCGCATTAATCTTCGCGCTCCTCCAGAGCCGTAAGGTGTTGTCCTATTCCGAGGGCAACGAGAAAATGCAAAAGATCGCCACCGCCATCCGGGAAGGGGCAAACGCCTATCTGAGACATCAGTACGCCACCGTGCTGAAGGTCTTCGCTGTGGTATTTGTCATCCTTCTGGCCATGGCCTTTTTAGGCGACGACATGCTGTCCCACTACACCCCCTTCGCCTTCCTCACCGGCGGCCTCTTCTCCATGCTGGCGGGCCTCATCGGCATGAAGATCGCCACCAAGTCTAACGCCCGTACCGCCTGGGCCGCCTCCGAAAGCTTAAACCGCGGTCTGCGGGTGGCCTTCTCCTCCGGCGCCGTCATGGGCTTTACCGTGGTTGGCCTGGGTATGCTGGACATCACCTCTTGGTTCCTCTTCCTGAATGTGGGCATGAACATCGACGCCTCTAAGGAAATCGGCAACATCATGGTCATGAACGGCATGGGCGCTTCCTTTATGGCCCTCTTCGCCCGTGTGGGCGGCGGCATCTACACCAAGGCTGCCGACGTGGGCGCCGATCTGGTAGGTAAAGTGGAGGCCGGCATCCCCGAAGATGACCCGAGAAACCCCGCCACCATTGCCGACAACGTGGGCGACAACGTGGGCGACGTGGCCGGCATGGGCGCCGACCTGTATGAATCCTATGTTGGCTCCATCCTGGCAACCTTCGCCCTGGCCGGTGTGGCCGGCTATGGCTTCGAGGGCCTGCTGCTGCCCCTGCTCATCTCCGTTTGCGGCATCATCTGCTCCATCATCGGCTCCTTCTTCGTAAAGACCAAGGAGAACGCCACCCAGAAATCTCTCCTGGTGAGCCTGCGCACCGGCACCTACCTGGCCGCCATTCTGGCCGCTGTGGTAGCCGCCCCCCTCACCTATTACTTCCTGGGCGGCTGGGGCGTGTATATCGCCATCGTGGCCGGCCTCTTAGGCGGCGTTCTCATCGGTTACTTCACCGAGTATTTCACCTCCGATAACTATAAGCCCACCAAGAATCTGGCAGCCGCCTCCGAAACCGGCGCTGCTACCATCATCATTGGCGGCGTTTCCTTAGGCCTTCTTTCCACCATGGCCTCCATCCTCATCGTTTCCGCCGCGATTATTGTCAGCTTCATCGCTGCCGGCGGTATGCCCTTCCTCACCAATGGCGACTTCGACGCCTTCAGCAAGGGCCTCTACGGCATCGGCATCGCCGCTGTGGGCATGCTCTCCACCCTGGGCATCACCCTGGCGACCGACGCTTACGGCCCCGTGGCCGATAACGCCGGCGGCATCGCCGAGATGGCAGGGCTTCCTGAAGAAGTCCGCGAGCGCACCGACGCCCTGGACTCCCTGGGCAACACCACCGCAGCCACCGGTAAGGGCTTTGCCATCGGCTCCGCTTCCCTCACCGCCCTGGCCCTTCTGGTCTCCTACGTGGACATCGTTCAGACCAAGACCACCGAGGTGCTGGACTTCTCCCTCACCAACCCCACCGTGCTGGTTGGCCTCTTCATCGGCGCTATGTTAACCTTCGTCTTCTCCGCCCTCACCATGAGCGCTGTCCAGACTGCCGCCCAGTCCATCGTGATGGAAGTGCGCCGTCAGTTCCGCGAGATCAAGGGCCTAATGGAAGGCACTGCCGACGCCGACTACGCAGCCTGCGTCAGCCTCTGCACCAAGGGCGCCCTGCGTGAGATGGTGGCTCCCGCCGTCATCGCCGTGGTGGTACCCATCCTCACCGGCCTCATCCTCGGCCCCACAGGCGTGGTTGGCCTTCTGGGCGGCGTTTCCGTTACCGGCTTTGCCATGGCAGTGTTCATGTCCAACGCCGGCGGCGCTTGGGATAACGCCAAGAAGTTTATCGAGCGCGGCAACCACGGCGGCAAGGGCTCCGACTGCCACAAGGCCGCTGTTGTGGGCGATACCGTAGGCGATCCCTTTAAGGACACCTCCGGCCCCTCCCTCAACATCCTGATCAAGCTCTGCTCCACCGTGTCCATCGTGTTCTCCGGCCTGATCCTGGCCTTCGGCCTGTTCTAAGAAACACCACGTACAAAAGGCGGGTAGCCCTCTTGGGTTATCCGCCTTTTTTGTTTTACAAATGGCTCCGAAGAGGGTATAATACTGCTATGCGTGCAAGCAGATTTTTCCTGCTTTCCATTATTGATGAATCTGAGGTAAAAGATTATGAAGCGTTACTTAGCCCTGCTTTTGGCCCTGCTGTTCTCCCTTGCCGCCTGTGGCCAGGCAGGTGGCGGCGAAACGACGGAGGGCGAAATTTCCGTCGTGGCCACCACCTACCCCATCTACCTCTTCGCCCTGGAAGTGACAAAGGGGGTGGAGGGGATCACCGTGACCCCCCTGGTGAACCAGGCTACCGGCTGCCTCCACGACTACACCCTCACCACAGACGATATGAAGCTCTTGGAAGGGGCCGACATCCTCCTGCGCAACGGCGCGGGCCTGGACGACTTTGTCCTGAACATGGAGCTGGAGGTTCCTATGGTAGACTGCTCCGTGGGCGTAGAGCCCCCCGGCGGCGCCGAGATGGGCCACGGCATAGACTACGGCCAGGCGCCCCCCACCCCGGAGGAGTCTCAAACCCAGAGCTTAGGCCTGGACCCCCACTTTTGGATGGACCCCGGCAGGGCGGCCATTATGATACAGAATATCGCCGCAGGGCTGGACGCCCTCACCCCCGAAAACCGGGAGGCCTTTGAGAAAAACGCCGAGGCCGCCAAGGAGGCCCTCACCGCCGCCAGAGAGGGCCTTTCCTCCCGGCTTAACACCCTCACAAACCGGGATTTGGTGACCTTCCACGACGGCTTCGCCTACTTTGCCGACGCCGCCAACCTTACCATCCTCCTGGCCGTGGAGTCCGAAGAGGGGCAAGAGGTTCCCGCTGCCGCCCTCCAGGAGGCCGTCACCCTGGTGGAGGTCTTTGGGCTCCCCGCCGTCTTTACGGAGAAGGACGGGCCCCAAAACGCCGCCCAGGTGATCTCCTCGGAGACGGGGGCTGCCATTTACAGTCTCACCATGATTATGAGCGGCGCATTAGAACCCCGCGCCCCCCTGCAAACCTACCTGGACGCCATAAACGAAAACGTGAACGCCGTGCTGAGGGCACTCCAATGACCGCCCCCAACCATCACAGCGGCGCAGAGGGCTGCCAGGGGGCCTGCTGCCTGCGGGTGGAGAACCTGGGGGTCACCCTGGAGGAGGACGTGATCCTGCGTAACATCCACTTCCACCTCCACTGCGGGGAGATCGTGGCCCTCATTGGCCCCAACGGCGCGGGAAAAACCTCCCTCCTCAGCAGCCTTTTAGGACAGATGCCCCACAGCGGCACCATAGACTTTCAGCGGGCCGGCGCCGGGACTCAGCGGCCCCTCATCGGCTACGTGCCCCAGAGCCCCAGCTTCGATGTGGGTGACCCAGTAAGCGTGCTGGACTTTTTTGCCGCCGCCATCTCCCGCTACCCTGTGTTTCTACCCGTGCCCAAGGCCCTGCGCAAGCGGGTACACGACTGCCTTCAACGGGTTAAGGCGGAAGCCCTCATGGACCAGAAGTTGGGGACCTTATCCGGGGGCGAACTCCAGCGGGTGCTCCTGGCGGTGGCCTTAGAGCCCATTCCCCAAATCCTCATCCTGGACGAGCCTCTGTCCGGGGTAGACGTGGAGGGGGAGCATCAGCTGATGGCCCTCTTGCAGGAGATTCGCCGGGACTTTGACCTCTCCGTGTTATTCTCCACCCACGATTTCGCCCTGCTGCCCCAGTACGCCGATAAGGTCATCCTCCTACAGCAGGAGATTTTGCGGGCAGGCGCACCGGCTGAGGTTCTGGCCTCTGGGGAATTTCGCCGGGCCTTTCACCTGGAGGAAGGGAAGAAGGGGGGCTGGTCTTCTTGAGCCTTTGGTACGATCTGGTGTCTTTCCTGCCCTTTTCCTGGGCGGAGCCGGGCACCATGTTCTTCATGAAAAACGCCCTTTTGGCCATTTTGGTGATCTCGCCCCTCTTTGGGCTTCTTTCCACCATTGTGGTGGAGAATCACATGGCCTTCTTTTCCGATGCCCTGGGCCACTCGGCCTTCACCGGCATGGCCATAGGCGCTCTGGCGGGCCTTGTGGCCTCCACCTGGTGCGCCGTGCTCTTCGCCCTCTGCTTTGCCATCCTCTTTACCTTTGTCCGGGCGCGAAGCTCCATGGGCAGCGATACCATTATCGGCGTCTTCTCCTCCGCCGCCATGGCACTGGGTATCTTCCTGTCGACTTTAGGCGGCCAGAGCTTTACCAAGTTTAATTCCCTCCTCATCGGCGATATTTTAAGTGTTACCCCGGGGAAGATCGGCCTTCTGGCCCTGATTCTTTTGGCGGTGTTCCTCCTGTGGCTCTCGTCCTTCAACGGGCTGATGCTCTCCTCCCTGCACCCGGCCCTGGCCAAGAGCCGGGGCGTCCAGACTATCTGGAAGGACGCCCTCTTCACCGCCGCCATCGCCGTGGTGGTGACCCTGTCCATGAGTTGGATAGGCCTTTTGGTCATCAATTCCCTCTTAGTCCTGCCCGGTGCCCTGGCCCGAAATGTCACCCGGAACATGGCCCAGTATCACCTGGTGGCCATTTTGGCGGCAGTGGCAGCGGGGATTGCGGGACTTCTCACCGCCTTTGAGGTGGGCACCTCCGCCGGGGCCACCATCACCCTTTACTTAGCCGTCTTTTTCTTCTTGAGCCTGCTCCTGCGCCGTAAGGGGCGCTGAACCTTTTCACCTGAGGCAACACCGTGCAGAAGGCATGTCGGTGCTGCCATTACCCTATGATAGGAGGCAATCTTTATGAACACAGAAAAAACCATGCGGGGCTACGGGGCCATTACCACAGGCAATCCCGGCTGGATGGAAAAGCCACGACCCACCCCCGGCCCCCTGGACGCCATTTTGCGCCCCCGGGTGGTGACGCCCTGTACCTCGGACATTCACACCATGGAGGGCGGCGGCGGGCCCAAGGAGAACCTGATCTTAGGCCACGAGGCTGTGGGCGAAGTGGTGGAAGTGGGCAGCCTGGTAACGAATTTCAAGGCCGGCGACCTGGTGTTAGTCCCCAGCGGCACCCCGGACTGGCTGGCCCTGGGGGTACAGGGGGGCAAATCCTCGGCCCACGACCACGGCCTTATGGGGAGCTTTAAGTTTTTGGCCTCCAAGGACGGCACCTTTGCGGAATACTTCCACGTGAACCACGCCGACGCCAACCTGGTGCACTTGCCCGCCGATATCCCCCCGGAGGTGGCCCTCATGACCGTGGATATGATGTCCACCGGCCTTCATGGGGTGGAGCTGGCGGAGATCGGCTTCGGGGATACCGTGGTGGTCCTGGGCATAGGCCCTGTGGGGCTCATGGCGGTGGCTGGGGCGAAGCTCCGGGGCGCGGGGCGTATCATCGCCGTGGGCACCCGCCCTGTCTGCGTGGAGGCGGCAAAGGCCTACGGGGCCACGGATATCCTCTCCTACCGGGACGAAAAACTCTCCAAAACCATACGCAGAATGACAGACGGCGGCGCGGATCAGGTGATCATCGCCGGGGGCACGCCGGACACCTTCCGCCAGGCGGTGGAGATGGCCCGGCCCATGGGCACCGTGGTGAATGTGAACTTTTTTGGCGCGTCGGACACCCTCACCTTCACCTCTGCCGCCTGGGGTCTGGGGATGTCCAACAAGGATATCCGCTGCGGCTTCTGCCCCGGCGGGGCCCTGCGGGTGATGAAGATGCTGGCGCTGATCCGCCATGGCCGCATCGACCCCGCGCCCCTTATTACCCACCGCTTTCACGGCTTTGACAAGATAGAGGAGGCCTTTCTTTTGATGAAGGAAAAGCCCGGCGATTTAATAAAGCCCGTGGTATTCATCGACTGAGCGCCCCAAGCTCTGGGTGGCCCAGAAAAACCTGCGCCGCCGAAACCCTGAAAGCTTCTAAATAGGCAATAAAAAGAGACCCGGACGTTACAGTCCGGGTCTCACTTTTATGAGGGGGGGGAATTAGAAATCGCGGCTGAAGATACCGGCCATGGCAGGGCCAGCGCCCACGCACATGGAAGCGCCGCCCAGCTTCAGGTTTTCTCTCTTCATCTCGTGGATGAGGGAGACGACAACACGCAGGCCGGTGCAGCCGATGGGGTGACCCAGGGAGATGCCGGAACCGTTGCGGTTCACCTTGGTCATATCCAGCTCCATGCCGGACTCTTCCTTCAGCATGCGGCCTGCGCCCAGGAACTGTGCGGCAAAGGCCTCGTTGATTTCCCAGTAGTCCACGTCTTCAAACTTCACGCCGGCAGCAGCCAGAGCCTTGGGAATGGCCTTAGCGGGGCCCACGCCCATGAGGTAGGGAGGCACGCCGTGGGAGCAGATGTGGAGGACCTTAGCCAGGGGGGTGAGGCCCAATTCCTTGGCCTTGTCGGCGGACATGACGATGACGGCGGAGGCAGCATCGTTGACGCCGGAAGCGTTGGCAGCGGTGACGATGCCGCCGTCCTTAAAGGCGGGCTTCATCTTGGACAGAGTCTCCATGCTGCAGTCGCGGATGGGGTGCTCGTCGGTGGAGATGACCTTGTCGCCCTTCTTGGACTTGAGGGTGACGGGGACGATCTCTTCCTCAAACTTGCCGGCGTCGATGGCGGCGCAGGCGCGGTTGTGGCTCATGACGGCCAGCTGGTCGCACTCTTCACGGGTGATGCCATACTTGGCGCCCACGTTTTCAGCGGTGATGCCCATGTGGCCGGGGGTCAGCTCGTCGAAGAGGGCGTCGTGAATCATGGAGTCGAAGATCTTAGAGTCGCCCATGCGGTAGCCCTGACGGGCCTTTTCCAGCATGTAGGGGGCGCCTGTCATGCTCTCCACGCCGACGACGAGGCCCACGTCGGTCTTGCCCAGGGCGATGTGGTCGCAGGCGATTTCCAGGGCGCGCATGGAAGAAGCGCAGTTCTGGTTCACGGTAACGCCGCCGATGCGGTCGTCCAGGCCGATGCGGTGGGCCACCTGCATGGCGGGCAGGGAGCCCTGCATGCCGGCTAAAACTTCGCCCATGACGATTTCGTCCACCAGAACCTTGTCGATACCGGCGCGGTTGATAGCCTCGGTGCCGGCGATGACAGCCAGCTCACGGGCGGAAAGGTCCTTAAACTGACCGGACATCTTGCCGATGGGGGTACGGCAAGCGCTGACGATTACTACTTCTCTAGACATGATAAAACGTCCTCCTAGTACAAATTACCAATCAAATTGGATGTGGGAATGGGAAAACCCATTCAAAAACGCTCACAAATATTATACACCACTGATATCTTATGTCAAGAAAATACTCACCCTGGGGGGCACCCCGGGAAAAGTCAGTAAGTCAGGAAGAAATTATGGGAAAGTGCAAAAAATCCCTTGTCATTTATCCGCAGTAGAGGTAGAATAAAAATCATACAAATGAAGTAGACCGGGTGGGAGTCTGCCCGGAAGAGAGGACGTGGTTACCATGGGCAGCATTCCGGAAAAATGGCGAGAGGCCGCCTTGCAATTTGCCCTGGATCTATCCCAGGAGGGGGAGAATTTTCCCAAAAAGGTGCTGATTTTGCTGGATAAGCACTTTGGCTTTCGCCGCAGCATCTTCTTCCCTCACCAAAACCCTCCCATGGGCAGTTTTGGGCAAAAGCGGCCCGGCGCCCTTTCCAACTATGTCACCTACGGCCTTAGCTACGGCCCCATGGTGGACTATAAGGAGCGGGTCTATAAGGACGACCTGTTTCGCTACTCCCGGCTGCCCCTCCATCTGCGGGGCCAGCGGGTGGTGTTTACCGATGACATCATGCCCATCGCAACCTTCGAGGAGACCCCCTTCGGCGCCCACATGGCGGCCATAGACATGGTGTACCAGGCCTGCATCTTCCTCTATTCCGGCGGCAAGGTGGTGGCCTCCATCGCCCTT
Source organism: Evtepia sp. (assembly GCA_031553635.1). Classification (GTDB taxonomy): domain Bacteria; phylum Bacillota; class Clostridia; order Oscillospirales; family Oscillospiraceae; genus Evtepia. Next base: position 15,341 of record JAVBLH010000040.1, on the reverse strand, counting down.
TTGCGGGCCCGGCAGGAGGGGCAGTTTCAGCAGGAGGACAGGGCCCTTTTGCAGTACTTAGGCGACCTCTTAGAGGCCAGCTACCAGGGCTACCTCCACCAGAGCGGCGAGGCGAAGGTGGCGGAGAGCTTTCAGCTTTTCTTTCAGGATATGCGCCAGGGGGCGGTGCTCTTAAACCAGGAGATGAGTGTGGTGCAGGCCAACCAGATGGCCAAGGACCAGGGCCGCCTTTTCTGGAGCCAGTTTCGCAGCAGCCAGGGCCACTTTCTTCGCAGCAACTACCAGGGGGAGGAGCAGTATCGAGAGGTGCAGACCATGGTGAACGAGCTGGGGGAAAAGCTGGGCACCCACGGCAGCGGCGGCCTGGTGCTGTCCTCCACCGGGGGGGAGATGACCTTTTACCACAGCGCCTTCCTCTCGGCAGGGGTCACGGGGGCCATACAGACCTGGCATCTTCTGACCATTTTGAGTAAGGCCAAGGAGCTGCCCTCGGACCAGGGCCACCCCTATAACAGCCTGACCCAGCAGGAGAGGCGCATCGCCTATTTTCTCTCCACAGGCACCAGAAACGAGCAGATCGCCGAGGAGCTGCACATCAGCATCTATACCGTCCGCACCCATATTGCCAACATCTATAAAAAGTTCGAGGTGGGCAACAAGGTAGACTTGCTCATGTGCCTGCAGCCCTATTTGAAGGAAACCATGGTGTAAAAGTCAGGCTTCTGCCCGGTGGAAAGAGAGGGGGCAGCCCGAGGAGGGTTCCTTGGCTGCCCTTTGTTGCGCCCATAGCGGAAATGGGGAGATTTTTTCTTTGGCCGGCATTTGAAAAACGGGGGAAATTTCGAAAAAGTATTGACAAAAGCTGCAATTTAGCATATCATTATCAAGCGTTCACCGAACAGAATACGGACGATTAGCTCAGCTGGTAGAGCATCCGCTTGACGTGCGGGAGGTCACAGGTTCAAGTCCTGTATCGTCCACCATTCGGAGTGGTCTTATCGCATTTCATGCTGTAAGACCACTCCGATTTTTTATTTCTGCAAAAATCTCCGCAAAGCCTTTTGGCCTTGCGGAGATTTCTTGTGCCCTTCAAAACAAAGGTCTGCTCTCAGCTGCGCTGCGGGGGCCTGCCCCATTGATCACTCTATGACATAATAGGTTGCATAGTCGTTTCTCGTGCTAAAGTGAACACGCAAGACCTTATTATAGGTTTTGTCGCCGCTGGTGTAAGTCGCATCCACAAGCTCCGCATAGGCGAATTGACTGGTTATATCGCCGGAAAATGTGGCTCTGTTCCCGGAAACCGTATAGGTTCCGTAAAGATAATCGGTGGTATATACATTCCCCTGCCTATCCCGATCTACATGGTAGTGGAAAAAGGTCACATTCCCGTTATTGAATGTTAAGCGGATTCGTTGGTTCTCCACGTGAAAGCCCCATAAACAGATGGTTTTTTCATTTGTTGCATGTACTCACTTGAGCTATAATAGCCGCAAGGCTGCGGCACATGGCAATTGTATCAACGCCCTTCGCGCTTATAACATAACTTGATGAGGTGCGCCTATGAAGCGTTTGTTTTCCCGGTTTTATGCTTTCTCAAGTTATGAAAAGGGCACCGCGCCATCCTTCTTTTCCCCGAGATACTTTTTACATGATTCTTGCTCTTTCCCCAAGATTCCACTATACTTTGTGCAAGGGCCATCTCAGCTTTTGATGTAAGTAACTGCAAAAACAGCTCCCGTTCAATCGTTTTCCCACGCCGCCCCTCGCGAAAATTGCAAGGCTTAGTATGAAAGAGAACTAAGGAGGATGTGTCTTGAACAGTAAGGGTAAGGAAGCAAACAAGGAAAAGAAAGGCGCAGAAGCCTTTGCCGACCTGGCAAGCAATATCGGAAAGCTGGTGGGAGATGCCTCGGAAAAAGCAAAGAGCTCTGCCACAAAGGCACAAAAGGTTATCGTCAAGGCCATCGATCAGAACGAAGACGGCACGGTAGATGTAAAAGATCTGAGCAAAGCCATGGGGGAAGCCAAGCTTGAAATGGACAAGAAGTTTCTGCGCCCTGTTTTTGCAGAAGACCTCTCTTTCGGCGGCGCCACTGTAAGCACCTTTGCAAGGTCTCGCCCCCCCTGCATGATCCGCATTGTGGAAATTGATAAAAAACGCAGTGTAAGTGCGGCGTGCAACGAAGCCGTTGGCTATTGGACCACGGTAAAGGGAACCAATTTGCTGAATATCTACGAGGATAGTGCGCCCCACCTGGGCCTGCACTTTCACCCGCATATCGGCAAGACCTTTTACTGCCTGGATCCCTTCCGCAATCACTTTTATGTCAGCTTAGATGAGTATTTCAAGTACTTAAAAGATGCACGGTTGGCGGAGCTGGAGATGATTGCCCACAGCTTGGGGGCCAAACGGATGAAGGTCACCTTTAAGGAGAAGAAGAAAACCTTTGTTGCCAAAAGCGCCAAAGGGGGCGCAAAGGCAGGCGTCGCAAAGAGCGCCAGTTCCTTCGATCAAACGGATCAGGAATTTTCCGACGTCACTTTTACGAAAGAGCTTAAATTCAGCGGGCATGACGCGCCTATTGTACCGCAGCTGGTTTATTTCAAAAATGAGCCTGATATAGAAAATTTGATTGAAATGCGTACAAAGGCCGACAATGGAAACAAAATCATGTCGAAAGACTGTATGGTGGAATGCGCCAAGTCCCTGGCCATCAAGGAAAACGAAGCGGCGGAAATTGATGCGGTGCTCCATGGCCTCAAGGTGAGTGGTTCCGCCTCCTTCAGCAGTGAGGTGCAGCGCGAGAGCAGAACCATTTTGGAGTATAGTATTGAGTTTTAATCTGGGGCCACCCCCACCCGAACATATCGGCACTGCCGAAGGGAAAAGAAACGTCCCGAAACTATTTGCGGTTTCGGGGCGTTTTTTCTTCCCCCTCTGGCGGGGTCGAAGCATCTCGTCTGCAGGCGCGCAACGGGCGGTTTATCAGTCATGCTCCAAAAATATGGTGCTCCATGACAGAATTTCCCTGAAAACGGAAGTGCTTCAATTTTGTTGAAATATTACACTTTAGTTACTATATATTTTCACTGTGTTTATATGAAAATATGTAAAATAAGTTAGATTTTGTATTTATTTTTTAGCTTATTTATAATTTTTTAATTTGAAAAATCGTCTTTCAAGGTTGCTATGCCAAATTCTCCGTAGTATAATTTTCATAATGTGTCCATGCTGCGCCTGGCCAAAATTGACGGCAAGGCACGCGCGCACATCAAAAAATTAAGGAGGACTAAGAATGAAAGCAAACCTTCGAAGACCCCTATCCCTCATGCTGGCAATGGTTTTCGCGCTGTCACTGTTGCCGGCGCTGAGCCTTTCTGCCTTTGCGGCGGTGGTCAAAGAAACAAACGCCTCGGGCGATGTGTTCCTACGCAACGACGCAGGCGGGAGCCAGCATCTGCAACTGGGCATTACCAAGGACGGCAACTTCGGTTCCGTCGGTGCTGCTCCGGCGCCCTTTACTTCCGCAAAGGGAGGCCGCATCGGCATGTATATGGAGGGAGACGTGACCACCGACTTCTTCCTGCCCGGCTTTATTGACGAAAGCTTTACCATCGGCTGGAACGGAAATAAAACGGCCACCGGCTCCCTTGGCTCGTCCATAGGAAGCGCAGGCATCGCCGCCTCCAGCACTGTAGTGGTCAGGGGTGCCGATGCTCTCCCCGCGGCCTTGAAGTCGCTGTATGAAAGCGCCGCCGCCCAGGCCCTGACCTCGGGCTCCCTGGCAAACGGCCTGAAATACTATCAGTTGGTTACCCTGCGGGACGGCGAAAAGTTCTTCCACACAAACGTACTGTTGGAAAACGCCACCGGCGGCGGCCTTACAGATGTGCGTTATATGCGCGCCTTCGACCCCGACCACCGCTCCCACAACATCAACTACGCCACCAACAACGTGGTGGGTCACCCTGAGCTGACCGGTTATGGCACCTCGGTGTTCGCCTATGGCGCCAATGATCAAAAAACCTCCCCCTTCTTCTTCTTCAGCAACTGGAATAAGGACAATACGGCTGCGCCCTGCGTTCAGGCCGGTTTCACCACCGCCGGACTGGGCTTTACCAATATCTACGGCGGCGAGTCTACCATGGTGTTTACTGCCGGACGCGCCCTGTATCAGGACACCGACATCCTGATTTTGTTTAAGCTCGGCAATTTGGCCGACGGTGCCTTCATCACCTTCGACTGGTACTCCTCCATGGACTCCAACGTGACCAGCGCTATCGAGAACATTTTGAAGGCCGCTGGGGCCGGCGATGTGGCCGTGGATATGACCGGCACCACCATGACCGTGACCGATACCAAGGCAGGCTTTAAGTATGCCTTAGTGGATGGTAAAGGTGATATCATCACCAGCGGCGTTACTCTGCCCGAAGGTGCCGCAGGCGGCTGGGTCACCGGCACCGATGGGGGCACACTCACTTGGACAGGCCTTAGCCCTGCCACGGATTACAAGGTCTTGGTCATGAATGACACCTCTGAGGCAGATGCAAAAGCTGCCCTCGCCAGTAATTCGATTATCGTCCCGACAGCGCCGGACACAAGATATGTGCTGTATAAGCAGAACACAGAAAGCTCCGCCTGGGAGCCCGTTAGCATACCTTCCGGTGCCGTCGGCTACAGCGTCACCGGTTACGGCGGCGCAGCAGAATCTACAGATGTGGGCCATTATTACCATAGCTTGGAAAGCACATCGCCCGGTTACTTAGAGTTTAAGCTCCCTGATGCCCCCTCAGGATATAAGGTCGTCGCGATTACGGGGGAGGGAACCGAGACTCCCACAGATATCACTGACAGTATTACCGAGCCCGACGGCACCTCCTCCGGCGCCACCGGCATCACCATAAACGCCGAGGCGGGTAAGGCTTATAAGCTGATTACTTCCACCGACAGCGGCGACAATTGGGCTGACGCCGGCGTTCTCGGCGAGACTGGCGTTGCTGTCCTCGACGGCAGCGGCAACCCACTTGCCCCTGCTTATGATCGCTGGTTTACAAACCCCGATGGTACCATCTCCTTTGTACCCCTGAGCCCCACCAGCACAACGCTGTACAAGGTCGTAGAAATCCCCTTCGGCGAGAAGACGCTGATTTCCCCGCCGAGTACGACAACTGACAGCGGAAGCAGCGCTTTGGATGGCGTTACATCGGGGGCCCGTGCTGACGATTCAACTGACTCTAACAAAGATGCCATTACCATCACGACAGAATCCGGTTACGAGTACGCGATTTTTTCCAAAGGTGAAGACGGCAAGCCCGGCGTAGCTCTAACCAAATGGGAAAGCGGCGACGAAAACAATGACCTTACCTTCCCGGGGCTTGACCCCACCCAGAGCTATTTTGTGGCTGCCAGATCAAAAACTATCGACCCCGACACCACTGCATTCCCCGCATTCAGCACAGAGCTGAAACCCATGCCTAAAATCCCCTCCGACTCCCTCAAGCTGGTCAACGGGACAGACGGAAAGCCCTACCTGAACATCCTTTCCCCCATTGATGGTGTTTACTATCATGTTGAGAAGGATGCTGACGGCAGCAGCGTTCCCACCACCACCGCAGGTGTCACAGAAGAACCCGGCACCGATTTCGTTAAGACCACCGGCGATACGCTGACCTACGGCTCCCTGACAGCCGGAACATACACGGTTACCGCGAAAAGCACCGGCGAAAACCCTGTTACCGTAGAGAAAAAAGTCGAGGTGCTGGCTCCCCCTGTTATTGACCCCAGTACCCTTACTCGTGCTTATGCCAGCGATACAACGGATACCCTCACCATTCACACTGAGGACGGCGTATCTTACGCACTGGCAGACGAGTTCGGCGTGGCCATCAACGCCCCCGGCGGCGCAACCTTGGGCGGCGGCAGCAGCGATAGGTCTACCCTGTGGTTTGCGGGCGCAACGGGTGAAGCCCTCGTTTTCTCCGGCCTTGACCCCGCAAAGAAGTATACTGTCTTGACGAAGGACTCCTCTGCCCCCACGGGCGGCGTCGACGTCAACCTCCCCCTGACGGGAAAAACTCCCATTCCCACCATTCCCGTGGTCATGGGCGGCACCACCGCCCCCAACGCCACCGTTAAGGTCGCCGTGGTGAAGGAAGACGGCACCGCAGCTGTACTCACCACCACCGCCGACGGCAGCGGCACCTATACCTTTAACACAGATGGTGTGAAACACGGCACCTACTCCGTGTTTGTGGACTCCACCGGCGGCGACGGCAAGTCTGCGCCTTACAACACCCGCTCCGGCCCGACTCCGGCCATCCCCCCCAGCGGCAACGCGGCTGACAGCACCTTCGGCGGCGCTATCACGGTTGCTGTGCCTTACTTCGACGGTGCAGGCTGGCACCCGGCAGGCAGCCCTGGGGCAAACTGGACTTCCGGCGCAAATGGCTACGCTTTTACCGTAATCAACAAGGCGACAGGCACTGCGTTGACGGCGGGTACAGACTACACCATCACCGGCAACACCGAGGCCGGCGGCTATGTCGTGGAAGGCCTAGACCCGGGCGATTACATCATCCAGGCCAGCCGCAGCTCTCTTGGCTCCTACCCCTCTAACTTCCCCGTCTCCGGCATGACGGAAATTCACGTGGCAAACGGCAAGGTCACCCCTGCCGGCGGCTACAAAACCACCAGCATCAGCTTGAACTACGGCTCTATCCTCAGTGGCAGCGTGACAAACGCCACACCCGGCGAAACTGTTACCGTGCAGCTCACCGTGCCGGTTTACGACACAGCCTCCAACGGCACTCTCGCCCTCATCGGCACCAAGGTGGTCACCGCTGTGGCCGGGCCTGCCGACTCCACCGGAAGCGCGTACTACAGCATCGCGGGCGTTCCTAACGGCACCTACGCTGTCACTGCCTACGCAGCAGACGGACGTGAGGGCAGCGCCAACGTTGCCGTTTCCGGCGCTACCACGGCAAACCTCCCCCTGAAAGACAAAGCCACCGCGCAAAACACCATTGTGGGCGCCGTGCTGGATTCCGACGGCAAGGGCGTGAACGGCGCAACTGTCACCCTTTACAAGCCTGACGGTACAGTGGCCGGCACGACTGCCTCCAAGGATGGCGGCGGCTACTCTGTGGACAATCTGCCCGACGGCACCTACTATGTGGCAGCAACGACTACAGGCTCAAGCGGCGTGACCCAGGCCATCGAAGTTCGGGGCGGCAAAGTGGTCACCGGTCTGGCGGAGAACATCACCCTGACCGCCGGCAATCTGGTGATCGGTAAGGTCACCGACAGCGGCACGGCGGTTTCCGGCGCCGTGGTTTCTGCCAGCGGTATAAACGAAGGCCCCGTGACCACCAACGGCGCGGGCTTCTACTTCCTGCCCGGGGTAGAAAGCGGCAGTACTGTCACAGCCGTTGCAAAGAACGGCCATACCGCAACTGGAACAAGCAGCGGCGCGAACCCCAACACCCTTAACCTGGCCCTCGCCGCCCCCACCACCGGTATTCTGGTCATCGGCCCCGATGGCAAGCCCCTGACTGGTGCGGCTGTGACCGGCGGCAGCATTGCCGGCAGCGTGATTACCCCCACCGGCGGCCCCATCACCATTACCAAGGGCGGCATGAGCTACACCATTACAAATCCCACTAACGGCAGTACCGTGTTCATCCCCGGCTACACTGTGTCCGGCGTGGTAAAGTACGAGGAGACCGGCCTGATCCCGGCAAAGGCGACTGTTACCATATCCGATGCGGACTCCAACAACTGGGGCTCCAGCACCGTTGCCATCATTGACGGTAAGTACAGCATTCCCAATGTTCCCGCTGGCACTTACACCATCACCGTGACAGCAGCGGATCCCGACCACGGGGCGGATGTTGTTGTGACCCAGTCCGTCACAGTTGCTTCCGGCAACAAGACGCAGAATATCAGCATTGCTGCGACAACCGCCATCGATGCCATTAGAGATGCCATCGAGGGCGACCTCAGAGACCTGAGCAACAAGAGCCTCGCCGATCTGGAGCAAGACCTCCAAGCGCTGCGCAACCTCACTGCTGAGCAGGCGAAGCAGATTAACGTGAGCGATCTCACCAACAGGCTGATTGCCGCCATCGACGATAAGATGACTGACCTGAACAGCGATCTGTCTAAGCGCGCCAAGGTGGATGGTGACAGTATCACCGGCACTGCCGCCAAGAGCGTTGAAACCAGCCTGGCAAACATGATTAACGCACTGCTGGACAGCAAGGACGTTGCCGCCATTGGCGCTTCTGCCGGTTCCGGCGACAGCGTACTTGTCCTGCTGCACATGTCCGTCAACAACGTAGAACCCGGCAACGGCGGCGTGGCGAAGGCCCTGGCCTTTGCCCCTGTGACCGACGTGGCCGCTATGTGGGACATCGTCGTCGAGAAGACCACCACGGTTACCAACGGCACCACCCTGGTCAGCAGCGACACCGCCACGGTGCACAACCTGACCACCCCTGTGCAGCTGACCCTGAACATCCCCACGGAATACCAGGGCTATAGCTACTACGCGCTGATCACCGTGCACAACGGCATTGCCAAGCGGGTGCCCATCTCCGTGGCTTCCGACACCAAAACCCTGACCTTCCAGAGCAAGGACTTCTCCGTGTTTACCCTGCTCTACTCCGACAGCCCCATCTACGCCGGTGACCTGCCTGTCACACGGAGTTCCGGCGATCGCGATGTGGCCGTGCTGGATAATGGCAAGGCAAAGATCAGCAAGACCACAGGCGGCAGCGTGGCCGTCAGCCCCGACACCTTTAAGAAGGGCACCCTGGTGACCATCACCGTGAAGCCCGACGAAGGCTACGAGCTGAACAGCCTCTCTGTGACCGATGCCAATGGCAAGGCCATGGAGCTGACCAAGGTGAAGGAGAACACCTACACCTTTAGGGCTCCTGAGGGCGATGTGAGCGTTGCCGCTTCCTTCCGCAGAGTCCTGGCCGACCCCGCGGACACCGGCGTAAGCAAGCTGCTGAACACCGACGATCACATCAAGTTCTTAAACGGCGACACCCTGGGCTACTTTAATCCCAACTACAACATGACCCGTGCCGAAGCCGCCCAGATGTTCTTCAATCTGCTCCGGGACCAGAATGTGACCCTGACTGCCAGCTTTCAGGATGTCAGCGAAGACGCCTGGTACAGCAAGGCCGTTTGCACCCTGGCCTCTCTGGGCATCATCAAGGGCTACAGCGACGGCACCTTCCAGCCCGAAAACTCCATTACCCGCGCGGAGTTTGTCACCATTGCCATGCATTTTGCCAAGTCCACCACAGGCAACGTTAAGTTCACCGACCTGTCCAGCGACCACTGGGCTTACGGGAACATTCAGTCTGCCTATGCAAACGGCTGGATCAACGGCTATGACGACGGCAGCTTCCACCCCGACAGCACCATCACCCGGGCCGAGGTTGCCACCATTGCAAACAACATGTTAGGCCGCATCCCCGACAAGGCTTACATCGATGCCAACGCCGCCACCTTAAAGCGCTTCCCCGACGTAACCTCCGGCTTCTGGGGCTACTACACCATCGTGGAGGCCAGCAACACCCACAGCCATACCAAGGACGGCTCCCTGGAGACCTGGACAGGCAAGTAAGCGAAACCTTTTAGACAGCGCCATCATCTGAACTGCGAAAATGCCCTTACTGCAACCGAAATTTCGGGATGCTGTAAGGGCATTTTTCTTTGGCCGCGCTGCGCGGAAATCGCCTGTTTCAAAGGGAGGGGCGCGAAGATCTCCTCAGAAGGCGCGGTATCTCATTGAATCCGGCGTCCTTTTGCGTTATGATGAGGGAGAGCCCTACTCATTGACCAGGAAGCCGCATCACCGCGACGGGAGGTTTTTATGAAACGAATTCTGCTATTCCTCACTGCACTTCTGCTCCTCTGCGGCGGGTGCACTGCCGCGCCCAATGGCCCCCCTACTTTTGAGGCGCAAAAGCTGGGGGAAATTAGCGATAAAATCTTAACCCGCCAGGTGGTGGAAAGCTCCTATCTCTACTATCTGGGCCATCATGAGACCCTGCGCCAAAATATTACCCGGTACAACGAGCTCACCGCCACCCTCACCGGCAACGCCACCAATCTGGCCGCCTCTTTATTGCTGTCCCTCTACGACCTCCAAGATGGCGACACGGTGTTCTACGGCACCGCCAAGGACTATCCGGCCTTTCCCCCCTATATGCGGGAGCAGATCGTCCAAATCGCCCACCTGTCTCTCTATGAAAACAGTGGGGAACTGCTGCGCTGCGACCCCCTGCTGTCCTATCTCATCGCCTCTGAGGGTGGGAGCTCTTACGGCCTGTGGGTCTCCTCCTGGCATCCCCTGTACCGGGGGGTGGAGGAATCGGATCGCCAACTTTATGAGGAGTATTTTGCCCTGGAAAAGGCTATCTTAGGGCAGCTGGAAGATTTGATGGCGGAGAGCTGATGCCCTTGGGCATAGGGCAAAAAACAGAGGACATCGTCCCCTTGGGGCGATGTCCTCTTTGCTTCTTATAAAATTTTCGATAAAAAGTTTTGGGTGCGCTCCTCCCGGGGATTGGTAAAAATCTCCTCGGGAGTGGCCTCCTCCACGATCTTTCCTTCCGCCATGAAGATCACCCTGTCCCCCACCTCACGGGCAAAGCCCATTTCGTGGGTCACCACCACCATGGTCATGCCCTCCCGGGCCAGCTCCTTCATAACCTCCAGGACTTCCCCCACCATCTCCGGGTCTAAGGCGGAGGTGGGCTCGTCGAAGAGCATCACCTCGGGCCGCATACACAGGGCCCGCACAATGGCGATGCGCTGCTTCTGCCCGCCGGAGAGCTGACTGGGGTAGGCATCGCCCCTATCACCAAGGCCCACGCGTTCCAGAAGGGCCTGGGCGGTTTCCCTGGCCTCCTGCTGTCTCATGTTTAAAAGCTTCATGGGGGCGATGGTCATGTTTTGCAAAACGGTCATGTGGGGGAAGAGGTTAAAGTGCTGAAACACCATGCCCATCTTCTGGCGGTGGATGTTGATATTCACCTTGGGGTCGGTGATATCCACGCCGTTAAAGTGGATGTGGCCCCCTGTGGGCCGCTCTAAAAGATTTAAGCACCGCAGAAAGGTGGATTTCCCTGAGCCAGAGGGGCCGATGACCACCACCACTTCCCCCTGGTGAATGTCGTTGGAGACCCCGTCCAGGGCTCGGATGGCCCCGCCCCTAAAGTGCTTTTCCAGGTTTTGCACCCGAATGAGTACGTCAGCGTTCACTGTTTCTCAGCCTCCTTTCCAGTTTGCCCACCAGCCAGGTGAAGAACATCACCAGGGTGAGGTAGATGGCGGCCGCGCCAAAAAGAGGGAGAAAAGGCTCGTAAGTTAAACTGCGGATGGTGTTGGCGCCCATGGTGAGATCCCGGATGCCTACATAGCCTGCCACGGAAGTTTCTTTCAAAAGGACAATAAATTCATTGGCAAGAGCAGGCAGCACGTTTTTGAAGGCCTGGGGGATGATGATGTGCCGCATGGTCTGGATGTAGTTGAAGCCCAAAGAGCGCCCCGCCTCAAACTGGCCCACATCCACAGACATGATGCCTGAACGGACGATTTCTGCCACATAGGCACCGGAGTTGATGCCAAAGGCGATGATAGCGACCATGAGTCCGTTTCGGGAGGAGGAAAAGATAATAAAATACATGATGAGCAGCTGCACCACCACAGGGGTGCCGCGTATCACCGTTAGGTAGATTTTACAAATCCAGTTAAAGAAGGAGAGGAAAAAACGCCCCAAGCCGGGCTGCATTTCTGCTGCGGTCTTGTCGTAAGTTGAGCGGATCATGGCCACAATCACACCGATGATAATGCCCAAGATCACAGCGCAGAAGGTGATTAATAAGGTGCTCGTTAGACCGGTGGTGATAAAACGCCACTGCTCGTTGACGACAAAATTCGCAATAAAATCTGCCTTAAATTCCGCAAACCAATCGGAAAGCCAGTCCATAGGCACACCGCCTTTTTAGTGAAATGTCATAAAAAAGGGGCGGAAATCCGCCCCTTTGGAGTATTGCCAGCGGTGTTATCAGCCGTTGTTGGCCTCTACAAATGCCTTGGCGGGCTCGTTGTCGATGATGACGCAGTCGACCTTGCCGGTGACCAGAGCCTGGATGGCGTCGGCCCCCTTGGGGTACTTCATGACGCGGTCTGCGCCGAAGTCGTCGGTGGAGTAGATGTCGCCTGTGGTGCCGGCCTGGACGCCGACGAGGGTGGCGGCGCCTTCGGCATAGAGGTCATCCACGGAGGTGATGGCGCTGCCCTCGGGCACGATAATCACCTGGACGCCTGTGGCATAGCTCTCGGAGAAGTTCACGTTCTGGAGGCGGGCTTCGGTCACGGTCATGCCGGCCATGCCCATATCGGCCTTGCCGGTCTGGATGGCGGCGATGATGGAGTCGAACTCCATGTCGTCGATCACCAGCTTCATGCCCAGCTTGTCGGCAATGGCGGCGGCCATTTCGGCGTCGATGCCCACGATCTTGTCGCCCTCGTAGAACTCATAGGGAGGGAAGGCGGCGTTGGTGGCCATGTGGAGCTCGGGCTTGCCCTCGGCCTCTGCCTGGAACACCAGATCGTGGGCGGTGCCCTCGATGTACTTGGCGATGATGGCGTCTGCGGTGCCGTCGGCCTTTAATTCAGCCAGGGCAGCGTCGATGTCGGCCAGAAGGTCGGTGTTCTCCTTGGCGATGCAGATGGCGTAATCCTCGGTGATGTACTCGGTGTCCAGAATCTGAAGGACCACGGGATCCGTCTTGGGGCCGCAGCCTACCAGGAGGGACAGGGAAAGGGCCGCAGCCAGGGAAAGAGATAAAACTTTTGTCATTTTTCCATTAACCTCACTTTCAAAAAAGGGCGCAAGATGCCCTTTGCTAGAGGGATTATACACTCTTTTTCCAGCTTTGGCAAGTTTTTTTGCAAAAATATTCATATTAATCGGAACAGGCGGAACCCACCCCTAATAGAGTTTCCTCCGCCTCGCCCTTATGCGCCGTGGATAATGGTAAAGGCCTTGGGCTGCACCACGATCTCCGAGGTTTTATGATAACCGCCGTTTTCCCCGTCCAGGGTCCAGAGCAGCTCTTCCTCGCAGCGTATAGTGATCCGGGAGCCGGTGTAGCTGTGTATCATGGGGGACTCCAGGCTGTCCTGGCCCAGAAGCACCTTGCGGCCCAGCTGCTCCAGCTCTAAAATATCCTTGGGGGGCGAGATGAAGGTCACCTCAAAGAGCCCATCGTCCAGAACGGGGTTCCCCGGCGGGAAGTGCGCAAGCCCCGCCACAGAGCCGGTGTTGGTCACCATGCCGCAGATAAACTGGCCGGAGACCAGCACCCCGTCAATCTCCGCCTCGATGGCGATGGGCCGCACGCTGGGCAGCCGCTTGATGCCCTCCAGAAGATAGGCGGTGTAGCCCAGGATATTCTTGGAGGCCTGGGGGGTGTTAAAGGATACCTCGGCAAAAACCCCGAAGGCGGCCACGTAGATGAAGGGGCGGCCGTTGAGGGTCCCCACGTCGCAGGGCTTTTCCACCCCCTCCGCCGCCACCCCTGCCATGGCCAAAAGGTCTGAGGGCAGGGAGAGGTTCCGTGAAAAATCGTTGGTGCTGCCCAGGGGGATATAGCCCAGAGGCGGCGGGTCGGAAAGGCGCAGCAGGCCGGACACCCCGTCGCTTAAGGTCCCGTCGCCCCCTGCCACCAGGATGCGGTCGTAATTGGCGCCCCAGCGGGTGATGGCCTCGCCGGCATCACCGGGGGCCTGGGTGGGGTAGGCGGTGACCAGATAGCCTTTTTCTGTTAAAATATTCAACACGTGGGAAAACTCTGCCCAGGTGCGGTCTTTCCCGGCGTGGCGGTTGTAAACGAAGAGCATGGTATCCATAGTGGGCCTCCTTTGTAAAGAGCAGAAGGGATCGCCTGGCTGATGGAAATCGCCATAGGGGGCGGTTGGGCTTAGGGGGCCCTCTCTGGCTGGGGGGGAAAGGGACGGTCTTTGCTGTTATGATAAATTATACAACCTTTCCAGGCCGTTGACAAGGGATGGAAAAAGGCGATATACTGGGTATTAAGAATTTGCGGAGTGAAAAAACATGGCTATCACCAAAACCCAACTGCTCAATCACCTGGCGCCGGACCCGGAGGCCCGTCTGCTTTTAGGCCGCATGATGGACAGAAAAGACCAGGCAGAGGCCCGGGACACCCTCACCCAAACAGGCTTTCTCTCCCCCCAGGAGCAGGCCCTGGCAGAGGCGCTATTAAAGCAGCTGCCCCCCACCCCCCACCTCTTTTCCGGCGGGTATGATCAGGCGGAGCGGCAGCTGTGTGTCTTTTTGCCCTCTTGGATGGGGGAAGAGGAACTGCCGCCGGGTGTTCTTGCCGCCTTAGAAGTTCAAGTGCCGCCGCTTTCCGCCCTAAATCACAGGGACTATTTGGGCTCCCTTATGGGCCTGGGTCTCACCCGGGAAAAGATAGGCGATATCCTCTTAACCTCCCAGGGGGCCCAAGTGGAGGTTTTGGCCGAGGCCAAGGATATCCTCCTGGACCAATGGGACAAGGTGGGCAGATACCCCATCCGGCTGTGGGAGATTCCTTTGGAAAACCTCTCCCCCGCGCCTCCCACCCTGGAGCGGCGGCGGGATACGGTGTCTTCCCTGCGGTTAGACGCAGTGGCGGCGGCGGGGTTCAATCTCTCCCGGAGCAAGGCGGCGGAACTCATCGCGGCGGGGAAGCTTATGAAAAACCACAGGCCCTGCGAAAAGACAGACGCGCCCGTGGCCCAGGGAGATGTGATCTCCTGCCGGGGCTTTGGAAAGTTTGTTCTCACCACCGTGGGGGGTATCAGTAAAAAAGGGCGGATCATCCTGGAGATGGACCGCTATGTTTAGGAGTAACACAGATGGAAGCAAAAATCAAACGTATCAACGAGCTGGCCCTGAAGAATAAAACCGTGGGCCTCACGGAAGAGGAGCTGGCGGAGCGGAAAGTCCTGCGGGAAGAGTACCTGGCCGCCATACGGGGGAGCCTGGAGGCCCACCTGGATAACACCTATTACTTGGATGAAAAAGGCAATAAGGAAAAGCTGCAAAAGAAAGAGGACTAGCCCGGAAACCATGGACATCGCCCCAGAGGCGTTCCAATACGAAAGACTAACTATTAAAAGTCAAGTCCCAAAATGAAGAAGAAGTGCTGTGGAGCAGGTGGCGAAAAAGGGTATGCAAAACCAGACGTCATGCAGAGCAGACGCCAGCGCGGAATGTGCAGCGAAAGGTTAGGCCGCGAAG
>JAVBLH010000015.1:0-10909 GCA_031553635.1 Evtepia sp. | reverse complement strand
TTTCAGTTTGAAATGGCCACAGCAAAACACGGCTGTCAAGGGCCTTTGGTTCATTTCACCCTTGATAGCCGTGTTATGATTTACGGATGTATACTGAAAGGAGGGCGGCACCATGCGTTGCCTAAAAGCGGGGCACAGCCGAGTTGATTTGTCCACATTGTTTTCCACATTCGATGCTGCCTGATGGGTTCGCTATGCTTGCATATCCATATATTGGGTTATAATGGATGTTCCCTTTCCTGTCTATGAGAAATCTAGGGGGATAGGCCCCGGCTTCCTCATTTTTCGCCTTTTTACTTGCTGCCCCTGCATCCATGCTCTCACAGCCGCAGCTCCACGGCGCTTCCGCCCGTTTTTTTCTTGGTCACCACCACCTGCCTGTCGATGCGCTCCTTCAGCTCCGTCACATGGGAGATGATGCCCACCAGGCGGTTTCCCCCCTGGCTGAGCTGGAGGAGGGCGTTCATGGCCTGGTGGAGGGCCCCCTCGTCTAAGGAGCCAAAGCCCTCGTCCACAAATAAGCTGTCCATCTGTATGCCCCCCGCCCGGGCCTGTATCTCGTCGGAGAGGCCCAGGGCCAGGGAGAGGGAGGCTTGGAAGGATTCGCCGCCGGAAAGGGTTCTGGCGCTGCGCTGGGAGCCGTTGTAGTGATCCACCACATCCAGCTCCAGGCCGCTTTTGCGCTGGTTGCCCCCCTCCTCCCGGCGTTTCAGCTCCAGGCGGCCTCCCGTCATCATCATGAGACGCACGTTGGCCTTGGCCAGGATGCGGTCAAAGAAGGCCATCTGCACATAGGTCTCCAGGGTGATCTTCTGCTTGCCCCCCAGGGTGCCGTTGGCGGTGTCTGACAGGGTCTGCACCTGGCTCCAGGCCTGTTCCGCCTCCATAAGAGTATCCTCGCCCCGGCTTATTTCTTCAAAAGCCCGGCGGTTATTTAAAAGCCGTAGGCTGACGGCCTCTCGGGCGGCTGAGAGGGCCTTTTTCTCCCCCTCCAAGGCCTGGCGTCGTTCCAAAAGGGCCGGGCCGTCCAGGGGATCTGAGTCCTGCACCTGGGCCCTCAGGGCTTCTACGGCGGCGGCGCTCTCGCTCCGGCTTTTTTTCCAGGCTTCCCAGGCGGTTTTGGCGGACTCCAGGTTTTCTTCCAGGGCGGCTTTTCGGGCCTCCTTTTCCGCCAGGGCCTTTTGGGCCAGCTGGGCCGTTTCGTAGGGCAGGCCGCTGCGAAGCCTCCCGGCGGCGGCAAGGAGGTTTTTTTCCTCCGTCTCCAGCTGGCGCAGGGCTTCCTCCAGCTTCCTGATCCGCTCTTCGGCACTGAGGGCTGCTTCCGCCAGGGCAGGCAGGCGTTCCTCCAGGGTTTTCTTACGATCCGCCTCTTTTTTCAGGGCGGCCAGAGCATTTTCGGCCTCGTTCAAGGCTTCGGCTTGCCGGGCTGCGGCGGCCTCCAGCAAGGGGAGCAGGGCTTCCGGCCCCTCTCCCTTGACTCCCGGCAGGCCCTGGCTCCTTAGGGCCACATCTTCTCGGGCGGCGCGGCGTTTCTCTCCCAGCACCCCCGCTTTGCGGCTTTCCTCACCGGACCTTTGGGCGGCCTTCTCCCAGGCGGCCTTGGCCTCTTGCACCGCCTCCTCTGCGGGGGCATGGTCAGCCAGGGCGGCGGGGTTGGGATGCTGGGTGGCGCCGCAGACCAAGCAGGGCTCCCCCTCTCGGAGACTGCGGGCTAAGATCCCCGCCTGGGCGTCTAAAAAGGCCCGCTCCAGGGCATCGTAAGTGCCCCGCAGCTCTCGGGCCCTCTCCGACGCCTCTTCATAGCGCGCCTGGGCCTTTATCAAGTCGGCCTGCAGCTCTTGTAAGGCCTTGCAGTCCGTCATGAGGCGGGCCAGCTGCCGGGCCTCTTCTGCCAGGCGGACGGCCTCCCCCTCCCGGCGCAGCAGGTCTGCCTCCAGGGTAGAGAGACCCCGGAGGGATCCTTGGATTTCGGCGATCTGCGCTTCGGTGCTCTTTTGGGCGTCTTTTTCCGCCTGCAGCGTCTCGCGGGTTTGAGCTATGTCTTTTTCCAGTCTGGCGACCGCTTCCTCCAGGCCTTGCAGCTCACCGTAAAGGGCTCCGTATTCCTGCTCCCGGAGGATCTCTCCCAACAGGGCGTCCCGGGCGGCCCCCTCCGCCAAGGCCTCGCGATAGGCCGCGCCAAGGGGCTCCTCGCTGCACGCCAGGGCGGCAAGGCAGTCAGTTTCCTCCTCCAGGGCCTTGGCTGCCTTTTCCCGGGCACTGAAGCGGCCTACGGCCTCGTTCACCTCTTCCAGGGCTTTTTCTAGGGCATGTGCCTTTCTATCCTGCCGGGCGGCTTCTTCCCCATCAGCCGCCAGAAGGGCCTCCAGGGCCGGGCGCAGCTCTTCCAGGGGCGGGCTTTTCTCGCCCTCCAGCAGGGCGGCAAGGTTTTGCCCCTCCCGGCTCTCATCATCCCAGGAAAGGCTGCCCAGGGCCCTGTCTATGTCGGTGCGGGCCTCCTCCCAGCGGGTTTTCAGGCGGCTGGCCTCTGCTCTCAGGCCTTCCTGGAGCTCCTCGTAAATTTGGGTATTGAAAATGTCACGAAAGATCTTCAGCCTGTCTGTGGTCTCGGCGGTGAGCAGGCGCATAAAATCCCCCTGGGCGATCATGACGATCTGGGAAAACTGCTCCCGGCTGAGACCCAAGAGGTTGGCAACCGCCTCGGTCACCGCCGCGGTTTTGGTCACCACCCGCCCGTCGGGATAGGTAAAGGTGGCCTCGGCCTGCTCGGTGGTAAAGCCGCTGCCCCGGGTCTTGGGCCGCAAATAGGCGGGGTTGCGGCGAACCTGATAGGTTTCGCCCCGGTAGAGAAAGCGCATCTCCACAAAGGTGGGGGTATCGGGCTGGGCGTATTGGCTGCGGAACATCTCTGCCCGGCGATGGGCCCCGCTGGCCTCACCGTAAAGGGCGAAGGCGATGGCGTCGAAGAGGGTGGTCTTCCCGGCTCCCGTGTCCCCGGTGATGAGGTAGATGCCGCTGCTGCCCAGGTCTTGGAGGGGGATGGTGGTCTCCCCGGCGTAGGGGCCAAAGGCAGAGAGAGTCAAGGTCAGGGGTCTCATGGCAGCACCTCCTCCCTGCTTAGAATCGCCTCTGCCAGGGCGCGCTGACTCTGGCTCATGGGGCTGTTGTTTTGCAGGAGATAGAGCTCCTCAAAAAGCGCCAAGGGCGATTTTTCCGCCGCCCCCTCCGCCGTCAGAACGGTCTGGGTGCTGCGGGTGCGGGTGTTGTCGTAGGTGAGATGCAGCAGGTTGGGGTAGATGGCCCGGAGCCTGCCTAAGGCCTCGGGCACCTCCTCTTCATCAGTAAGGAGGATTTGCAGGTAGTCCTCCCTTGGGGTGCCCTCGTAGTTAGCCAAAAGGCTCAGCTCCCAATAGCTGCCCCGCAGAACCCGCAGGTCCCGCAGGGGGCGAAGGGGCCGGGTTTTCACGGTGACGAAGCCCTTCTCCTCCAGGGTTACCAGGGTGAGGGATTTTTCCTGCTTCGCCTCGGAGAAGGAGTATTTTAGGGGACTGCCGCAGTAGCGCACCGTTTCCCTCCCCACCTGCTGGGGACTGTGGAGATGGCCCAGGGCCACGTAATCGAAGCCGTCGAAGATGTCCAGGCCCACATCCTCCACGCCGCCTACGATGAGCTCCTCGGATTCACAGCGGGTGGCGCCGGTAACAAATTGATGGGCGAGGATAAGGTTGCGACCTTGGGTGTCCAGGTCTATGGCACCCACCGCCAGCCGCAGTGCCTCATCGTAGCTTTGGATTTGGCTTTGGGGGAAGTGGCGCCGCACCTGGGCAGGCTTTAGAAAGGGCAGAAGATGCACCGTGAGGGCCCCGTGGCGGTCGTGCAGGCTTACTTGGTGGACGACGCCCTGATACACCGGGGCGATGTGAACGCCGCTTTGGGCCAGAAGGGCGGCGGCAAAGGCGAGGCGCTCGGGGGAGTCGTGGTTGCCGTTGATGACGAAAACTTCGATCCCCAACTCCTTCAGGGCAGCGAGAAAGCCGCCAAAGAGCGTAACGGCCTCGGTGGGCGGCACGGCCTTGTCGTAAATATCGCCGGAGAGCAGGGCGGCCTCCACCCCCTCCTCCTTGGCCATGGCCAGGATTTGATCTAATATGTACTGCTGATCCTCCAGGAGGCTGTACTCGTGGAGGCGTTTGCCCAGGTGCAGGTCGGAGAGATGCATAAGCTTCATGAAGTGGCCCCCTTTTCTCTCCCAGTTTACCACAGGGGCCAGCCTTGCGGAAGATGAAAGCATATTTTCACCGGACCGCGCCGCCATTTCCCTTTTCCTTTCAGGAAATAGAGATAAAAAAAGCAGGTATACCCGCCTCCGCAAGGGTAAACCTGAATAAGTTCTGGGTCCCGGGGGAGGGTATTCACTCTAACAATTCGTCTGCGCTGACTCCAAAAAAGTGGCTGAGGGCCTGCAGCTCGATATCTGTCACAAAGCGCTGTCCGCTCTCGATCTGTTGGATGGCGTTTTTATTCAGATCTAAGCCCTTGAGCTGAAGCTGATCCGCCAGTGCCTTTTGCGATAGCTTCCTTCGATTGCTTTTCCGCAGCAGGGCCACTTTCTTCCCGCAAAGATTCAACCTTCCATCTGCTAACTTGTTTTTGAACATGGGTACCATCCGACCTCCATTTCCCACTTGTTATTTTGGTCAGTATATGGTAGAGTTATGCAGGAGTCGACCTTCACCTAAGGTCATTTGATGGAAAGAAAGGAAAAAGCTGAAAAAATGTTACTAAAAGGGAAGTCCATGGGCTTCTCTTCTCCGCTTCTCGTCGGCTTTTGATTTCCATTGACAAGGTTCTCAGCTTGGTATAAAATAGTCCGGCGACTGCTTCTTCTCTGCCGCTTTTTTCGGTTGGGCCGGGCGCGTTGGGTGGCTGCAGCTTTTTAGGGCTTTGGCCCCGGGAGACAAATGAGAGGGCCCTCCTCTCCATATTTGCGGATGTGATGGAATTGGTAGACATGCGAGATTTAGGTTCTCGTGTCGAGAGACGTGTGGGTTCGAGTCCCTTCATCCGCACCAGTAACAATGCACATATAGGATTTGAGGCTCGTGCTTCAAATCCTATATGTCATTTGTAAAGAAGTAACATAGCATCGCTTATGCGAGACAGGAATTGGAGTAGGTCGCAACTACTCCTTTTCTTATGGCTATTTTGATCTGCGGTTCGGGCAAGTCTTCACGCTCCGGGAGCGAAATAGCCCCCACACAGTTGTAATGAATCCGTAGCCGTTGCACTCTCTCACCATTCATCTTCTCAGCATTCCACACGTCAATGCGCCGGATAAATGCCTGTACAATTTCCGGGGTCAGCTCCTGCAAATCCTGAAACTTCCGAATCACGGCGATAAACTCATCCGCTGTTCCAATGTGGTCTTCCTCCTGGGAGATTTCCTCTTGGAGCAAGCGGATTTTTTGCGTCAATTCAGCTTGTTCCTCCTCATATTTACGGGAAAGCTTCACGAAACGATCCGCCGTGACCTTTCCAAGAGCCTGATCCTCATAGATACGCTCAAATAAGACATCCAGCTCTGTTTCCCGGCTTTTCAGCTTCTCCAGTTCCTTATGGCGATTCTTGCCCTCCTGCTCCATACGTCTGATGGTACTATCCATAACGATCCGCAAAAAGTCCTCCGTATAGATTTTGGAGAAGTAAACAAGCTTCGTGATCTCAAAAAGTATCACCTGAGATAGATAATCCACACGGATATGATGAGTGGTATCACAGGTACCCTTCGTGGTATTGCCTTTGTAGTTGGAGCAACTGAAATACTCGTCTCCGGTTTTGTTGTAGCGGTGGAGGTGGAGCTTTCTGTCGCAGTCGGCGCAGTGTAAAAGCCCTGAAAACATATTGTACTCGCCATTCTTTTGGGGCTTGTTCCGCCCATGCCGTGACCGCTTCTGTTGCACCTTTTCAAAGGTGGCCCGGTCAATAATTGGCTCGTGGACATCCTCAAAAACCTTCTGTTGATCTTTTGGCACGTGTACTGTTTTCTTGCTCTTGAAGGAGATTTTGTAGGTCTGGAAGTTGATGACATCTCCCACATAAGCCTGGGTGGAGAGAATCTTTCCGATGGAGTTTGCGCCCCAGGCGCAGGGCGACTGGCCTTTCCGCTGCCTTCCTCCTCGTCCAGCGCCCTTGCTCTTCCAATAATGAGTTGGAGTAAGTACCTGTTCTTCCGTCAATATCCGGGCAATCTGGTAGACACCGTTTCCAGCCAGATATAAGCCAAAAATCCGGCGAACCACCTCGGTGGCCTCTTCATCGATGACCCAGACATTTTCATCCTTGCTCTTTCGCTTGTAACCATAAGGCGGCACGCCAATCGGCTCCCCGGAGTTGCCTTTCATATACTTGACAGAGCGCACCTTACGGCTGATGTCCTTAGCGTAATGCTCGGCAATCATGCTGAGAAAGGGCAGCACATCGTTGGTGCCTGTTATGCTGTCGATGCTCTCACCTAGCGAAACGAAGCGGATATTGTGTTCGGGAAAGAAGGTCTCCACATAGTAGAGAATTTCAGAGTTATTGCGCCCAAAACGAGAGAGGTCTTTGACAATTACGGCACTGATGAGACCCTTCTTGATATCATCCAACATAGCCAGAAAGCCCTTACGCTGAAACGTGGTGCCCGTGATGCCATCATCCACATAGACCTTGGTTTTCTCAATTCCTAACTCCTTGGCCTTTTGCGCCAATAATTTGCGCTGATTGACGATGCTGTTACTCTCACCGTCTCGTCCGTCATCGCTGCTGAGACGGCAATACAGGGCGGCGGTGCCGTTATGATTGATATAGGTCTGCATATTTTGCATTGGGTGTTCATAAATAGATGCTTTTGACTGTTCCATTTGTCCTCCGTCCAGTCAGTCAAAGCAAGTAGAATTACCATTTTATTATATCATAGCTGTTGGGCTTCTTCAAACTTGCAATGGTTTTATAATATCGTATCTTCCTCCAGAGGTGTCATTTCTTCAACATATAGCTGGATTTTGGGGTAGGTCGCCTGGGCGACATAGGCCTCAAAGTCAGGCGTACCAAGTCTGAATCGTGAAAGATCAGCGATTTGGGTTAGCATCATGAGGTATATTTCCATATAACCCTCTTCTGTGCATTCCTCCATGATGTCCCTGATTCGCTCTAAGGTAATGTCTTTTTGGGAAAAGCATAGTTTCAGCCAATCGTCCTGATGCGTTGCTGTCCATTTCTTGATGGCCTCCAACCGCTGGGCGTATTCGTGGTATTTCTTTCTCCGCTCGTCTGTCATGAAAACATCCTCCAAATAGTGATATATCACTATTGTATCATATATTCTTGAATTAGTGAATTATCACTAACGACAAATTTGTTAGTGATTTATCATTAACTTAAACAAAGACACTGAGGAGGGATGTTATGGATACGCAACAAGTAGTAGCTCGGCGCATTTTGGAGCTTTGCAAGGAAAGAGGGCTAACGCCAAACGGTATTAGCAATCTCGCTGGGATATCACAGAGTACGGTAAAAAGCATTTTGAATGGCGAAAGTAAAAATCCCGGAATACTGACGATCAAGAAGCTATGTGATGGGTTTGAAATTAGCCTTGGGGAATTTTTCAGTACACCTGAATTCGATGCCCTCGAACAAGAAATCAAGTAATTCCAAAAGGCCACCCACCCTGGCCCTCACCGTGGGGCATGGGAGCCTGCATTCCTTGGATTCCTTTTGTGAAAAGACGTTTTAGGCGGGAATTCCATAATCATAAGGTTGTAGATTGGTGATCACTTGTTCAGAGATCACGCCGCTGAGAAGTGCCTCGCAGGATGCGCTGGAGGCATCGTAAACGCTGTCCACAATGAAAGTGATTTTCTCAAATTGTAAGATGTCTTGATTCATAGGCTCCTCCTTTTTTTGTTGTGGAAAGGGTGCTTGTGGGTGATTCATTTTAACACCAACCGTATTTTGCTACGCCCCCCGGTTGTGGGTATGTTCTAGGCTGGGCTTGGCTGCCCATCATAGCCCCACAGCACCGCCGCTTTGCCGAAGCTGGCGAATGCCACAGGAACTCCCCCCAAGTCTTCGGGAGGCCGTGAAGAAGTATCATAATGCCTTGTACATATCGTTGCGCCCGGTTAGCCACAACCGGGTCAAAGAGTTGCGTGGATCGCTCGTCTGGTTATAAAACGACCAGAGTCTTTGCGCCGCCTCTTTCTTCGCTCCATGCACAAGGAACGTACCTAGAACACAATATATTAAATTTTCGAAGAGCACTGGGGAGGGTTTGGTTATTTACCATCCCAGATCTGTAGGCAGTGAAAAGAGCCAAAAAGTGAATTAATTGGGAAGTTTTTTGCTTTTCTAGTTTTAGAAGAGAACCAACGATATTCACCATCCCAGTGCTGTAGGCAATAAGAAGGGGAGATTTATAAGACTGCTTCAATTTTTGGATTCGAACCCACTTTTGTGCGATATTGGCCTCAGTCCCTGGTATCCGCAACTTGTAAAACAATGCCATATTGTCCTATGCCTTGATACGCAAAAAGGAAGTAGGCAAAAGAGATAAACCCTTTCACCTACTTCCTCACTCAGAACCGAAAAGTGTAGCCCCTTTTATAATTTCTTTATAAGCGGCAAATATAAAGTCGAGTAGACACCTCTGGCAGGCTTTGCTAAACGGCAGGAAAACTAGGAATCGAAAGCACTACAAGGGGGAGAGGAAAGATATCCCTTTTCGCCGCCTGCGTCTTTCCTCTCCCCCAAATTCGGATGTGGAAAGCTACACTTTGTGTACCTTACACACAGCCGAATTCCCCCCTCTCCATTCTCGCCATCGGCGGCGGCCTTGAGAGAAGAGAGAGCTTTTAGAGAAAGCGCTTTTGATGGCAAAACAAGATTTCAAAAACCCCGTTTCTGATTTCTCATAATGCTTCTCGATTTCCATATCACGAGCAAAGACAGCATAATCGAAATAGCTCTGCATTTCCCGGATATCTGCACCGAATTTTGCAGCATTCAATAACCCCATCCTAACCAAAAAAGTGTGACATTTTCTTTTGAAATGTCACACAGCATAATTCATCCCCAACGCTGCAAGTATGTCGCCTTTACACCTAAGAGTTGACATATGTTTTTGTTAGCCCAATGCGTTGAAGCTCAAAGGATTATTGCCTGTTTTGCCTGCATAATTTGCTGTTTTGTACCCCCCTGTTAGATACCGGGGGTGATAAGCTGGTGCGGCTACGCCGCACCAGCTGGCAGTGGCTGTCTGCCCCTGCGGATTTTGCTTCGCAATCCGCAGTGTCCGCCGCCCCGCCGCTTGCGTACCGCTGGATGATATTTCAAAAAAGTGATATCAGTCCAAAAAAAGACTACTAATAACATATCTATATATAGCCTAAGCACCTACGCTTTTAAGAAAGGATGAAATGAATGCAAAAGAATTTTAAATGCTGTCTGGTAGGAGTTTTCCTCTTGGCTGCCCTCGCAGTTCCCGCCCTGGCCCACAGTCATCCAGGCGATGTTACACCGCCCAGATCAGCTTGGGCAGAAGTGGAGGTAAGCGAAGCATGGGAGTTGGGCCTTGTGAACAAAGAC
This sequence comes from Evtepia sp., assembly GCA_031553635.1. Classification (GTDB taxonomy): domain Bacteria; phylum Bacillota; class Clostridia; order Oscillospirales; family Oscillospiraceae; genus Evtepia. The sequence goes on along the minus strand of JAVBLH010000015.1, from coordinate 1,285 downwards.
CCAGCTTATTTGCCGCAGGATTATCGTGTCCCTATCACCCGACGGTATTTTTGTGAGCTTGCCATGGACTATATCGCAGTGCAAAATAATTGCGACTCTTTTAACATTGTGGGATTATACTACACAGCCCTTGAAGCCCCGGACGGCACACCTCCCAAAGATATATTCTACGATGGCAATCGGAAAGAAAATGTTGCTGGGTACCTTGGTATCGTGGAGGGCCGAGGCGATGGAACCTTTGATCCGGAGGGCCTCATCACGCGGCAGGAGGCGGCGGCCATGCTGGCAAGGGCCTACCGCGCCTGTGGCGGAATCCTGCCGGAACAGGCAGAGGTAAGCAACTTTTCCGATCAGGGTGTTATTGCAGACTGGGCAAAAGCGAGCGTAGAGGCCTTGGCAGCCTTTCATGTGTTCTTAGGCCGGGATGATGGAACTTTTGACCCTGAAGGGCCTTACACTGTTGAGCAGAGCATAGTCACCTTCCTCCGCCTCTACAACAATGCCCCCGTAAGCCGCAAGAATGGGACCGTTTTTCCACACTTTAGCTATGAAGAGTGTCTATATTTTTCCACTCATTCTGATAATTATGAGCCGACTCTTCTGGTGGAGGGTAAAACAGCCACCTTGGTTGAGTCCACCATTATGAGTGCCCCACATAATCAGGTGGGATGGAAATTTGTCTATCGTGAAGGTGGGATACATTTCATCGATTGGGGTGTCTGTATGAACAACTATGAATATCCCGAATTGGAAAACCCTCGATTTTCCGAAGATGGAAATACCTTTTTTTGTTCCATCATCCTAGAAAGAGACTATCCTCACCACCAGAAAGGGATTTACCAGATAACAATGGATGTGAAAACCTGTCACTATCAAATCCAACGGGAAGATTTAAAAACTTAAGCGGAATTATTCCATGGCAAGCAATGTAATTGCAGTTCAGTTGTACACTCAATCCAGAATAAAGATCGGTTGTCTTTTAAGAAGATGGCCGATCTTTTTGTCTCTTTGTTTACATTTGTTGATGTTCCCTCTCTTTTATACATGTCTAGCAAATAGTTTGGATTCGGTTCCCTATGGCTTGGACAACCAGAGGTGCCGTAACGTCCTAATAGTCCAACTTATCGCTAAGATATGATATGTTGAAAGACTAACTATTAAAAGTCAAGTCCCAAAATGAAGAAGAAGTGCTGTGGAGCAGGTGGCGAAAAAGGGTATGCAAAACCAGACGTCATGCAGAGCAGACGCCAGCGAGGAATGTGCAGCGAAAGGTTAGGCCGCGAAG
>JAVBLH010000028.1:0-20529 GCA_031553635.1 Evtepia sp. | reverse complement strand
TTCGCGGCCTAACCTTTCGCTGCACATTCCTCGCTGGCGTCTGCTCTGCATGACGTCTGGTTTTGCATACCCTTTTTCGCCACCTGCTCCACAGCACTTCTTCTTCATTTTGGGACTTGACTTTTAATAGTTAGTCTTTCGTTCTCTTTAACCTCCGGTTTTCCCTCAGTTTCGGCAAGATATTTCCACCATTTCACTAATTAACAAATATTTCACGTCTGATTCGTTGATTATTTTAATTATCGGTATATAATAAGTGTATCCACATTTGAAATAAGGAGGTGCTTATCATGCCTAGAAAGGCAAATGATACACCCAAAGCCGCCCCCAAAACGGCGGCGCGTATGTCCCGCAAGGGCTCCCTCACCCCGGAGCAGCTGAACGGGCTGGACGCCTATTGGCGCGCTTCTAACTACCTCTCCGCCTGTCAGCTCTACCTTTTGGACAATCCCCTTTTAGAGGAGCCCCTCTCCCCCGCCCACATTAAGAAGAAGATCGTGGGCCACTGGGGCACCGTGCCGGGGCAGAACTTTATCTACACCCACCTAAACCGGGCTATTATGAAATACGACCTGGATATGATCTACCTCTCCGGCCCGGGCCACGGCGGAAACGCCATGGTGTCCCACGCCTACATGGAGGGCACTTACAGCGAGGTGTACCCCAACGTAAGCCAGGATTTAGACGGCCTGAAGAAGCTTTTTAAGCAGTTCTCCTTTCCCGGGGGCATCTCCAGCCATGTGGCTCCGGAGACCCCCGGCTCCATCCACGAGGGGGGCGAATTGGGCTACTCCCTGGCCCATGCCTTTGGGGCGGTGATGGATAACCCGGAGCTCATCGCCGCCTGCGTAGTGGGGGACGGCGAGGCGGAAACAGGCCCTCTTGCCACCGCCTGGCACTCCAACAAATTCTTAAATCCCATCACCGACGGGGCTGTGTTGCCCATTTTGCACTTAAACGGCTATAAAATCCACAACCCCACCATCTTCTCCCGGATCTCCCACGCAGAGCAGGAGAGCTTTTTCCGGGGCTGCGGCTGGGAGCCCCGGTTCGTGGAGGGCTCCGACCCCATAAAGATGCACCAGTCCATGGTTCAGGCGGTGGATTGGGCTGTCCGTGAGATTCAGCGCATCCGCCAGACCGCCAGAGAGACAGGGGACGCCACCAGACCCGCCTGGCCTATGATCGTCTTCCGTTCCCCCAAGGGCTGGACAGGGCCCCGTGAAGTGGGGGGCAAGCAGATCGAGGACACCTTCCGGGCCCATCAAGTCCCCATGGACATGTCCAAACCCGAGCATCTGGGCCTCCTGGAGGACTGGCTGCGCAGCTATCGGCCCCAGGAGCTCTTCACCAAGGACGGCCAGCTGCTCCCCAACCTGCGGGCCCTGGTGCCCTGTGGGAACCGCCGGATGAGCGCCAACCCCCACACCAACGGCGGGCTGCTCTTGCGGGAGCTGCGCCTGCCTGATTTTAGGGACTACGCCTTCCCCGTTACCACCCCCGGGGCCACCGAGGGCCAGGACATGGTGATCTTAGCCCCCTTTGTCCGGGACATCATGGCGGAGAATTTAGACAGGCGCAATTTTAGGATTTTCGGCCCCGACGAGACCATGTCTAACCGTCTCACCGCCGTTTTTGAGACCACCAACCGCCGTTGGAACGCCGCTACCCAGGAAAACGATGAGTTTTTGAATGCCGACGGCCGGGTGATGGACGCCATGCTGTCGGAGCATATGTGCCAGGGCTGGCTGGAGGGCTACCTGCTCACAGGCCGCCACGGCTTCTTCCACAGCTACGAGGCCTTCATCCGCATTGTGGACTCCATGTTCTCCCAGCACGCCAAGTGGCTCAAGGTCTGTCACGACCTGCCCTGGCGGCAGGATATCGCCTCTCTGAACTATATCCTCTCCTCCAACGTGTGGCAGCAGGATCACAACGGCTTCACCCATCAGGACCCGGGCTTTTTGGATCATGTGGCCAATAAAAAGGCCGACGTGGTACGCATCTACCTGCCCCCCGACGGCAACTGCCTCCTGTCTGTCTTCGACCACTGCATCCGCAGCCGGAACTATGTGAACGTCATGGTCACCTCCAAGCATCCCCGGCCCCAATTTCTCACCATGGAGCAGGCGGTGAAGCACAGCACCCAGGGCATAGGCATCTGGGACTGGGCCTCCAACGACCAGGGCTTCGAGCCGGACATCGTCATGGCCTGCTGCGGCGAAACCCCCACCCTGGAGGCCCTGGCGGCTGTGACCATCATGCGGGAGGCCTTCCCCGAGGTGAGAATGCGGGTGGTGAACGTCATCGACCTGATGCGCCTCCAGGCGGACTCCCAGCATCCCCACGGCCTCTCCCAGGCGGATTACGACCTGCTCTTCACCAAGGATAAGCCCATTCTCTTCGCCTTCCACGGCTATCCTTCTCTCATTCACAGACTCACCTACAGACGGAACAATAAGAACCTCCACGTCCGGGGCTATATCGAGGAGGGCACCATCACCACCCCCTTTGATATGCGGGTGCAAAACGGCCTGGATCGCTTCAGCCTGGTGCAGTCCATGGTGAAGCTGCTGCCGGAAAAACTGGGCAACCGCGGCGCCTTCTTAGTCCAGGAGATGAAAGATAAGCTGGTGGAGCACAAGGAGTATATCGCGGAATACGGCGAAGATCTGCCAGAGATTCGGCATTGGAAGTGGAGCAGCAACGCTTAAGCTGTGCTTCTTTCTCATTCCGGGTCATCAAGGCTTTTGAGAACTGATTTACTCAAAGCATTCAGCACTACTTTTAAGGTTTCTTCCAAAATGGCTTCCGTAGACTTTTGGCTCACTGTGGCAATCTCCTCATAGAAAGAGGAAACATCACCATCTAATCTAATCGTGTATTGCTTCACAAAATTACCTCAATGCCATTTTATCAGTGATACCTATAATTGTAAATATAGGTATCACTGATATTGTATCATCTTCTTGAGGTGATACTATGCAGTTCCAGCGTATCCGCGACCTGAGAGAAGATGCAGACAAAACCCAACAACACATGGCGGATTATCTTTGCGTGAAGCAGAGCACCTATTCCGCCTATGAAAGCGGAAAAATCAACATTCCCATTGAGGTGTTTATCAAATTGGCAGACTATCACAAAACCAGCATCGATTATATCGTTGGCCGCAGCGATGAAAAGTAAAAGACCACAAAAAAAGAGACGGTGGCCGAAACCACCGTCTCTTTTTTACTTAAATTAGCGGATGCCCATTTCGCCAGAGATGATGATTCTCTGGATCTCGTTGGTGCCTTCGTAGATCTCGGTGATCTTGGCGTCACGCATAAATCTCTCGAAGGGATACTCACGGGTGTAGCCGATGCCGCCAGCCAGCTGGAGGCACATACGAGCGCAGTCGTTGGCAACCTTAGTTGCATAGTACTTCGCCATAGCAGCTTCCTTGACGCAGGGCTCGTGGTCCTGCTTCATCTGGGAAGCGCGGTACACCAGAAGACGGGCAGCGTCGATCTCGGTCTGCATCTCGGCAACCTTGAACTGGGTGTTCTGGAAGGAAGCGATGGACTTGCCGAACTGCTTACGAGCCTTGATCACGGGGATCAGCTCGTTCAGCACGCCCTGTGCCAGGCCAACGCCCTGAGCAGCGATGGAGATACGGCCGCCGTCCAGAGTGGACATGGCGATCTTAAAGCCTTCGCCAACCTTACCCAGGATAGCGTCCTTAGGCAGCTTCACATCTTCGAAGACCAGCTCGTAGGTGGAGGTGCCGTGGATACCCATCTTCTTCTCCTTGGTGCCGAAGCTGAAGCCGGGGGTGCCCTTCTCTACCAGGAAGGCGGAGATGCCCTTGGTGCCCTTTTCCTTGTCGGTCATGGCAAACACCAGGTACAGGCTTGCATAGTAGCCGTTGGTGATGAAGCACTTGGTGCCGTTGAGCAGCCAGTGGTCGCCCTTGTCAACAGCGTTGGTCTTCTGGCCGGAAGCGTCGGAACCGGCGCCGGGCTCAGTCAGACCGAAAGCGCCCAGCATTTCGCCGGAAGCCATCTTAGGCAGGTACTTCTGCTTCTGCTCCTCGGTGCCGTAGGTCAGGAGGGGCCAGGTGACGAGGGAACCGTGAACCTCGAACATACAGCCGGTGGAAGCGCAGTACTTGTTGAAAATTTCGTTGGCTGCGGTGTAGGTGTTGTAGGACAGGCCAGCCCCGCCGTATTCCTCGGGGATGTACATGCCCATCATGCCCATCTCGGACAGCTTCTCCAGAGTTTCAACGGGGAAGCGCTCCTGCTCATCCAGCTCAGCGGCCAGGGGCTTGACTTCGTTTACACAAAAGTCTTCCAGCATATCAATGATATCCTGCTCCATGCTATTAAATTTAAAATCCATAATTAATTATCCTTTCTCGTGCTTGTAGTACACCCATAATGGGTGTACTACAAGATCACCAATTTAATAACGAATGAAAGGTGAGGCCCAAGAGGCTTCCCAACAAACGAACTCTCTAATTAGCCCTTAGACTTATTGACCAGGTCGGTCAGTACGGGCAGAACCTCGAAGAGGTTACCAACAACGCCGAAGTCAGCAACGCTGAAGATGTTGGCATCGGGGTCCTTGTTGATGCAGACGATGCAGTCGGAGCTGCCCATGCCTGCCAGATGCTGAATGGCGCCGGAGATGCCGCAAGCAACATAGAGCTTGGGGCCAACGGTCTTGCCAGTCTGGCCAACCTGGTGGGAGTGGGGGATCCAGCCTGCGTCAACAGCAGCACGGGAGGAACCGGTCACGCCGCCCAGAGCAGCTGCCAGAGCGCGCACAGGAGCGAAGCCCTCGGGTCCGCCAACGCCACGGCCGCCGGAGACGATGATCTCAGCGCCTTCCAGATCGACCTTCTCACCTTCTTCGGTGATGAGCTCGAGGAGCTTGACGCGGATCTGCTCAGCGGGGAACACATAGCTGTCGGTGATGACTTCAGCGGTCTTGCTGTAGTCGGGCTCCAGCTTCTTGTAAACGCCAGGACGGCAGGTGCCGATCTGGGGTCTGTGGTTGGGGCAGAGGATGGTAGCCATCAGGTTACCACCGAAAGCGGGACGGGTCCAAGCCACGTTGCCGCTGTCTGCGTCGATGTCGAGGGAAGTACAGTCGGCGGTGAGGCCGGTACGGAGACGGCCAGCCAGACGGGGGCCCAGGTCACGGCCGATGTTGGAAGCGCCCAGCAGCACGGTGGTGGGGCAGTCCTTCTCGATCATCTGCACGAAAGCTGCGGTGTAAGCTTCGGTGGTGTAGTGGTCATAAACAGGAGCGTCGCAAACATAAACCTTGTCAGCGCCATAAGCGATGGAGTCTTTCACGGCTACGTCACAGTTGGAGCCGATGACACAAGCGGTAACGCCACCGCCCTGGATGTTAGCGAGCATACGAGCGGGGTTCAGGAGCTCCAGGCCCACGTTTCTTGCCTTGCCAGCCTTAGTCTCAATGAATACCCAAACGTCTTTATTTTTAGCTTCAAGCGGAAATCCCATTGTAATGCTCCTCCCTTCTTAGATAATATTCTTGTCGCGCAGCAGCTCAAAGAGCTTCTTTGCGGACTCTTCATTGGTTTCTTCCTTGATAACAACGCCGCCGCCCTTACGGGGGGGGGTAAAGGTCTTCTTCACGCGGGTGGGGGAGTTGCGCAGGCCGACCTGAGCCAGATCCAGCTGGAAGTCCTGGGCGCTCAGCACGTCGATGACGGCCTTGTTCGCAGCCATCTTGGACTTGATGGTGGCATAGCGGGGCTCGTAGTTGGGCTTGGTAACGGTAACAACGCAGGGCAGGGGAAGCTGCAGCATTTCAAAGCCGTCTTCCACTTCCTTCTTCACCTTCACGGTGCCGTCGCCGTTGTTCCACACTTCGTAAGCGTAAGTAACCTGAGGATAATCCAGGTTCTCAGCCATCTGAGGGCCAACCTGAGCGGTGTCGCCGTCGATAGCCTGCTTGCCGCAGAAGATGATGTCGAACTTGCCTTCCAGCTCTTCCATCTTGACCATAGCCATAGACAGAGCGTAGCCGGTTGCCAGGGTGTCGGAGCCGCCGAATTCACGGCCGCTGATGAGGTAAGCCTTGTCACCGCCGACAGAGAGGCACTCCTTAAGAGCAACCTTAGCCTGCTCGGGGCCCATGCTGCAAACGACGATCTTGCTGCCGGGGTTTGCGTCCTTCACCTTAGCGGCACATTCCAGAGCGAAAGCGTCAAAAGGATTGACGATGCTGGGAACGCCGTCACGGATCAGAGTGTTGGTCTCAGGATTAATCTTAATCTCTGTTGTGTCCGGCACTTGTTTGATACAAACAAGCATGTTCATTTCTGATTTCCCCCTATAATTTAGTTTGGTAGTTTTCGATAGCGCGGCTTCTGCTTCACTCTACCAATCCGCAGAGGCCGGTTTATCCTAGAATGTAACTGCCTGGGCATTAGCCCGGGGCATTTACCGGAAACGGCCGCGTTGGTCGACCATTCCACTTCATAGCAAGTCGTATTATATCAAAGGATGTGCAAAAAAACAAGTCAATTCTACCGTCCAATTTGGAAAAAAAACGAACAATTATCCTTTCGCCTCTCCTGCGGAATCTGTGAGACATTCACAAAAATATGTGGCGAAACCCACTTTCGGGTCTCGCCACAGTGATTTTCTTCTTGGTTTGGGGATGTGAGAGGAAAAAAGTGGCAACTTGCACAGCCGCTCTACCGATGTAAAATCCTCTCTTTGTCTATTTTCCTATTAGGTTTCTGTGAAAAAGCTGCGGTGGATCACCTGAACGGCTCTGTCGGCATCCTCCTCATCCAAGAGGACGGAAACCTTAATCTCACTGGTGGAGATCATCTGAATGTTGATGTTGGCCTCGGCCAGGGCTTCAAACATCTGGGCGGCCACCCCGGGGTTATCTATCATCCCCGCCCCCACGATGGAGACCTTGGCCAGGTTTTTGGACACGTCGATGTGGTCGAAGCCTATGCTGTCCTTGTTGTCCTCCAAGATCTCCCGGGCTCTATCGATATCGCTGCGGCGAACGGTGAAGCTGATGTCCTTGGTGTCCCCTCTGCCGATGGACTGGAGGATAATGTCTACATTGATGAAGGATTTGGCCAAAAGGGAGAACACCTGGAAGGCGATGCCCGGTCTGTCCTCTAACTCTATCAGGGCCAAACGCCCCACGTTTTTATCCTTGGCTACGCCGGATACCTGTGTTTTTTCCATTTTACTTAAAACCTCCTTCACTTTTGTCCCGGGTTTTTTGGCGAAGCTGGAAAGCACCTCCATCTTCACTCTATACTTCTTGGCAAGCTCCACGGAGCGGTTGTGGAGCACCTGGGCCCCCAGGCTTGCCAGCTCCAGCATTTCGTCATAGGTGATCTCGTTGAGCTTTTTCGCGTCGGTCACCAGGCGGGGGTCGGCGGTGTATACCCCCTCCACGTCGGTGTAGATCTGGCAGAGGTCGGCCTTCAGGGCCGCCGCCAGGGCCACGGCGGAGGTGTCGGAGCCTCCTCGACCCAGGGTGGTGATGTCGTCAAACTTATTGATGCCCTGGAAGCCGGTGACGATGACGATGGTGTTTCTGTCCAGCTCCGAAACCATGCGCTCGGTGTTGATCTTCTTGATGCGGGCGGTGCTGTAGGCGCTGTTGGTGTTCATCCCCGCCTGCCAGCCTGTGAGGGAGACCACGGGGAAGCCCAAGGCCTCAATGGCCATGGCGCAGAGGGCGCAGGAGATCTGCTCCCCTGTGGCCAAGAGTGCGTCCATTTCCCTTCTGGAGGCCCGTGGATTGATCTCCATAGCCTTGTCGATGAGGTCGTCTGTGGTGTCCCCCTGGGCGGAGAGCACCGCCACCACGTTGTTGCCTTCCTTATACGTATCGGTGATGATGCGGGCGACGTTGCGTATCCTCTCCGCGTCCGCCACAGAGCTGCCGCCGAATTTTTGTACGATGAGTCCCATAGTGTTTCATTCCCCCTATTTCATGGCAAAGGCCCAAAGAGGCCCAACGGATTCTTTTCTTCTTATTTTATGGTCCTTTGCCCCTTTTTGTTCTCCCTATCCAGTCAATCTCTTTCATCCAGCAGGCGCAGGGCGGAGAGCACGGTGAAGTCCTTCAGCATCTCCTCCAGGGCGCCGCGGGTCATCGCCTCGGTGAGGAAGGCGCTCTCCCCTTCTGCCCCCGGGTCAAATTCCAGGGTTGCCGCCTGGGGCTTCAGATGGGAGGCCACCCGGACATACCAGCGGCTCTCCAGGGCATCTGCCGAAAGGGTATCCTGGGGCCGGTTGGGCTCCCAGGCCCGGTAGGCGCTGCGCTCTAACTGCCGGGCGATGGCAATGGCGTCTGCCACCACGGCGCTGGCGGTGGGCATTTTCCCGGCGCCTCTGCCGTAGAACATCACGTCTCCCGTGGCGTTTCCCTTCACGGTAATGGCGTTGAACACGTCCTCCACCCCGGCTAGGGGGTGCAGCATGGGCACCAGGTGGGGCTCCACGTAAACGCTGAGGCCCCCGTCCTCCCTGCGGATGGCCCGGCCCAGGAGCTTAATCTTCATCCGGCAGGCGTCGGCGTAGGCCACATCCTGGAGGGTAACCTGGGTGATGCCCCGGGTCTCCACCTGCTCCGGCTTCACATGCCAGCCAAAGGCGATGGAGGCCAGGATGCATATCTTGCGGCAGGTGTCATGGCCCTCAATGTCCGCCGAGGGGTCACGCTCAGCATAGCCCTTTTCCTGGGCTTCCCTAAGAGCCTCGTCGAAGGTGAGCTTTCCCTCTATCATCCTGGTGAAGATATAGTTTGTAGTGCCGTTTAGGATGCCGCAGATCTCCAAGATCTCGTTGGCGGCCAGGCACTGGTTCAGTGGCCGCAGGATGGGGATGCCCCCGCCCACGCTGGCCTCGAAGAGATAGCTGGCCCCCTTATCTCGGGCTAAGTCCATCAGCTCCTTGCCGTGCTTTGCCACCACCTCTTTGTTAGAGGTCACCACGCTTTTGCCCTTTTCCAGGGCTCTTCTGGTAAAGTCCAGGGCTGCCCCTGCGCCGCCTATGGTCTCGATGACGATACTCACCTCGGGATCGTTTTCAATCTGGGCGAAGTCGTTGACAAAATAGGGGGCCAGGGGATTTTGGGAAAAATCCCGCAGGTCTAAAATGTATTTTAACTGGAGGAGCTCGTCGGCCTTCTTGCTGGCCTCTCCCGTTCCCGTGAGGAGCTCGGCCACACCGGAGCCCACCACGCCAAAGCCCAAAACAGCTACTTTAATCATATGGCTTTCATCCTTTTCCGCAGGCAGAGCAAAGCCCGCCCGCTGACGCTGTTGATTGCAGGCCTAGCCTGCCAGGATCTCGCTGCGCAGCACCCCCACCTGGGCGGCGATCTGCTCCAGAAGCTGGTTGATGGTCAGCAGCATCCCCGAGGTCTCCACGCTGATGGTGGCCAGGGCGCAGCCATTGGTGGGGATGCCCTGGTTGATGGTGAGAATGTTCCCCCCGGAGCCGGCAAAGTGGTTCAGCACGGCCGATAAGTTCCCCGGTTCGTCCTTCATCATCACCTGGAAGGTGACGATGCGGCCGTGGAGCATATCCTGAAAGGGCCGCACGGCGTCTTTATACTTGTAAAAGGCGCTGCGGCTGATGCCGGTGCGCTGCACTGCCTTGTTTACCGTGTCTGCCTCGCCGGTGTCCAGAAGGCGGCGGGCCTCCACCACCTTGCGGAAAATTTCCGGCAGGGCGGCAGCCTCTACGATATAATAATTCGGTGTTTTTGCCATCTTCCCTGCACCCTCTTTATTCTGTCTCCTGTACGCGGTCATTTGTGTTTGTGCTGGAGTATATTCTAGCACAAGTCCCGCCCCGCCGCAACGGGCAGCACGGCGCAGAATCCTACGATTTTTCTCGGGAAAAAGCCGGTAATCCTGTCGCTTTTCACAAAGGGACGGATTCTCGCGGCAAGTTTTCCGATTTATTCCAGCCCCATGCGAAGTCCGTCGAGATTTTCTTCCCCGGCATAGTTGTCAGAATACCCGGGCTGTGCTATACTATGATATTGACATCTCAGCAGCCGCAGAAGATTTTTCCGAAACTACGAAGGAGGAGGGGCGCCCCATGGCTGAGGCTAAAAACAAATCCATCGCCAAGAACAGCAAGGCGTTTCACGACTATTTCGTGGAAGACCGCTATGAGGCGGGCATCTCCCTGGTGGGGACGGAGGTAAAGTCCATCCGCCAGGGGAATGTGAACCTGAAGGACTCCTTTTGCACCATCAAGGACGGGGAGATCACCGTAAACGGGATGCACGTGAGCCCCTATGAGAAGGGAAATATCTTCAACAAGGAGCCCCGGCGGCCCCGAAAACTGTTGATGCACAAGCGGGAGATCCTGCGGCTTTACGCCAAGATCAAGCAGGACGGCTACACCCTAATCCCCCTGGGTCTTTACTTTAAGGGGCCCAGAGTGAAGGTGGAAATCGGCCTGTGTAAAGGCAAAAAGCTTTACGACAAACGAGACTCAGACGCCCAGCGCGACGCCAAGCGGGAGATAGACCGCGCCATGAAAGCCCGCTAGATTTTTTGATTTTGGAAAGGATGAGATCGAGATGGACCAGAAAAACCCCATCGTGACCTTTGAGATGGAAGAGGGCGGCATCATCACCGCCGAGCTCTACCCCCATGTGGCCCCCAACAGCGTGAATAATTTCATCAGCCTGGTGCAGAAGGGCTTTTACGACGGCCTGATTTTCCACAGAGTCATCCCCGGCTTTATGATCCAGGGCGGCTGTCCCCAGGGCGTGGGCACCGGTGGCCCCGGCTACACCATTCCCGGCGAGTTTGCCATCAACGGCGTGGAAAACAGCCTCCAGCATCAGCGCGGCGTTCTTTCTATGGCCCGGGCCATGCACCCCGATTCCGCCGGAAGCCAGTTCTTCCTCATGGTGGAGTATTCCCCTCACCTGGACGGCCAATACGCCGCCTTCGGCATGGTGACGGAGGGTCTAGACGTGGTGGACCGCATCGTTTCCGTGAAGACCAACATGCAGGATAAGCCCAAGGAAGACCAGCGGATGAAAAAGGTCACGGTGGAAACCTTTGGCGTTGACTATCCTGCCCCCACTGTGGTATCCTAAATCCCCGGGGTAACATGCCCCTTCACCACGCACGTTTTTGCAATCACCTGCCGCCGTCCTCTCCTCAGGGTGCGGCGCATTTCCCCAGTCCTCCGCCACCGGGCCGTTTTTGCGGCCTTACACGGGGGCGTACTGGTTTCGACGGGGACATGGGTGCAGGAATAGCGGGCGGATGCGCCTACCATCCATAAAATGGGCACAATAAATTAAAGAACAACGATAACGTAGTTCTCGCCGCTGCTTAATGCGGCCGTCCTGCCTGGAGGGACCACGGGCCAGGTTAGGGCGTGATCTAAGTGGTGCACGTGACCGCGGTAAGCTTTGCCCGCGGCATGACTAATGAAGCTACCAAGGCCTGGAGCATGACGGTTTGCGCCTGGTTAAGGGAATGTAAATAACCGCCTGCGCCCGGAGAGGTTCCTGAGGAAGTGTTTTCGGACGGGGGTTCGACTCCCCCCGCCTCCACCAGTGAAAAAGCTTTGATTCCATAGTGTTTCAAGGCTTTTTTATTTTATTGTAACCCACATTATAACCCACTTTGTTTTTTGACCACACTTTTGACCACACACACCCGCAAAAACAGCCCCCAACCCGGGCAACAAACCCAGGCTGGGGGCTTTTTCATCACTTCGCTATCTTCTTCGCTGCCACGCCGTCAATAAAGGCGAAATAGTCCTCCTGGGCCTCCTTCGCCGCGTCCATGGCCTCCTCCACGTCTCCATTGGTCTTTTGGTTAAACACAGCCTTGGCAGTCACCAGGGACACCGCGCAGGTGGCGGACATCAACTTCATGGACAACAAATTCTCTTCGGCTCTAAGGGCGGCTCGCTCCTCTGTTTTCCTCTTGTCCTTTTGGAAAGCGCCGCCGATCACGGCGACAAGGGCGGCAGACGCCGCGGTAAGTAGAGTACAAATCACTTCTGTGGGCATGGGCGTCACCCGCCTGTCATCTGCTTGTACACCTGATTGACCCCGGTCGCCGCAAAGCCGGAAGCAATACCCACCGCAAAGGCCGTGATGCAGTCTGTGGCCGGGAAGTCCGGGATAGGCCAGATGTAAAGGGCCAAGACGCCAAATACCCCGCCGGCCGCCCCGCAGATGATGGGGATCCACTTGCCGTCAATGCCGGCCGCCTTAGCGCTCCAACCAAACAGGAGACAGATCACGGTAATTGTCGCCACACTGGCGATACCTAAAGATGCAAATTCCATTTCATTTTCCTCCGTTTAAAATTTCTTTCATTCTCTTTTCAAACCTTTGCAAAACCGTGGCCAGCTCTTCCCTTTTCAAGGGGTTCTGGGGCCTGGTTTCTTCCATGAGACCGTTCTGCTTCGCCAAGCCCACGTCCTGAGCGTGAACGGGTGACGCAGGCATGGCAGCTTCCTCAGTCTTCAAGCGCGCGTAAAAGGCTTTGAATTCATCATAAGTAAAGGGCATGTCTTCTTCCTCCTTCTCGTAGTCAGGGCGGTAAGCCCCGACAATAAAGCTCTTGTGCCTCCTGCGGCGCATCACGGCCCCGCCATTGGCTTCATTGGTTGTCCCTGTGTTTCCGTCTATGGTGGTGATATGGGTGCCGTCAAAGGCCTCACAGACGCCCACGTGCTGCGGTGCCCTCCCCCCGGAGAAATTAAAAAAGATAATGTCCCCCGGCTGGTAACTTGTCACCGCCTGACCCTGGGCCTTATGGTAGTTGTACAGGGTGCCACTGGAGGCGGTCTTGCCGCCGCCATAGAAGAGCTTCCGGGCCTGGATCTGATCAAAGAGCCAGTTCACGAAGGCGCAGCACCAGGGATATGCGCTGCCGGACACCTCGTGGCCATACCACCAAGTATTATATTTCACCCTGTTGCTGTCCGGCGGGTTTTCCGTGATGCCTATTTGGGACGCCGCCAGGGCTAAGATGTCTTTTGCTGTTGCCATTTTTAACACTCCTTATGCGTTAGCTGCGTTAGTTTACGCATTAAACTATGCGATAATCCAATTTTTCGACGTTGCGATAGCCCGTAGCTCCTCGGTTAACACGTTATTTGACCCACTTGTTAGGGTTTGTGCTGTCTTCCCGGTCAAGTCAACAAGGCCGTTTCGGATCAAGTCATCCATGCTCTCAAGGGACATGACGGACGACACCAGCGTCCATGAAAGTTTAATATTCCTGAACGTGGCGATTCTCAACATGTAGCTTTGCCCCAACAGGCTGCCCATTGCGGTTGCCTTGGAGCAGTCGACCGTTCCTTCGATTTGCTCCAGCAGATACAGGTTGGACAAGAAAGAAGTAAACGAAGTGGCAGTTAGGTTCGCAAAATCGAAGCTGGTAAGGTCTAGGGTTTTCAGGCTCCGAGATGTAAAGGCGGATCCAAATGTATTGATCGCGCTTGCAAAGCTCCAGTCGCCCGGGATGCTTTGGAGGCAGTAGCAGTTAGCAGCGCCCAACATATTTGCCACCGACGTCCCGGTATAGACGCAGTTGATGTGGTCATAAAAAACCAAGGAATAATTGTTTTGCAACCAACCGGAGGCGGCGATGCTTGCATCCTTGCAGATTATCCCGATGGGCCATGCGCCGAGAGCTTTTGCGGATGCGTTTGTGTTGTTGCCAAAGCCCGGGTTGGCGATTGTGGCGGTCTTGTAGTAACGGATGATGTACTTAGTTCTGGCTCCGGCACTGTCTACTTGGTAGGCCGAGGGCACCCAATTGTGAGTAACCAGCGTGGTCTGATTTGGCAACTCGTAAAATGCCCCATCGCTCGTCCTAAAGGCATCCGCTCCAGCCATGATGCTTTGCTGCCAATCGTCCCGGCAGAGTACAATCATGGATGCGACATAGCCGGGGGTTTCGTCCGCCTCGATGATGGCCTTTACATCCCACCAAAGCGGGTCTGGCTCCCAGTCCGGGGAATAACCGCCCGACGGGATGGCCAGAATTCTCTCTGCAAAGTCATTCGCCACGATAGGGGCAGCGGTGCCGTCTTTCACCCTTATGGCGTTTGCGATCTCCGTAAATTTATCTTGCTGCACACTCATCAATAAGCACCCGCCCAACTGTTTAGGATGGCCGCCTGGATGGCGCTATTAAGCTGGCCTAAATTAATGGCATCGGTATCACTCGTACCGGCGGCAAGATTAGTGACCTTCTGCCCTTGCATATCTCCTACGATGCCGCCAGGGTCGCCCTTGTCCCCTTTGGGGCCTTGCTCTCCGGGCTCTCCCTGGGGCCCCTGGCTTCCCTCTGCCCCGGGCTCTCCCTGCGCACCTGGCGCACCCTGTGGCCCAGGAGGGCCCTGTGCACCGTCGATACCGGGCGGGCCTTGGGGGCCGGGTGCTCCG
This sequence comes from Evtepia sp., assembly GCA_031553635.1. Classification (GTDB taxonomy): domain Bacteria; phylum Bacillota; class Clostridia; order Oscillospirales; family Oscillospiraceae; genus Evtepia. The sequence continues at coordinate 6,075 of JAVBLH010000028.1, read as the reverse complement.
TCTTTACCGGGGGCACCGTCCCTTCCATCGGCTCCAGGTGGCCCCTGTGGGCCTGGAGGGCCAGGGACGGGAATCGGCACCCCGGAATCGTCAAACTCCATCATGATATTGTCATCGTTACTCACAACGATCTCAATCTCATCCATCGGAGCCACCTCCCTCATTGCCGGCGTGGGTCACCTCGGGCAATATCTGCAGCGTTTCCAGCTTTGTCCGCTTTAGGTTGAGGCTTGCGCTTACGATCTCCACGTCACAGTAATACTCCACAAAGGAGAGCTTGTCCGTGTCCTCCGGGGCGATGGATACCACATACTCCCCGGGGGCCATTTGCGTGATGCCGTTGCCCAGGGTCTTTTGAAAGAGATATTCCGTGGCATGATGGCTCTTCTTCGCCGTGAAATAGATTTGGTCGATGGGCTCCACAGATGCGCCGCCCTTGTATTTGGCGGTTAGCTTAAAGGAGTAGGTGTCCCCGCGGTGCATGGATAGGCTCATGTGGTCACCTCTTCCCACTGCCAAAGCCCCACCGTACCGGGCGGCCAGATGCAGGGCAGCATATCAGATTTACAGAGATACAGCTTGCCCTCGTGCTTGTAATATTTCCCTTCTCGTGTGTCCATGCCATAGGTGTAGCGGATGGGGTCATCTTTGGTGCCAGTCGCCGTTACCTCGATGGGCCTATAAACTGCCAACATCCCTTCCCCTCCAGGCGGCTGATGGGCCTGGGATTTTGTGACACCTCCAGTCTGCACCACACGGTACAGCTTGTCCGTGGGCTCGTGGTAAACGATTTGGCCCTCACCATACGGCATATCAGGGGCCCACTTCTCAAAGGCTTCCGGGGACGTAAGTGCCTCCGCGTCTTTCAGGAGGGACGACTGCCGCTGGACGATGATTTGGGCCAAGCGGATGACGGAGACCTTTTCTTCCACTGCTGATCTATGCAGCATCATACCGTGACACCTCCTCCAAATAGCATTTCGATGGCTTGTTCGTGGGTGATGTAGTCCGGGTCGGGTTCGGGCGCGGGAGGCGGGTTATACTCCCCCCCCATTCTGGCCCCATCGTAAGAGGGCAAAGCACCCAAGAATTCCGCTATAGATTCATCTGCTACAATGATGTTCACAATCAAGCCGTTTTCAACTAAACAATATTCCATGTCAATGCTCCATTCTTATGACGACGCGGCCAGAGCCGCCTTTTCCGCCTGGCTGCCAAATTTGGTCTCCAGATGCACGATAGGCGGTACCGCCGCCACCGCCACCGCCATAACTATCCTTCCCGGCTGAGCCGGTGCCACCGCCACCATATCCTCCATATCCCGCGCCTGGGGCGGCACTCGAAGGGGTTGCATAGTTTGAGCCACCGCCGCCTCCCCCGCCGCCGTAGACAACGGTGGTTGTGTACGAGTCAAATCCCGCAATAGTGCCCGCGGTTCCTGCTGTTGCACCGGTTCCGTTGCCTCCGTTACCACCGGTGCCGTTTCCGCTACCTCCAAGGACTGAAGCGCCATCACCTTTTCCGCCGCTCCCGCCAATTGCAGTCAGCCCGGCAAATGACGTATCACCGCCATTCCCTCCGCTTCCAGTGTTAACTGCTACCCCGCCAGCTCCAACAACAGCCGACATCATTTCGTTTGGCACAAAAGCGACATTGTATTGCACAGCACATCCACCACCGCCGCCACCACCACCGCCCATGGGGCTTATGCCCATTACACGACCACTGCCACCCCCGCCACCTCCGGCTACCAATGTAACGTGTAGCGCCGTGCAAGCGCTGCTGATTTTGAACAATTTTGATGTTGTGATATTGGCGAAATTGTTAATCGTTGGCGTAAGTTCGACCAGAGTAAGCGAATATGCTGGCGTTTGCAATGTGGCTGACGCGTCATTCAAATCTATATAGTCGCTCTTGAAGGTGATCGTCGTTTCTGCGGTGGACGTATCGACGACTACTTCCCCCTTAGAATCAGTTGTATATAACTTTTGATTGCTCGACACCGCGATAGTTGCTCCTGAAATAGGTGCGCCACTCGGCAACTTTAATCTGATTCTCACCAAAGCCTTCATCCCGTCAACACTAAAAAATAGATTTTGGATCGCTTTCAATGCATCGTTCGGTACAGCAGTATTTGGACTGAGACCAAGCTCAATTGCCATTTCATCCGCCAACATCGTTTCCGCAACAAATGGCGTTCCTTCTTCCGTAGGCTTGTCATCCGGTTTCAGATACACACGGCGAAGAAGGTTCCCGTTTTCATCGAATTCGTTATATGGAACCGCTCCCTTTGCGGGGCCTTCTATCATCAATATGTCAGTTGGTTGCCTATTCTTCATCTAAACAGCCCTCCTTGTCCTGCTGCAAATGTTCCGCTGTGGTGGTAAGTAGCAAAGGTTTTCTTTAGCAAAACATCCACCACTTCCAATATCTTCTCAATATCGTTTGCCTCCCAATACTCCAGGCCCTCCATATCAGGTGGGACTTGTGGTGTGCCAGGGGGCATTTTTATCTTGTCCCGGATTGCGGATAGGCTGGCCAGGCAGGAATCACACTCGTCAGCTGTGGGAATGTCGCCCTTGGCCCAATCCGTGACCGGAAACGCGGCCACGCTATAGCCGAAACTAGCATACAGGGCTTTGAGATAGGCCATCGCCTCCCCTACTCTGTTCCAGTCAGTGTAGTTGTACGCGCCTTTTAACCCGGCAAGCCACTCCGTCTTTTCGGCGAGGGTCATCTTCTCCCAGCCCTTTTGAGTCAGTGCTTCAACGTGAGAGACATCCACTGGCGTTCTGTCGTAGATTAGGTTCATGGGGTGCCACCTCCGTTGTAGTAAACAATCGCGCAACCAGACCCGCCAAGGCCACCAAGACCGCCTTTGCCGGGCCGTTTTTTGATGATTACTTCGCCACGATCTATTCCATAAACGCCCATAGTGCCGCCAGAGCCGCCCTGTCCGCCGTTGCCGGTTCCTGGTGCTCCCGGTTCTCCCTGGACTGCTTGCTTTGACAACACACCCCTTCTGCCGGGCACACCAAACACCTCGCCAGTGAATAGGTCGCCCCATCCCCCGGGATAAGTCCTGCCTGCGGATGATGAGTAGGCCCCAAAGGTCGCGCTTGCCGCGATGTTGATTGTAAAACTCTGCAGCGGGTTAAAGACGATCTTTTGTACAAGGATTTTACCGCCCAAACCGCCTGCGCCCTGGATGCCGTTTTCGCCATAGTCGCCGTCTGTGCCCTTCGCCCCCGGCTCGCCTTGGCCCACCAGCACGATACGCGCCTCGGTAACGCCTACGGGAGCCGTCCAGGCCCCATCGGCGGTGAACGCAATGCGGTTTTCATACATCTGGCTACCCGTAGCCTGGAGAAATTCGCTGGTTACGCGGCTCATTACACCTCTTTGGATGCGCAGCTGCTGCCTATATCTTCGCCCGGAAACCGTATTGCCGAAACCGGTCTCTATGGTGTCAATGTCTCCAGGTTCGCAGCTCATGTCCCCGCGCCCTACGATCTGGTATTTGTTGCCGCCATAGTGGACGAGGATATTTTGGGCCGCCTTCATCGCCTGGGCCTCTGTTTTGATAAAGGGGTTCTCCACCCGCAGCGACTTTCCGCTGGAGGTCTGGTTGCCGGATAGCACATAGTCCGTACTGCCGATCTTAAAGGTGATGTCGGCGGCATCCATATTGGCGGAGGTTTTGGGCAGCTCAGGCATATTGCCGAGATCCAAGAGGCTTCCCTGCTTGTCCGCAAAGGGGTCTATGCGGAGATAGCCGGTTTCCTGGTCAGCCCGAAAAAAAGCCCCTGTCGCCATACAGAGATAGCGCAGGAGGTTTCCGCAGGTTAGGTTTTGTACTTGGGCCTTAGTCGCCGTCAGGGATAGGCTCGCCAGGGACGGATCTATGATAAAGTGATTGGCAAAGTTCTCGCCCAGTTTGCCGACGATAGCAGCTACCCACGCGCCCAGGGTGGTGGGCAAAGTACCAGGGTCACCAAAGCTTCTGTCCTTCAAAAGCCCGACAATGTCCACTAGCTTAAAGGTCATGGTCAGGCCGTTGGCCGAGGTGTCCCAGCCCTCCTCCTGTTGGTAAAAAACACCCAGGGGAACATCCTCCCTTGTGCCGTCCGGCAGCAGAAGTGAAAAGGAGATCGGGATGGACTGCCGGGCCTCGATGCTCTTGAACACGCTGTTCTTGTTGTAGGGGTTCCACCGCTTGGATTTATTGTTAACCGAAAGGGTGGCGCTCCCGTGGGTGATTGTCATGTTGTCAAAGGAGACTTGCTGCAGTACGTCCACCATGAAGATATCCCTGCCGCTCATCTGTTCGTAGATGCCGGGGACGATCTCAAGAACCCGCAGGCGGCGATATGGAAGGCTCCAGGCTTTCGCCGTCACTCTGAGGGATGTTACGTCGTATGCTGTGAAGCTGTCGAAGTATACCGACAGGGATTGGTTGCCGGTGATCTCCTTTGAGTAGGCCACGACGCCTCCAGAGTACACTTCAAAAATGAAGTCCACGGCGATTCCGTCGCTGAAATAGTCCGAAAAGTAAATGGATGCAGCCTGCAGAACTGAGAGGTTTGAGACGTTTACCTGAACAAAAGGATATGGCGCATTGAAGCGACAGTCCTCCCCAGACATCACGTCAACCACAGCCCCTGTCTCTGTGCCGTCCGGGGCATCGGGGGCCACCTTGGCTGTGCCGTTTAGGATGGTGTAGTTGTGCTCCAAGGTATGGTAGATAGCCTCTGAGGTCATTTTCTTGTCGTAAAGCTGTCCAGGGTCAACATATCGCACCAGGCCCGAGGAATCTACTGTGCCGTAAACGATATCCGGGTCTATCAAATTTATGATGGACTTGGGGATGATCTTGCGACGGGAGGCGATGATGGCCTTTTTGTAGGCTTCGGAGGTGTTAAGCATCGTCTTCGCCCTCTACGGATTCCAGCAAAAAGTCCATAGTGTGCCAGCGGACGCCTTTCTCGTTGAAAAACTTGATGGACGGTGTGGGCCATTTCGTGCATTGCATGACCCGCTGCAGTTCGATGTCGTCCCCAGGAGCCAGGAAGGTCACGTCCAGTTCGTTGTAGCTCCGCAGCATTTGGAGGAGGGTCGCCATGAGGGCATCAGGCATTTTATCGTATTGATAGCTAATCTTCCAGATGACCGCCGATTCCTCTGTGACAAGCCTTCCGCTTGCCATGCGGAGACTTTCGGAAATGGGCTCCAGATAGGCCTGGTATTTGTCGTTGCTTGTAAATGGGAGGGCTACGCCGTTGATGATGAGTTGTGCTGGTTTCATTGGGTCACCTCCTGGTTTAGGGTATGAAAAAGCGACCACCTAAGCGATGGCCGCCTTCTCGTATTTGGTTTCATGCGTTCTTACTGGTAACAATACAAAGCAGGCGGAAGGTCTCCCTCCCCTTCGGCGTAATCAAAGTCTGCGTCCCGCTCCATTCGGTCTTCTCATTAAAAGTTTCCTTCATCTCAAAGATGCCTGAATCCACATGCTGCTGATAGGGCATCAGCTTCCCACGCTTATCCCGGTAAATGTACTTCTTCTCCAGCAAGAAGGAAACAAACCACTTAGGCCCGATGTTAAGCTGCTTTGCCGTCTCCCGGAAGTTAGTGAGAAGATTCCGGTCAACCAGTTCATCAAAGTAGTCCGCTTTCGGAGCTAGGATGGCGTTTTCCACAACCAGAGAAGAATTGACAATCTCCAAAGCCTTCCGCTTCTCCTGTTCGTCTTTGAGTGCAGAGGCAATCTTGATGATGGTGTCAGGGTTAAGGATTGCCGCCTCTAGGGTCTCAGGGGTCATGTAAGCCCCGTGCTTACGGATTGAGGGAAGGACTTCGTCAAAGACCCAGCTTTCAAAACGCTCTGCACCGGGCAGCTCTGATTTGGCAGCTAGGCGGTAGATGTCGCCTTCGGGGATGACATTCATCTGCTGCATCCCGCCGTTTGTAAGGACTCCCCGTTTCAGGGTACCCTTGCAGTGTTGCGAAATTGCATTTTCTGGCTTCGCATACCCCAGTGCACTCGCAACATCCTTGCCAACAAAATAAACTCTC
>JAVBLH010000005.1:0-181889 GCA_031553635.1 Evtepia sp. | reverse complement strand
GCTTTTTTCACCCAGCGGTTGGTTTCCTTTAGGTTCATGCCCACAGGCTGTTTGAAATCTGCCAGGCTGATTTGTCCATTGCTGTAGCGGTACATGTTCATCACTCCAAGTGCAAGCTTTTTCCACCTTTTTTGCGCTTTTCCGTGCACTTATTATAGCATAAATCTGGCTGGATGGCTTGGTATTCTTGATGTTTTTGGTTGTTCAGTAGGCATTAATCAGAGAATACCTATTCGGCACACTTGGGCGCAACATATTTGGACAGCTTAATGCCTTTGTGAAGTTCGGCTAAATACGATTCATTTAACCCAGAAGCGCGAATGATTTCCTTACATCTGTAACTGCCGTCGTTGATTTCGTTGGCATACATGATCCCAAAAAGATGTATGTGGACAACGGCTTCTCCCTTAGGGGCATTGCGGTACATTTCCTTAAGTTTCATGCCTAACTCAAATTCTGCCATGGTAAAAACCTCCATTCATATAGATGATTTCAAAACGCAAACATGGAATGCGAATGAAGAAAGTAAAATACGGCCTTCCAGCCGGGGCGAGCTCAGTGTAACGCAGATGAAATTCATGCCCAGACCGTGGCGTCATCCTTGAATCCGCCTATATTCCATCTGCTAAAGGGGAAACAAATTATAATGCCCAGTGGACCCGTTTCCTCTTGCGTGAAATCTACATCAGTGCTACACTAAACCCATCCAAACTTAGGAGGGTTGCCCTATGAAACGTCAAATTCCATTTATTTTCGCCAGCGACACCGCAGACTGCACTGTCCGTCAAAGCATCGAAACCGAGGGCGTCATCGTCACTATGATCGGCGTCAGAAACTATCAGGAAGCCTGCCAGGTAGCCCGTGAATTTGTAGATCAGGGCGCCATCGCCGTGGAGCTCTGCTCCGCCTTTGGGCCAAAGGGGATCGCCATGGTGGTGGACGCCATTGAGGACAAGGTCCCCGTGGGTGCCATTCGCTTCGATAAGCACCCTGCCATTGGCAAGGAGGGCGGCATCAGCAACGAAAGCGGCGACCACAAATTTTTATAATTGACGGAACGAAAAATCCCTGGGGAGTTTGAAAGCTTCCTGGGGATTTTCTGTTGTCGAAAATCGGTCAAAACCCTTTCTCCCGCAGCCCCGCCACCAGATCAACATAGCACTGCCGGATATCCGTGACCCCGTCGCCTCCGGTCTTGCGGGAAAAATTTCGCCTTCTTAAATCCACGGAATCGGCGTGGGAGATGCCGCGCCCTGTGGCACCGCGCCAAACGCCGCCAAAGTTAGTCCAGGCAGCGGATTCCGGTGTGACCAGGCCATCGCTTTCCCCCTCCAAGAGCCCGGTGCAGAGATTGGGGAAAAGGAGGAAAACATCGCTCCATGGGCGCCTCATCACCGTGGCAAAGCTTTGATAGTAAACCCCTGGCGCATCGGGATTTCGCCTATTAAAGCCGTCCATATACCAGGTGGTAAACTGCTCGCAGGCATGGTAAAAATCGGGTTTCTCGTCCCCCAAAAGGCGAAACCAGAAATTCGTCAGCACAGCGGCCAGACGCAAAAGGGGCCGCGGCAGCCGCCACAAAATGTCCATGACCTTAGAGCCGTGATGGGGCGCAGAGATGGTGCTGATGCTGGCGATCTGCCCGCCGCAGCCCAGGGTGGAGGCCAAATACCGGGCTTCCAGGCCGCCCTTGGAGTGGGCGATAATGTTCACTTTTTCACAGCCTGTTTCCGCCAGCAGGGCAGAAAGCCGCGACCGGAGCATGTGGGCGTTTTCCTCGATGGAGCCCCAGCTGTCCTGCTCCCCGTAGAAAATACGGGTGCCCCGGGCCTCCAGCGCTTTGGGAATTCGTCCCCAGTAGCCCAAACGCTTTCGGTCCCGAAACCCTGTGCCGTGAACCAGAAGGATGGGATATTTCGTATTACAGTCGTCCAAAGCTGCACCTCCTGCGGAAAGTGAGGTCTTCCGGCTTGCCGAAGGGGCTACCGCCACCCTAGGCTTTCGCCATGAAGGAGAGCCATCGCCGGGCCAATTCAGCCATGCCTTCCCCATTGGGATGCACCCCGTCCAGAGAGGAATATTCCTCATCGAAGGCCGCCAAATCAGCCAAATGGCAGTCGGCAGCCACCACTGCCGCCCGAATCACCGCGTTATACTCCTCTAAGGGCCGATAGGACCGGAAATTCAGAAAGGCGGGCCAGTTGGGATTCTTCAAAAACCCCTGGCATAAGGTGCCGCACCAGATGGCTGCCTTGGGATAGGCCTCCTTCAGATTGTGCAGCATCTGGGCATAATGGTCCCCGAACTCCTCCGGGGAAACATAGGTGGCCACGTCGTTGAGTCCGCTGTAGATCAAAATCACATCGGGACGTTGCCCCTCCTTTTGGAGCCATTTGACCCGGTAGGGCGAGGCGGCCCCCTGGTAGCTGTAGCGGCAAACTCCGCTGCCGGCATAGGAGCTGTTGGCCAGGAGGGTGCCGCCCAGGGCCTCCATCACCTGCCACCACCAGGTGTCTGCCACGCTGGCAATCCCCGTACTGTTCTTGTAGCTGGGGTCGTAAAACACCCCCTCGTCGGGACTAAAGCCCCAATAGGTGCTGATGGAATCGCCCAGGATGGAAAATGCCGCCGCCATAACGCGCCCTCCTTTATGGTGCCCTGAATGAATTACCCTGATTTTACCTGGATTTTACCTTCCCTTAACCCGACTGGAAAAGAGCCTCTTTGGCCTAAGTATAGCAGAAAAAAGTTTTGGATAAAAGAGGCAATCTTTTCGGGAAAGTGGCCGAACGAGAGAAAAATTTGCGTGATTTCAACAACAAAGTACTGGACATTTGGGGCGCTAAGGGCTATTATTAATAAAGTGTGTTAGTCTGTCCACAGGGCTTTCGCACGGGGAATTTAAGAGAATACGGTAAGGAAAAACAGAGGTGATGCTATGAAGCATAGGTTTTACGGCGGTGTTCACCCCGCCGAACACAAGGAAGCTACTGAGCATAAGCCCATTGAGGCCCTGAAAAAGGAGCCTGCTCAGGTGATCCTCCCCATGAACATGCATATAGGCGCTCCCTGCAAGCCTATTGTTGCCAAGGGAGATCAGGTCCTTTTGGGCCAGCTGATTGGTGAAACGGCAGGAATGGGCGCGCCCATCCATGCCAGCGTATCCGGCAAGGTTTTGGCTGTGGAGCCCCGGCCCACTGCCAGCGGTTTTCCCGTGATGTCTGTTGTCATTGAGAACGATTTTCAAAACACGGTAAGCCCCGACTGCAAGCCCCGCGACAATGTAGACTCCCTCACCCCTGAGGAGATCGTCGCCATCGTGCGGGATGCCGGCATTACGGGCATGGGCGGCGCAAGCTTCCCCACCCACGTGAAGATCAGCTCCGCAATCGGCAAGGCAGACACCATCATCGTCAACGGCGCAGAGTGCGAGCCCTACATCACCGCCGACCATCGACTCATGCTGGAGTATGGGGAGAAGGTAATCGGCGGACTTCGTCTTGCCATGAAGGCCCTGGGCCTTAGCCATGCCTACATCGGCGTGGAAGACAACAAGATGGACGCTGTGGCCCACTTGAAGAGCCTGGTTGGCGAAAAGAACGACATTACTGTGGAAGCTCTTCACACCCGTTATCCCCAGGGTGCGGAGAAGCAGCTGATCCAAGGAATCACCGGAAGAGAGGTACCTCCCGGAAAGCTGCCTTCTGATGTCGGCTGCTGCGTGTTTAACGTAGGCACCGCCGCCGCCATCTATGAAGCAGTGGTAGAGGGCATGCCCCTGGTGCGCCGGGTGATGACCGTTACCGGCGGCGCCATCAAGAACCCCGTGAACCTCATGTCCCCCCTTGGCGTATCCTTCGCCCACCTGGTGGAAGAGGCTGAGGGCTTTAAGGAGCCCCCTGCCCGTGTCATTTCCGGCGGCCCCATGATGGGTGTGGCCCAATACGACATGGACGTTACCCTGGGCAAGGCCACCAACTGTGTCCTTTGCTTTAGCGAGGGCGAGATGCCCAAAACCAGCGAGACCCAGTCCTGCATCCGCTGCGCCCGCTGCGTCAATGTCTGCCCCGTGCACCTGCTTCCCCTTTACATGAATATGTACGCCAAAAAGAGCCAGTGGCACGATACGGAAGAACTGCGGCTTTTAGACTGCATGGAGTGCGGCTCCTGCCAGTACATCTGCCCCGCCCGTATCCCCCTGGTGCAGCAATTCCGCAGCGCCAAATTTGAAGTCCGCCAGCTGGCGGCGAAGAAGTAAGGAGGGGATGACATGAACGATCAACATAGACTGAGTGTAGCATCCTCCCCCCACGCCTCGTCGCCTGTGGGAACGAAAAACCTGATGTTGGATGTGGTCATTGCCCTGATTCCCGCCCTCTGTATGGGCGTGTATTTCCTGGGCCCCCGTGCTCTCACCACCACCCTGGTTTCCGTTATCGGATGCGTATTTTTCGAGTGGGCTTACGAGAAGCTCATGAAAAAACCCAGCACAGTGGGAGACCTTTCCGCTGTGATTACGGGTATCCTTTTGGTCTTCGTCTGCCCCGTGACCCTGCCTTACTGGATGATTCTTCTGGGCGACTTCTTCGCCATCATCCTGGTAAAGCAGCTCTTCGGCGGATTGGGCACCAACTTCCTAAACCCCGCCCTGGCCGGCCGTGCCTTCTTGATGCTCTGCTACCCCGTTCCCATGACCACCTGGGTAAAGCCCGGCGCGGAAAACTGGGCCAGCTGGGCAGAGTTTGGCTCCTTTAAGCCCGAGGTACTGGCTGCCATCACCGGCCCCACCCCCTTGAACAGTGACCTGATGAAGGGCGGCATCCTGCCCGATAAGTCTCTGATGGACATGTTCATCGGCAACATCGGCGGCTGCGTGGGCGAGATCTCCGCGCTGATGCTCCTTTTGGGCGGCGCCTATCTTCTGATTCGCGGCGTCATCCGCATCCGCATCCCCGCCGCTTACATCCTCACCGTGGCTGTGCTGGCTTTCCTCTTCCCCCGTGGCGAAGAAGGCCGCCTCACCTGGATGCTCTACGAAATCATGGGCGGCGGCCTGTTCCTGGGAGCCTTCTTCATGGCAACGGATTATGTCACCAGTCCCAATACACCCAAGGGTGAAATCATCTTCGGCGTGGGCTGCGGCCTTCTGGTGGTCTTTATCCGCTACTTCGGCGGCTACCCCGAGGGCGTCTGCTACTCCATCCTCATCATGAACCTCTGCGTGTGGCTCATCGACAAGTACACCATGCCCGCTCGTTACGGCGTCACCAAGGAAATGCGCCTGGAGGCCAAGGCAAAAGCCAAGGCCGAGAAAAAAGCAGCAAAGGAGGAGGCGTAATCATGAGTGAGAACAAAGCTGCAACAAAGAAAGAGCCCGGTATGGTTACTCTGGTTCTGGTTTTGGCCGTTATCAGCGTGGTCATGGCCCTCCTTCTGGGCCTGGTGAACTACATCACCGCCCCTGCTATTGAAGCAAACACCCAAAAAACCATCATAGAGCTTCAGCAGAAGGTTCTGCCGGCTGACAGCTATGAAGCCCTGGAATACACCGGCTCCGACCCTTGGGTGAAGTCTATCACCCAGGCCGGTGACGCTGGCTATGTGGTGCGCGTTGGCCCCACCTCCGGCTTCAGCGGCGAGATCGACATGATGGTGGGCATCACCACCGACGGTGTTGTCACCGGCATCGCCGTCATCGCCCACGCCGAAACCTCCGGCCTGGGCTCCAAGGCTACTGATCCCGCCTGGCAGGCCCAGTTTGTGGACAGTACCGAAGAGGTTAAGGTGCAGAAGGACGGCGGCGCCATCGTCTCCATCACCGGCTCCACCATCACCTCCAGAGCAGTGTGCGACGGCGTTAACGCCGCCCGTGCCGCTCTGGAAAACGTAGGGTAAGGGGGGACTGACATGAACGTGAAGAAACAATTTTGGGATGGCCTCATTACCCAGAACCCCGTTTGGGTGCAGCTTCTGGGCATGTGTCCCATCCTGGCAATCACCACCACCATGTTCAACGGCCTCGGCATGGGCGCCGCTGTTCTGGTGATCCTCACCTGCTCCAACGTGGTTATCGCCGCCCTGCGCAACATCATCCCCAGTAAGGTGCGTATCGCCTGCTACATCGTGGTTATCGCCGGCTTCGTGACCATCGTTGACCTGATGCTGAAGGCCTTCGTTCCCGCCCTTTCCAAGAGCCTGGGCCTCTTTATCCCCCTCATCGTGGTGAACTGCATCATCTTGGGCCGGGCTGAGGGCTTCGCCTCTAAGAACAAGATCGGCACCGCGGCGCTGGACGGCATCTTCCAGGGCATAGGCAACACCGTGGCCCTGACCATCATGTGCATCATCCGTGAGTTCTTCGGCGCCGGCACCTTTGGCGCAGGCGTGCTCAACGGCGCACCCGGCGCGGCCCTGGGCACTGCCCCCGGCTTCATGATCCTACCGGAAGGGGTACCTGCCTTGGGTATGGTGCTCCCTGTGGGCGGCTTCTTGACCCTGGGTATCATCATCGCCGCATTCCAGTATTTCGTGAACAAGTCCAAGAAGAAGGAGGGCGCTAAGGCATGAGCGGAATCACCGAACTTTTAGGCATCTCTTTGGCTGCTATCCTGGTCAATAACTTTGTCCTTTCCCAGTTCCTTGGCATCTGTCCCTTCATGGGCGTTTCCAAGAAGGTGGACACAGCCCTGGGCATGGGCATGGCGGTTATCTTCGTCATGGGCGTGGCTGCGGCAGTGTGTTACCCCATCAACGCGCTGGTTCTGGTGCCCTTTAAGCTGACCTTTATGCAGACGGTGACCTACATTCTGGTCATCGCCTCCCTGGTGCAGTTTGTGGAAATGTTCCTGCAAAAGGCTATGCCCGCCCTGTATGAATCCCTGGGTGTGTATCTGCCCCTCATCACCACCAACTGCGCCGTGCTGGGCGTGGTGCTCCAGAACACCCAGAAGAGCTACAACTTCATCAGCAGCGTCACCTACGGCGTCACCGGCGGCATCGGCTTCCTCCTTGCCATCGTGCTTTTCGCCAGTGTTCGTGAGCGGATGGAATTCGCCGAATGTCCCAAGAGCTTTGAGGGCTTCCCCATTGCTCTGGTGGCTGCCAGCCTCCTGTCTCTGGCATTCATGGGCTTTTCCGGCCTCAAGATTTGGTAAGGGGGGCAGGTAGAGTATGAATGGTATCATTTTAGCCCCGGTCGTGCTGGGCGTATTGGGCATCCTCTTCGGCGCGATCCTAGCCTACGCATCCAAAGTGTTCGCGGTGGAGAAAGACCCCCGTGAAGAAGAAATCGCCTCCATCCTCCCTGGCGCCAACTGTGGCGGCTGCGGATATCCCGGCTGCTCCGGCTTTGCCAGCGCTGTGGTCAAGGGCATTGCCCCTGTCACCGCCTGTACCCCCGGTGGCGCCGACCTGGCCAAGCAGATCGGCGAGATTATGGGCGTGGAAGCGGAAATCGGCGCACGTAAGGTAGCCGAGGTTCTCTGTAGCGGTCACGGCTGCAACAAGCTGCGCTACAACTACGAGGGCCTGCGCGACTGCCGCGCCATGCAGCGCGTCTCCGCCGGCCCCCTCCAGTGTACCTATGGCTGCCTCGGCGGCGGTACCTGTGAGGATATCTGCCAGTTCGACGCCATCCACATCATCGACGGTGTGGCCGTGGTGGATTTTGCCGCCTGCGTAGCTTGTAACCAGTGTGTGGAGGTCTGCCCCAGAAACCTCATCCACATCATTCCCTTAAAGACCAAGCGCCACGTAGCCGTGAACTGCCATTCCGAGGCCAAGGGTGCCGAAGTGCGCAAGAGCTGCGACGACGGCTGTATCGGCTGCGGCATCTGCGTCAAGGCCTGCCCCAAGGAAGGCGCCATCGTCATGGAAAACAACCTGGCAAAGATCAACTACGAGCTCTGCATCGGCTGCGGGATCTGCGCCCAGAAGTGCCCCCGCAAGACCATTACCATCGACGGCAAGGTGCCTGAGCCGAAGCCTGAGAAGCCCGCCGCAGAGAAGAAGGAAGCCCCGGCCGCAGCACCCGCCGCAGCCACAGAGGGCAAGCCCGAGCCTGCACCCTTAAAGGCGGAGGACTCCATCTCTCCCGACGCCGCTGCCGGAAACCTGGAAACCCCCGGTGAAAAGGCAGAGCGCGCCAAGGAAGAGGGCACCGACGTTCATGTGACCGATGCCCAGCGCCCCACCGCCAAGGCCAACGACACCCCGGCTGAAATGCTGCAGGAGAAGGCCCAGCGGGACGCTCAGAAGCAGATTAACGACCCCGGCAGATCGGAATAATCCCACAAGCTAAAAATAACCGGAATGGAGAAACTTCCATTCCGGTTATTTTCATATGGGGGGCTTTCTTTGTGGGGATTTTAGCTGCGGCCGGGCTTTTTCATCTCGAAGGAATCACATTCCGTACAGGCGGAGCTGGCAGTGGTAGGACCGCAGCGGCCTACCTGTATGGAGCTAAGGGAGCAGGCCATGTTTTGCTTGTTGTGGTAGGAGCAATCCGTAACGTTGCAGCCGATGCTACTGTTGACATTGTTGCCGTTGTTCATGGGTGGAAACCCTCCTTATTTGAATCTGAAAATAGTATGGGCCGGGTCTTCAGGAAATATGCAAAGGGCCGGGACGATTTTGCCGCAGCCGCATAGGATGAATGGGAGGTGATTGCGTGGACCTTAAAAACAACCAAATTACCGTGCGGGAGCTCCTCAATAACCCGGCGTCTAAAAAGGTGCTGGAGCGGCGGTTTCCCGAGGCCATCGGCCTTCCCATCGTTTCCATGTCCGGTGGGCTGACCTTGGAGCGCGCCCTCAAGCTGGTGGCGGCATACGTACCCCAAAACACCATTCAGGAGACCATTCGGGAGCTGCAAAAGCTGTAAAGAGAAAAGGGGAAGAGGCGGACAGAGAAGGTTTTCTGCCCGCCTCGCGCTGTCTAAATGGCGGCCTGCCGGGGTGGGGCGGCGTACCATTTCAAGCTGTCTGTGGAGCCTGTTTTGCGCAGAAGGGAAAGGGAAAGGATGGCGTCGGCGGCCAAAACGGAGAACAGTAAGCCGATGAGGGGGGCGGAAACCTGCTGCAAAATGGGCGCTGCCAAAGGGTGTAGGCCATACGCCAGAACACAGGCCAGAATGCCCCAGAAAAAGGTGAAGAGCAAGCAGACCCGCCCGGCGATATTGCCCTTCAGGTCGGAATAATCCCAGAAGGAAATGCCCACGCCCTCCTCGTAAAAGACGGCGGTAAGATATTCCACCGCGGTGGCCACCAGCCCGCCGGCCAGAAAGAAGAGGAAGGGCCGCTCATAGAACCACCCGGGCAGGGCCAAAATAGCCAGGGCGCCGAAGCCGTACACCGGGCAGAGGGGCAGGAAGATAAAGCATTTGCGGTCTACCTTCCGGCAACGGGTTGCCCGGGCGAAGGCGATCTCAAAGAGAAAGCCAACAAAGCTGTAAAAGAAAAAATAGAGAAACCAAATTGACATGAAAACACCTCGGGGCTAGGATAGGCGGATTTTCGGATTTCATGCCACGCAAAATGTGGGAAACCGGCTTAAAAATCTGTCAGGAACGAGAGAAAAATATTGACAGGGGGTGGTAAGTGTGCTATCCTATATAAGCTGATGTGGGCAGGGAATAGGTTTATGCGGGTGTAGTTCAATGGTAGAATCCCAGCCTTCCAAGCTGGTCGCGTGGGTTCGATTCCCATCACCCGCTCCATATGCGTCTGTAGCTCAGGTGGATAGAGCAACTGCCTTCTAAGCAGTGGGTCAGGGGTTCGAGTCCCTTCAGGCGTGCCAATGACCAGTTCTGGTAACCTGCACGCGTTCGGTCTTTTTTAAGCTTGTCTGGGTCCAGCGTCGCATCAGCCACTTTGTGGCTTCTGCGGAAGGGACCCGAAGCGGAACACTTGCCACGGGCAACAGTTCTGATCGCTTCGGCTTCAGGCATGCCGCGTGGGTTAGTAGCGCGAAGATTATGGATTGGTCTTGTTCCAGCAGTATGGTGGGTATAGCTCAGTTGGTTAGAGCACCGGATTGTGGTTCCGGGGGTCGAGGGTTCGAATCCCTTTACCCACCCCATATTTCTCCAGGTAAGAGAGCCGGAGCGTCGTGCTTTCGGCTCTCTTGCGCTAGAGAAAACCTTTAATGGGGTGTAGCCAAGTGGTAAGGCACGGGACTTTGACTCCCGCATCCGTTGGTTCGAGTCCAACCATCCCAGCCAGTTTTTTGCAAGTAATTGTTCTCATAGATGACCCGTTAGCTCAGTCGGCAGAGCACCTGCCTTTTAAGCAGGGTGTCCCGCGTTCGAGTCGCGGACGGGTCACCAAGAAAAACCCTTGAGTCTCAACGACTTGAGGGTTTTTGCTATGTTGAGATTTTAGGAAAAATGGGCCCCGTGTCCAAGATTTGTCCAAGAAAGTGTGTAAAAAAGACGCAAGGAGCCGAAAAAAAGCGGCAACTTACGTCTTTTTTGAGTTAGAAGCATGCCCTGTTCTGGCTGGCGCAGTATCTTTCCCCGCACCGGTTGAGTTTCATCCCGTTAATTTTCCAAATACGCATCCTTAATCCGCGCCGCAAGCTCCAGGGTATAGTACATCACCTTCGCCATTTCGGCCCTTGGCAGCGTGCCCTGGGGATCAAAGCTGTCGTCGGGTCTGCCGCCGATGATTCCGGCCTTCTGCATGGCATACACTGCGTCGTAGGCCCAGCTTGCGATATCTTTTTCGTCGGAGAATGTGGTCTTAGCCTTGGTCTCTGTCAGGTTGATCTCAAACTCCTCGGCTGCCCGCAGGATGAGCACCGCCATCTGCTCCCGGGTGAGGGGGTTGTTGGGTCCGAAGATCGCAGCACTGTACCCGGAGATCAGTTCCTTCCCGTAGGCCCAGTTCAGCGCATTCTCATACCACGCGCCTGGTTCGCTATCCACAAAGGGGCCTAAGGGGGAGGTGGTATCGCCCTTGCCCCAGACGTTGTACAGAATCTGCACAAATTGGGCCCTTGTGAGGGGATCGTCCGGTCCGAATTTGCCGCCGCCTAAGCCGTCTACATATTTCTGCCCGCCTAGGGAGTTGATGGAGTGGTGGTGGCCGCGATCACATAAGGGAGATCAGAAAAGAGGGCGTTTTTTGGTGATTTTTCCCGGCGCGCATCTTCCGGCTTCGTGGCCTCGGCGGGAATCAGCCAGGAGCGGCCGAATTTCCGCCCACCCGGTACCCGCCCAGCTGCCAAATGCCGCTGGACCTGACGCGGTGTGATGCCCCATTTTTGGGCGGCGGCTTCCGCAGAAATGTACATGTCCACGCAACTCCTTTCCAATTCCTCACACATGCAGATGCCGATGGCGTCGGCGGGCGCTTCCTGGTGAAAGTGGACGCACTCGTTGCAATCGTAGGGGCGCTGGTTTTGGCACTCATAGTGCTTGCCCTGCGGACAGCTCTCCTGGGCTGAAAGCCGGAAGGGCCTGCCATCGGCCGTATAGACCGGGTTCACGTCAAAATCCGGGTAGTCTGTCCTGCGCGCGCCATAATCCGCGTCATAGTGCAGGGTGAGATGGAAGTCGTGCCCCCTCACCCGGATGATTTTCTCCGGTGGTTTGTTCATTGGTTCCGGTTCACCCCTCTCGTGGGGGAAAGAAAAAAATCCCCCATGCTTGTTCCCAATACAAGCATAGAGGATTTTTCCGGCCTTCGAAAGTGCTGCCAAGGGTGGTAAAATATCATAATTTTCCGTCACAAAACATACTTTGCCAGCTTTTTCTTGCGCTCCTGTCCGGTGATAAACAGCATTTCGTAGACCATCTGCATCCGGTTCGCCACCGCTCCGCGGGTGATATAAAACCGCTCTGCGATATCCCCATAGGACATACCCTGGGTCGCCAGCCGCGCCATTTGGTAGTCCTTTGGCATGAGAATTTGCGTGATGTTATCCTCCGTAAAGCGGTTGTGAAAGTCAATCCAGTTGGGGATCACGCGGTTCGCCTGCTCCAGCACGGCAGCAGTGTATGCGGGGTAGTCCCCCCTCAGCAGTTTTTCGATGAGCCCGCCGGCCAGGAGCACATTGACCGCCAGGGCCATGGTATAGCCCCTGGGCAGGCAAGCATCCATGGCGGCAAGCAGGTAAGCCTCGGCCTCCGGCGCGTGCCCAAGCTCGTTTAGGGCAATGGCGCAGGCGATTTGCAGGTTCACCCTAATATACGAAAACTCAGATTGCGCGGCGCAAAAAGCCAAGGCTGTCTGTGCCACAGCCAACATGGCATCGTATTGTTTCACGCCCTGAAAATATTTGGCGCGGAGATAGAGGGCGTCTAATTTTGCCCCAGAGGGTAGGCGGAAAAGTCCGCTTCTTTCAGGGTTATGTATTCTGAATTTGGATTGATCAAAATCATCACCACCCTGTCACAATTATACTTCTAAAAGTAGAAGGGAACAAGAATCATTTTCGCCTCAGATTTGAGAAGTTATTGAGAAAACAGGCGGTGGCTTTAATGAAAATTGGTGCTCTCCCGCATCAGGTACACAGTTTTAGAATTTGAAAATGTATGATAAAATATCGCAAAGGAGCACCTCCGAGATTTGCGCTAAAAAATTTCTGTAACAAATCCCCGGGTGGCTGGTCTTATAGACAAAGAGAGGTGAGGACATGATGGATTTTACCCAGGTTTATGAGCTCTATTTCAGGGATGTATACCGTTATGTCTACTCCCTCTGCCGCGATGCCCACCTGGCCGAGGAGATCACCCAGGAGACCTTTTTCAAAGCCCTCAAGGCCATCCATCAATTCAACGGCTCCTGTAAGACCACCGTGTGGCTCTGCCAGATCGCAAAAAACACCTATATCACCCACTGTCAAAAGGAAAAGACCAAGGCAGGACATCAGCCGGAGGAGAGGGAAGACCCGGCAATGGGGTTGGAGGCCGCCCTGGTGGACGAGGACACGGCCCTGCGCATCCATCAAATCGTCCACGGCCTGCCGGAGCCTTATAAAGAGGTCTTTTCCCTGCGGGTGTTCGGTGAGCTCTCCTATGGGCAGATTGCCGCCCTCTTTGGCAAGAGCGAAAGCTGGGCCAGAGTGACCTATTACCGTGCCAAGGAAAAGATAAAGGAGGGATTATGATGAAGTTGCCTTGCGATGTGATCCAAGACTTGCTGCCGCTCTGTGTAGACGAGGCCTGCAGCCAGGCGTCCCGTGATTTGGTAGAAGAGCACCTGAAAGGCTGCAAGGCCTGCCAAAAAGCCCAGGAAGGCATGAGGGAAGCTATCCTGTCCCCCCCGGTGGAAGAGAATGAAGAGAGGCTTTTGGCCGCCTTTCGCAAGGCCTGGAAGCAGGAAAAAGCCCAGTCCTTTCGCAGGGGCATCCTCATCGCCCTGGGGATCTGCGTTATCCTCTTCTGCCTGGCCCTCAGTTTCGGAGGGAATTACCTGTTCACCGTGCCCATCAGCCAAATGCATATCGAAGAGCCCTATCGCTTCGCCAATGGAGACATAGGCTTTATCGCCTGGCCTCTGGACGGCAAGCCGGTGACCTATATCTTCTCCACGGAGGTCAATGCCGACGGCACGGGAACAGAGCGGGTGGTAATCTCCCGCTCCCTGTTTGACCTCCTTGGCTTTTCTCCGGCATTTCGGTCCCAGCCCCGCTTCAATTTGGAAGAGGTCAACGCCCGCCGCCAAAAGGATATTCTCAAGGGAAGCGAGATCGTAAAGTGCTACATCGGACGAGGGAAGGACGCCATTTTGATCTGGGAGCTGGGCCGGGAATTACCCCCCGCGCCGGAAGAGGTGGAGCGAGCCGTCCTACCCTACTCCCCGGACTTCAACTAGCCCATCAATGAATAGCAAAAGCAAAGGGCCGCGGTACGTAAGTACCACGGCCCTTTGCCTGCCTTTCGGCTAGTTTGCCTGGATGATGATGTAGGACACGAAGCGGGTCAGGATACCTGCCGCCTCGGCTCTTGTGGCTGTGGCCTGGGGTGCGAAGCGTCCGTCGCCCATGCCGTTCACCAGCTTGGTGGTCTGGCAGAAGAGGACTGCTTCTCGGGCCCAGGAGGAGATGCTGCCCTGGTCGGTGGCGTCCAGGTTTTCATCCAAGGTGGCAGGTACCGCGTCCATAAACTGGGCGAAGCGGTACAGGATGGCCGCCATCTGCTCTCGGGTGATGGACTGGTTGGGGCCGAAGGTGCCGTTGCCGAAACCTTCGATGATGGCGTTTTTCGCGGCCCAGTCTACATACTTGCCATAGTAGGCCCCGTAGTCGCAGTCTGTAAAGGTTCTGCCTGTCACAGGGGCGATCTCGCCAAAGCTGCGCTCGTAGAGACGGCCAATTACCGTGGCGAACATGGCCCGGCTTAATTCACCGTTGGGGGAGAACTCCGTGGCAGAGGTGCCCAGGAAGAGCTCCCTGTTGGTGACGAAGCCGATGTAGCCCTCGCCCCAGTGGCCCAGGGTGTCGGTAAAGCTCTTGGTGTTGGAGGCAAAGTCTACGGTCTTTCCTGTGGGGGCGATGTACTCCGCCGCATCCCAAATGCCGTTGTTGTTTCTCTCGAAGGAGAAGCCCAGGAAAACCTTGCTGCCTCTGGCATCCAGATAGTAGGGGATCGTGTCTACAAAGGTGACCAGAATCTCCGTGTTGGCATAGAGCTCATAACGCCCGCCGTTCTGGAAGGCCACGCCGTTCACCAGGAGGGTACCCAGGCTGCTGCTGATATCGGGGTTGGCAGTGATGACCAGAACAGTCTTGATGGGAAGGGGGGTGCCGGGGGTGATGGGGTTACCATCGGCGGTGAGAGAAACGGCGCCCTTGCCCGTGATCTTTACGTCTACGCTGTAAACGCTGCCCAGGAGGTCATCCAGCGGCGTCAAGGGGTCGATGATGGTGGTGCCACCACCGCCGCCTCCACC
The DNA here is from genome assembly GCA_031553635.1 of Evtepia sp. Classification (GTDB taxonomy): domain Bacteria; phylum Bacillota; class Clostridia; order Oscillospirales; family Oscillospiraceae; genus Evtepia. Next base: position 166,995 of record JAVBLH010000005.1, on the reverse strand, counting down.
ACCACCGCCGCCGGACTGAAAGCTGGCTGCGATGTCCACGTGGCCCATGACCTTATACTGGCCGCCGCTTGCAAAGGGGCTGCCGTTTAAGGTGAGGGACTGGAGGGGGTTGTCGGCGCTGTTGGGCGTTGCGGTAACGGTAATGGTTTCACCCAGAGGCACGTAGGCGCCGTTTGTCAGGGGATTGCCCCCGGCGTCTGTCACCGAGACTGCGCCGCCGGAGGACTGGGTCCAGCTGACCCTGGCCTCGCTGGGGGCAAAATGGGCCTCGATGTGGTTGCTCCTAAAATCGCTGACGGTGTAAGTGTCCCCTAGAAGCGCCTTGCCGTTTGCGGTGAGGCTGTCAAGGGTGTAGTACTGGTTAGGTACCGCCGCGATGGTCAGTTGGGTGCCCACGGGGAGAACGGTGCCCGAGGTGATGGGCGTTGCCCCGGCGAAGACCAGGAGCCTGCCGTTTTCGGGCCTGTTAAAGGTCACCGAGGTCTCGGTTTTCTCAAAGACGGCGAAGATATCCGCGTCGGTGGTGAGGGCATCGATGCTGCCTGTGCCATCGCTTTCTTCGATTCCGTCAATGACCAGGGCACCCAGTTTGGTGTTCTGGCCCGGGGTGGCGGAGACGGAAACGGCGGCATCCTTAGGCAGGTAGCCGGTTTCCACCAGGGTGGTTCTGCCCGCCTCGGCAGTTAATGTGCCTGTACCGCTGCCCAGGATGTTCAGCATCACCCGGAATTCGGCCTGCTGGAAGGTGGCCTCGATGGTGATATCGTCGTCCGCTGTGCAGCCATCTGCCACGGATTCGTTCACTCCGCCGGGGAGGCTGCCCAGATCGTTTCCGCCTGCCTGAAGCCCTATGACCTCATGGTGGGCATCGGGGATGGCCTCAATGCTCAAATCGGCTCCGGCGGGAACCTGTGCGCCGTCGGTGAGGGTGGCGCCCAGATAGGTGACCACTAAGCTGCCTTCCCCTGTTGTGGCGAGGCTTACCACCACCAGCTCAGCTTCCAGGGATACAAAGGGATTGGCCATGGCGCTGAAGTCCAGATCCATGTCTACACCATTGAGGGAGGCCACATAGCTTCCGCCCTCCACGGTGATAAGATAGTCGGCGTCGGAGCCGGCCGCGTCCAGAACGGTCTCCAGCTCCTCTTCCAGGATGCCCACATCCACCAAAACCCCGTCTTCCGGTGTGAAGGTGAGGAGGGCGCTGCCGCCGTGGAGGATCTCCACCATGGCGTCAGTCGGGTCGGCGTCGTCGCTGGTACCGTCGGGCACGAAGCCGGGCATCACGGTGCCATCGGGGGCGAAGGCATAGTCTGCGGGGCCGGTAACGGTGAAGATGTCCGCATCGTCAAAGCTGGCATCAATGGTGATATCTTCGCTCAGGTTGGTAAGTATGACCACATAGGCGCCCAGCTTGCTGTCGTAGAGGGGGGTAATCTCCTCCCCGTTGACAGTCAGGGTGCGCAGGGCGCAGCCGTAATCCGGCGTCAGGGTCACAGTAACGGTACAGCCGCTCTTGACCTCTTGGGTTTCGCCCTCAGTGACAGTGACCAAAGCCTGCGTGCCGGGCAGGACGCAGTCGGCGGAAACCGTGGCGTTGGAGACGGTTTCTACCGTAACATCGTGGCGCAGCTTCTGGAAGACGGGGGCGACCTTCACATTGCCCTTGATGTCCTGGAGGTGGATGGCATTGGTGCCCTCTTCCGCCGTGCAGTCTACGTTTGTACCGTCCTGCTCATTGGTCACCCGCCACAGCATCAGCTGACTGCCCGGATCGGGAATGGCGTAGACAGTCATGGAGCCGTGACGCAGAACCTGGAAGGCTTCCGCCTGGGATTGGGCCACGAACTGACCGCCTGAAAGGGCGCGGCCGTTGCCGTTTTCCGCGCTGTCTGCACTGACGGTGACGGTGTAGATGGGAATGGGCTCGAAGGTGACCATCACCCTCAGGGCCTCTGTGAGGGAGGGGGCGGAATAGGTGAGCTTTTCTCCCGTGGCTGCCAGGGCCTGATAGCCGCTGCCGTCCCAGAGGTGCCAGGCCTTGACCTGATAGCCTGCGTCAGGGGCGGCGATAACGGTGATGTGATCCCAGGCGTGTACCGTATCGGTGTAAGTAACGCCTACCCCAACTGTGGGGGTTCCTGCGGGGCTCATGGGGGTTTCACCGTTTAAGTAGCTAAGGCTGCCGTTGGGGGCCGCATCGCCGGGGGCAAGGAGCCCGGCCACCATGGTGAGCTCCAGGGGCTCGCTCTCGAAGACGATGGAGACCTGATAGTCCATCTGAATGTCGGAGAGGGTAAGGGTGCTTCCCTTGTATACGACGCCGCTCTCCTGATAGATGTCGCCGTTTAGCAGCCAGTGCTTCACAGAGGCGTTTTCACCGGGCTGCGCGGTCAGGGTCAGGCTGTCGCCCTTGATGACCCGGCTGCCGCTTAAGAAGTTCGCGCCCTTATGCTTGGCGGTGAGACTTCCGTGGTCTCCGGCCTCAAATTGGACGGAGAAGGAGTTTTTGTTAATGTAGTCCGCGGTGATGGCATAGAAGCTGCGCTCCGCCGCCTGGAAGGTGAGGGTGCTTGCCTCTTCGTTCACCGTGAATTTGCTGTCCGCCATGACGCTCTTGCCCCCCACGTACCAGGTTTTCACCATGCAGTCGGGGTCCGGCGCGGCGGTAACGGTGACGGTGCTGCCGGCGGGAATCCAAGACCCGGCAGGTAGGATGGGGGTCTTCTCCGGGCCATACACCGCACCGGTGATATTGCCCATCACCCCTGCCTGGGTGAAGGAGACATGGGCGTCGGAGAAGAGGTAGAGAGGCACGGTTTTTTGAAGGGTGGTGCCGTCTCCGTTGGTGTAGGTGGCGGTGAGGAGCATTTGCCCCTCCTTGCCGATCTCCTTGGGAGAGACGGTGACCAGGCCGTCGGTCTTGGATACGGTGGTGGCCTGCATCTGCATATGCTGCAGGCTCCAGGTGACGTTTGCGGCCTTTTCGCCGCTGTCCAGGGTGACCTCGGCGTTAAAGTCCCAGGTTTTGGCCTGGTTTCCGGGGCTGCTCTGGCGGAGGGTAAAGCTGCCGTCACCGGAGGGGGTCTCATCCACGCAGGTGATGACAATGCCAGCTGCCAAGGGGCAAAGGGTCACGGTGGCCTCGGCCTCACCCAGGGGCTCAGTGCTGGAGACCTCCAGGAAGGAGGATGCCTTCACCGAGAGGCTGCCCGCTGTGGCCTCCTGGGGCCCGATGACCAGCACGGCGGAGCTGCCGCTCTGGCTGGGAGTCAGGGTGGTTTCAGGGGAGCTTGCGCCCTCCAGTTTCCAGGTATAGTGCTTGGGGGTGGTGCCGGTAAACTCGGTGGTAAAGGTGTAGGTGCCGCTCCGGCCCAGGGTGATCGTCTCCGGGCTAATGCGCAGCTCGCCCTTACTAACCTCTGTGTTGGCGATCACCAGGGAGATCTCCAGGAGGTAGACGGTGGCGTCCTCGGGACGCTCGTCGTAGAAGTGAACCTGAACCTTATGCTTGCCGACAGCCAGGCCCTTCACCAGGTCTTCCGCCAGGGTGAGGGTGTGATCCTCCAGGGTATAGGCGGTGCCTGCCTCCAGGGGGGTGATCACACCTGTGGGGCTGGAGAGCTTTACGGTGTCTGCAGAGGCGAAGGCGCGGAGAATGCCGTCCTTGGTGGGCTCAGAGAGCACGGTGGAGAGCTGGCCCTGGCCCGTTCCCTTGTCATAGGAGAGGGCGGAGGGATCGGCCTTGGCGCTTGCGGTGTGGGGGCTGATCTTGATGTAGGGGTGGCCGGTTCCGTCGAAGGCGCCAGGGGTGGTGGCCAGGAAGGCGGAGGTGCCTGTTTCCATGGTCCAAACCCTGCCATACTGGCCGGCCACAGAGCGTTTGGATTCACCGCCATCGGTGAGGGTGCGGCTGTAGAAGTCCGCCTCATAGGTGGTCAGGACACCGTCTGCGTCTATCACTGTGGTGCCCTTGCCCTGGAGCATCAAGGCCCCCGGGTGGTAGAGCTTAAATTGCAGCACGCTGGATTCCGCCGCCAGGGTTTGCATGGTGGAATAGTACCCCGTGGGATCTCCTTGAACCACCTGGAGAGAGCCGGGGGTATCGTCGTCGGTGGAGCGGGCAAAGGGGCTCCTCAGGGGCGGATTTTCGCCCACCAGGGTGCTCTCAAGGCCGTAGAGGGAAACCAGACCAGCTGAAGCGATGAGGGGTATTCTGGTTTCGGCGCTGAGGGTGCTGACGCCGTCTAAATAGACCGGCACATCGGAAAGGATAAGGCTGGGGAAAGTGAAGCCGTCCAGGGTGATGCTTTGGATGCAGGGGTCAGTTACGTCCAGTATCGGCTCTTGGGGGGAATCCCCCTTTTTCCAGGTGCCGGTGAGGGCGATGTCCAGGAGCATGTCTTCCTTGGGCTCCAGGACGAGGGCTTCTATCAGCTCGGGGAGCTCTTGCAAAGTCACAGTTTTGGGGGTGAAGGCGCCCGCGATAAAGGTTTGCGTATCTTTATCCCATTTCGCCAGCACCGTGTCGGTAGCATCGCGGGAGAGGTGGTCGAACAGATCGGGTTCGCTTGCGATCTCCATGTAATAGGCCGTTTGGCCACCTGGCATGCTCCCTTCCAAAAGAATATAGTAGTGATCGACATCCACCACAGGCGGGGTCAGGGGGATAGAATAGATGGAGTTGTAGTCCGGCGAATTGGTTTTCACCAAAAGGGTTCCTTCGCCGCTTTGTCCCGTGGCGGGAGCCAAGTAAACATAGGTGTATGGGTCCGGTATAAACTGGGGGGGGTACCAGAAATCGATGAAGGGCTGTATTCTGTCGTAGGCCGGGCCGGGCTGCTTATTGCTGTACTGATCCGGGAATTGCTTCGTCACAGTCAGGATGGAATTTTTCACGGTTTTGTAACGCAGCTGATAGCCCTCTTTCTGATAGACTCGCCACTGCTTGAAGTTCTGGTAGCTATCCGGCTCAAAGAAGGCCGTTTCTGCCGCCTGAATCTCCATAATGCCATCGTAATGGCGAAGGCCGCGGTAGCCGGTGTTGACCCAGTTGTTCCCGTCGCGGCCCGTGTTTATGCCGTAGCCCTCAGAGTCGATCAAGAGGCTGCCGCTGAGGAGATCGCACAGGAAGGTATATACGCCAACCGCAGATGCATACTGTACGCTGATCTTCACCTTAGGCTGGGACTGGAGCTGATTGGGCAGGCTGTTGTCCGCCCCTATGATGAGGCTTTGGCCAAAGATGCCGGCCATGTTACTGGCGTTGGGCTTCAGCAGGATGTCCAGGGCCACATTGCCTGTGATTAGGGTTTCGCCCTTGCCGGTATGGATGCCGTAAGCGGCGTTTATCCTATCGGTATTGGTTGCCGTTAAGGTCAGTGCCCCAGATCCTCTCAGGCAGAGGCCCCCCGCGAAGTACATAAGGGCCATGTCGTCAGGCAGATCGGGCGAGGTAAGGGTGATCTCGTTTTCGCCCGAGGCGGTGAGGGTGACCAGATCGGCAGAGTCGGAGCGGAAGGGGTAGGGCGCCGTGGTGAGGAGCTTCAGATTCTCCATGCTGGCGCTGATGGACCCCTCCATGACGATGCGGAAGTTGGGGGCGATGTCCTGATCGTTGGCGCCGGAGAGGGCCAGTCCGTCGGCCCGCAGATACAGGGTCTGGAAGGCGGAGTCGTAGTTCCAGCCTGTGCCGGACAGGGCGCTAATATCGGTATCGCCCACCTTAATTCCAAGAGTCTTCAAAGTCAGGCTGATGGTCTGATTGGCCTTGATGTTCTCAATGGTATAGGTGATCATGTTGGTATGGGGGTCTGTTTCCAGGCGGTAGGTGGTTCCGCTTACCTGGTTGCCTTCGCCGGGGAGGAACTCCTGGCCGTTGGCAAAGACCTTATCCACCATGGGAAGGGATGCGCCGCTGAGCCGGAAGGAAAAGCTGCCCCCCACAGTAACTTGCGACTGATAGCCGTCCAAGGGGCTCAGGGTCAGCTTGTTAATCCGATCCTTGATGCCCGGCCAGTCGATGATGTTATAGGTGGAGCTGGCGGTCACCGGCTCTACGTGATAGTTCTCCCTGATATTGGGGAGGGTAAAGCTCAGGGAGGTGGCGCTGGTGGTGATGGTGGCGCCGCCCTCGGGTGTGGTCTTCCAATGGGTGACGGCATATTGCAGCAGGGGCTCCACCGTTAGGGTGAAGCTGTCGCCCTCATGAACCGTGATAACCTTGGGCACTGTTACCGATTCCAACGCGCCGGCGGGTAGGGTGTAGCGGTAGCTATATACGGTGCCGTCCTTCAAGGTCACGGTGTGGGTGGGCTTTTCCTTAAGAATGACCTTAAGGGTCCCGCTGCTCTTCAGCGCCGGGATGAAATAGTTGTCGCCCTTTGCGGTGAGGGTAACCTGGTCCCCATCCCAAATGGCAGTGCCGGTTTCCGTGGCGGTGAAGTAGTAATATTTGGTGTCTCCCGCCTCAGTGACGGCGTAGGAGTACACTGCGCCCTTTGTCACCGCCGCGCCGGAGGTTTTCAGCGGCACAGCCAGGGGGTCTTTCTCCGTTTTGGCGGTGATAAAGCAGGTGCCGCTATACTGCCAGCCCACCAGGTCGTAATAGTCGGGATGGGACACCTGAGCATAGATGGGGCTGCCGCCGGGGAGATCGGAAAGGATTTTTTGGCTGTCCCCGGCGCTGTAGGAGAAGCTGTCCTCCGCGTCGCCCACGGAGTAGGTGATCTGGGCATCCACAGGGGCCACGGTGGTGGAGCTTACATCAAAGTCCAGGGTGAGGGGGAAGAGGCCCCGGGTGGTGGAGGTGGACACCGTGGTGTTCTCCTTGATGGCCAGGGTATAAGTGCCCAGGGTATAGTCCGCCACGCCCTGGGTGCCCACAGAGAGGTAGCCAAAGCCATCCTCTAGGCTGCAGCCGCTGGCGGGCTCCACCACAATCTGGGTGTCACCCATGACCAGATCGCCGCTTTTCAGGCTGATCCGCTCTTGGTGGGCGGTTCCGTCGGTGGTGCGGCTGCCGTGATACCAGGCAACCAGGCCGTCGTTGCCGCTTAAGTCGCGGAAGCTGAAGGTATAAAAGTCCCGCTCGAACACGGCGTAAACAGAGCAGCTGGCGCCGGGCATCACCAGGTCGAAGGTGCTGGTCATCTTGCCCGCGTCGGTAGTATCGTAAATGGTACCCTTGCCCAATTGGGTGTAGCGCCATTCCTTAAAGTGGTAGCCCTCCAGGGCTTGGGCGGTGAAGGTAAACTTGGCATTGGCCAGGACCAGGCTGCCGCTGGTGAGGTTCTGGTCGTTGCATCGAATGGTGCCGCTGCCGGAGTTACCCACGGTGCTAAAGGAGAGGGTGTTGGGCGCGACCTTAAACTGCACCTCGATTTTGGTCGCTTCGCTGAGCATGACATGAACCAGGCTGGTGGTGGACTTGCCCTGGCTGACGCCGTTGATGTACCAATCGTCCACCTCGTAGCCCAAATCCGGGCTTGCCATCAGCACCACCCGGGTACCGGCTGCATGCTGCTGGGTGAGAACGCCGGGGTCTACCTGGCCGCCGGTGGTGGTGATTTTCCCTCTGGTGCTGTCGAACTTCGGGGAGATGACGGAGACAGCGCCTACGTCTAAGCCGAAGAACTCCCGGGCGCCCACATAGAGGGGGTTCATGGCCCCGGTAATGGTGATGGAGCCATCCACAAAGGTGATGGCATAGTTGGTGGCAATGGTGGTGGTGGCGGGGTGGCTGATGGTGTAATAGCCGCAGAAATCCGCCACGCTCTCGTTGGTGAACACCTGGCCCGCCGTGTTGATGAAGTTCACCGGCACGGTTTTTCCTGCCAGGGTGCTGTCAAGGGTGCCGCCCACTAAGTCGCATTCCGCCCAGCCGCCCAGCTGAACCGGGAGGCTTCCCAGGGTGGGCTGGGGGACGATGGTGGCGCTGTTTTCCGCCTCGGACAGGGAGGGCAGCCGCAGGGAGATCTGCTTATGCAGCACCTTGATGGGGGCAAAGGCGGCGCTCCCTTGGGCATCCTGGATTTTGATGATGTAGGTGCCCGCCGGGGTATTTTTCTCCAGCTGGAATTTTCCTACGCCCTCCAGCCGGGTCAGATAGCTGCTAAAGTCGTCGCCTTCATAGGTAACGTAGCCGCCTGCCGTATTCACCTTGCCTGCTTTGTAGGCGGTAAAGCTGCGAAGGCTGCCGTCTTCCACGGAGAAGTAGTACAGCCCGCCCTGGGTCACATTGCCATTGAGGGGCAGTGCCTGGGTGCCGGAAGTCTTACCCCTCATGGGGATGATGCCCAGGGTGAGAGTGGCGTTCTCCGCCGGGGTATTGAGAACGGTGGTCACGCCCAGGGCCTTGTTCAGCTGCTGGAAGGTGAGGGTGGCCCCGTCGCCGTAGACGGTTTCTGCCGGGGCGTCCACCAGGTAGCCGCTGCTCATCTGGGAGAGATACTGCCCGCTGGCGGTACAGGCCTTGAAGATAAAGGAGCCGCTGTAATAGGCGTTCACCGTGTACATACCGGCGGGGAGGGAGGCTTCTACCACCTTGTTGGCGGCGCCTGTCGCCCCCAATGGCACGAAGAACTGATAGGACTCCAGGGTCAGGCTGGAGGTGAGGGTAAAGGTGATGAAGCCCCCGGGAATGGTGCCGGAGTCTGCGTGGGCATTTTTCACCATGGCGTAAAGGTTCACGCCGCCGCCCTGCACGTCGGTGACCTTCAGGTCGGAGAGGTAGCTGGTGCGCTTGTCGTGAGTGAGGGTCACGGGGTTTGTGTAAGCAGTAATATTCAGGGCGTCTGCCTTGGTTTGAACGTTGACCCGGCAGCGATAGTCGCCCTGGGTCTCAACCCCCGCCTGCTCGAAGGAGAGCTTCGAGGTAGTCTTACCCACCAGCTCAGTCCAGGCGCCGCTGACCAGCTTTTCCCACTGATACTGCACCGTGGTGTAATAGGAGCCTGTGGCGGCGCCGTCAGGGCCTGTGACAACGGCGGTGAGGGAGGAGGTCTTGTCCGGGTAGGCCAAAAGGGCCCCGTCGTTCTTGTTGTCGGATTCCAGAATCAAAAGCTCGGGGTAGCCGCTGGCCGCCGTGGTCCTGGCTTTCAAAATGCCGGAGGGAGCAGACAGGGGCGGGATCTTGGGATAGCGCTCCACCTGAATGGAATACTCATATTCCGTATAGGGCGCCAGATTGCTGTCTGTAAAGTAATATTCCTTGTATGGCTGGTTGTTCTCGTCTAATTTGATGATATAGCTATTGGGGTCAGCGGGATTGATGGTGGCGATCTTTTCCGGGCCGCTGCCCACAGGGAAATGATAGTACTTATAGATGTGGAAGGCTTTCGCGCTTTCACCATAGGTCCAGGTCAGAACGTTTGCATCGCTGGCGGAGCGTTCGTAGTCCTGCTGGAAGTCCCCGGGCAGCTTGGGGGGCTGGGAAACGTCCCCCACCAGATAGCTCACCACGGGGATGCTGTTGCCGTTGGCGAACTCGTAGTTATAGACGAAAAGCTTCCAGTTGTAATAGTAGCCGTAGTCGCTGAACTGGGCGGGCATGTTGGTCACCGTGCCCGAAAAGCTGGAGCCGGTAAGGTTGATATTCGACCAGCCCTTGGAGGGGTTTAAGGACCATTGCAGGCCGCCGGTGATGCTGGCCTCAGACTGCACAAGGTCACTCTGAAGCCCCACGCCGCCGCCTATCTTAAAGTCCCAAACACCGCCTAAGTTATAGGTTTCCGATTGCTCCTCGGTGATGGTGATCTCCTGAGTGATGGCGCCGTTGCCAAAGCTGACGCCGGCGGGGTCATCGTTCCACTTGGCGATGACATCGTAGCCGGAGTCGGAGGAGGGGTAGGAGGAGGGGTCACCGGGGGAGGAGGTGAGCGCCGTTCCCATAACCTGGGGCAGCTCGTCGTAGTTTCCTTGGATAGATTCGTAGTACTCCAGGGAAAGCACCTGATAGCAAGGGGCAAAGGTGTTGGAGATGATGGAGGGGGTGGTGGTATACCCGCCGCTTCCATCGGGGACGGAGACGTAGAAGAGATAGTTTTCTGTGGGAATGGAGTAGAAGGCCACGGCGTCTTCGTCCTGGCTGGTTTCAAAGGAGAGGGTATACTCATAGCTCTTGGTGGTCTCCTTTTCCCATTCCAGGGTAAAGCCCAGGCTGGTTTCCGCCTCTATCTTTGCGCCGCCGGCTGTGACCTCGGAGGACAGATAGCCGCCGATTTCAAAGTCCAGGGCCACAATGCTGCTTTCACCGCTGCCGCTGATCTGGCTGTAGGAGGTGGTGTTCTGCCAGGCGTAGTCATAGTCGGAGATGACATCCACATCCTCAAAGTAAGGCGCGGCGGCGATGATGGCCAGCACCTGGGGATCGGAATAGGTTAGGTAGTGGTAGCCGCTGTACTCAATGAGGGTGGTGTCCAGATCTGTGTCCGGCATGGTAAAGGTGATGGGCACAGAGGCGCCATAGCTCTGGGCCACAAGGCCGCCGCTTCCGTTGCCGCCTACCGTGGCAGCCAAAGGTGTACTGGTAGGTACAGTAAGTTTGAAAGTATTCATGAAAAAGCTGGTGGACAAAATGTCGTAGCCCAGGCCGTTGATATCGCCGGATACTGCGCCATATTCCGAATAGCTGTCTGTGGGCCAGTCCGCAAGCTTGCCGCTTTCGGTATTGTAGTTGGTGTCATCCAGCTCATAGGCCAGGGAGAGGCTGCCCTCCTGATAGCGGACCATGGCGCTGTCCACGTAGAGGCAGGTGCCCTCGCCGCCCTCGGGCAGAATCACGGCGGAGTTGGTCCGCATAATGGGATCACTCCTGTAGGTGTCGTCATAGCCGTTGTTGCTGTTATACTGCGTGGTGGTATTGTCATCGACGGTCACTGTGGTGTAGCTGCCATCCACGATGGAAATGGTTTCGGCCATATCGATGACCAGGCCGGCCTCTTCTCCGTAGACATAGGAGGCAACGGCGCGCTTCTTGTTGTCACCGGCGTCCCCAGTGGGCTGCCCTGTCATGATCAGCTCCGGGGTGCCGTCTTCGTTTAAGTCGCCATAGGTCAAAGAAACCCGGATCAGGCTGCCCAGCTTATCGTGATCCTTGCCCAGATCCAGGGGAGAAAGCTGCCTGAGCATCTCTGTGGGGCTGCCCCAAAGAACCTTGGCCTGGCTTTCCTTAAGAGACAGTGTCGTCAGAGGGCCGATTTGGTTCCAGAAAACACGATTGGTGTATAGGGCGCTGCCGTAAGAAATGGCCAAATCGTCTATGCCGTCCCGGTTAAAATCCCCGGAACAGAGAGACACCATGTTGGGCACCGGCTGCTTTTCGGCGCTTACGGCATAGCTCCAGGCTTTGGCCCAGTTGTTCATGTCGCGCCAGCTGTCCGGGCCGCTCTGGGAGGTCTTTTGATAGCGGTATACATCCACCCGGGCCCCGCCCAAACCGGTGACGTAAACGGCGATTTCACTGGTGCCGTCGCCGTCATAGTCGCCGCTGGTGATCTGGAGCAGGTTCTGCCAGCGGTCCAGAGTGGCATACTGATTCACAGGCTCATCGTTGTCATTGCCTATGGTGTAGCTGGGGGTGGAGGCGCCCAGATTTTTTACATTGCTATAAGTAGACGAGCCGGGATCAAAAAGGCAAAGGCTGAGTTGCTTGGCTGTGCCGGCGTTCAGATCTGCGCCTGCAAAGCCTACATAGGCCACCTCGCCTGCCAGTCCGTCGCCGTCAAAGTCGCCTTGCACACCGGCCCGCAAGGCGGCGACTTCGGTCGGCATGGTCTTGTATTTTTCGCTGCCCACCCTCACCTGGTCTACGGTAACATTGTTGTTGCCGTGTCCGTAAAGGGCGTAAGCGACAAAGTTGGCAGCCAGCAGCTCACTGACTAAATTGCCGGTGAGTTTGTCTCTGCCGTAGGGATTGTCTGTGGTGTCCGGGTCGAAGCCCTCGGGCAGCTTGGCGGTATCAAAGCCCAGGGCGGAAAATACGTCTGCATCCTGGCCTTCAAAGCCGTTGTCCACGTTGGTGGCCGCTCGGGCGGGGGCAGCAAGCAGGCCTAGGTCGGGTACCAGGCTTGCGCAGAAGAGAAATACCAGCAATAAGCAGGTCACTCTCTTAAAGGCTTTTACTCTCATGTCTAGTCCTCCTTTACGTTGAAAGCATCATCATCACGAACAGGAACATCAGGCGGTCATCATCGAGACAGCTTCCTTCAGGCTGAGATCGCGGGCTGGATATGTTACGAATAAAAATGCATACTATTCACGAATTGCTTGGATAGAGGAGCGGGGGGAGGGGCGTTTGCAGCGCTAAGTCATTGCAGGGACGCCGATAGGAAAAAAGGGGGGCTGTAATCAATGTATTGTCAGGAGGGTATTTGGGATGTATATCCGGAAACTCATTTGGTAACAATTAGTGTAGGACAATATGATGTGATTTTATCAATACACATAAGTAAAATCAGCGAAAAATCTGGATTATTCATGTTAAATCTCCTCCGTTTCCAATCGTTCATGATTGTCATTACCAGTTTTTTAGAGCTTGCAATGGCGCGCTGCTTTGAGGGTGGTAACAAAATAAAATCGCGCACTGCCAGAGAAAAAGCTTGTATTTTTTGAAGAAAAAGCTATAATAGACAGTAGGGGAAAGTGTATATTATTCATTTTATCAAAATGCAACAACCTGTCAAATGTTATCCATCAGTTGGCCTGAACAGGCCAATTATATGGATAACAATTTCTATAAATTCCCTGTTGAGATTGCCGCCAATCACCCCGAATCCAAAGCTTGCGTCAGAAGGGCCCCTTCTCAAGGGAGCGCTACGGCGCTGGGACAGAAAAAAACTCCCGTCCTCCACGGGCCAGCGATTTCGCTGAGCCGAGAGGAAGGGAGTATTCTTTTTGCGCTGTTATGGGCAGCGTAGGCATGGCCTTTGGGGGCTAATCCTCAGAGAGCAAATCCCAACTGCCCTCTTGGGCGCCGGGCTCCCAGTCCTGATCCAGCTCCTGGCCGGTCATCCACTTGCGCAGGGTGGCTGAAACGGTTTTTTTTCGCTTCCAGCCCTTTTGCAGTTTATTCCAGGTGTAGTCTAAGAAGGAGTAAAAGGTCTTGGCTGTGGCCTCGTCCCGGTTGAACACGCTCTCGCTCATATCCTGGAGCCAGGCAATGGTTACGCTGTCCCGGAAGGAGACCATCTCCAGGTTCAGCTTGGCAAAGGCGCTGCGTGGCATGAGGGCCACCTCGAAATCCTCTCGGGTCTCCATGGCCTCCACCAGGCGGGCCACCTGGGAACTAAGGATACGCCGGGGCGCAAAGGCCCGCCGATGCAAAATGGCGCTCATCACCTCGTTCATGCGCCGTTCTTTTAAAAAGCCCTCCATCACATCCTCCCGGCAGAGGATGATTTTATGGGGACCTGGCGCAAAGCTGCCCTCCCCAAGGAGCAGGTACTCCGGCATGGGGGGCAGCCTGTCTTCTCCGGCGATCTCGTAGACCTCTTCCCAGGTGGTGAGGCCGATGCCCGGCACCCGGCACAGGGCGAAAAAGCTGCCGTCGGGCAAGGGCGCCCCCTTGATATTCCAAGTGGGCAGGGGACCCATGCGCCAAAGGCGGCGGTTTTCCCGGCTGCCCAGGGGATCGGAAAGAAAGGCGTACTGGCTGGCGGGGCGGCTCTTTAAGGCATATTCTTGGCAGAAATCGGCATCTCTTCTGGTTTCCCGGGGGTGGGTGTGCATGGTAAGGTAGAGACTGTCCGCCACGGAGTCGTCCTCCTCCGCCCGGGCGCTCCAGGAGCCGGGAATGCTGGCCACAAAACGGATGGCGCGGGGCGGCTTTTCCGCGTAGTAAAGACTGCGGACATAGCCCTTTAGGTGGGCTGTGAGCCAAATACCGGCAAAGGGCGGGGCGTCTGCCAGGGAAAAGCCTTTACGGTTAATCATGCGTAGCCGCGTGCCTCGGGTAACGGCCTGGCGCAGTTTGGAGATGAAAAGAAGCACGAAGGGGAGATCGCCTACGAACCATTCCCATTTTCCGTGGCAGAGGACGGTGATGGTCTGGCCCGGGGGCAAAAGCCGCACATAGTCCAGCATAGCCAAAGCGGCCTTTCGAAAGCCCGCGCGCCCCAAATACACCATGTGCTCCACGGTATGCTCGCCGCTGGTGGGGGCCTTAGGCGGAGTAACACGGCCCCAAAGGCCTGGGGGCGCGTCGTCCATGAGCCAGGCAGCCATGGCCTCACCAGCGTGATCGCCCTCCAGATAGGGGGCGTAGTATTCAAAAAGCAGCGCATCCCGGTCCAAGCGCACCAGAGCGGCGGCCACATCCGTGAGGGCGGCGCTGCGCTTAGTCATGGAGCGGCTTCCCTTGCGCCATTTGTTGATGATGGAGGCGTCCACCCCCGCGGCGCGAGAAAGAGTGGCCGCGCTGAGGGACAGAGCGTCCATGGCAAAGTCGATTCGGTTTTTTTGCATACTTTTTTTCATCGTTTGCATCACATGGCCATTTTATTATAAAAAGGCCGGCTTGTAAATACTGACGGAACCGAATGACATAGCTTGATACTTTGGGTATTTGTAGTGAATGACGGGAATCCTGCCATTGCAAGCAGTGATTGAAGGGTTTCTCCTAATAAATCATGGAAGAATTCAAATTTTGAGGCTTGAAATCCGATATAATTAATGGTAATATGAGCGTATGTCTACAAAGAGTATAACTACAAGCAACAATTCCTTGGAGAAATATCGGATGGAAGAAGGAATGATATGGAGCCTACAACACGCGAGCGAATTATGGAAGCAGCCATAGAGCTTTTTGGTGCCAAAGGATATGCTAATGTTTCCGTTCGTGAACTTGCCGCAGCGGTTGGCATCAAACCGGCCTCCATCTATAACCACTTCTCGGGCAAAGAAGAGATTTTGAACTTCATTTTGGAAAATGTGGCCTTTAGCACCCACAAGGGGCTGCGGGCCAAGGCATTTTTAGAATTGGAAGATCGCATACAGGGGAAGGGCATTCACGAGCTGATCGATATCATCTTCGGCTCCTTCGACTCGGAGGAGGTGGAGCGCTCCCGCAAGGTGGCGCGCATTCTCATTCTGGAGCAGTTTTCCTCCCCCACAGTGGAGGAATTTTGGACAGGCTATCAGTACTCCGATGCCATCCGTGTGTTCACGCAGCTTTTGGAGCTGCTGAAAAAGAAGAAAAAACTCAAGCCGGACACCAACTGCCGCCTGATCGCGGAAGCGATGATCCGTATCAGTGCAAGCTATCTCGTCCAGTTTGCCCATTATCAAGACTGCTTGGATGAGGGCGAGGGTCTTTCCATGATGAGTGTGCTTCACGGCATGGCCGACGCCATTTGCGCAAAGAACAATTCAGAAGACAGTTAAAAAATGTCTCCCAAACACGGGAGGCATTTTTTTACATTTTCTCAATTAATCTCCTTGACATCGATTGATTTAGTGCTATAATGGCATCGAGCTAACTATCGCTTGTTAGCCGAAAATGGAGGAGGAGATCTTATGCGGTCCTTATCATTAGTCAGTAACGCGTATGTCAGTTTAGAGAACGAAACGGCCTATGCCCTGGCCTATCATCTTTGTTGTGAAGAAGGAGAAACTATGCCGGAATACGGCATTTTTATAGAGGCGCAGTCCGCCGCGGGAGAGCGGACATCGGCGCTGCGCATGATATCAACCCTGAAGGAGGAGGTAATTTCCCTCATTCAGGCCTTTGCTCAAAATTATGTCTTTCCCTGCCATTTGGAGGCCATCCTGGAAGATTTTAGCAAAGGGGGCAAAACCGATCTATGTCTGGATTATCGACTAAGGAGCGAATAGTCCGCACAGCCATAGACCTCTTTGCAGAAAAAGGGTATGAGTCGGCCAGTATGCGGGAGATCGCCAGGGGTACAGGCATCAAGGCCTCTTCCATCTACAACCACTTTTCCAGCAAGGAAGAGATCCTCTTGGTTCTTCTGGACATCTTCAGAGACCTGATAGAAAAACAATATGGCGGTTCTGTATCCATCCGGCTAAAGGGGAAAAAGGCTACAGTGGAGGAGCTGATGGGCTACCTTTTTTTCGCCTTCCCTGAGGACGACTTTGACCTCTACATAAAAATGCTGAAAATTCTCAGCCGGGAGCTTCTGGCGCACAGCAAAATCAAGGAATTTTTTAATAAAGAGATCGTGGATGCGGTTTATGGGATATCTCGGGACACGCTCCTAGATCTGATAGACCGGGATGCAATACCCCCCTGCGATGCCCACAAGATGGGCGCGATCATTTACGCCATACAGATTGCCTTTTCTACTTTGAGAACCTATGACCGATCAGAAATGGAAACTGGCGTACCCAGGACGGGGATGTTTCCTCTTTTGGAGACCATCATTCTTCAAATCGTAGAAGGGACGACCCAAACGCTGCCCCAGGCTATAACGGGAAGATAGAAATTGAGGATGACGCAATGAACCAACTAAGCTTGGAGACCGGCTTTCGGGAGAGGCTGGCTTACTCCTTCACAGGCATGGCGCTCACCATTGCCACCCAGTTTGTGGCATTTTTCCAGCTGTATTTTTTAACAGATGTGTTCCTGCTGCCACCCCTGGTGATTTCGGCGCTGCTCCTTGGCTTTCGCCTGTTTGACGCGATAGACGACCAAGTTTTGGCCTTTCTCATCGGTTGCTACGCAGCTAAAAAGGGGGGGTACCGCAGGATCTTTCGGCTGTTTGCCCTGCCATTTGCCGCCGCCACTGCCCTGATGTTTTTCACCCCCAATATTCCCCTCCCGGGCAAAATCGCCTATGTCATTTGCATCTACCTAGTCTGGGAGATCATCAGCACCATCGTAGACATTGCCATCGGCGCCTCGCTGCCCTTTATGACCAGAACCGAGGATGAGCGTATTGCCATTACCTCCATGCGCATCCTGTTCAGCATCGTGGCGATTTTAGTGATCTTAGTCCTTACCCAGCCCTTGATCAAATTTTTTGGTCAGTGGCGGCTCTTTGGCAGCACAGGGGAGCAGACCGGCTATTTCCTGACGGTGGCCTGCTTTGCCCTTTTAATCGTGCCCCTCCTGCTCTTTGCCGCGGGGAATGTGAAGGAGCGGCATTTTCAGCCCTCCCTCCACCATCCGCGCATTTTGCCCACCCTTAAGCTTCTGCTGAAAAACCGCGCCCTGGTTGCCCTGGTGCTGATGTTTCTTACTTTTGAGATGGCCGTGGCCTTCAAAAACTCCATGGCGGCCTTCTTCGTTTCCTACTCCTTGGGAAAGCCAACCTTTGTCACCGGCTTTATCTTCATTGGCATAGGCGCGTCTTTTCTGATGCAGTTTGTGATTCCCAAGGTGGGAAAGCTGATGAGCAAGGAGTTGGTGGTAATTATCGGGCTGGTAGGCTCTGCGGTGTCTATGACGGCGATGTACTTTTTCCAGACCTCTTTTTGGGTGCTGGTGCTACTAAACATCACCTTCGGCATCTTCAGCGCCTTTCCTGCCAACCTGGTGTATTCTCTGGTTTCCCGCTATGTTGACACCTCCATGCGGGACCTAGGAGTGAATATCAGCACCCAGCTCTATGCCCTCATCATCTTTGCCTTTAAGCTCTCCGCGGGCTGTGCAGGGGCGGTCTGCCCCGTGGTGATGGCCTGTACCGGCTATGTAGCAAACACAACCCAGAGCGCGTTTAGCATACAGGGCATCAACTTGCTCTACGTGGGAGCCACAGCCTTTTGGCTCTTGATCTCCATCGGCTTCGGCTATTGGTACTACCGCTCGGTGCAGATCCCCCGAGAGCCTCTTGTGGGGGCCGGTCTCTTTTAGTTTGAGTTCCTCTCACCCGAGGAGCGCCCTTTCTCCTCGGACTTCCCAAGCAAAGCGCCCTGCCACACTCCCCAAAAGGAGCCGGCAGGGCGCTTTGTGTTTGATGTAAGGAATCAACCGTCGGCATTGATGGAGGCCACCAGGGCGGCGATGACCTGGTCGGCCTTGTCGTAATCCACCTGGCAGGTGCCCACCTGATGATGGCCGCCGCCGCCGTATTTCAGCATCAGGGCGCCTACATCAGTCTTGGAGCTGCGGTTTAAGACGCTGTGGCCCACGGCGATGGGGCAGTTTTGCTTGCCCCGGCCGTCTACGATCCAGAGGGAGATGTTCTGCTCCGGATAGAGGCTATACACCACAAAGCGGTTTCCGGCATAGATATTCTCCACCCCCCGGAGATCGGTGACGATGGCATTGCCGTAAATTTTCGTGTAATTCTGCACCATGTTACGGAAGAGGGCGTCCTGCTCCAGGTAAAGCTGCACTCTCTCCTCCACATCGGGGTTTTCCAGAATTTCCTCTATGCTCTGGGTGCGGCAGGCGTCCATCAGGTCTTCCATCAGGGCGTAATTGCTGATGCGAAAGTCGCGGAAGCGGCCAAGGCCTGTGCGGGGGTCCATGATAAAGCCCAAAAGCACCCAGCCGGTGGGGCATAAAATCTCCTGGGCAGTGAGTTTGGCGGAATCCACCTTGTCCACGGCCACCACCATCTCCTCAAACTGGGGAAGGCGCTCCTTGCCGCCGTAATAGTCATAGATCACCCGGGCGGCGCTGTCGGCAATGCGGCTTTCCCCCTTGAAGCTCACCTTGTCGCCTAAACGCTGGGTTTCGCTGGAGTGGTGGTCAAACCAGAGGCCGCAGCCTTCCAGATAGGGGATGTTGGCCATAATGTCGTTTTCGGTAACTTCGATGAGGCCGTCCTGAATGTCCTTGGGGTGGACAAATTTCCAGGAGTCAACCAGGCCCAGCTCCTTCAAAAGCGCGCCGCAGGCCAGTCCGTCGAAGTCAGATCGAGTCAATAAACGCATGGTATCCACTGCCTTTCAATGAAATGGAGATACAAAGTGTCTGCTTTGTGGTTTTTCGCCGGAATAATACAAGCATTTTACCATGGGCAGGAAGAAAAATCCACTGTAATCTGTGGTTTCTTCCGAAAAAGAAAGGGCCGACTTGGCAGGTGTATTTCCGAAAAGGCGATCACCATAAAACATATAATAGTACAAATTGTAATTAATAAAATGAAAAAGTCCAGTTTTACTTATGTCGACTCTTGTGATATCTTATAGGGGTATTACGGGGAAAGAAGGGGAAACCATGGAAATGAAATTACCGGGACGCTGGCTGCTCCTCACTGCGGGCACCATCATCGCCGCCCTGGGCATGTGCCTGTTAGATCGGGTAGGCCAGGGCCAGGTGATGATGGCAGTGCTGTGGGAGGGGATGAGCCTAAAACTTCCCATTACCATGGGCGAGGCCTGCTATCTCACCTCGGTGGTCATGCTGGCCTTCTCCTTTTTCTATGACAGGAGCCAGATCCGCATCGGCACGGTGGTTCACTTCCTCCTCTACGGCTGGGCGGTAGATGCCATCCTTCCCGTCCTGCCCAGAGTGGAGGGAAGCCCGGCCCTTCTGGTCCTATACGCCGCCCTGGGCATCCTGACCCTGGCGGTAGGAATAGGCGTCTACGCCTACGCGGATTTAGGCCGGGGGCCTTACGAGGGCATCTCCTTCGCCCTCTGCGAGAAAAAGGGCTGGCAGATGAAATACGTGCGGGTGGGCTGCGACGGGGCGGCCATCGCTGTGGGTATCCTCCTGGGGGGCTCCGTGGGGGTCATGACCATCGTAAACCTGTTCCTCTGCGGCTATCTGATTCAAATCACCACCAAGGCCCTGGAGGGGCGCATTCCCAAGGCTTCTAAGGTGGCGGCAGCCAGCGCAGCAGGCCAGGACCTTTTGCTGGAGCCCGAGGCGGCCCAGCTGCCCCTTTACCCGGTGGCATCCGAATAAACAGGGATTTTCCGGGTTTTTATCCAGTTATCCAAGGAAGCTCCCTTGACAAAGTGGAAAGAATCGAATATAGTGATACTATAAATGTTGATAGAGGCGCGATGCGTGATGAGTAACCGGGAAATATTTGCCGTGCTGGGCAGAACCGGGAAAAGGCACCATCGCCGAAGTCAGGCCCTCCCTGCACGGAGGTTTGGCTGGGCAGACGGATTAAGAGCCGTCTGACTGTCGCGAAGAAATTTGCGGAGGGCTATCTTTGATATGGGCGAAACCGAAGCCGGGGGATGGGCGCAGTCTATCCCTTGGGGAAGCGGGATTTTGTCATATTAAAGCAGCCGTTACGCAGGCTGTTTATTTTTATTTCTGGGTATTTTTCCACATCATTATGAAGAGTAAGGGGAATTGATATGAAGAAGACCGTATTCAGAGGCATCGCCACCGCCCTGGTGACCCCCACAGACGCAAACGGCGTCAACTACGCCCAGTTTGGCAAGCTCATCGACTGGCAGATCGCCCAGGGAATCGACGGTTTGGTGGTCTGCGGCACCACGGGCGAGGCCTCCACCCTCACCGACCAGGAGCACAGAAAGGTCATCGCCTACGCCGTAGAGCGGGCCGCCGGCCGGGTGCCCGTCATCGCCGGCACAGGCAGTAACGAGACGGACTACGCCTTAGAGCTCACCCGCAGCGCCTGTGAGGTAGGGGCCGACGCCGTTCTGGTGGTGACGCCCTACTATAATAAAGCGACCCAAAAGGGCCTCATCCAGATGTATAACACCATTGCCGACGCCAGCGACAAGCCCGTGATTCTCTACAACGTGCCCTCCCGCACCGGGGTAAACATCGAGCCCGCTACTTACGAGGCCCTGGCAGAGCACGAAAACATCGTGGCCATTAAGGAAGCCAACGGGAACCTCTCCAAAATCGTGGAGACCATGGCCAGAGTGCGAGGAAAATTAGACCTTTATTCCGGCAACGATGACCAGATTGTCCCCTTACTCTCCATGGGGGGGATAGGCTGTATCTCCGTTTTGTCCAACGTGATCCCCAAGGAGACCTGCGAGATCACCAGACGCTACTTCGCCGGAGACGTGGCCGGGGCCGCCAAGCTCCAGTGCGACTACTACAAGCTCATCGACGCCCTCTTCTGCGAGGTGAACCCCATCCCCGTTAAGGCCGCCATGGCCGCCCTGGGCTTCTGCGAGAACTACTTCCGCCTGCCCCTGACCCCCATGGAGGACGCCAACTATGAAAAGCTGCTGCGGGCCATGAGAGAAATGGGGCTGCAGGTGTGAGAGAGGTACATGTCATCGTCTGCGGCGCCGGGGGCCGCATGGGTCAGGAAGTCATCCGCCTTGTGGAGGAGGAGAACGAAATGACCCTGGCCGCCGCCGTGGACAAAGCAGGGGGCCCGGGGGTTTTTGAGGATATCCGGGACTATGAGGGCCCCGCCGACGTGGTGATAGACTTTTCCCACCACGAAGCAATCGAGACGATTTTGGACTACTGCCGGGGGAGATTGCTCCCCCTGGTGGTAGCCACCACAGGCCACACGGAGGAGGAGCTCCAAGCCATCGCCGCCGCAGCGCAGCAGCTGCCCATCTTCCACTCCGCCAATATGTCCGTGGGGGTGGCCCTCCTGGCGCGGCTGGTGAAGCAGGCCGCCGCCATTTTTCGAGGCTGCGACGTTGAGATCATCGAAAAGCACCACAACCGCAAGATAGACGCCCCCAGCGGCACCGCCCTCCTCCTTGCCAATAAAGTCCGGGAGGAGCGGCCCGACGCCGTTTATAAGCTGGGCCGCAGCGGGTTTTCCAAGCGGGAACCCAACGAGATCGGCATCCACGCCCTGCGCATGGGCAATGTGGTAGGGGAGCATGAGGTGATCTTCTCCACCGAGTCCCAGACCATCAGCTTAAAGCACGAGGCCCACGACAGGTCCCTCTTCGCCGAGGGGGCCATCGCCGCGGCCCGCTTCATCGTGGCAAAACCCAAGGGGAAATACAGTATGGAACACCTCTTAGGCGAGTAAAATAAGTCACCCGACACAGCAAAGGAGAAACAGTATGAACATAGGCATCGTTGGCTACGGCAACTTAGGAAGAGGGGTAGAAGCCGCCCTGACCCTCTGCCCGGATATGAAGCTTTCCGCGGTTTTCACCCGGAGAGACCCCGGCAGCATTTCCATCCAAACGGCAGGGGTCCCCGTCCTTTCTTACGACAAGCTGGACAGTATGAGAGGGGAGATAGACGTGATGATCCTCTGCGGCGGCAGCGCCACAGACCTGCCCCAAATGACCCCGGAGGTGGCGGAAAAATTCCACGTCATCGACAGCTTTGATAACCACAGCCAGATCCCCGCCCATTTCGAGGCTGTGGACAAGGCTGCCCAAAAAGGCGGGAAGATCGCGGTGATTTCCGTGGGCTGGGACCCGGGCCTCTTCTCCCTAAACCGCCTCTACGCCGGGGCCATCCTCCCCCAGGGCACAGATTACACCTTCTGGGGCAGGGGAGTCAGTCAAGGCCATTCCGATGCCGTCCGACGCCTTCCAGGGGTGAAGGACGCAAGGCAATACACTTTACCGGTTCCAGAGGCTGTGGAGCAGGTGCGAAGGGGCGAGAACCCCCAGTTTACCACCCGGGAAAAGCACACCCGCCTCTGCTATGTAGTTCTGGAAGAGGGTGCGGATGAAGGCGCCGTCGAAACCGCCATCAAAACCATGCCCGGCTACTTTGCCGACTACGATACCACCGTGAAATTCATTTCGGAAGAGGAAATGAAAAGAGATCACAGCGGCCTGCCCCACGGCGGCATGGTAATCCGAAACGGCACCACGGGCTTCCAAGGGGAGCACCGCCAGACCATCGCCTTCGAGCTGACGTTAGACTCCAACCCCGAGTTTACCGCCAGCGTTTTGGTGGCCTGCGCCCGGGCAGCCTATCGCATGGCCCAAAAGGGCGAGATGGGCTGCAAAACCATCTTTGACCTGCCCCCGGCTCTCCTTTCCCCCAAGTCCGGAGAAGAGCTGCGGAGAACCATGTTATAAAGAGCTAAGGAGAATGGATATGCTTTACCATCACCTGGGGGTGAACGAAAAGGGCCACCTGGAGATCGGCGGGGTAGACACCGTCACCCTGGCCCAAAAATACGGCACCGCCCTCTATGTGTTAGACGAGGACCAGATCAGGCGCAACTGCCGCCAGTATCGCGAGGCCATCACCGCCCACTTTGGGGGGGAATCCCGCCCCCTTTTCGCCGGAAAGGCCCTGTGCTTTAAGGGCATGTACCGCATTTTAGAGGAGGAGGGCATGGGGGCCGATGTGGTCTCCCCCGGGGAGCTCTACACCGCCATGGCCGCGGGCTTCCCCCCGGAGCGCCTCTTCTTCCACGGGAATAATAAGACCGACGCCGACATTCAATACGGCGTCGACTGCGGCATAGGCTTCTTCGTGGTGGATAACTACCACGAGCTGGACATTTTAGACGCCTGCGCCCGGGAGAAGGGCATCACCCAAAAGATACTCCTCCGGGTCACCCCGGGGATAGATCCCCACACCATGGAGGCCATCAACACAGGCCGCATCGACTGCCAGTTTGGAAGCCCCATCGAAACGGGACAAGCTGCCCGCTTTGTGGGCGAGGCCCTCACCAAGAAAAACCTGGCTGTCTGGGGCTTTCACAGCCACATTGGCTCCCAGATCTTCGACCTGCAGCCCTTCTGCGACGCCGTGGACATTCTTCTGAAATTCGCCGGGGAGCTGAGAGAGAGCTACGGCTTCACGGCAAAGGTCTTTAACCTGGGGGGCGGTTTCGGCGTGCGCTATGTGGAGTCTGACCCCCATGTGGACATCCCCGGCAATATCGCGGCCCTTTCTCAGTACCTGAAAAAAGGCTGCGCGGCCATGGATTACCCCTTTCCCACGGTGTATATGGAGCCGGGCCGCAGCATCGTGGCCGACGCGGGCATCACCCTCTACACCGCCGGGGGCGTAAAGCCCATCGACGGCTACCGCAGCTACGTCACCGTAGACGGGGGCATGACGGACAACCCCCGCTACGCTCTCTATAAAGCTGCCTACACCGTGCTCCCCGCCAGCCGGATGAAGGACGCGGCGGACTACAGCTGCACCGTGGCGGGCCGCTGCTGCGAGAGCGGCGACCTGATCCAGGAGGAGGTAACGCTGCCGAGGCCCAACAGGGGCGACCTTTTGGCCGTTCTCACCACCGGGGCCTATAACTTCTCCATGGCCTCTAACTACAACCGCATCTGCCGGCCTGCCGTGGTGATGGTAAAGGGCGGAGGGGACTATTTGGCAGTGCGCCGCCAGACCTTTGAAGACCTGGTGGCTTGCGACTTATAAAATCTGCCCGCCTTCCGGAAAAGGGGAGGCGGGCTTTTTGTAAAAACCCTAGGAAAATGCCAGGTTTTATCTTGCTTTTTTTGCCGAAGAGGGCTAAAATGGAAAAGTTAACAAGAAGAAAGGCGAAGGAGTCACTCTTTCCGCCTTTCTTTTTAGATAGGAAGGTGAAGAAATGGGAGACAGGCCAAACATGATGGGCACCATGCCCATGGGCAAGCTCATCGCCAAAATGTCCATCCCTCTGATGATCTCCATGCTGATTCAGGCTCTTTATAATATTGTAGACAGTATTTTTGTCTCTCGTTTGGGGATCGCTGCCATCTCCGCCATAGGCATCGCCTTTCCCATTCAGATGCTGATGATTGCCTCGGCCAACGGCATAGGCGTGGGCATGAACGCCCTCATCGCCCAGCGCTTTGGCAGGGGCGAGGGAGACCGGGTGGGAAGAGTGGCAGGAAACGCCCTGCTCCTAGCCACCATCGTCACCCTAGTCTTCATGGTCTTCGGCGTTTTCGGCACTGAGGCCTACCTTCAGGGCAGCAATGAGGACGCCGCCATTATCACCTATGGTGTGGAATATTTGCGGGTGGTCTGCCTGGGCTGCTGCGGCGTGTTTTATGCGATCTTGTTGGAACGGCTCTTACAGGTAACGGGAAAGGCTACCCTCTCCATGATTACCCAGCTGGTGGGGGCCATCGTGAACATCATCTTAGACCCCGTTCTGATCTTCGGCTACCTGGGCGCACCCGCCATGGGCATGACTGGGGCGGCGGTTGCCACTGTCATCGGGCAGGTGTTTTCCGTGGCCCTGGGCCTGTGGTTCCACTTCCGGTTGAACCGGGCCATCCAGGTGAAGGCGGCGGATATCCGCCTGGACAAGGATGCGCTCCGGGTCTGTCGGGTGGGCGTTCCCGTTGCCCTGACCATGTCTATGGGCTCTGTGATGACCTTTTCCGTTAACATGA
This sequence comes from Evtepia sp., assembly GCA_031553635.1. GTDB lineage: Bacteria > Bacillota > Clostridia > Oscillospirales > Oscillospiraceae > Evtepia. The sequence continues at coordinate 141,846 of JAVBLH010000005.1, read as the reverse complement.
TGCTGGCCCCCTTTGTGGAGGCCCTGGCGGTGTTCACCGTTTACTTTAAGCTGCAATCCTTCATCTTCATGCCCATCGCCGGCCTGATGCAGGGGCTCACCCCCATCATCGGCTTCAACTACGGCGCGGGAAACGGACAGCGGCTGAAGGAGGCCATCCGCATCGCCATCAAGGCCACCCTGGTTTTCATGGTGGTGGGGCTCCTGCTTTGCCAGGTGTTCCCCGCGGCCCTCATCGGCCTCTTCGACGGGGGGAAGAACGCCGCCATGGTGCCTATGGGCATCCGGGCCCTGCGGATCATCTCCTGCATCTTCCCTGTGGTGGGGGTGGCCTGGGTGTTCAGCAACGTATTCCAGGGCATGGGCACCGGTTTTCCCGGCCTCATCTTCGGCCTCTCCCGTCAGTGTATCATTTTACTGCCCGCCTTCTACCTGCTGCTAAACTTTTTCGGGGTGTCTGCGGTGTGGTACGCCTTCTGGATCAGCGATTTTGTCACCGCTGTGTTGACCTTCTTTATCTACCGGGTGGAATATAAAAAGCGGGTGGTCCCGGTTTTGGAGGAGGAGCAAAGGCGGCTGGCGGCAGGGGCGACAGACGCCTAGAAGTCAAATAATCCTTGCGTGGCAAGGGCTGCAACCGCAAGTTGACAGAAAAAACAGCAAACGCAACAGCAAATTGGTTTCAGTTGCACCCATGCAGGGGTAAAATGAGGGCAACTGAAAAGGAGGATTTGCACCATGAACTTTGGAGAAAACCTGCAATTTTTACGGGACCGGGAAGGACTGACCCAAGAGGCCCTGGCGGAGCAGATGGAGGTCTCCCGCCAGTCGGTTTCCAAGTGGGAGTCCGGCGGCAGCTACCCCGAAATGGATAAGCTCTTAACCCTCTGCACCCTCTTCCAGGTGGATATGGACACCCTGCTGCGCGGAGACGCCAAGGCCGCATCCTTAGAGGACAGGGCAGGATACGACAATTACATGAAGCGAAGAGGCATGATGATCGCTGGGGGCGTGGGTCTGATTCTGTTAGGGATTGCCCTCATGTTTCTCCTAGGCTCAATTGGACTGGGAGAGGCCAAGGGGATCGCCCTCTTTCTCAGCTTTGTAGTGATTTCTGTGGTGCTGTTCATCGTAGCCAGCATGAATCACAGCGTTTTTGAGAAAAAGCACCCCAACATCCCCGATTTTTACACCCAGGATGACAGGGACAAGAACCACAGGCAAACCGTTGCCCTCATCGCCGGCGGCGTGGCAGCTGTGCTGCTGGGGGTGATCTGGCTGGTCCTCACCGGCGATGTTCCCACCTCTGTCACAGCCCTGGAGGCGGAAATACTGGAAAACCGCAGCATCGGTCTATTCTTCCTGGTGCTGTCCCTGGCAGTTCCCGCCCTGGTTTACGGCGGCCTACTGCGAGACAAATGCGACCTGGCCAGCTGGAATTGGATACACGACCAAAGCCCAGAGCGTCAGGCCCTGCGCCGAAAGGAAGGGGTGGTCTGCGGCTGCATCATGATGGGTGCCACCGCTATCTATTTGGCCCTGGGCTTTGGCTTTATGGCCTTTTCCGGTGACTATGGAAATTCCCTGGGCTGGCGTTGGGGCTGGATTGTCTATCCCATTGCCGGTATCCTCTGCGGCATTGCAGCCACCATCATCGAACGAAATGAACCCCAACCCATGTAAAGGAAAAACGCCTTCCGGCTTCATCACCGGAAGGCGTTGTCTTTTGGAAAAAATCAGCCGAAGCGGGCGTTCCCTGTGGCCCGGGCCTCCTGAGAAACCGCCTGAGAAACCGCCAGGGCAGCCCGGGGGTCTAAGGGCGAGGGGATGATATAGTCAGGCCGCAGCTCTTCGTCGGAGACTAAAGCCGCTAAAGCCAGGGCGGCCTTCTGCTTCATGCCCTCGGTGATGGCTCTGGCCCCCACCTCCAAGGCCCCCTTAAAGATCCCGGGGAAGACCAGAACGTTGTTGATCTGATTGGGGAAGTCTGAGCGGCCCGTTCCCACCACGGCGGCGCCGTTTTGGATGGCCAGATCGGGCATGATCTCCGGCACGGGGTTAGACATGGCCAAAACGATGGCCCCCGGGGCCATGGAAGAAACCATCTCTCCCGTGACCAAATCGGGCCCGGAGACCCCCACGAACACATCGGCGCCCTTTAGGGCATCTGCCAGGGAGCCCGAGAGCTTTTCGGGGTTACTTACTGAGGCTAGATACCGCTTTTCCTCGTTGAGGCGGGGGCTTTCCGGGGTGAGTATGCCGCTGCGGTCGCAGAAGACGATGTTGGGATAGCCCATGTCCATCAACAGTCTTCCGCAGGCGCTTCCTGCCGCGCCCACGCCGCAGATCACTACCCGGACGTCGCTCTTGTCCTTCTGCACCACCTTTAAGGCGTTGGTAAGGGCGGCGGCCACCACCACGGCGGTACCGTGCTGGTCGTCGTGGAATACGGGGATGTCGCACAGCTCCTTCAGCCGCCTTTCGATTTCAAAGCAGCGGGGGGCGGAAATGTCCTCCAAGTTGATGCCGCCGAAGCTCTTGGACAGGAGGAACACCGTTTCCACCAGCTTGTCCACATCCTGGGTGTCTATGCAGAGGGGGAAGGCGTCTACCCCGCCGAACTCCTTAAAGAGAACGCACTTGCCCTCCATCACAGGCATACCGGCAGCGGGGCCGATATCCCCCAGGCCTAAAACGGCGGATCCGTCGGTGATCACCGCCACCAGGTTTTTCCGGCGGGTGAGGGCGAAGGACTTTTCCTCGTCCTTCTGGATCTCTAAGCAGGGGGCAGCCACCCCGGGGGTGTAGGCCAGGGAGAGGTCGTCTCTGGTCTTCACGGGGCAGCGGGAGATCACTTCAATCTTACCCTCCCAGGCTTGGTGGAGGGCTAAAGAGGCTTGGTTCACATCCATTTTTGGTCACTCCTTAATCTGCCTGACCGCGAAGCAGGCTGGCATGATTTATTATCTTTTGTGGTTCTGCTATAAACGGGAGCGAAAGAATTAAAACTGAAATATGATAGCCGTTTGCGGCTATCATACCATGTCTTCAGGGCGGAAGGCCAGATCAAAGCCTTCCGCTGTAAAGAGATTTAGCTTGACAGCGGCTTCTTTCAAAGAGATATTCTCCTGGTGGGCCAGCTTAGCGATCTGAGCGCCGTTCTCGTAGCCCACCTGGGGGGTGAGGGCCGTCACCGTCATGAGGGAGCGGCTTACATTCTCCGCCATCCTCTCCCGGTTGGGCTTTAGGCCCTCCAGGCAGTGGCGGGTGAAGGAGGCGGCGGCATCGGTAAGGAGCCGCACAGACTGGAGGTAGTTATAGGCTATGAGGGGCATAAACACGTTTAGCTGAAAATTCCCCTGGGAGGCGGCGATAGAAATGGCCGTGTCGTTGCCCATCACCTGGAGAGAAACCATGGTCACGGCCTCGCTCTGGGTGGGGTTCACCTTACCGGGCATGATGGAGGAGCCCGGCTCGTTTTCCGGAATGGTGATCTCCCCCAAGCCGCAGCGCGGTCCGCTGGAAAGCCAGCGAACATCGTTGGCGATCTTCATTAGATTGGCTGCCAGAGCCTTCAAGGCCCCGTGGGAGAACACCAGGGCGTCTTTTGAAGTCAGGGCGTGGAACTTATTCTCAGCAGGGCGGAAGGGCTGGCCCGTCAGCCGGGAGAGCTCCGCCGCCGCCCCCTGGGAAAATCCGGGGGGGCAATTGAGCCCTGTGCCCACGGCGGTCCCCCCCGTGGCCAGGCTGTAGAGGCCATCCAGGGAGGTTTCACTCATCCGCGCCCCGTCCTCCACCATGGCCCGCCAGCCGGAAATCTCCTGGCCAAAGGTGAGGGGCACGGCGTCCTGCAAGTGGGTGCGCCCGGTTTTTAGAACCGCACGGTTTTCCGCCTCTAACCGCCGAAGGGTCGCCGCCATGGTCTCCAGAGCAGGCAGCAAGCGGCCTTTTACCTCCCGGACAGCCGCCACATGGATGGCGGTGGGGAAGGTGTCGTTGGAGCTTTGAGAGAGGTTCACGTGGTCATTGGGGTGCAGGAGGGTTTCCCCCGCCATCTGGTTGCCCCGGCGGGCGATGACCTCGTTGAGATTCATATTGGTCTGGGTGCCGCTGCCCGTCTGCCAGACAGAGAGGGGAAAGGCGCCGGGGTGACAGCCCTCCAAAATCTCGTCGCAGGCGGCGGTGATGAGGCCGACCCGGCGCTCATCTAATTTGCCCAGGGCGTGATTCGTCGTGGCAGCCGCCCGCTTTAGAAGGGCGAAGGCCTGAATCAGCGGGGTGGGCATGGTCTCATCCCCTATGGCGAAAAAGTGTAGGCTGCGTTGGGTTTGGGCCCCCCATAGGGCCTCCTGGGGCACCTGCACCTCTCCCATGGTGTCGCGTTCCATTCGAAATTCCATAAAAACCTCCGGAAATGAAAAGGCCCAGCCAGGCAGGGAACCAGGCCGGGCCATGTAAGAGAACTATTAGCGGACTGCTAAGGCGGAAAACACCTGGCCAATAGGCTCTGAGATCACCAAATTGGCCCTGCCGTCCATAGCGGTCTTGTCCCGGTTGATGAGAACCAATTTATTCCCCCGGTAGTAGTTAATGAGGCCCGCGGCGGGATAGACCACCAGTGAAGTGCCGCCTATGATCAGCACGTCGGCATTGCGCAGGTAGGAGACGGCCTTTTCCATGACGCTATTGTCCAGCCCCTCCTCGTAGAGCACCACGTCGGGGCGCACCATGCCGCCGCAGTCGGTGCATTTGGGCACCCCGGAGCCCTCGGCAATGAAGGAGATGGGGTAGGCCTTGCGGCAGCGGCTGCAATAGTTGCGGTGGACGCTGCCGTGGAGCTCCAGCACCTCGCTGCTGCCACCCAACTGATGGAGCCCGTCTATATTCTGGGTGATGACGGCCTTTACCTTGCCCGCCTTCTCCAGTTCCGCAAGCTTTAGGTGAGCGGGATTGGGCTTGGCCCAGAGGGCGATCATTTTCTCCCGGTAAAAGCGGTAAAACTCCTCGGTGTGGGTCAAGAGGAAGGTATGGCTCAGCATGGTTTCCGGGGGATAGGTGTATTTTTGGTGGTAAAGGCCGTCCACGCTGCGAAAGTCGGGAATGCCGCTTTCTGTAGACACGCCTGCGCCGCCAAAGAACACGATGTTGTCGCTCTCATCTATCCACTTTTGAAGGGTAGCATTGACCTGTTCCATAAATCATCCATTCCTTTCTTTCGGTGGGCATGAGCTAACGGGGGGCGCCGCGATGCTGCCTGGGGGCCTGGTGCTTACCCGGGCCTTTTTTTCTTGGCTGGCGGCGCAGGCCGCGAAGATAGCGCCGGATGAGGAAAAAGGCTAGGACTAAAATCCCCAGTTGGACAAAGATGTTGCCAAAGAAGGAGGTAATGCAGAAGAGGATGAATTTGGGGGTGGAGCGCTCCACGTCGCTGACGGCCACCAGGTCTGCGGTACCGTAGTCGACCCCGTCGTAGGAGACGGTAACGCTGCCCATGACCTGCCCTTGCTTTACGGGGGCCATGGCCTTGTCCTCCTTTAGCTGCACGTTCTCCACCAGGAGCTCCGGGTCAAAGGGGGCGGGGATCACCGCCACGATCTCCTCCATGGGGTGGGCCACCACGTAGGAAACGCCCTTGCCCAGGGGAACTGGCACCTCTGTCATCAGTGTCTCAGGCCCGGCCAGGGTATGGGGCTTGAAATTGGAAAAGCCCCATTGCAGCAGGCGGCGGCTCTCGCCAAACTGGGGTCTGTTGGTGGTGCCGTCGTCCCTTTTGGTGGGCACGGTGCCCAGCACCACAGCAATGAGGGTGCGTCCGCCTTTTTCCGCCGAGGAGGCCAGGCAGTAGCCCGCCTCGGGGGTGTTGCCGGTTTTGATGCCTGTGGCGTAGCTGTACAGATAGCCGCCGTAGCGCCAGGAGGAGACCAGGGCGTTGGTGCAGTGGAGCACCCGGGCCTCGGAAAGGTTGGTGGCGGGCACGGTGTGGGTGGGGGTGGCCACGATCTCCTGGAAGAGGGGGTGCTTTAAGGCCTCCCGGCACATGAGGTAGATATCGTAGGCGGTGGTGTAGTGGTCGGGGCTGTGCAGGCCGTGGGGATTGACAAAGTGGGTACCCTCCATGCCCAGCTCCGCCGCCCTTTCGTTCATCCTCTCCACAAAGGCGGGAATGCTGCCGGAAACCCCCTCGGCTAAGATGTTGGCGGCCTCGTTGGCAGAGGCGGTGAGGAGGCAGTAAAGCAGGTTCTCCACGGACATCTCCTCACCGGGGGCAATGTTTTGGGTGGAGGAATCCTCGGTGATATCGGCCACGGCGGTCTCGGAGGTCACCAGCTTGGTTTTCTGCTGGAGCTGCCCGGCCTCTATGGCCTCTACCGTTAAAAGGGCCGTCATGACCTTGGTAATGCTGGCGGGGTAGCGGGTTTCCTTGGCGTTCTTCTCATAAAGAATGGTGTCGTGCTCCACCTCCACCAAAAGGGCGGCGGTGGCGTTGATGTCCATGATGGTGGTGGTTTCAGCAGCCAAAGCGGGGGCGGAAAGCAGGGTAAGGCTCACCGTGAGTACCATCAAAAAAGCCAATAGGGAAGAGATGCATTTTTTCATAGGAAACCTCATCTCGTTGTGTTATAATCAGGATATGCGCGGCCCCAAACAAGAAAATACCGCCAGAAAGAAGCGTCGGCGGCGAAGATACGCAATACATTAGAAACAGTATAGCAAAAAACTACGAAAGACGCAACGGGGGAAGTGAGAGGAATATGACAAAGTTATCCGGCCTAGAGCGTGCCGTTTTGGTCGTTACCCTGTGCTTTCTTCTGGTGACGGTGGGCTGGTTCCTCCTGGGGGATGCCGACAGGACCATCACCAGGATACAGGTGGAAAATCCGCCGGACGCTGTGCAAACCCTGCCTCAGCCCCAAAACCCCGCCCCGGGGATTTTAGAAGGGGAGCGCATCAACCTGAACACCACCTCAGCGGGGGATTTAACCCGCCTGCCCGGCATCGGTGAGGTGAAGGCCCAGGCCATCGTCACCTACCGGGAAACCCAGGGACCCTTTGAAACCCCGGAGGAACTCACCCGGGTCTCGGGCATAGGGGAGGCCACCCTGGAAAAGCTGAAACCATATATCACTGTGACGGATGCGGAAGGAGGCGGCGCATATGCCCAAAATTCTGGTGGTGGATGACGAAAAGGTCTTAGTAAAGGGCCTGAAATTCAACCTGGAGAACGAAGGCTATTTAGTCGACGTGGGTTACGACGGGGAGCAGGCCGTGGAGATGACAAAGCAAACGGACTACGACCTTCTCATCCTGGATCTCATGATGCCCAAGATCGACGGGCTTTCCGCCTGCATGGAGATCCGTGCCTTCTCTGCCGTGCCCATCATCATGCTCACCGCCCGCAGTGAGGACACGGACAAGCTCTTGGGCTTTGAATACGGGGCCGACGACTATATTACCAAGCCTTTTAACATCCTGGAGCTAAAGGCCAGGGTGCGGGCCCTGTTGCGCCGGGCGGGCACCAAGGAGACGGCCAGCAGCAGCCACATTACCCAGGGCGCCTGGGGCATAGACCCCGAAGCCCGGGAGGCCTGGACAGAGCGGGGCCACTGCGAATTAACCGCCAAGGAATTCGACCTCTTGGAGCTCTTGATGAAGACCCCCGGGCGGGTTTACAGCCGGGAGCAGCTTTTGAATTTGGTCTGGGGCTACGAGTACACCGGAGACTACCGAACGGTGGACGTCCATGTCCGCCGCCTGCGGGAAAAGATGGAGGAGACCCCGGCGGTGCCCCAGTACATACTCACCAAATGGGGGGTGGGCTACTATTTTAAGAAAGTATAAGGCCAAGGGGCGCGAGCAGCAGAGGGAGCGGATCGGCCCCTTCCGCCGCTCCATCCAGACCAAGATGGCCATCGCCTACGCCGCTATCATTGCCGCGGTGCTGATCCTTTTGAACACCTACCCCCTCATCATGACCCAAAATATGATGTTTCAATCGAAGAAAAATACCCTCCAGGGCCAGGTGCTGGTGATTGCCAACACCCTGCCGGTGACGGAAAAGCTCACCGCCGAGGGCATCGCCCAGGCCATCAACCTCTTGGAGGATTTAAGCTACACCCGCATCGTGGTGACGGACGAAACAGGCCTCATCCTCTACGACACGGGCGAAACCCCGGACACAGACCGCTATGCCCTCATCGGCGGCATGATCTCGGCCCTGCGGGGCAACGACGTTTTCTACGGCGAGTATCAGGACGAGGCCTTTCAAAGCTGGGTATTTGCCCCGGTGATGGCCCGAGGGGGCATCGTGGGGGCTGTGCATCTCTACGAGGCCGACAGCAGCCAGGGGGTGCTGCTGCGGGAGATCCAGAACAACCTGCGGCTCATCTCCGTGGTGGTCTGCGTTCTGGTGCTGGGGATCTCCGGTCTTCTTTCCCGCACGGTTACCAGCCGTATTGCCGCCCTTTTAGGGGCCATGCGCCTGGTGCGGGAGGGGGAATACACCCACCGCATCGAAATCAAGGGCAAAGACGAGTTGACCCAATTGGGCGACGAATTTAACCAGCTCACCGGCCGCCTTCAAATCACGGAGGAGGCCCGGCGGCGCTTTGTCTCCGACGCCTCCCACGAGCTGAAAACCCCCCTGGCCTCCATCAAGCTCTTAACGGACTCCATCCTCCAGGAGGACATGGGCAAGGAGACCACCAGGGAGTTTGTTACGGATATCGGCGAGGCGGCGGACAGGCTCATCCAGATCAGCGAGGAGCTCCTCTCCCTGAACCGCTTAGATGCCGGCCAGCGGCGCAAAAGCGAGGGGGTGGCGGTCATGCCTGTGGCGGAAAAGATCTGCCATCTATTAACCCCCCTGGCCCAGCACGCCCAGGTGCAGGTGCACACCAGCCTGGAGGCGGACTGTGTCATCTTCGCCAACGAAGGCGAGCTGTCGCAAATCATATCCAATCTCCTGGAAAACGCCATCAAGTATAACCAGCCCGGGGGCGAGGTTTGGCTTTCTCTGAAGAAGACCGAGGCGGAGGTGCTCCTGGTAGTGGAGGACTCCGGCGTGGGCATCCCCGAGGAGGACCTGCCCCATATTTTCGAGCGCTTTTACCGGGTGGACAAGGCTAGAGCCAGGCAGGCTGGGGGCACGGGCCTGGGCCTTGCCATCGTCTGGGAAACGGTGCGCATTCACGGCGGCGCAGTCACCGTAACCCCCAGGCCGGAGCGGGGTACCCTGGTTACCGTGAGCTTTCCCCGCTGGAAGGAGGAGGGACTGTGAAAAAGGCTTTGATTCCCCTTGCCCTTCCCCTTCTGCTGCTGCTTATCCTTTGTGGCTGCCGGGAAGAAGAAGCGGCGGAGTACAGCCTCTATTTCCCCACCCAGGGCGGCGGCTTTTCCCAGGCGGCTTTGGAAACCGAGGCCTTTACCCTGCCGGAGGGAGAGGAGCCCATCCGCGCCCTGCTGGAGGCTCTCCTCCAAGGGCCACAGGGGGAGGGGCTGCGCAGGGGGATTCCTCTGGGGGTGACCCTGGGGGACTACCAGCTGAAGGAGGGCGTTCTCACCGTGGATTTTTCCAGCCGTTACGGCCTTCTTTCCGGAATTGATTTGACTTTAGCGGATTATAGTGTTACCATGACCCTCAGCCAACTGCCGGAGATCGACAGCGTCGTCACCGTGGTGGAGGGCGACCCCATCACCTATCGGCACTATCAAAATCTTAGGCCCCAGGATGTGCTGCTTAGCCTAGGCGGCAGCGAAGACCCCGAAACCCCTTAATACCCAGAAAGGATTTGACAACATGAGCAAGCATCAAAAAGGAACAGACTGCATTCACGCAGGTTATAGGCCCAAAGGCGGAGAGCCCCGGAACATCCCCATCATCCAAAGCACCACCTTCCGCTATGAGACCAGCGCAGCCATGGGCGCGCTTTTCGATTTGGAGGCCAGCGGCTACTTTTACACCCGCCTCCAAAACCCCACCAGCGACCACGTAGCCGCCAAGATCGCCGCCTTAGAGGGTGGCACTGCCGCCATGCTCCTCTCCTCGGGCCAGGCAGCCAGCTTTTTTGCGATTTTTAACATCTGCTCCGCCGGGGATCACGTGGTGTCCTCCTCCACCATCTACGGCGGCACCTATAACCTCTTCGCCGTGACCATGAAGCGCATGGGCATTTCCTTCACCTTTGTGGAGCCCGGCTGCACCCAGGAGGAGCTGAACGCCGCCTTCCGTCCCGAGACCAAGGCGGTTTTTGGCGAGACCATTGCCAACCCCGCCCTGGTGGTGCTGGATATCGAAAAGTTTGCCCAGGCCGCCCACAGCCACGGGGTGCCCCTGATTTTGGACAATACCTTTGCCACTCCCATCAACTGCCGCCCCTTTGAGCACGGCGCGGATATCGTGATTCATTCCACCACCAAGTACATGGACGGCCACGCCAACGCCGTGGGCGGCGCCATTGTAGACTCCGGCAAGTTCGACTGGACCAAGGAGGCCCAAAAATTCCCCGGCCTTACCACCCCCGATGAGAGCTACCACGGAGTAACCTACACCGAGCGCTTCGGCATAGAGGGGGCCTATATTACCAAGGCTGTGGTGCAGCTGATGCGCGACTTTGGCGCCTCTCCCGCCCCTATGAACGCCTATCTCTTAAACGTGGGCCTGGAAACCCTCCACCTGCGTATGCCCCGCCACTGTGAAAACGCCCTCAAGGTAGCCGAATATCTCAAGAATCACCCAAAGATCGACTGGGTCACCTACCCCGGCCTGGCTGGAGACGCAAACTATGAAACAGCCCAAAAGTACATGCCTAACGGCACCTGCGGCGTCCTCACCTTCGGCGTAAAGGGCGGCAGAGCGGCGGCGGAAACCTTCATGGGCGGCCTGACTCTGGCCTCCATTGCCACCCACGTGGCCGACGCGAAAACCTGCGTGCTGCACCCCGCCTCCGCCACCCACCGGCAGATGACAGACGTTGAGCTCAAGGCGGCGGGGGTCTCGCCCGACCTGGTGCGCTTCTCCGTGGGTATAGAGGACGTGCGCGATATTATTGCCGATGTAGAAAAGGCCCTGGAAGGCGTGTAAAGGCAAATTGCCTCACAGAAAATCTCCCAGTAGAGAGAAGGAAAACCACCGTGGAGGAACGAAAGGGTAACCTTTATATTGTCGTCGCATCAGTGCTGTTCAGCGTGGGTGGCCTGTGCGTGAAAATGATCCCCTGGAACCCCGTGGCCATTAACGGCAGCCGATGCCTGATTTCCTGCTGTATCATGTGCCTGTACCTGTACCTCACCAAGCAGCCGCTCCGGGTGAACCGCAGCACGCTGCTGGGCGCCCTGTGTATCGTTAGCACCAACCTGCTGTTCATCATGGCCAACAAGATGACCACAGCAGCCAACGCCATATTGCTCCAGTTCACTGCGCCTATTTTCGTGGTGCTTTTGATGTTCCTTTTCTTTAAGGAAAAGCCAAAAAAACTGGATATTTACGTCAGTCTCTTCGTCTTCGCGGGTATCGTCTGTTTCTTCTTAGACGGGCTCCAGCGGGGAAAGATTATGGGCGATATTTTGGCCCTGACCTCGGGCCTCACTTACGCCGGGGTCTTCATGATGAGCAGGCTCAAGGGGGGCGACCCCTTTTCCAGCACCTTTATGGGCCAGGTGGCGGGAGGACTCATTGGCCTGCCCTTCTTAGTGCAAGAGACGAATTTTTCAGGGAGCGTTTTGTTCTATGTCATTATCCTGGGTGTGTTCCAGCTTGGCCTGGGCTACATCTGCTTCTGTAACGGCATCAAGCGCACAAAGCCATTGACCTCGGCACTGATCTCCGGGGTGGAGCCTGTCTTAAACCCGGTGTGGGTGGCGATTTTTGTGGGCGAATTCATCAGCCCCATCTCTGCTCTGGGCGGCATTTTGGTTCTGGGGGCGGTGATGGTCTACAACGTGATCTTAGCCCGTAAGGAGCCGGTGGTAGAGGGCTCGGACTTAGCGGAGGTGCTGGAGGAGATATCCCAAAGGGCAAGCCTTTCGGAACCCGCGGACGAACCTTAAATAAAAAACCCGCCGCGGCCTACTGAAAAGGCAACGGCGGGTTTTCTTATGTTCTAGATGCTGTGTTTTTTATCAGCAGGCCGTCAGCGAGGCCTCCAGCCTTGCCCGAATGGCCTTCAAAAGGCTCAGGCTGTCGGGGATTTCCACTACGTCGGCAGGATCGCAAAGTCCTGCTAAGTCCTTGGAGAGGATGCCCGCTTCTAAAGTGTCCAGGCAGGCCGCCTCCAGCTTGTCGGCAAAGGCGGAGAGGGGGGCGTTGCCGTCCAATTCACCCCGCTTGCGCAGAGCCCCGGACCAGGCAAAGATGGTGGCCATGGGGTTGGAGGAGGGGACTTCACCCTTCAAATACCGGCGGTAGTGGAGGGTCACAGTCCCGTGGGCGGCCTCATACTCAAAGTTTCCGTCGGGGCTCACCAGAACGCTAGTCATCATGGCCAGGGAACCGAAGGCCGTGGCCACCAGGTCGCTCATAACGTCCCCGTCGTAGTTCTTGCAGGCCCAAATCATGCCCCCCTCGGAGCGGATGATGCGGGCCACGGCGTCGTCGATGAGGGTGTAGAAGTAGGTCAGGCCGGCCTTTTCCATCTTCTCCTGATACTCTTCCTCGAAGATGCGCTGGAAAATCAGCTTAAAGGTCTGGTCATACTCCTTAGAAATGGTGTCTTTGGTGGAAAACCACAGGTCGCGCTTTATATCCAGGGCGTATTCAAAGCAGGAGCGGGCGAAGGACTCGATGGAGGCGTCCTTGTTGTGCATCCCCTGGAGCACCCCGGGACCCTCGAAATCGTAGACGGTTCTGCGCACTTCCCGGCCGTCTTCCCCGGTAAAGACCAGCTCGGCCTTACCGGCTGTGGGGACGCGGTATTCCGCGGCCTTATACACGTCGCCATAGGCATGACGGGCGATGATGATGGGCTCCTTCCAGCAGCTGACCATGGGCTTTAATTTAGAGATGACGATGGGGGCCCGGAACACGGTGCCGTCTAAGATGGCACGGATGGTGGCGTTGGGGCTTTTCCACATCTCCTTGAGGCCAAACTCCTCCACCCGCTGAAGGTTGGGGGTGATGGTGGCGCATTTCACGCCCACTCTGTGGCGCTTCACTGCGTTGGCGGCGTCTATGGTCACCTGGTCGTCGGTCTCGTCTCTGTGAGGCAGGCCCAGGTCGTAATATTCGGTGTTCAGCTCCAAAAAGGGCAGGAGAAGCTCGTCCTTAATCATCTGCCAGAGCACGCGGGTCATCTCGTCGCCGTCCATCTCCACGATGGGGTGTTGCATCTTGATCTTGTCCATGGTCAGTCCTCTTTCCTGTTTTGTTTCGCGTAGAGATTCATAAGGCAGCCGGTGAGGAGCAGGTCTCTGTCGTCGGCTGTCAGATCACGAAGGCGCAGGGTGATGGGGCTTGCCGTCTCGCCGGAGAGCACCAGGGCGGGGAAGGTGTCAAGGCCTTTTTCTACGCCCTCTTTCACGTTGGACACCAGGATAAAGTCCCCGGGGGCTGCGGTAAAGTCTGTGTCCTGATCTAAGGTAAAGGGCAGCATGCCCCAGTTGATGCAGTTGGAGCGGTAGCGCTTGGTGGCGAATTCGTAGCAAATATTCGCCGCGCCCCCTAACACTCTCTGGCAGGAGGCGGCCTGTTCTCTGGCGGAGCCGTCGCCGGGCTTCATGGCGAAAATGGTGGAGGCGATGTGGGTTTGAGGGGCGTCCTCTTGGGGTAGACCTGCGGCGTCTAAGGCCTTGGTCAGTATTTCGGGTGTATTCCCTGCGGCCCGGGCCTCCTCCAGGGTCTGGTTCTTCTGGGCTCTGCCCACATATTCCGGGTCGCGGCGGGAGAGGGTGAAGGAGGCCAGCTTTAAGGGGTTGGAGCGGTAGGAGGAGGTTTCCCCCGAGGGGATCAGCTCGTCGGTGGTGGTGACAGGGTCGCGGAGAACGCTGCATACCTCTAGAAGTAAGTGCTTCGACAGAGGGGGGATGGCGGGCCACTCGGCAATATTGGGCCCGAACTTCAGGGCCTCTTCCGGTTTGGGTGCGTCAAAGCCGTCGTAGACCCGTCTGCCGTAAACCCCCATGTCAAAGCTGCGTTTGCCTTGAATGGGCATCTTGTAAGAAACCTCGGTAGCCGGTGTCAGAACGCCGTGATTCCGGGCCGTGGCGGCAATGGAGCGGGCGTCCATGAGGATGACCCCGGAGAGCTGCCCGTCGCTGGGGCGGGAGCCTTCCCGGTTGGGGAAATTTCGGGTGGTGTGGCGGATGGAAAGGCCGTTATTCTGTGGGACATCTCCCGCGCCGAAGCAGGGGCCGCAGAAGCAGGGCTTGAATAAGGCCCCCGCCTCCATCAGTCGCTGCTGGACGCCGTTTTGAATCAGCTCCAAATTTACCGGTGTGCTGGGGGGGTAGATAGACAGGGAGAAGTAGCCCGTGCCTACGCTCTGGCCGTCTAAAATCGCGGCGGCCTCGGCGATATTGTCGTACATCCCGCCGGCGCAGCCTGCGATGATGCCCTGATCCAGAATCAGCTTGCCGTTTTGCAGCTTGTCCGTAAGGGTAAAGGTGGCCTGTCCGCCAAACTGCTCCGCCGCCTCTTTTTCCACCTGGCGCAGGATATCACCGGGGTTTTCCAAAAGCGCTCGAATTGTGTAGGCCTCGGCGGGGTGGAAGGGCATGGCGGCCATGGGTTCTACTTTGGAGAGGTCTATGGTAATCATGCCGTCGTAAAAAGCCCCCTCGGCGGGATGGAGGCTTTTGTATTCCTCGGCTCTCCCGTGAACGGCAAAGTATTCCTCCACGGCCCCGTCCGTCTCCCAAATGGAGGAGAGGCAGGTGGTTTCCGTGGTCATCACGTCTATGCCGATGCGGTAATCCATGGGGAGGTTCTTGATGCCCGGCCCTGCGAATTCCAGGATTTTATTCTTCACAAATCCATTTTTATACACCGCGCCGCAGAGGGCGATGGCCACGTCGTGGGGCCCCACGCCCTGTTGGGGCTCCCCGGTCAAATACACCAGCACCACGGGAGGCGGTGCAATATCATAGGTGTTGGAAAGCAGCTGCTTGACAATTTCAGGGCCGCCCTCACCCACGCCTAACGTCCCCAGGGCGCCGTAGCGGGTGTGGCTGTCGGAGCCTAAAATCATCCGTCCGCAGCCCGCCATCATTTCCCGGGCGTACTGGTGGATGACAGCCTGGTTGGGGGGGACGAAAATGCCGCCGTATTTGATAGCAGCGGAGAGGCCGAAGACGTGGTCGTCCTCATTAATAGTCCCGCCCACGGCGCAGAGGCTGTTGTGGCAGTTGGTCATGACGTAGGGAACGGGAAAACGGCTGAGACCACTGGCTTTTGCCGTTTGAATAATGCCCACGTAGGTGATATCGTGGGAAATCAGGCTGTCGAATTTAATCTGAAAGCTGTCGGAAGCTTGGGAGAGATTATGGCTTTTCAGAATGGAATAGGCCATGGTGCCCTGGCGCCCCACCTGGGGAGCGGAGGCCCCGGCCTCTAAAGTTGGCGCGCCCTTTGACCAAAAAACGCCGCCGGAATGTAAAGTGATCATGGTTCTCACTCCTTCAAAAACATACAAGGGTAGTATAGCATAAAAATTCAAGGAAGAAAAGCAGTATGAAAGGGAAATGTGAAAACTTGCAAAAATGGAAGAAAAAGCATCTATTTCGTCACAATATGGGAACAAGTCCTTGCAAAATCAAAATACCCTTGCAAAGCCATGGGGGAGCGGGTATAATGAGTAAACATATTGTATGAAAATGCAGGAGCATTCGGCTTCTGCCAGTAGGGGAAACTAAGGAAATACCGCATTACCATTGCGCGGTGCTACCAGTTGGAAAAACCCTCTTTATCAGAAGGAGGAACACTGTGGAAAGAAATGAAAAAATCATGCAGGAATACGCATCGGCCTTAGGAAGCCGCGTGCGTCAGGAATACAGCATCGACGAGGAATATTACGCCAACCAAAGCATCAAAAGGGGCCTGCGCAACGAAGACGGCACCGGCGTTTTGGTGGGCCTTTCCCGGGTGGGCAGCGTCCAGGGCTACGTCATCGAAGACGGCCTGCGTCAGCCTGCCCCGGGCCAGCTTTATTACAGAGGCATCGCCCTCACCGACATTGTTGAGACCCATCAGAAGAACAAAACCTTCGGCTTTGAAGAGGTGGCCTATCTATTGCTCTTAGGCTATCTGCCCACACCCGGGGAGCTGACTCACTTTAATTCCATGTTGGCCAAGGCCCGGCTCCTGCCCGACGGCTTCACCGAGGACATGATCCTCCGGTCGCCCAGCCGCAACGTGATGAATAAGCTGGCAAGAAGCGTTCTGGCCCTCTACTCCTATGACGATAACCCCGACGATATCTCCCTGCCCAATCTCCTGCGCCAGTCCGTGGAGCTCATCGGGTCTTTCCCCAGCATCGTGGCCAACGCCTACGCCGTGAAAAGACGTTACATCGACGGCAAATCCCTCTATCTCCATACCCCCCAGGACGACCTTTCCGTGGCGGAAAACTTCCTTATGATGATACGCAGAGATAAAAAGTTCACCGAGGAGGAGGCCTATCTCCTGGACATGATGCTGATGGTCCACGCGGAGCACGGCGGCGGCAACAACTCCACCTTCGTCTGCCGCACCCTATCCTCCAGCGGCACCGACAGCTACGCCGCCATCTCCGGGGCTGTGGGCTCCCTGAAGGGCCCCCTCCACGGCGGCGCCAATGCCAAGGTGATGGAAATGTACCGTTACATCAAAGAAACCGTAGCTGACCCCAAGGACAAGGGAGCCCTGGAGGATTGTCTGGTGAAACTCCTGGATAAGGAAGGCGGCGACCGCTCCGGCAAGATCTACGGCCTAGGCCACGCGGTTTACACCTATTCCGACCCCCGTGCCGTTCTACTGAAGCGCTACGCCAAGGAGCTGGCGGAAAAGAAGGGCTATCTGGAAGAATTCGAGCTGATGGAGCGCATCGAGGAGCTGGGCATCCCCCTCATCATGGAGCGGCGGAAGAGCGCTATCCCTATGTGCGCCAATGTGGACATGTACTCCGGCTTGGTTTACGCTATGCTGGGCATCCCCGAAGACCTCTACACCCCCCTCTTCGCCACGGCCCGTGTCACCGGCTGGTGCGCCAACCGCATCGAAGAGGTCTTAACAGGTAACCGCATCATCCGCCCGGCCTACCGCGCCGTGGTGAAAAAAATCCCCTATACCCCCGTGGAGGAGCGCAAAGCCCTGGTCTAAAATCGTCATAGAAAACAAAGCAGCAGGAAACCGTGAACCTACGGCTTCCTGCTGCTTTTTGCTGTCCAAATTACAAGATATCAAAGCGGCCGGGCTTTCTGGGGGGCGCTATAGGGGCCTCATCGGCATAGCCCAGGGCGATCACCGCCATGAGATCGCCCTTATCCGGCGCAAAGGCCTCCCGCAACTTGTCCCCCATACCGGCCACCACCGAGGCGGTCATCCAGCAGGTGGCAAGGCCCTTTTCGTGGGCTAAGAGGAGCAGGTTTTGAATGGCGGCGGCGGTGCTTTGTATATTGCCTATCCCGCCGTTAAAGGCCTTCTTTTGCAGAAAGGCCAAAATCACCACCGGGGCGCCGCCTAAGGAGTTGGTAAAGATCTCCGTCTCCTCCACCACCTCGGGATTTTTGGCGAAGCGAGCCTCCAGAACGGGGCGAAACCGGGCAAAGGTCTCCTCCATAAAGCCCAGGTAGGTGTCCCGCTCCTTCTCCCCGGTGAGGGCCAAAAAGTACCAGGGCTGCAGGTTTACTCCTGAGGGCGCCATGCAGGCCCCTTCCAAAAGCTCCTGCAAAATTTCATGGGAAACGGGGTCAGGTCGGTATTTTCTCACGCTTCTTCTGCCGTAAATGGCGTCTTTCAGTTCCATAAGAGGCACTCCTTTTTCCTTGTATTTCAGTGCTTTCAGGGTAGCAGAGGAGGCGGGGAGAAGTCAAGCGATTTCTGAAAGAGGGCAGGAAAAACCACCCAATCTCCTTAAGGACAGGCAAGGTCGACGCCCTTTTCACATATGCTTAGACAACCATTCAGGGGAAACCATGCCAAGGAGGCGCGCGCCATGGAGGAGAAAAAACGAAAAGAAAGCCTGTTGGAAAAAGCATCCCAACTATTCGACCTGCCGGGAGACGCGGTGGCAGGCCTTCCCACCCTGGAGCTCATCGGCGACAGAGAGCTGCGGCTGGAGCATTACAGAGGCATCCTCTCCTGCTCTAAGGAGGAGCTCCACGTAGACGGGGGTAAGTGGGTGCTGCGGATTTTAGGCCGGGACCTGGAAATCTGCGCCATGCGGGAGGAGGAGCTTTTAATCTCCGGCTGGGTGGAGAAATTGGAACTGATGTAGGAGGTGGCCTTTTGTGAAATGGCTGCTTAATTTTTTTCGGGGCACGGTGACCCTAGTGGTCACCGGTGTGGAGCTGGAGCAGTTTCTCAACCGCTGCGCCAAGGCCGGTCTCTCTTTTTGGGCGGTAGACTGGCGGGAGCCCTTTACCCTGGCCATGACAGTCTCGGCCCGCCGGGTGGGGGCTGTGATGCGGTTGGGCCAGGTGGCCCAGTGTACCGTGAGGGAGGAAAGGCGCTGGGGCCTGCCCTTTTTCCTCTTTCGCTTTCGCAGGCGCTATGCTCTCATAGCCGGGCTCTTGGCCTTTCTCCTGGCGGTCACCTTTTGCGCCCGGGTGGTGCTGGTGATCGAGATCCAGGGGAACGTAGCCATCACCCAGGGGGAGATTTTGTCTCAGCTGCGGGCCTTTGGGGTGCATCCCGGGGTGTATGGCCCTTCCATCCGTCAGCGGCAGCTCTCTCACCAGATGATCTTAGCCATGGAGGAGCTGGCCTTTTTCTCCCTGACCCTGGAGGGGAACCGGGCGGTGGTCACCGTGCGGGAGGAGGACCCGGTGCCCCCCGTGGTGAAAGAAGAAACACCCACCAGCGTGGTTTCCACCGCCGCAGGCATCATAGACCATGTGGAGATCCTGAAGGGAAACGCCCTCTGCAAGGAAGGGGACACGGTGCTGCCCGGCGATCTGCTCATCTCGGGGCAGATCGTCATCCCCGGGCCGCCCTATTCAGAAACCACCCTGGGCAGCTATCTCGTCCACGCCCAGGGCAGGATAGTAGCCCGCACCTGGCATACTTTAGAGGCAAAAATCCCCCTCACCGCCCCGGGGAAGGAGGAGACAGGCCGGGAAAAGAGCCATTACGCCCTCCACATTCTGGGAAAACGCTTGAAATTTTACGGAAACGGTGGAATTTCTTTTGATAAGTATGATAAAATAACAAGAATCAGCACCCTGCGCCTTCCCAACGGCACGCCCCTGCCCTTAGCCCTGGAAAAGGAGACCTACCGTCAGGTGGAAACCGCCCCTCGGGCCATCCTGGAGGACAGGGCGGAAGAGATGCTGAAGGAGCGGCTGCTTCAAAGTTTGCAAGAGAAGATCGGCCCCCAAGGGGAGATCCTTCGCAGCGATTTTGTCACCCGCAAGGCAGACGGCTTCCTTTGGGTGACCCTTCTAGGTGAGTGCTATCAGCAGATCGGCAAGACGGTTCCTTACGAAGAGGCGCCGCCCTTACCCACAGAGATACCCCAAGTCCAAAGCTGATGTAAGCTAAATACCCCCAAAGTGACGCGGTTCCCCACGAAAGAAAGGATTGGTTTCATGGTAGAGCAAATCGTCAATATCGAGCGCATCGAGGAGGCTATCAACCTCTTCGGTTCCTTTGACGAGAATATCCGTATGCTGGAGCAGACCTTGTCCGTTACCGTGGTGAGCCGCGACGGGCAGCTGAAAATCAGCGGCGAGCCGGAATGCGTGATGCAGGGCGTCCGGGCGGTGGAGGCCCTCTTGGCCCTGTCTGCCAGGGGAGAGACCATAGGGGAGCAAAATGTGCGCTACCTCATTGAGCTGGTGAAAACAGGCAACGAGGATAAACTCATTGAAATGACAAAGGATGTCCTCTGCGTTACTGCCAAAGGCAAGCCCATCAAGGCCAAGACCGTGGGCCAAAAGCAGTATATCGAGGCCATACAGAAAAATACCATTACCCTGGGGGTGGGCCCGGCGGGTACGGGTAAGACCTACCTGGCCGTGGCAGCCGCCGTATCCGCCTTTCGGGCCAAGGAAGTGAACCGCATCATCCTCACCCGACCGGCGGTGGAGGCGGGGGAGCGCTTAGGCTTTCTGCCCGGTGACCTACAGAGTAAGGTTGACCCCTACCTGCGGCCTTTATACGACGCCCTTTTCGAGATGCTGGGCGTGGATAACTACAATAAATATCTGGAACGAGGGAACATCGAGGTGGCCCCCCTGGCCTATATGCGCGGACGGACCTTAGACGACTCCTTCATCATCTTAGATGAGGCACAGAACACTTCAAAAGAACAGATGAAGATGTTTTTAACCCGCTTAGGCTTTGGGTCTAAGATCGTCATCACCGGGGACATTACCCAGATCGACCTGCCGCCGGACAAGGCCTCGGGCCTGAAGGAGGCCATGCGCATCCTCACGGACATCCCCGACATCAAGATCTGCCGCTTAACCGACAGCGACGTGGTGCGCCATAAATTAGTCCAGGACATCATCAAGGCCTACGAGGCCGACGAAAGTAAAAAGAAGCCCGCCCCAGCCCCCAAGCGCTTTTCCGTGAAGGACAAGCCCCTGCGAAAGGAGGGGCGGTGATGAGTGCGCAGCGAAAGACCCATCGTATTACCGTCGAGGCGGAAGTGCCTGTGACCAGCCTTGCGGATAAGGCCGCCCTCATCCGCAAGGCCGTGAAAACGGCCCTGGAGGCGGAGGGGGGTACGGTTCTTTGTGAAATCTCCGTTCTCCTCACCGACGATACCGGGATACAGGAAATTAACCGGGAGCAGCGGGGGATAGATGCCCCCACAGATGTGTTATCCTTCCCCATGCTGGAGCTTACCCCCGGCACGCCCCTTCATACCACGGAATGGGCCGAGCCGGATACAGGCCTTACCTACCTGGGGGACATGGTGCTCTCCCTGGACAGAATCGCCGCCCAGGCAGTGGAATATGGCCATAGCCAACAAAGAGAGCTGGCTTACTTAACCGTTCACTCCGTTTTGCACCTTTTGGGTTACGATCACCTGGACGAGGAGGCGCAAAAGGCCCAAATGCGCGGGCGGGAAGAGGCCATCATGGCCCTTTTGGAAATTCCCCGCTGAAAATACAAAAGAAAAATTGCTCAAAAGAAAGTTGAGGATCACCTAACTATGGAACAGATCAAAACCGGCATCATTGCCCTCTGCGGCAGACCCAACGTGGGAAAATCCACCCTTCTCAACACCCTGGTGGGAGAGAAGATCGCCATCGTTTCCAACAAGCCCCAAACCACCCGCAACCGCATTCTGGCAGTGTTAAACCGGGGCGCCAGCCAGATCGTCTTTATGGACACCCCGGGCCTTCATAAGCCGAGATCCCGCCTGGGGGACTACATGGTAGATGTGGTGCGCCGCAGCGTATCCGACGTGGACGCCGTGCTCTTATTGGTGGAGCCCATCCCCAACATCGGCGAGCCGGAGGCGGAGCTCATCAGCCGCGTCAAGGACCTGGGCATCCCCTCCGTCCTGGTGATCAATAAAATCGACACCCTATCCAAGGAGTCCCTCCTGGCTGTGATGGAGGTCTATGGGGCCGCCCATAGCTTCAACGCCATCCTCCCCATCTCCGCCCGAAAGGGGGATGGGGTAGAAGAACTGCTGAAAATCGTAGATGGCTTCCTCTCCGACGGGCCCCAGCTTTTCCCCGAGGGCATGGTCACCGATCAGCCCGAGGCCCAGGTCTGCGCCGAGATTGTCCGGGAAAAGCTTTTGCACTGCCTGGACAAGGAGATCCCCCACGGCACGGCGGTGGAGGTGACCAAGTTCTCCGAGCGGGACAGCGAGATCATCGACCTCCATGTCACCATCTATTGCGAAAAGGCCAGCCACAAGGGCATCATCATAGGCAAGCAGGGGGCCATGCTGAAAAAAATCTCCACCATGGCCCGCCAGGACGTGGAGCGCTTTATGGGCACCAAGGTCTATCTGGAAACCTGGGTGAAGGTGAAGGAGAATTGGCGGGATAACCCCAATCTCATCCGCAACTTCGGCTACCGGGAGGAGTGAGGAGGCCTTGGAGACCATCCCCGCCAAGAGCATCCTCCAGCGGAATAAAAGCACCCAATGGTTCGGCACCGATCACACGGTGAATCTCTACCGGGGCTGCAACCACGGCTGCATCTATTGCGACAGCCGCAGTGAGTGCTATGGTATCGAGGAGTTTGACAGGGTCAAAGCCAAGGAAAACGCCCTCTTCACACTGCGGGAGGAGCTGCGCCGAAAGCAAAAGCCCTGCATGATAGGCCTGGGCTCCATGAGCGACCCCTATAACCCCCACGAGGCCCGGGAACTTCTGACCCGGGGCGCATTAGAACTCATGGATATTTACGGCCACGGGGTAAAGGTTACCACCAAGAGCGACCTCATCCTCCGGGATATGGACATACTAGGGCGCATCCGCAGCCATTCCCCCGTGATCTGCGGCCTCACCCTCACCACCGCAGACCAGGCCCTGGCCAAGAAGTTAGAGCCCGCCGCCCCCAGCCCCCAAAAACGGCTGGAGGCATTGCGAAAGCTCTCTGCGGCCGGATTTTTCACCGGGGTGCTCCTGATGCCTGTCCTGCCCTTTTTGGAGGATAACGAAAACAATATCCGCAGCCTCATAGGGCAGGCGGCCGACGCCGGGGTGAAGTTTATCTACCCCGCCTTTGGCATGACCCTGCGGGACAGGCAGCGGGCCTATTATTACGGCAAGCTGGAGGAACTCTTCCCCGGAGAAAACCTGCGGGAGCGGTACCGCAAGGCCTTTGGCGACCAATACTCCTGCATCAGCCCCCAGGCGGCAAGACTTTGGGAGGTGTTAAAGGCCATCTGCAAACCCAAAGGCATCCTCTACAGCATGAAGGCCATCATCCCGGCCTCTCAAATGGGCTATGGCGACAGCCAAATGAGCCTTTTTTAAGGGCAGAAAAGATTTACCGCTTATAAACCCGGTCAGCCTGGTCAAGCTACATAGGAAGCCAAAAGGAGGCGCACTTATGCAAGCTTTGACCCAAGCTGCCCTATGGGATCTGTTTATGAAAACCGGACTGCCGGAGTGCTATAGCCTCCTCTCGCGCCTGGGCGAGTGGGAGGAAGAGGAGGAGGGAGAGGCGGCAAAACCCGCCTGACCCCCTCTACATATGTCATAGGGCAACACCGCACGAATTGCGCGGTGCTGCCATAGATCGAGGGCTATTATGTACTTAAAAACCAGTGGCCTGGTCCTGCGGGAAACCAACTACAAAGAGGCGGATAAGATTCTGACCATTCTGACTCGCGATCTGGGCAAGCGGACGGTACAGTCTCGGGCCTGCCGCCGGAAAAACAGCAAGCTCACCGCCGCCTCTCAGCTTTTGGTCTACAGCGACCTGGTCCTCTTTGAGCGCCAGGAGCGGCTGAGCCTCCACGAGGCCTCGGTGTTGCAGCAGTTTCGGGGCTTGGGGCAAGACATCCTCCTTTTGGCCCTAGGCTCCTACTTTGCCGAGGTGATGGAGCTCTCCTGCCAGGAGGGGGCCGCCCACCCGGAGCTTTTATCCCTCATCCTAAACTCCCTCTACGCCCTGGAGACCTTGAAAAAAGACCCTCCATTGGTCAAGGCCGCCTTCGAATTCTCCCTCATGTGCCAGTCGGGCTACGAGCCCCTTCTGGATGCCTGCGCCGTCTGTGGCAGGGAAGAGCCTGAGAATCCCCGCCTTCACCTGCGGGAGGGGGTGCTGCACTGCGCCGTCTGCCGGGGCCAGGTGGGGGAGGGCATCTCCATGCCCCTCACCGAAGGCGTGCTCCGGGCCCTGAGGCACATAGCCTGGGGTGACCAGAAAAAGCTCTTCTCCTTCGCCCTGGACAGGGAGAGTCTGACACTCCTGGGCGATTTGTCCGAGGCCTTTTTACAGACCCAGCTGGAGCGGGGCTTTCGCACCCTGGACTTCTATAAGAGCTTACAATTTGTATGACCTTTTTCCGGCAGGCAGCAGCCAAGGGGGAATTGGAAGAATCCGGGCATTTCACCTGGGCTCCATGGACAAAAGGCAGAAACCGTGATACACTATTTGATTAGAAACAACTCGTCGGGAGGGTTATTTTTGACCGACTTATTTGAAAAATCCATCCATACCCTGGAGCTGCCCCGTATCCTCACCCTGTTGGCGGAACAAGCCGTCACCGAGGAGGGGAAGGAGCGGGCCCTGGCCATACGCCCCTCTGGGGAGGAGAGCCAGGTATCCTACCTCTTGCAGGAGACCAGCGCCGCCGTGTCCTTCATGAACGTGAAGGGCACCCCCTCCTTTTCCGGGGTGCGGCCCGTGGCGGCGTCCCTGATGCGGGCGGACATGGGAGGCGTTCTCAACACCCGGGAGCTCCTGGGCATCGCCGCCGTTTTGCGGGCCGCCCGGGTAGCCAAGGAATACGGCAGCGGCGACGGGGAGAAAACCGTCATCGACCACCTCTTCCGCTCCCTCCACGTGGAGCGAAGCTTAGAGGAGAAGATCACCGGCTCCATTGTAGGGGAGGAGGAGATCGCCGACTCCGCCAGCCCAGAACTGGCCTCCATCCGCCGCCACATGCGGGCCACAGCGGGCAAAGTCCGGGATATTCTGCAAAAAATCCTCACCTCGGCCCAGTCCAAATACCTCCAGGAGAACATCATCACCCAGCGCTCCGGCCGCTACGTGGTCCCGGTAAAATCCGAGCATAAGAATGAGATTCAAGGCCTGGTTCACGACGTATCCGGCTCCGGCTCCACCTTCTTCATCGAGCCCATGGGGGTGGTGAAGGCCAACAATGAGCTGCGGGAGCTGCAAGCCAAGGAGGAGGCGGAGATCGAGCGGATCTTAGCCGAACTCTCCGCCGACGCCGCCAACCTAAAGGAGGAGATCGCCGAGGACTATCAGCTGCTCATCTTCCTGGATGTGATCTTTGCCAGAGGAAAGCTCTCCATCCGCATGAAGGCCAAGGAGCCCGCTCTGACCCAGAGAGAGATCAACCTCAAGGGGGCGCGCCACCCCCTCTTAGACCCCAAAACCGCGGTGAAAAACGACCTGCGTCTGGGTGGCGACTTCGACACCCTGATGATCACCGGGCCCAATACCGGCGGCAAGACCGTAACCCTTAAGACCCTGGGCCTTCTCACCCTCATGACCCAGTGCGGCCTTCATATTCCCGTGGAAGATGGCAGCCGGGCGGCGGTTTGCTCCCAGGTTTGGGCGGATATCGGCGACGAGCAGTCCATCGCCCAGTCTCTGTCTACCTTTTCTTCCCACATGACGAATATTGTGAAGATCCTGCAGTATACTGACGAGAGAAGTTTGGTGCTCTTCGACGAACTGGGGGCGGGCACAGACCCGGTGGAAGGAGCCGCCCTGGCAGCCGCTATCATCGAGAGCGCCCGAGGGCGTGGGGCCCTGGTGGCCGCCACCACCCACTACGCCGAGCTGAAGGTTTACGCCATGACCACCCCGGGGGTGGAAAACGCCTCCTGCGAGTTCGACGTGGAGACCTTAGCCCCCACCTACAGGCTTATCGTGGGCATCCCCGGCAAGTCCAACGCCTTTGCCATCTCCCTGCGTCTGGGCCTGCCGGAATCCGTCATTCAAAAGGCCGAGGAGCGCATCGACGCGGAAAACCTTCGCTTTGAAGACGTCCTTACCCGCCTGGACCAGCAGCGCCAGATTATGGAGCAGGAAAAGCAGCTGGCCCAGGAGCTGCGAAGGGAGATGGAGAAAAACGCCCGAGAGGCCAAAACCTATAAAGAAGAGCTGGAGCGCCAGCGGGAAAAGGCCGTGGAAAAAGCCAAGAACGAGGCCCAGCACATCATAGACGAGGCCCGGGAGGCCTTCGACGCCGTGATGGTGGAGCTAAAGGAAATGCGCCGCCAGCAGGCCAAGGGAGAAAACTGGCAGGAGGTTAACGACCAGCGGGCCAACCTGCGCCATAAGCTGAACCAGGCCGAGGGCAAGCTGGGGGTGAAGACGGAGGCCGAGCCGCCCCCCATGGTCCGCCCCGCCCAAAAGGGCGACAGGGTGGAGGTGCTGAAAACCGGCACCCAGGCCACGGTTTTAGAGGTGAATAAGGACGGCAGCCTCCAGCTCCAGGCCGGCATCCTGAAAATCACCGCAAAGCAGGAGGAGGTCCGGGTGACAGAAGGGGACAGCCAGGGAGAGAAGGAGGCCAAGCGCCACATCCGGGCCGTGGAGCACCAGCTGCGGTCTCTGGGGGCCACGCCTGAGGTGGATCTCCGGGGCATGGCCACCGACGAGGCGGAGTTCGCCCTCTCTCGGTTTATCGACCAGGCGGTGATGGGCAGGCTGAACACCGTCACCGTCATCCACGGCAAGGGAACAGGGGCTGTGCGAAAAGCTGTGCACCAGGCCTTAAAGCAGAGCCGCAACGTGAAAAGCTTCCGTTTAGGGCGCTACGGCGAAGGGGAAGACGGTGTCACGGTGGTGGAGCTGAAATAGGAAAAGGGACGAAATTTTGAAAAATGTCCACTTTCTGTGCCTTGTCCCGGAAAAGGCATTGACTGTGGGAAAGAAATTTGATATCCTTATGATAAGGATAAGGGAAAGTATTTTGGGAGGGAACTATTATGTATATCAAGCAGGCAACTGTGAACAACCAGGTTGGTCTCCATGCCAGACCGGCCACCTTCTTTATTCAGAAGGCCAACGAATTCAAAAGCACCATCTGGGTGGAGAAGGATGAGCACAGAGTGAATGCCAAGAGCCTTCTGGGCGTCCTTTCTCTGGGCATCATTAAGGGCAGCACCATAGACCTCATCGCCGACGGCCACGATGAGAAGGACGCGGTGGACGCCCTGGTGGATCTCATCAGCTCCGACTTCTCTGATTAAGTGAAAAGCAAAAAGGCGCTGCTTGGATGCGGCGCCTTTTTTGATATTATGGCTAAGGCAGCCGGGAACAGAAAAACCGGAAGGGAGGGTGCCCATGGTTTTTGAAGAATTAAAAGACAAGGCAAAAAGCCTGCCCCTGCTTCCGGGGGTCTATCTCATGTCCGATAAGGAGGGCACCGTGATCTACGTGGGCAAGGCAAAGGCCCTGCGAAACCGGGTGTCCTCCTACTTTCAGGACGCCGCCTCCCACACGGAGAAAACCCGCACCATGGTGGCCCAAATCCATACCTTTGACGTGATCCTGGCCGACACGGAGTTTGAGGCCCTGGTCCTTGAGTGCGCCCTCATCAAACGCCACATGCCCCGGTATAACATCTTATTAAAGGACGGCAAGGGCTACCCCTACATCCGTCTCCAGCTGAAAGACCCCTACCCCAGCTTCTCCCTGGAGGGGAAGATGGCCTCTGACGGCGCCAAGTATTTCGGCCCCTTCGGCGGGCGCAAAAGCAGCCAGGATATCATCGACGCCCTGGGCGCGGCATTAAAGCTGCCCACCTGCTCCCGGGTCTTCCCTCGTGACATCGGCAAGGAGCGCCCCTGCCTCAACTACCACATGGGAAAATGCGACGGCTACTGCCGAAAAGAGGCCTCGCCGGAGCGGCACAGGGAGGGCATACGCCAGGCCGTGCAGCTTTTAGAGGGCAAATTCGGCCAGGTGGAAAAGGAGCTAAAGGCCCAGATGGAGGCGGCGGCGGAGGAGCTGATGTTCGAAAAAGCCGCCATGCTGCGGGACAGGCTCCAGGCCATCGTCCTTTTAGGCAAGCGGCAAAAAGTGGTGACAGGCCGCCTCACCGACACCGATGTCATCGGCCTCTACCAAAATGAGGTGCGCTGCTTGGTCTCTGTCCTCCACTACCAGGAAGGGGAGCTGACGGGGAAGGATAGCCAGGCCCTCTCTGCCCAGGGGGAAAACCCCGCTGATATTTTAGCGGCCTTCGTCAAACAATACTACACAGGCAGAAAGGCCCAGCCAGGCCAAATCCTCCTGCCCATGGCCCTGGAGGAGGCGGAGGGGATTTCACGGCTCCTGACGGAAGAGGCGGGGCGCAAGGTCTCCCTCCTGGTGCCAAACCGGGGAAAGAAGGTAGAGATGATACGCCTGGCGGAAGGAAACGCCCGGGAGGAATGCCTGCGCATTACCACAAAAGAGGAGCGAACTTCGCGGCTGTTGGCCCTTCTGGCGGAGTTTTTGACCCTGCCGGAGCCGCCCAAGTACATCGAGGCCTACGATATTTCCAACACAGGCGCTTCGGAGATCGTGGCGGCTATGACGGTCTTTGTAGAGGGTAAGCCCAAAAAGAGCGCCTATCGCAACTTTAAGCTGAGAGATTTAGACGGCCCTGACGACTACGCCTCCATGGCCCAGGTACTGGCGCGAAGATTCCGCCACGAGACCGAGGGAGACGAAAAATTCGCCCAGCGGCCCGACCTCATCCTCATCGACGGCGGCGCGGAGCACGCGGCTATCGGGCAAAAAGCCCTGGAGGACGCAGGCCTATCTATCCCCGTGTTTGGCATGGTGAAGGACAACAAGCACCGCACCCGAGGCCTTATGACCCCGGCGGGCCAGGAGATCAGCATGGAGGGGGTTCCCGCCCTCTTCGCCTTCATTGGGCAAATTCAGGAGGAGACCCACAAGGCCGCCATCACCTTCCACCAAAAAAGACGCAGCAAGAGCGCCTTAGCCTCCTCCCTGGAAAAGATTCCGGGGATAGGGGAAACCCGGCGCAAGCTGCTGCTGAAAAAATTCCAAAGCGTCAAGGGAATCAGAGAGGCCAGCTTAGAAGAGCTGACTGCCGTGCTACCCAAAAACGCAGCCCAAGGAGTTTACGACTATTTTCGAAGCCAGGAGGAATGACACATGCGCGTGATTACAGGCAGCGCCAGAGGGCGGCGGCTCAAAGAGCTGAAGGGCATGGAGATCCGCCCCACCACCGACAGGGTGAAAGAGGCCATCTTTAGCATCATCCAGTTCGACGTGGAGGGCAGAAAGGTACTAGACCTCTTCGGCGGCACGGGGCAGATGGGGATAGAGGCCCTCTCCCGGGGGGCTTCCCGCTGCGTTTTCGTGGATATCCGCAAGGAGGCGGTGCAGCTCATCAAGGAAAATCTAAGGCACACGGAGCTGGAGGACAGGGCCGAGGTGGTCCAGGAAGACTACCTTTCCTTTCTGAATCGCAGCCGGGAGAAGTTCGATCTCATCATCTTAGACCCCCCCTATGAAACTGAAATAATAAAAAAAGCGTTACAAAGTATTACAAGTATTGACAAAGTTTCGGAAAATGGTATAATCATATGTGAAAATGGATCGAATTCCGAGTGGCCCATTCTGCCGGAACCCTATGAATTGCAGAAGGAATATCGGTATGGCAATGTCCGGGTCGCACTCTACCGCCGCCGCGCCTCCGTGTAGAAAAAGCAGAACAAGGAGCGTAATGGAATGAAAATTGCGATCTATCCCGGCAGCTTTGACCCCGTGACCCTAGGCCACCTGAACATCATCAAGCGGGCGGCCCAGGCCTTTGACCGGGTGATTGTCTGCGTGCTGGTGAATTCCGGCAAGAGCGGCGTCTTTACCCCCGAGGAGCGGGTGGAGTTTTTGCGGCGGACCATCCGCCTGGAAAATGTGGAGGTAGACATGGCCTCCTGCCTCTTGGCGGAATATGCCAAGCGCAAGGGCGCCAGGGTGCTGGTAAAGGGTCTGCGGGCCGTTTCGGATTTTGAGGCGGAGGTGCAGATGGCCCTGGTGAACAGCAAGCTGAACCCCCAGCTGGACACGGTGTTTTTCCCCTCCAGCGAAAAATATGGTTATTTAAGCTCCACCGTGGCCAAGGAGTTGGCCCGATATAACGCAAACCTAAAGGATATCCTACCCCGAGAGATCATTGAGGATGTAAAAAAGAGAATGGAAGAAAAACGAGGTGACTGTAGTGGCAAGTAACGTAGAAGAACTGTTTGACCTCTTATATGAAATGATAGACGAGGCGAAAAATGTGCCCCTCTCCAGTGATAAGTGTATGCTGGAACGGGACAAGGCCCTGGATCTGTTGGACGACATCAGAGCCAGATTCCCCGCCGAGGTGAAAAAAGCCAAGGAGTTGGTGGAAAAGAAAAACGATTACATCGCCTCTGCCAAGAGAGAGGCCGAAGAGCTTCGCCAGAGAGCGGAGGAGCACGTGCGTCGCATCTTAAATGAGGACGAGCTGGTGCTGGAGGCCAAGCGCACCGCCGCCGCCATCATGGACGAGGCGGAGAACACCGCCCGCCAGATCAAGCAGGCCGCCAACGACTACTGTGAAGACACCTTAGCCCGTATGGAGGAAGCTGTGGCCGACGCCTATGACGAAGTGAGACATTCCCGCGCAAAGTTCCGCAGTGCCCTGGGGGCGGGGGGTCCGATGAATCGCGTCATGTACGATGCGGACGAGGATGACATCTGAGGAAATCGGCGCAACGCGACTAGATATAGTGGCGAATATTTTTCAGCATCAACATATGGCCGGAATTATGAAAACGCCCCGACCTGGGGCGTTTTTTGTTTTTCCCCCCAGGAAAAAAAGCCGCCAAACCTTAAAAAAATAGTTGCAATTTCTCCCATTCATCTTTATACTAAGTGCAAGGCTGTGGAGCGAAATGGTGTAAAGTGGAGCGATTTGGAGCCAGAATGGAGGGAAATGAGCCATGACCAGCGTGACAGGAACCTATGAACATAGCATCGATGCCAAGGGGCGTCTCTTTGTTCCTGCCAAGCTGCGGGAGGATTTGGGCAGCATTTCTTACCTCACCATGGGCATCGACGGATGCCTGGCCATCTATCCTATGGAGAGCTGGGAAATTTTTACTGATAAGTTTGCCGCCCTTCCCATGAGCAAGTCCCGTGCCATGCGCCCCATCTTCGCCAACGCCATGAAGTGCGAGCCCGACAGCCAGGGCCGCATCATCATTCCCCAGGCCCTGCGCAAATACGCGGGCCTCACCAAAGAAGTGGTCATCATTGGCGTCCACAACCGCGCCGAGATCTGGGACGCCGAAACCTGGAACCAGAGCCAGGAGGAAATGACCCCCGAGGCCATGGCCGCGCTATTAGAAAGCTTGGACGTCTGATGGAAGGAACCTTTGCCCACAGACCTGTTCTGCTGGAGGAGTGCCTGGAGGGTCTAAACATCCGGCCCGAAGGCATCTATGTCGATGGCACCTTCGGCCGAGGCGGTCACTCCGCTGAGATTGCCAAACGCCTTTCTGAAAAAGGTCGGCTAATCTGCATCGACCGCGATCAGCAAGCCCTCCGCGAGGGGGCTGAAAAGATGGCCCCCTGGAAAAACCGGGTCACCTTCCTCCACGGAAATTTTAAGGACCTGTCCTCCTTGTTAAGGGAGGCGGGGATTTCGGCGGTTTCCGGGATGCTCTTCGACTTAGGCGTGTCCTCGCCCCAGCTGGACGATGAGCGCCGGGGCTTTTCCTACCAGAAAGACGCGCCCCTGGACATGCGCATGAACTTAGAAGACAGCCTCACCGCATCTACGGTGGTAAACAGCTTTTCTCAACTGGAGCTCCAGCGGATCTTTTTCGACTACGGGGAAGAGCGCTACGCCCGCTCCATCGCCGCCGCCATTGTGCGCGCCCGGGAAGAGCGGGAGATCAAAACCACCTTAGAGCTGGTGGACATCATCAAAAGCGCCATGCCCGCTGCGGCCCTGCGGGAAAAGCAGCATCCGGCCAAACGCTGCTTTCAGGGGATACGCATCTGCGTCAACGACGAATTGGGGGCCATAGAAGCCATGCTGGAGGAGGCCATCCCTCTCTTGGAGCCCGGCGGACGGCTGGCGGTGATCTCCTTCCACTCCTTGGAGGACAGGCCTGTGAAGGTGGCCTTTCAAAAAGCCGCCAAGGGCTGCACCTGCCCGCCGGAGTTTCCCGTTTGCATCTGCGGGAAAAAACCCCTGGTGAAATTGGTGCCTAGAAAGCCCATCATACCCGGCGAAGAAGAATTAGCCTACAATCCCCGGGCCCGCAGCGCCAAGCTGCGGGTGGCGGAGAAGCTATAGATAGAAAAAAGGGAAGGTCGCCTTCCCGCAGGAGAAAAGGGGTGAAGCAATGGCTGTGCAGCAGGGAAGAAGACGCCCAAGGGCCGACTCTCGCAGCAAATATGTATCGCACTATGACGGAAACGCAGTCAGAAAGCTTGACCGCGTCCAAGAGGCCCCGCCGGTTCACCGTAACCGCTCTCGCAGAAAGAGAAGGGAAGCCGCCAAGCGCGCCGACCTGGAGGTACGTGAACCCGGAAAGATCGCCCCCTTCGCCATTGCCGGTATGTTGGCCGTGTGCCTCATGGTGGTGCTGGTGCTGACCCAGTATGCCCGCTTAGTTGAGGTGAACGATTCCGCCGTGTATCTGCAAAACCGCCTCACCAAGCTGCAATCCGAGGAGACCAAGCTCATCACTCAGTATGAAATGACCTACGACCTTCAAGCCATCGAGCAGGAATTTTTAGCCACAGGGGAGATGATTAAGCCCCAGAGCAACCAGGTTTACATGATAGAGCTCACCGAGCCAGACACCGTGGAATACTACCAGGAAAAGGGCATCGGCAGCAGCATCCTCTCGGGGATTCAGGAGATATTTTCCACCATTCGGGCATATTTTTAAGAGTCCCGCACATACGCTTAAAGACAGAAACCCAAAGGCGCAAGAAAGATTGGATTTCTTGCGCCTCCTATCTATCAAAGAGGAAGGTGACGTCAGACAATGGAATTTCGCAAGAAGACGGAAGCTTCCCCAAAGACCCGTCATGCAGGCACCGTCATGCGCAGGCGTATGATCGCCCTCATCCTGATTTTCGGCGTGGGAACCTTCCTGACGCTTTTTATGAAGCTCTGGCAGATTCAGATCAGAGACCACGATTTTTACGCGGAAAAAGCCGCCTCCAACCAAACAAGAGACCTCTCTGTTTCCGCCCGGCGCGGCACCATCACCGACAGTAAAGGCAATAACCTTGCCATCAGCGCCACGGTGCAGAACGTGCTGATCTCCCCCAAGGAGATCATCGCCAACAAGGCGGATGTGGATTTCATCGCCGACGGCCTTTCCAAGATTTTAGATATAGACCGAGAGATCGTCCTGAAGAGGTTAGAAAATACGAAATCACAGCACGAGTTCATTGCCAAAAAGGTAGAAGCAGAAACCGAGGCAAAGCTGCGCAACTTTATCCTCAACAACGACCTTTACCCCATGGTCTACCTAGAGCCGGACTCCAAGCGCTACTACCCCTACTCCTCCTTAGCCGCCCAGGTGGTGGGCTTTATCAACAGCGACAGCCAGGGCGCCTACGGCCTGGAAGCAAAATATGAGAATGAGCTCTCCGGCCAAACGGGCCGTATCCGCACGGTGAAATCCGCCCACGGCGTGGAGCTTCCCTCCACCTATGAGGCCTACGTAGACGCCCAGGACGGCAACTCCCTGCACCTGACCATAGACACCACCATACAATACTACGCCCAGAAGGTGGTGGAAGAGGGCATCAAAAAGTTTGAGGTGACAGAGGGCGGCTTCTGCATCGTCATGAACCCCAAGACGGGGGCCATCCTAGCCAATGTGAGCCTGCCGGACTACGACTTAAACCACCCCAGTGATATCACAGACGAAACCCTGCAAGCGGAGATGAACCGCCTGCAGCTGGCCATAGATGATGCCACGGCAGCCCTCAACGCCCCCGACAACCCCGAGATGCCCGTAGACAAAACCCAGCTGGCCCTGGACATAGAAGCCATGAACCAAAACTATGTGAAGGCTCTAAGCGATGCGCGCTTCAGCCAGTGGATCAGTAAAACGGTGAACGATCTCTACGAGCCCGGCTCCACCTTCAAGCCCTTGGTGGTAGCCATGGGTCTGGAAGAGGGGGTCATCTCCCCGGAATCCACCTTCTACTGTGGCGGCAGCATCATGGTGCCCGGCTGGGATAAGCCGATTTCCTGCCATTACCATGCGGGCCACGGCACCCAAAACCTGGAAAAGGCCCTGATGAACTCCTGCAACCCGGCCATGATACAGATCGGCCAAAAGATAGGCGCCGAAAAATTCTATCAGTATATGCAGGACTTTGGCTTGCTCTCCCTCACCAACGTGGACTTACAGGGCGAAGGGAAGGGCATCTTCTGGACTGCCGATGAATTCTTGGCAGGGGGCGGCAACATCGTATCCTTAGCCACAGCCTCCTTCGGCCAGCGCTTTGAAATAACCCCCATCGGCCTCATCACCGCCCTTTCCTCCGTGATCAACGGTGGCCATTTGGTGGAGCCCTATGTGGTCCAGTCTGTTACCGACACGGAGGGGAACGTCCTCAGCTATCGGGACACCAAGGAAGTCCGCCAGGTCATCAGCACCCAAACCGCCGACACCGTTCGGGGCATGATGGAAAGCGTGGTGAAAAGCGGCACAGGCAAAAACGCCTTTGTCAGCGGCTACCGCATCGGTGGCAAAACCGGTACCTCCCAGTTTAAGCTGGAGACCGGCCACCTCATCGTCTCCTTCGTGGGCTTTGCCCCGGCGGACGACCCGGAGATCATCGTGCTCCTGGGCTTCGACCATCCCAAGCCTTCCGCCCCCGGCTCTCAGGTGACGGCCGGCGGCTACTACATCAGCGGCGGCAACATGGCAGCCAGCATGGCAGGCCCCCTCATCGCCGACATCCTGGACTACATGGGCGTTCAAAAAGAGGGCAGCCAGAGAAGCAACGACGCCACCGTTCCCAGCCTGCGGGGCCATACCTTAGAAGAGGCCCAAAGAAGACTGAAAAACGCCGGCTTCACCTGGAAAGTGGTGGGCTCCGGCAGCAAGGTGACAGACTCCGTCCCCATGAGCGGCACAGCCATTCCCAGCGGCAGCGCGGTAGTGCTCTACATGGGCGAGGAAAAGCCTGAAAGCAAGGTGGCCGTGCCCAACCTGGCCGGCAAAACCTATAACTCCGCCAAAAGCGCCCTGGAGGCCAAGGGTCTCTACCTGAAAGCCCCCGGTGTGGAGCCGGGAAGCACCCTGGTAGCCTTTGACCAATCCATCGCGGCAGGGGTGGAAGTGGACCCCGGCACCGTCATCGAGGTGCGATTCATGGATAATAACGTTCAAGACTTTGCAAACTGACCCCAGGCATAAATGAGGAGGTGAGCTTTTGAAACTATCCCAGCTCTTAGCGGGCCTTAGCCTGCTGGAAGACCGTATCGGTCAGGATATTGAAATCACCTCACTCAGCTGCGACACCAGAACCATAGAGCCCGGCGCCCTTTTTGTGGCCCTGCCCGGCTATCATTGGGACGGCAGCGACTTTATTGAAGAAGCTCTGGAGCGGGGCGCCGCAGCAGTTCTCTGCACTCGTCCGCCCCGAGAGGAGGGCCCCTGGCTCATTACAGAAAATCCCCGAAAAGCCTTCGCCGCCCTTTCCGCCAACTGGTTCTCCCACCCGGAAAAAGAGATGACCATCTTAGGCGTCACCGGCACTAACGGCAAAACCACCACCACCTACCTCCTAAAATCCATGCTGGAGCAGGTGGCAAAGGCCAAGGTGGGCCTCATCGGCACCAACCAAAACATGATAGGAGACGAAATTCTCCCCGCCGCCCGCACCACGCCGGAATCCTACGATCTATACAGCCTCCTGCGCCATATGGCCGAGGCCGGCTGCACCCACGTGGTGATGGAGGTTTCCTCCCACGGGCTGATGCTCCACCGGGTGGAAGGCATCACCTTCAAGGCGGCGATTTTCACCAACCTCACCCAGGATCACCTGGATTTCCACGGTACCATGGAGCGCTACCGCGACGCCAAGGGAAAGCTCTTTCACCAGTGCGAAACAGGAATCTTTAACATCGACGACGAGATGGGCCCCTGGTACGCCAGTCACTCCCCCTGTAAGGCCTTTACCTATTCGGAAAACAAGGCCAGCGCCGACCTTTTGGCGGAGAATATCCGCCTCTTCCCCGACAGAGTGGAGTTCGAGGCGCTCACCTTAGGGGCCATCAGCCGGGTGCGCCTGCCTATTCCCGGCGGCTTTACCATCTATAATGCCCTGGGGGTGGTGGCCTGCGGCCTGGTGCTGGGTCTGCCCCTGATGCAGGTGGCCATGTCCCTCTCCAAGGCCACGGGGGTGAAGGGAAGGGTAGAGGTGGTGGAGACCCCGGCCCCCTTTACCGTCCTCATCGACTACGCCCACAGTCCCGACGCCCTTGAGAACATTTTGACCACCGCCCGAGACTTTACCAAAAACCGTCTCCTCTGCCTCTTCGGCTGCGGCGGCGACCGGGACCGCAGTAAGCGTCCCTTAATGGGTGCCGTGGCGGCGGAGCTGGCGGACCTTTTGATCCTCACCTCCGACAACCCCCGCAGTGAAGACCCCCAGGCGATCTTAGACGACATCGCCGCAGGGTTCCCGGAGGACTTTACCGCCCTGATCCGGGAGCCAGACCGAAAGCGCGCCATCGCCCTGGCCCTGTCCGAGGGAAAACCGGGGGATGTGATTGTTCTGGCAGGGAAAGGCCACGAAACTTATCAGGAAATCGGGGGTAAACGCAATCACCTTGACGAGAGAGAAGAGATTGCCGCCTATTTTGAAAGCCTGCCCCAATCCATGTAAAGGATGATTCCTGAACAGGAAACATGCCCCATCTTGTCGAATGCCGCTTCAGGTCTTTCTGCACTGTTGTTTGTTATCAGCGAATGTAAAGGGAGAGGGCTAGACAGAGTGAAATAGACGCAGTGTAAAGCCCCCCGCCCCAGCCACAGGAAAAGAGAAAAACCCGGAGGTACAATCACCATGTTTGCAAAATTGCTGCTGACGGCCCTAGTTGGCTTTCTCCTCAGCGCCATATTCGGCAGCTTCCTGCTGCCCATGCTGCGCCGGCTGAAAGCGGGACAGTCCATCAAGGAAGACGGGCCCACCTGGCACCTTTCCAAACAGGGCACCCCCACCATGGGCGGCGTGATGTTCATCCTGGCGGCAACTCTGGCGGCCCTGATCTTCAACTGGCCCGCCCTGATGGCAGGGGACTACACCGTGCTCTTTCTCCTGGTGTTCTCCCTGGTCTTCGGCGTCATCGGCTTCATCGACGACTATGCCAAGGTGAAGAAGAAGGAAAATACCGGCCTTTCCGCAGGGCAAAAGTTCCTCCTCCAGCTGGTGGCGGCCATCCTCTTTGTCATCCTCCTGCGCAACATGGGCATGTTGTCCCCCAACCTCTATATCCCCTTCATCGGCGTGGAGCTAAAACTCTCCTGGATGGCCTATATGATCTTCGCCTCCATCGTCATTGTGGGCGCGGTAAACGCCGTGAATATCACCGACGGGGTAGACGGTCTGGCCACCGGGGTCACCATGCCCGTCTGCGCCTTCTTTGCCTCTGTGGCGGCCTTCGCCTATACCTATTGGCAAAAGCCCGAGGCCCTGGGCATCGCCCTCTTCGCCGCGGCCCTCTTCGGCGGGCTGGTGGGCTTTCTGGTTTATAACTACCACCCCGCCAAGGTCTTCATGGGGGACACGGGCTCCCTCTTCTTAGGCGGCGCCGTCTGTGCCATGGCCTTTGCGATGGATATTCCCCTGATCTTAGTCCTGGTAGGCATCATCTACGTGCTGGAGGCCCTGTCTGACATCATCCAGGTGGTGTACTTCAAGGCCACCCACGGCAAGCGCATCTTCCGCATGGCCCCCCTGCACCACCACCTGGAAATGGGCGGCTGGAGCGAGAAGAAGCTGTTTTTCGTTTTTACAGCTATCACCCTCCTGTGCTGCGTGGCAGCTTATTTTGGGGTGATAGACCGCTATTCCGTCCCCTTGCCCTAAAAGAACCCGGGCAGCGACCCCAAAGGAGGCTAAGCCGTGCCAAAAAAGAGTAAGCCCGAACCCACAACTGAAAAAATCTTGGCCCGTGGCCCCTTGGATCTGCCCTTTCTATTGTTGACAGTGCTTCTGGTGGGCATAGGCCTTGTGATGGTCCTCTCCGCCTCTTACGCCTCGGCCTTCTATCACTGGTCCGACGCCCAGTATATCTTCAACCGTCAGGCGGCCTTTGCGGTGGGCGGCATCGTTGCCATGTACCTCATCTCCCGCTTCGACTACCAGCGTTGGCGCGGGCTGTCTCCCTTTGTCCTTTTCGCGGCCCTGGTGCTCCTGGTCATGGTGCTGATTCCCGGCCTGGGGGTCACAGTTAAGGGGGCTACCCGCTGGCTGAAGATTCCCGGTCTGCCCCAGTTTCAGCCCTCGGAAATCGCAAAGCTGGCGGTAATCCTCTTCTTCTCCGCCCGGCTCTCCAAGCGAAAAGAGGGCGTGCGCCGACCCTACGACCCCAGACGGCCCGGGGGACGCGCCCTGAATAAGCTCAACGACATAGGCTTTTTAGAGCTGCTGCCTTACGGCTTCGTGCTGCTTTCCATCCTGGTGCTCCTGCGTTTTGAGCCCCACATGTCCGCCACCATCCTGATCCTGGTGGTGGGAGCCGCCATCCTCTTCGCCGCGGGGATCAGCCTCGGCTGGTTCGCCCTGGCCGGAACCTTGGTGGTGGGCCTTTTGGCCATCATCATCACCATGACCCCCTACATGGCGGCCCGGATCAACTACTGGCAGGACCCCTGGTCCGACCCCTTGGGCAAGGGCCTCCAGTCTATCCAGTCCCTTTTGGCCATAGGCTCCGGGGGACTCTTGGGTTTAGGCCTGGGCAACAGCCGCCAAAAATTTCTCTACTTACCTGAAGAGCACAACGACTTCATCTTCTCCATCGTCTGCGAGGAGCTGGGCCTCATTGGCGCGGGGCTTATCCTGCTCCTCTTCGCCCTCCTTATCATCCGGGGCTACTGGCTGGCCCTCCACGCCAGAGACCGCTTCGGCTCTCTGCTCATCGTGGGCGTCGTCACCCTGTTGGCCTTTCAGGTGTTCCTCAACGTGGCGGTGGTGACGAACCTTTTCCCGGTCACCGGCATCTCCCTGCCCTTCTTCAGCTATGGGGGCACGGCCCTTTTGATTCAATTGGCGGAAATGGGCATCGTCCTGGCGGTATCACGACAAATTCCGGCCCAACGGTCAGATTAGGTGTTGCCTATGAACATACTCTTTACCTGCGGCGGTACGGCCGGGCACATTTACCCCGCCCTGGCCATCGCCCGTCTCTTTCAGGAGCGCAAGCCCCAGGCCAAGATCCTCTTCGTGGGGGCAAAAGGGGCCATAGAGGAGCAGCTAATCCCCAAGGAGGGCTTCCCCCTGGAAACCGTGGTCATCAGCCCCTTCCACCGGAGCCTGCGCCCCCAGGAGATCCGCTATAATATGCGCAGCGTGAAAAGGCTGATAGAGTCCCGCCGAAGGGCCGAGGAAATCCTCAAAAGCTTTCAGCCCCACCTGGTGGTGGGCACCGGGGGCTTTGCCTCCTACCCCGTGATGCGGGCCGCCGCCAGAGCCGGGATTCCCACCGCCATTCACGAGTCCAACGCCATCCCCGGAGCTACCACCCGCCGCCTCTCCCGCTTTGTGGACCTGGTGATGGTGGGCCTGCCGGACACCCAGGGGGGCTATCTGCATCCCCAGCGGGTGGTGCTGACGGGAACCCCCGTGCGCAGCGAGTTTTTTAGCAAGAGCCGCAAGGAAGCCCGGGAAAAGCTGGGCATTCCCCCAGACGCGCCCCTGGCCGTCTCCTACTGGGGCAGCCTAGGCGCCAGGGAGATGAACCGCCACATGGTGGACTACCTGGAGATTTTGGCTAAGGGCGACGAGGCAGTCTTCCACATCCACGGCGCGGGCCGCAGCTATGAAACCATGCGCCAGGCTCTGCGTGAGCGGCAAGTTACCCTCCCCCCCCGCATACGCCTTTTGGAATACATTTACGACATGCCCGATGTGATGGCGGCGGCGGATCTGGTCCTTTGCCGGGCCGGGGCCTCCACCATTTCGGAACTTACCGCTCTGGGCAGAGCCGCAATCATCGTCCCCTCCCCCTTCGTGACGGGGAACCACCAGGAGAAGAACGCCCGGGTCTTGGAAGAGGCCGGCGGGGCTGTTTTGCTCCAAGAGTCTCTATGCAGCGGCGAAATCTTACACAGCGAAGTGAACCGTTTACTGAGAGAGAAAGCGCAGCGAGTGGAAATGGAACAAGCCATGGCCGCGGCAGGAATTCCCGACGCAGCCCAGCAGATCTATCAAACTTTAATGAAATTGCTGCAAAAGCCCTCCTAGGGCACCCTTTCTCCTCTCATAGCATAGGATGGCCCAAGAACCACCTGTGAGGGAGAGATTAGATGGATACATATTTCGTAACAGGCGGGAAACCGCTCTTTGGCAGCATCCCCATACACGGCTCGAAAAACAGCGTCTTGCCCATTTTGGCGGCGACGATTTTGGCCCGGGGTGAGAGCGTGATTCACAACTGCCCGGAGCTCTCCGACGTCTTCTTTATGGCGGAGATTTTAGAGTGCTTAGGCTGTCGCGTCACCTGGCAGGACGGCACCGTCACCATAGACGCCACCGACCTGATGGACGTTCAGGTCCCCGACTGCCTGATGCAGGAGATGCGCTCCTCCGTCCTCTTCTTAGGGCCCCTTTTGGCCCGGGCGGGAGAGGCCGTGATGTGCGCCCCGGGAGGCTGCGCCTTAGGCCCGCGTCCCATAGACCTGCACATCCGCGCCCTCCAGCGCTTGGGTACCACGGTGACCCAGGAGGAGGGCAGGCTTGTCTGCCGAGCCAAGCGGCTCCAGGGCAGGCGCATCTTCCTGGACTTTCCCAGCGTAGGCGCCACGGAAAACGCCATGCTGGCGGCTTGCGGTGCCCAGGGCAATACCGTTATCAGCAACGCAGCCCGGGAGCCGGAGATCGTCGACCTGCAAAACTTCCTGCGCTCCATGGGCGCGAAGATCTGGGGCGCGGGGGGCACCACCATTTTCATCGAGGGGGGCACTACCCTGCACCCAGGGGAATACACCGTGATGCCCGACCGCATCGTGGCCGCCACCTATCTCTCCGCCATCGCCGCCACAAGGGGCGAGGCCGAGCTGGTGGGGGCGGATATCCAAACCGTGGCCCCCGTTACCGCCGCACTCATCGAAGCGGGCTGCGGCATTCGCAGCGACGGAAACCGCATTTGGATTCGCAGCAAGGAGCCTCTGCGGGGCATCAGGCCCATTTACACCGCGCCCTACCCCGGTTTTCCCACCGATGCCCAGCCCATGCTTATGGCAGCCCTGGCGGGCGGGGTGGGCGTGACCACCTTTGTTGAGAATATATTCGAGAACCGCTACAGTCATGTTGAGGGATTGTGTCACATGGGGGCGGATATCGCCATCCAGGGCAGAGAGGCCGTGGTCCAGGGCAATCCCTTCCTCCGTGGGACCGACTTAGAGGCCCAAGACCTTCGGGGCGGCGCTGCTTTAGTGGTAGCGGCCTTAGGGGCCCAGGGCGAGAGTCGGGTCACAGGTCTGCAATATATGGACAGAGGCTATGAAAACCTGGAGGGCGTTCTGCAAAGCCTGGGGGCCCAGATCATCCGCCGGGGCACAGAGGAGACGGGGCTGCGGCATCCCGGCGAGAGCCTGGTGGGAAGCCTGGCAGCCGTGGGGGTGTAAAACGCCCTGTGAGACTAAAGAGGGATTGCCCTAAGTGCAGAAGGTGAGGGCCTATGGCAAAAGAGAAAAAAAGATTTGCGGGAAAGGGCGGACGCCTCCTCTACCCCTTATTGTCCCTGCTGCTGGTGGCGGCAGCCCTGGTGGCAGGCGGCGTGATCTTCTTTCAAGTGGAAGAGGTTTTGGTAGAGGGCACCACCAAATATACCCCGGAAGAGATTTTGGCGGTGGCTGCCGTGCCGGAGAACGCAAACCTCTTGCTCCTGCCGGCGGAGGACATCGCGGGCCGTCTCACCGCCCATCTTCCCTATGTGGATAAGGTGAGCCTGGAGCGCAGATTTCCCACCACCCTGACCATCGCCATCCAGGAGTGCGTCCCCTTAGCGGCGGTCCAGGGGCCCGAGGGACTATACCTCCTGGACGCCCAGGGAAAAATTCTGGAGCAGGTGGACGAAAGCCTGGCAGCGGGCTACATCAAGGTGACGGGCCTTACCCTGGAAAACCCCCAGATCGGGGCCCTGGCCCTGGCCTCCACCGATGAGAGCAAAAAGCTCAACGGCCTCCGCGGTGTGTTGAAAGCCGTGCTCAGCAACGAAATGGCGGGCTTTGTCCGATGGATCGACCTCACCAAGGAGACGGAAGTTTTAATGGACTACCAGGGTCGCTTTGTGGTGCGGCTGCCCCTGCGTACCGATTACGGCAGCGGCGGGACCAGCGACCAGGAATACGACAGAAAGCTGGCGGCCCTGGCTAAAATCACCGACCCCCTCATCCTGGGAGAGGCGGACAGGGGCACCATAGATCTCCGCTACGGAAAACGAGGCTATTTTCAGCCGAATTAGGCAAAATTACGAAAAAAAGGGACGAATTACCGAAAAATTTGAGGGTATCCCATCACTTTTCTATTGACCTGCAGGGAAAAGGGATATAAAATAAGAAAGAATATGGACATATAAATAAAGAACATTCACATAGGAGGGGCATTTATGGCGTTTGGAATCGATACCGGTCCGGACAGTGTTGTTACCATCAAGGTAATCGGCGTGGGCGGCGGCGGCAGCAATGTAGTCAACCGCATGGTCAGGTCCGGGATGAGAGGCGTAGACTTCATTGCGGTGAATACGGACAAGCAGGCGCTTTCCGTATCCAGTGCTACTCATAAAATTCAGATCGGCGAAAAACTCACCGAGGGGCAGGGCGCAGGCTCCAACCCCGACATCGGCCGTAAGTCTGCCGAGGAGAGCCGCACCCAAATCTCTAAGATTTTAGAAGGCACCGATATGGTGTTTATCACCGCCGGTATGGGCGGCGGCACAGGTACAGGCGCGGCCCCCATCATGGCTGACCTGGCCAAGGAAATGGACATCCTCACCATAGGCGTGGTGACCAAGCCCTTTAACTTTGAGGGCCGCCGCCGTATGGAGCAGGCCGAGGAGGGCATCGCCAGCCTGAGAGCCAAGGTAGACGCCCTGGTGATCATCCCCAACGACAGATTAAAGTACGCCACCGACCAGAAGATCACCTTTGCCAACGCATTTGAAATCGCCGATGATGTCCTGCGTCAGGCCGTGCAGTCTATCTCCGACCTGATTAAGAACACCGGCTTCATTAACCTAGACTTCGCCGACGTCACCGCCGTGATGAAAAACGCGGGCATGGCCCACATGGGCGTTGGCCGCGCGGCAGGCAAGAACAAGGCGGAAGAGGCCGCCAAAATGGCCGTCTCCAGCCCCCTGCTGGAAACCTCTATCAACGGCGCAAGAGGCGTGCTGGTCAACGTCACCGGCTCCACCGACATTGGCCTGGAGGAAGTGGAAACCGCCGCAAACTTAGTCCAGGAAGCGGCAGACCCCAACGCCCTCATCATCTTTGGCGCCACCTTCGACGAGGACCTGGAAGACGAGATCCGCGTCACTGTCATCGCCACCGGCTTTGACGAGAAGCCCGTGGCCGAAAAGACCCCCGCCCCCGGCAACAAGGGCGCCGTCACCAGAGGCTTGGGCATCACCGGCAGAGGCGCTGTTATCGACAATGCCCCCAGTGACGACGATGATCCCTACAAGGAGATCTTCAAAATCTTTAACCGCGACCGGTAATATGAAACATAAAAATCCCCTGATTGCTTGCAATCGGGGGATTTTTCTATGTAAGCTAGGGCTCCAAAATCACCACGTCCAGTCCCTGGTTCATGGCGTAGTTGAGGGTATAAAGGGTTCCGCCGCCGCCGCTGCCCTTATAGACGGAGATGATGCGCCCGGCCCTGTCCACCAGGTAGCGGTTGCGCCGCTGGAGGCAGCCGGGACTGTAATGGTGCTGCACCACGGTCTCGAAATCGCAGCGGGCCAGAAGGCTCTGATAGCGCTCTATCTCCTCCGCTGTCCAGTGATCTGCCTGGCCGGGATAGGGAACAGCCGCCTCCACGGTGACCTGGGGGTAAGCGTCACGCAGCTCCAGGGCAGCCTCGCAGAAGTAGAGGTCCGTGCCCCTTGCCATGCCGGAGATGAAGTGGCGGTAGCCGTCCGCATAGGCCTTCAAAAGGGCCTCGGCCAGGCGCTCCTTTAAGTGGAGGCAGCGGGGGTCCTCTTCCCGCTGGCCCCAGGGCAGCTTTTCGGGCCTGTGGCCTGTAAAGGCGCAGCTTTTCTCCTTCTCCATCTCCTCACCTCCTGCTGTCTTGTCATTGTACGACCTGGGGCCGGTAAAGTCAATAAAAAATGGAACATTTGTTCCGCTTTTGTTGGGAGAAAATATCTCTTGCTTTTTTGGGGAATTCACGTATAATATCTTTTGAACAACTGAATACAGTGTCTTCAGGGCGGGGTGCAAGTCCCCACCGGCGGTATAGTCCGCGAGCGCTTTGAAAAATGTTC
The DNA here is from genome assembly GCA_031553635.1 of Evtepia sp. Lineage (GTDB taxonomy): Bacteria > Bacillota > Clostridia > Oscillospirales > Oscillospiraceae > Evtepia. The sequence goes on along the minus strand of JAVBLH010000005.1, from coordinate 97,340 downwards.
AAAGGCAGCTGATTCGGGGTGGTTCCGAAACCGACAGTAACAGTCTGGATGGGAGAAGACGTGCTGAGAATCATGCTCTCGTATGGCTCTTAGCACCTGGAAGACATGTGCGTTTTTCAGGTGTTACTAGTTATATTGGGAGTGTTTTTTATGAATCCGAAAACCAAACAGATCGCCGTGATGGCGATGCTAGTGGCCCTTTCTGTGGTGCTGGTCACCTTTGTCCACTTCCCCCTGTTCCCCGCCGCGCCTTTCTTAGAGTATGACCCTGCCGACATCCCCATCCTCATCGGCGGCTTTGCCTACGGCCCTGTGGCGGGTATCATCCTGGCCGTGGTGGCCAGTGTCATCCAGGGGGCCACGGTCAGCGCCGGCAGCGGCCTTTACGGCATCCTGATGCACATCATCGCCACGGGAACCCTGGTGCTGGTGTCCTGCACCATCTACCGCTTCATCCACAACAGAAAGGGCGCGGTAATAGGCCTTCTCTGCGGCACCGTCGCCATGGGCGTTATCATGATGGTGGCCAATCACTTTATCACCCCCTACTTCATGGGCGCGCCTGTGGAAGTGGTGGACGCCATGCTCCTGCCTGTGATCCTGCCCTTCAACCTCATTAAGGCCGGGGTGAACTCCATTCTGACCTTCCTAGTCTACAAGGCCGTCTCCCGCCACATCATCCACAGGGGCGAGGAGAAAAAGCAGTACGACGCCGTCAGCGAAACCATTCAGGGCAGCGACGATGCCTTCGCCCAGGAAACTTCTTCCAGACCCTCCTGGGACCCCGAGCGCTAAGAAATCGAAATAATCACAAAGCCCGCACGGAAGAAAAACCGGGCGGGCTTTTCGCCACAAGATAGGCTGGGGGTGAGACCTTGGACCGTGTGATCTATCACTGCGACCTAAACGCCTTTTACGCATCGGTAGAGCTTTTGGAGCACCCTGAGCTGCGGGATCTGCCCGTGGCGGTGGGGGGCGATGCGGCCTCGCGCCGGGGGATTATCCTGGCCAAAAACGAGGCGGCCAAAAAGATGGGGGTCAAAACCGCCGAGACCATCTGGCAGGCCAAAGGCAAGTGCCCCGGCCTCGTCCTTCTGCCGCCCCACCACGAAAAATACAGCCACTATTCCAAGCTGGTGAACGCCATCTATCTGGACTATACCGACCTGGTGGAGCCCTTCGGCATAGACGAGAGCTGGCTGGACCTTACCGGAAGCCTTCACCTCTTCGGCGGCGACGCAAAAAAAACCGCCGACGAAATCCGCGCACGGGTAAAAAAAGAGCTGGGCCTTACGGTCTCCATCGGGGTTTCCTTCAATAAGGTGTTTGCCAAGCTGGGCAGCGATTACAAAAAGCCCGACGCCACCACCGTCATCAGCCGGGAAAACTACAAGGATATCGTCTGGCCCCTTCCTGTGGGAGAGCTTCTCTTCGTGGGGGAGGTCACAGCCCAGACCTTAGGCCGCCTGGGCATCCAAACCATAGGGGACCTGGCCGCCTGCCCCAAGGAGCGCCTGGTGACCCTCTTGGGCAAGCACGGTGCCCAACTTTACCACTATGCCACGGGGGAGGAGCGCAGCCCAGTCCGCCCCAACCGGGAGCAGGGGCCGCCCAAATCGGTGGGCAACGGCAGCACCTTTTCCCACGATCTGGTGGGCAGGGAGGAGATCCGCACCGGAGCCGCGCGGCTTTCGGCCCAGGTGGCCCGCAGGCTGCGGCGCTATGGCCTCAAGGGCACCACCCTGCAGGTTACCATACGAAACCCCGGCTTTCAAGACCGCAGCCGGCAGAGACGCCTGGATATGCCCACCTGCCTCTCCCGGGAAATTTTGGCCGTGGCCATGGAGCTCATGGGAGAGATTTGGGATTTTGACAGTCCTGTCCGGGCCCTGACCATCACCCTCTCGGGCCTTCTGCCCCAGGAGGACGCCGGGGAGCAGGTGAGCATCTTCGACCCCCAGCGAGGGGAGCAAATGCGCAGGCAGGAGAACTTAGAGCGCATTATGGACAGCCTCCAGGGCAAGTACGGCAGGGATATCATTGGCTTTTCCATGAAGAAAAAGAAGGCGGAGGAGCCTAGGGAAGAAACCCGGAAATCCGCCCAAAACCCAAAGGACAGATAAGCCGGAAAGAGGACAAGGGACATGGAAGTAAAAATCATCATAGCGTATCTTCTCATCGCCAACTTCATCGGCTTTCAGATGATGATGATAGACAAGCTCCAGGCCATGCGGGGCGGGCGGCGCATCTCGGAAAAGAACCTGTTTCTGGCGGCCTTTTTAGGCGGCGGGATAGGGGAGACCTTTTCCATGGTGATCTTCCGCCACAAAACCCGCCATTGGTATTTCAAGCTGGGCCTGCCCCTCATCAGCCTTTTTCACCTGGTGGCTGTGGGGGTTTATCTCTACGCCAGGGGCATCCTGGTGCTTTCCTAGAGCCTCTTCCGTACAAATTGCCCAAGAAGGGGGAGAAGGAAGCAAAATTCTTCCCCATTGCGCATACTTGACGGGAAGAAGAAAGTGTGGTAAAATCCAAGATTGTGGCGGAGAATATTCTCTTCGCCACGATAAAAACTGCCTAGGCGCAGGAGGAGGGGCCGCCCCATGCCGGAGCGCTTGAAAACAGCCCAAAAGGTAACAGGTGTGCGGCAAGTGACCCGAGCCCTGCGAAACGACAAGACCGCCTGCGTCTACCTGGCGGAAAACGCCGACCCCCGGGTGAGAGAGCCCATTGCCCACCTGGCCCGGGAGCTGTCTGTTCCTGTGATAGCGGTAGAGACCATGGAGGCCCTGGGCAGCGCCTGCGGCATTGCTGTGGGCAGCGCCGTGGCCGCCATCCTAAAGGGATAAGAGGCCGAAAACCGCGAGATTGCTTTTAACATGAATAAGGTGCGCCTTATCCAGTTAAAATAGATACCATCATTTGAGAAAGGAGGAAAACCATGCCTACGTTTAATCAGCTGGTTCGCAAAGGAAGAGAGCAGGTGACCTATAAGTCTACTTCTCCCGCCATGCAGAAGGGCCTGAACACCCTGAAGAATCGGGAAACCGATCAGTCCGCTCCTCAGAAGAGAGGGGTCTGCACCGCCGTTAGAACCTCTACCCCCAAGAAGCCCAACTCCGCCCTGCGTAAGATCGCCCGTGTGCGTCTTTCCAATGGCTACGAAGTAACGGCGTATATCCCCGGTGTGGGTCACAACCTGCAGGAGCACTCCGTGGTGATGATCCGCGGCGGCCGTGTAAAGGACCTTCCCGGTGTGCGTTACCACATCATCCGCGGCAGCCTGGACACCCAGGGCGTTTCCGGACGTATGCAGTCCCGCTCTAAGTACGGCGCCAAGCGGCCCAAGGCTGGCAAGACCGCCGCTGCTGCCAAGAAGAAGTAAGCAGTTTTCTAACCATGACACATTTTGCGCATAGGCGCAAAGCAAAAGCTTTGCCCGAAGTCGCTTATCGTAATATATTTAGGGTAGGGGATCTCACGGCAGGCACGAGACAGAAGCGCACAGCACCCGGAGCAGGAGCATTTGGCGGTGTGGAGCGTGACAAGAAGCGCGCAGCGAAACACTTCTGTCTCACACGGAAAGTCAATTAAGACACTTTTCGAGTACCTATGAAGTCATTTTCTTATGAAGGAGGGAAGCTAAAGTGCCCAGAAGAGGAAACGTACCTAAGCGTGAGGTATTACCGGATCCCGTGTACCATTCCGTACTGGTAACTAAGCTCGTCAACAGCATTATGCTGGATGGCAAAAAGGGCGTGGCCCAGAAGGTTGTCTACGGCGCCTTCGACATCGTCCAGGAGAAAACCGGAAAGGATCCCCTGGAGGTGTTCACCACCGCCCTGGAGAATATCATGCCGTCCCTGGAGGTTAAGGCCCGTCGTGTGGGCGGCGCCACCTATCAGGTGCCCATGGAAGTTCGTCCCGAAAGACGCCAGACTCTCGGTCTGCGCTGGCTGACGAGCTATTCCAGAAAACGTAGCGAAAGAACCATGAGAGAGCGCCTGGCCGGCGAGCTGATGGATGCGAACAACAGCCTCGGCGCCGCCGTGAAGAAGCGCGAAGAGACCCATAGAATGGCCGAATCCAACAAGGCATTCGCCCATTTCCGCTGGTGATTACAGTTATTGGAGTTTGATTATGCCCAGAAAAGTATCCATTGAAAAAACCCGGAATATCGGCATTATGGCCCATATTGACGCCGGGAAAACAACCACAACCGAACGGATTCTCTACTACACCGGTGTGAACTATAAGTTGGGCGAGACCCACGAGGGCACCGCCACCATGGACTGGATGGAGCAGGAGCAGGAGCGTGGTATTACCATCACCTCCGCCGCTACCACCTGCTTTTGGAAGGAACATAGAGTCAACATTATCGACACCCCCGGCCACGTAGACTTTACCATCGAGGTGGAGCGCTCCCTCCGTGTGCTGGACGGTTCCGTTACCGTTATGTGCGCCAAGGGCGGCGTGGAGCCCCAGTCCGAAACCGTGTGGCGTCAGGCAGACCATTACCATGTTCCCCGTATGATCTATGTCAACAAGATGGACATTATGGGCGCTGACTTCTATAACGTGGTGAACATGGTTCACGACCGCCTTAAGGCCAACGCGGTGCCCATCCAGCTGCCCATCGGCAAAGAGGAGACCTTTATCGGGATCGTCGACCTGGTGGACATGAACGCCAAGGTGTTCTATGGCGAAAAGGGCGAGGACATGCAGGTGGAGGAGATCCCCGCCGACATGAAGGAGCTGGCCGACGAGTATCACGTGAAGCTTTTAGAGGCTGTCTCCGACTTTGACGACGAGATTATGGAAAAATATCTCGACGGCGAAGAGGTGAGCCGCAGCCAGCTGAAGGCCGCCATCCGTAAGGCCACCATAGACGGCAAGATGGTTCCCGTGATCTGCGGCACCTCTTACCGTAACAAGGGCGTGCAGGAGCTCCTGGACGCAATCCTCGACTATATGCCCTCTCCCCTGGACATTCCCGCCATCAACGGCGTGGACCCTGACAGCGACGAGGAAGACAACAGACCTGCCGATGATGAAGGCCCCTTCTCCGCTCTGGCCTTTAAGATCATGACGGACCCCTATGTGGGCCGCCTGTCCTTCTTCCGTGTGTATTCCGGCACCCTCACCTCCGGCTCCTCTGTGTATAACAGCACCAAGGGCAACCGGGAGCGTATGGGCCGCATCCTCCAGATGCATGCCAACCACAGAGAAGACATCGACATCGTCTACAGCGGCGACATTGCCGCCGCCGTGGGTCTGAAGAACACCACCACAGGGGACACCCTCTGTGATGAAAAGCACCCCATCATTCTGGAGTCCATGGAATTCCCCGAGCCCGTCATCCGGGTGGCCATCGAGCCTAAGACCAAGGCCGGTCAGGAAAAGATGGGCATCGCCCTGGCGAAGCTGGCAGAGGAAGACCCCACCTTTAAGACCTACACCGATGAGGAAACAGGCCAGACCATCATCGCCGGCATGGGCGAATTGCACCTGGAGATCATCGTGGACAGACTCCTGCGGGAGTTCAAGGTGGAGGCCAACGTGGGCAAGCCCCAGGTGGCCTATAAGGAAACCATCGCAAAGAAGGTGGAACAGGACACCAAGTATGCCCGTCAGTCCGGCGGTAAGGGCCAGTACGGCCACGTGAAGCTCCGTGTGGAGCCCAACGAATCCGGCAAGGGCTACGAGTTCGAGAGCGCCATCGTGGGCGGCACCATCCCCAAGGAATATATTCCTGCCGTAGACGCCGGTATCAAGGGCGCGATGGAAGCGGGCGTTCTGGCCGGTTATCCCGTGGTGGACGTGAAGGTCACCCTCTACGATGGATCCTACCACGAGGTGGACTCCTCTGAAATGGCCTTTAAGATCGCCGGCTCCATGGCCTTTAAGGAAGCTTGCCGCAAGGCCGGCCCCATCCTCCAGGAGCCCATCATGAAGGTTTCCGTCACCGTTCCTGAGGACTATATGGGCGACGTTATCGGCGACCTCAACGCCCGCCGCGGACAGATCCAGGGCATGGAGGCTAGATCCGGCGCCCAGCAGATCGACGCTTTCGTCCCCCTGTCCGAGATGTTCGGCTACGCCACCGACCTGAGAAGCCGCACCCAGGGCCGCGGCCAGTATGCTATGGAGCCCTCCCACTATGTGGAGATGCCCAAGAGCATTACCGAGAAGATCGTGGCCATCCGCAACAATGCCAATGACTAAACCCTGGCCAATTTTTTGCCGGGGATTGGGTCATAGCCATTGTATTTTTCAAAAGGATGCTGTAAAATAGCATCGACACAAAAATTATAACGATTCACTTCGTATTTTAAGGAGGATAATTCATCATGGCCAAGCAAAAGTTTGAAAGAACGAAACCCCACGTAAATATCGGCACCATCGGTCACGTCGACCATGGTAAGACCACCCTGACCGCTGCCATCACCAAGTACCTCGCCATGAAGGGCGGCGCTGCCTTCACCGACTACGCTTCCATCGACAAGGCTCCCGAAGAGAGAGAGCGCGGCATCACCATCAACACCGCTCACGTGGAGTATCAGACCGAGGCTCGTCACTATGCCCACGTTGACTGCCCCGGCCACGCCGACTATATCAAGAACATGATCACCGGCGCAGCCCAGATGGACGGCGCTATCCTGGTTATCGCTGCTACCGACGGCCCCATGGCTCAGACCCGTGAGCACATCCTGCTGGCTCGTCAGGTGGGCGTGCCCGCCATCGTTGTCTTCCTGAACAAGGTTGACCTGCTGGACGACGAAGAGCTCTTAGAGCTGGTGGAGATGGAAGTTCGTGAGCTTCTGTCCAAGTACGACTTCCCCGGCGACGACATCCCCGTCATCAAGGGTTCCGGCCTGCTGGCCCTCACCTGCGAAGGCGGCGTGGACGACGCTGACTACGCTTGCATCAAGGAACTGATGGACGCTGTTGACAGCTACATCCCCACCCCCGAGCGTAAGGCTGACATGCCCTTCCTCATGCCCGTGGAAGACGTGTTCACCATCACCGGCCGTGGCACCGTTGCTACCGGTCGTGTGGAGCGTGGTCAGATCAACATGGGCGACAAGATCCAGATCGTCGGCCTCAACGAGGATCCCCGCGACACCACCATCACCGGCATCGAAATGTTCCGCAAGCTGCTGGATTACGCAGAAGCCGGCGACAACATCGGCGCTCTGCTCCGCGGCGTGGACAAGAAGGAAATCGAGCGCGGCCAGGTTCTGGCTAAGCCCAACTCCATCAAGCCCCTGACCAAGTTCATGGGCCAGGTGTACGTTCTGTCTAAGGACGAGGGCGGCCGCCACACCCCTTTCTTTAACAACTACAGACCCCAGTTCTACTTCCGCACCACCGACGTCACCGGCATCATCAACCTCCCCGAGGGCGTTGAGATGTGCATGCCTGGCGACAACGTGGAAATGAACGTAGAGCTCATCACCCCCATCGCCATCGAGAAGGGCCTCCGCTTCGCTATCCGTGAAGGCGGCCGTACCGTTGGTTCCGGCGTGGTTATCGAGATCACCGAGTAAGAAACACCAGTAAAGGGCAAGGGGGATACCCCTTGCCCTTTTTTATCCCACCAGAGACAGGAGTGTAAGCGATGCCTGATATCACCACCGCCACCGAGGAGACCCAGAGCGCCCTGGAGGATCTCAATGACTTTATAGCCCACAGCGATGGGGAAGACATCGCCATGATGTTTCTTAAAGCCTTTCTCCTCTTGGTGATCTGCATCATAGTCAAGCGCCTTTTCATGAAGAGCGCCAAGACCATTTTAAGCCGCACCAAGGTAGACCCCAGCCTCCAGCGTTTCATCCTGGCCTTTATCCAGGTGATCCTCTGGCTGGTGATCATCGTCATGGTGGCCACCGCCCTGAAGATCGACGCCACGCCCCTCCTAGCGGCCCTGGGCGTTATCGGCCTGGCCCTATCCCTGGCTGTACAGGACACCCTGGGGAACATCGCCGCAGGGCTGAACCTCATCCTCACCCGGCCCTTCACTGTGGGGGATTTCGTGGAGATCGACGGGGACGCAGGCAAGGTGTTAGAGATCGGCATGGTCCACACCAAGTTCCAAACCCCCGACCACAGGCACGTGGTGCTGCCCAACAACAAGGTCACCGCCGCCCGGCTCATCAACTACTCCGCTGAGCCCCAGAGACGGGTGGATATCCGCTTTTCCGCCGACTATAACGCCCCGGTGGAAAAGGTAAAGGCCCTGGTGACGGAGATGGTACAGGCTCACCCACAGGCCTTTTCCGACCCGGCCCCCACCGTGCGGGTGGAGAGCTATGGAGACAGCGCCATCGCATATATCCTGCGGGTCTGGTGCCAGAGTGAGGACTACTGGGAGCTGCACTACGACCTTTTGGAGGAAGTCCGGGGCGTCTTCCTGCAGCATGACATCCAGCAGCCCTACCCCCACTTAAACGTCCATATCGTCCAAAAGGACAGGGAAGAAACAGAATAACAATGCCAAAAAGCCTGAGGGTAGAGCCTCAGGCTTTTGACATTGTTGGCGGAACAAAGATGGGAGGAGGTATCAGTTCAGGCTGCCGGCGCGGGGGTTTGCTGTGCGGGGGCCGGTGTTTGCTGCCCGGGGGCGGGCGTCTGCGCGGGAGCGGGGGTCTGCTGCCCGGGGGTCGGTGTCTGGGCAGGGGGTGGCGTTGCAGTGGTCCCGCTGCCGGGCATGGCCAAGCCGTGGAGGATTTCACCTGTGGCGGAGTTGAACACCTCGCCGCCCACCAGGTTCTTTTTATAGACCAGGACGCTGATCATCATATCCGCATCCCCGCCGGGGTAGTTTGTGATGGCATAAGTATAGCGCTTTACGGTTTTTCCCGCCAGATCGTTCATGTTAAAGCCCTGGGAAGACTGCAAGGCCAGGTAGGAGTCCAGGGTGCTGTCAAAGGTCTTGGGCACCTCCAGCTCCTCTATGGCGGCGGTCTCGGGGGTGACAGCCCAGCCCAGGCTTTCCAGATAGGAAACCCGGTCTTCATTGTTGCGCAGGCTCACGGGCTGGAGGGCGGCGGAAACGCTTTGGGTGTCCTGGTCTCCGTTGGAGAGGAAGAAGGCGGCGGTAATGCCCCCGGCAATCACCAGAAGGGCCAGGGCCAGGAGGACGCGCTTGCGAGGGAATTTGGCAGTGTAGATGAACATAGAAACTCCTTTCTTTCTTTGCGCCGAAGGAGTACCCAAAGTGCCGACGCAATTGAGGGAATCGTTGCTACACTCTATGTGCAAAATAGAAAAAGTATGTTATCATTGTGAAAATGACAGCAAAGACACAGGGAAGGAGGCGAAAGGGATGGAACGCTTGGACAAACTCTTGGCCGGAACGGGAAAATTCAGCCGAAAAGAGGCGAGAGCTGCCGCGTTGGCCGGGCGGGTGACGGTGAACGGCCTGCGGGAGACGGACCCCGGGGCGAAAATCCCCCAGGGGGCTGCCATCGCGCTAGACGGCATGCTCCTATCCGTGGAAACGTACACCTACCTGATGCTCAACAAGCCCCAGGGCCTCATCTCCTCCACAGAAGACCCCCGGGAGCCCACGGTGATGACCCTCTTGCCGCCCCACCTGCAAAAGATCGGCCTCTTCCCCGTGGGCCGGCTGGACAAGGATACGGAGGGCCTGTTGCTCCTCACCAACGACGGCCCCCTGGCCCACCACCTGCTCTCCCCCCGGCACCATGTGGAAAAGGTCTACCGGGTTCAGGTCCAGGGCAGCTTACATGAGGAAGACGTAAGGGCCGTGGCCCAGGGGATTGTTTTGAAGGACGGCACGGTCTGTAAAGCCGCAAAGCTTGCCGTCTTAGACCCGCCCGACACCGCCCTGATCACCCTGGAGGAGGGGAAATACCACCAGGTAAAGCGGATGATGGCAGCTCTGGGCAAACCTGTGACAGCCCTGAAGCGCCTCTCCATGGGGGGCCTTTCCTTAGACGAGACCTTGGCACCGGGCCAGTGGCGGCCCCTGACCCCCCAGGAGCGGGAAATCTTTGGCGGGGTGCCAGGGGAGGGTAGGGCTTCGGCATTTTGAACAAAAAATTTTCAAGGAACCCTTGCAATTCGCGAAATAACTCGCTATAATAGAACAGAATATGGGCGTATTCACCGAGAATTGGCCCGTCAAACCTCGGTTTTGGCGGGGATTCGGGGGAAAAGTGGGGCGAAAACCAGCTTTTCCCATGGAGAGAGCGTATTTGGCTGGTTTCACGAAAGGGGCCCGATCCGCCGCCGTCCGGCAAAAAGCCCAAAGGACTTTGAATCCGGCGGCCCTTTCCGGGGGTTGAGGATGAACAGGAGGAAACATCATGTCCAGCAGAGTTTTCCAAAGCATCGTGCTGCAAATGAAAGAGAGTACAGACCGCGCCATCGGCGTGATTGACGACCAGGGAACCGTGGTTTCCTGTAATCAGCTCACCTGGATAGGCGAAAAGTGGGATGGGGTGGCTGCCGCCCTGGGCGTGGGCGAGGCCGGGGTCATCATCCATGGGGATAAGACCATCAAACCCCTCCAGAGCCGCAATTCCCATTTCGATTACGCCGCCTTTGTCCAAGGCAGCGACGATCAGGCCAAGCTGATCTGCTCTCTGGTCACCGTGGCCCTCAACAGCGCCAAGGCCTATTATGAGGAAAAGCACGACAAAAGAGCCTTTGTCAAAAGCATCATCTCCGACAACATCCTCTTAGGCGACATTTACGCCCGGGCCAAGGAACTGCATTTTAGCTCCGAGGCGCCCCGCGCCGTGTTTTTGGTGCGCCAGAGCGGCGTGGCCGACATTGCCGCTGTTGACACAGTCCAGGCCATGTTCGCCGACGGGCAGGACGACTTTGTCATCTCCATCAACGAATCTGACATCGCCGTCATTAAGCTCCTCACCGACGGGGGGGACAGCAAGGAGCTCTACCGCATTGCCAAGAGCATAGAGGAGTGCTTCACCCAGCAGCTGAAGATTAAGGCCACCATAGGCATAGGCACCGTAGTGCCCCACATCCGCGACCTGGCTAAGGCCTATAAAGAGGCCGGGGTGGCCATCGAGGTGGGGAAGGTATTCGACACGGAGAAGACCATCATCAACTACGAGAACTTAGGCATAGGCCGTCTCATCTACCAGCTGCCCACCACTCTCTGCGGCATGTTCCTCCAGGAGGTCTTTAAGAAGAACCCCATCGACGCTTTGGATCAGGAGACCCTCTTTACCATCAACAAGTTCTTTGAGAACAACTTAAACGTGTCCGAAACCGCCCGAAAGCTCTTCGTCCACCGTAACACCCTGGTGTACAGACTGGAGAAGATCAAAAAGCTGACGGGTCTGGATTTGCGCGAGTTCGACGATGCCATTACCTTCAAGGTTGCCCTTATGGTGAAAAAATACCTGATTTCCCGCGGCATAGAATCCTGAAGTCATGGAGAGAGAAGTGGGAGGAGAGACCCACGAAATTTCTAAGGGCCGCGCCCGGCTTAGAGAGATAAGTCAGCCGGACGCCGCCCCGATATGAAGTTAGGAGTATTGCTTTGATAAGATTGATCGATGTCTATAAAGATTATGACAATGGAACCAAGGCCCTCCGGGGTGTGAGCCTTACCATAGAAGACGGGGAATTCGTCTTCTTGGTTGGCCCCTCCGGCTCGGGCAAATCCACCATCATCAAGCTGATTACCGGCGAGGTGGGGGTGACGGAAGGCCGCATCATGGTAAACGGCTACAACCTAGGGGACATTAAGGACGCCCAGATTCCCGGTATGCGCAGGACCCTTGGCGTGGTGTTTCAGGATTTTCGCCTCATCGCCAAGAAAACGGTGAGCGATAACTTAACCTTTGCCATGCGGGCCGTGGGAGCCAACACCTCCCTCATCAAGCGCCGGGTGCCCTACGTGCTGGACCTGGTGGGCCTTTCGGATAAGGGGAACCAATACCCCGACCAGCTCTCCGGCGGCGAGCAGCAGCGCGTTGCCATTGCCCGGGCCCTGGTGAATAACCCCAGCGTGATCATTGCCGACGAGCCCACGGGGAACCTAGACCCCCGGCGCTCCCTGGAGATCATGCGGCTTTTGCAGGAAATTAACGCCCTGGGCACTACCGTTCTGGTGGTGACCCACGAGCGGGACTTGGTAAACCGCTTTGATAAGCGCGTGGTGGCCATTGAGAATGGCAGAATAATCAGTGACGGGGCAGGTGGGTACTACAGTCATGGGCGGTAATCAATTTGGATATCATTTAAGAGAAGGGTTCCGTAACATCTTCTCTCACGGCCTCATGTCCTTTGCGGCTGTTTGTACCATCGTGGCCTGTCTCCTCATCATGGGGTCCTTCTCCCTGGTGGCCGTGAACATAGACAATATGCTGGGCGACTTGGAAAAGGATAACCTTGTGCTGGCCTACATCGAGGAGACCTACACAGAGGATGACGCCAGAGCCATTCAGACACAGCTGGAAGAAATCCCCAACGTGACCATGGTGACCTTTGTCAGCAACGAGGAGGCCAAGGCAGCCTTTATGGAGGGCAAGGACCCCGATAATTTTGAGGATTTTCCCGCAGCGGCCCTGCGGCACCGTTATGAAGTGCATATGGAAGACATCGAGCTGATGAAGGATACCGTGCAGCAGATGGAGGATGTCTCCGGTGTGGCAGAGGTGCAGGCCCCTTACGAGATCGCCTCGGGCTTTATCATGCTGCGTAATATCGCCAGCGCCCTGGCCCTCATCCTGGTGGCCATGCTGGTGGTAATCTCCCTCTTCATCATCGCCAATACCATACGCCTCACCACCTTTACCAGAAAGGAAGAGATCGCCATCATGAAGATGTGCGGCGCCACGGACTGGTTCGTCCGCTGGCCTTTTGTGGTGGAGGGTGTGATTTTGGGTCTCTTTGGGGCCCTGGTTGCCTTTGGCCTCCAGTGGGGCATCTATAAGGTCATTCACACAGCCATAGAGAACATCGGCAATTTCTCCTTCCTCTATCTCATCCCCTTTGTGAATATATACCATGTGGTGCTGATCTCTTTCCTGGGCGCCGGCTTCCTCATCGGTGTCAGTGGCTCTGTCCTGGCCATTCGCAAGTTCTTGCGGGTGTAAACAAACATCAAAAGGCGCGGCGGTTTTTTTGCCGCCGTGTCCTTTGCGTTTTACGGAAATCGGAAACGAAAGGGGTAGGGTTGTGAGTAACTATCATAAAAAGCAGAAAAGAATGCGAATTTTTTCCGCCGCCATCGCCATTTTACTGGTACTGGCCTTGGTATCGTCCCTGGTCTTTACCATGTTCTCGCCCTTTTAAGGACTTGCATGGATTGCGCCCTTTGGGGAACACTGATGGGCATAGCGCCTTGGGAAAGAGAATAAGATGGAGGGCAGGGGTGCGCCTGCCCTCTCAGCTATGCCCCGTCTAAACTTGCTCGCGGAAAGGATTTCCTATGAGACGAGAAAATTATAAAGCTGAACAATGGGAATCACCGGGCGGGGTGCCCCATCATCGCAGCAGGCAGCGCCGCTACTCCTTTGCCACCGTGTTTCTTACCGGGTTCTTGGCCCTCCTTTTGGGTATAGGCCTGGTGGTGGGTGCGTTTTTCTCTGTGGTGGGGGTCAACGGCGTCAGTCTGCTCCAGGCCATGACTGTGATCGAAAGCAGGTTTGTGGGGGACTACAACTGGGACGAGGTGACAGACGGCGCCATGGGTGCTATGGTGGCTTCCCTGGGGGACCGCTGGTCCTACTACCTCACCCCCCAGGACTACCTGATGGTGCAGGAGACCCGAAAAAACGCCTACGTGGGCATAGGGGTCACCATCTCCCGGGAGGAGCAAAACGTCATCAGCATCCTCTCCGTGGCCCAAGGCGGCCCGGCGGAAGAAACGGGCATCCTGCCTGGGGAGACCATCACTGCCGTAGAGGGCACCCCTGTTACCCAGGAGAGCTGGGAGTCCTGCGTGGTGATGATAGGCGGGGCGGAAGGCAGCTCGGTGAAGCTCACGGTGGTGGACGCCCAGGGTGAGGCCCGCAGCGTGGAGCTTATCCGCCGGGAGATTGTCTCTGACCCTGTGATTTATGAGGTGCTCCCCGGCAACGTGGGCCTGGTGCGGCTGTATAACTTCTATGAAGGCAGCGCCGCCTCCCTCATGGCCGCGGTAGACGACCTGGAGGCCAAGGGCGTGGACGCCATAGTTTTCGACCTGCGTAACAACCCCGGTGGCTACGTTACCGAGCTCACCGCCATGCTGGATCACCTGCTGCCCGAGGGAACAGTGTTTCGCAGCAAGAGCCTGGACGGCACAGAGGAGAACTACGAATCGGACCAGGCCAGCGTAAAGCTTCCCTTTGTCGTGCTGGTGAACGGCGAGAGCTACAGCGCCGCCGAGTTCTTCGCTGCGGAGCTCCATGAGTCCGTAGGGGCCCCTGTGGTGGGGGAGGTCACCAGCGGCAAGGGCTATGCCCAGCAGCTCTTCCCCCTGCCCAACGGCAGCGCCATAGGCATCTCCACCTCCCGCTACTACACCGGCGACGGCATCTCCCTCATCGGCACGGGCATCACCCCGGAGCCCCTCGTTGTCTTAACGGAGGAGGAAAATCTTCTGCTCTGGCAAGGAGAGCTAAGCCATGAAAACGACCCCCAGCTGCAGGCCGCCTTGGAAATTCTGGCGCATTAGCAGTGTGTTATCCCCCGTTGGGATGGGCCCCCGAGTGGGCCTGTCCCAGGGCGGGATTTTTCCTCTTTTCCTTGGAATTCCGGGGGATTTTGGAGAAGGGACGGGGGATATTTGGAGGGATATCTCTTGACAGACAGGAATAAACTACATATAATACATAAACATGCGAGCAAAGAGAATACATTATAAAAAGGAAGATAACTCATAACGCTGCTTTGCGGCGATAGAAAACCATGAGATAGGAAGGTGTTTCCATGGCGAAAGAATTTAAGCTCAGCGCAGAGCGGTTGGAAGAACTGAAAACCGAGCTGAATTATTTGAAAACCGTGAGAGAGCGAGAAGTGGCAGACCTCATCAAGGAGGCCCGGTCTTTCGGCGACCTTTCGGAAAACAGCGAATACGACGAAGCGAAAAACGAGCAGGGCCGCCTCTACTCCCGTATTGCGGAAATCGAGAACATCCTGTCTAACTGCGTGGTCATCGCCGAGGAAGACCAGCAGGCGGATCACGGCATCGTGCGCCTGGGCAGCCGCATCATCGTCATGGACATGGATCTGAAGGAAAAGGAAGACTATCACATCGTCGGCTCCCAGGAGGCGGACCCCATGAACGGGCGCATCTCCGAGGAGTCGCCCTTTGGCAAGGCCCTGTTGGGCAAGAAGGAAGGGGACGACGTGGTGGTAGACGCCCCCGCCGGCAGTATCCACTATCAAATCCTCGAAATCTCTCGATAAGGAGCGCCATTCCATGGATGAACAAATGAAAAACCAGCCGGTGCAGGAGGAAAACCTCTCCGAGCTGCTGCAGATCCGCAGAGACAAGCTTCGGGACCTCCAGGCCGCCGGAGAAGACCCCTTTGCCATTACCAAGTTTACCGTGACGGACTACAGCGCCGCCATTAAGGACGGCTTTTCTCAGAAAGAGGGCGCTAAGGTTTCCGTGGCGGGCCGCCTCATGTCCAAGCGGGGCATGGGTAAGGCCGTGTTCTGCGACCTCCAGGACACCCAGGGCCGCATTCAGCTTTACATCCGCATCGACGAGCTGGGGGAAGAGGCTTTTGCCAAAATCCGCAAGCTGGACATCGGCGATATCGTGGGCGTCGAGGGCGAGGTGTTTCAGACCAAGCGGGGCGAGATCTCCGTAAAGGCCGACGCAGTTACCCTTCTTTCCAAGTCCCTTCTGCCCCTGCCGGAAAAGTTCCACGGCCTGACTGATATCGAAATCCGCTACCGCCAGCGCTATGTGGACCTTATGGTGAACCCCGAGGTGAGACGTACCTTCGAGGTGCGCTCCCAGTTTATCCGCCATCTCCGCAGCTTTTTGGATAACAGGGGCTATATGGAGGTGGAGACCCCAGTACTCAACACCATCTCCGGCGGCGCCACAGCCCGGCCCTTCATCACCCACCACAACGCCCTGGATTTGGACATGTACCTGCGCATCGCCACGGAGCTGCATCTGAAGCGCCTGGTGGTGGGCGGCCTGGACAGAGTTTACGAGATCGGCCGCATTTTCCGCAACGAGGGCATGGACACCAAACACAACCCCGAGTTTACCACCGTGGAGCTTTACGAGGCCTATGCCGACTTTAACGACATGATGGACCTCTTTGAAGACCTGCTTTCTAGCGCCGCCATGAAGATTCTGGGCACCTACGATGTCCAGTGGCAGGGGGAAGATATTAGCCTTGCCCCCGGCTGGCCCCGCCTCACCATGGCCCAGGCCGTGGAGCAGTATGTGGGCATAGACTTCATGTCCATCACCGACGACGCCGAAGCCGTGGCAGCCGCCAAGGCAAAGGGCGTAGACATGGACGGCGTGGAGCCCACCTGGGGCTGCGCCCTTTATGAATCCTTTGACCAGAAGGTAGAGGGCCGCTTGATTCAGCCCACCTTCATCACCATGCATCCGGTGGATGTATCGCCCCTAGCCAAGCGCTCCCCCACGGAGCCCCGCCTCACCGAGCGCTTCGAGCTCTTTATCTGCCGCAGCGAGATGGGCAACGCCTTCTCCGAGCTCAACGACCCCATAGATCAGAAGCAGCGCTTTCAGAAGCAGGTGGAGCTGCGGGACAAGGGCGACGACGAGGCCGGCATGATGGACGAGGACTACATCACCGCCCTGGAATATGGCCTGCCTCCCACCGGCGGCTTGGGAATCGGAATCGACAGAACCGTGATGATGCTGACCAACAGCAGCTCCATCCGGGACGTGATCTTATTCCCCACCATGAAGCCCCTGGATTAAAACATGAACGGCATACCGGCAGTTTTTTGTCGGTATGCTTTTGTGCGTCAAAATGCAATTTAGGAGGGGACTAGCTTGTTCCGCATTACCAGCCGCAGAAACCCCACCGTTACCCACATCAAAAACCTGGCGGGGGATAAAAGCTACCGCCGAAACGCAGGGGAAATGCTCTGCGAAGGGCCCAAGATGCTGAGGGAGGCCATCACAAGCGGCGCCGTCATCCGCAACCTGGTGCTGCGGGAGGGAGGGGCCCTGCCGGAAAATCTACCGGAGATCCCCCTGATGGTGGAGGTGCCCCAAGAGCTTCTTACTTGGCTGGCGGACACCAAAACCCCTCAGGAGCTGCTCTTCACCTGCCAGATTCCCGTGCTAGCGCCCCCAAAAGCCCTCACCGGCCGCCGGTACTTAGTGCTGGACGGCCTCCAAGACCCGGGCAACCTGGGGACGATTTGGCGCACGGCAGACGCCTTTGGCGCAGAGGGCATCTTCCTCCTGAATCACTGCGCCGACCCCTGGAGCCCCAAAACCCTGCGGGCGACGATGGGGGCCTGCTTCCGCCTTCCCCTGTGGGAGACCACCCTGGAGGAGCTGAAGAGGCTGCTGGATGAGGCGGACATTCCCCTTATCGCCACGGCCCTGGGGGAGGACAGCCTAGACCTCTCCCAAGCAGCACTCAATAAAGCCGCCGTGGTGATAGGCAGCGAGGGACGGGGCGTTTCGCTGGAAGTGCTGGAAGCCGCGAAACAGACGGTGAAAATCCCCATGGCTGCCCACTGCGAATCCCTCAATGCGGCCATGGCGGCCACGGTGGTGCTATGGGAGATGGCAAAACCCTGAAACGAAACACGAGAGGAGCCTTCAGATGGGTGCCTTAAAATATTGGATTTGGATGACCAGCCTAGGTAAAACTTACAGCATAGGCCTCCTGGGGCATTTCGGCAGTCCCGAGGCGGCCTATGCGGCAGACAAGGCAGCCTATGAGGGCATCCCCGGCCTGCCCTCCTATGTGAGCAGCGGCCTGCGGGACAAGTCACTTTCCAAGGCTGAAGAGATTTTAGCCCGCTGCGCCGACCTGGGCATTCGCGTCCTCACCTACCAGGACACGGAGTATCCCGAGCGCCTGCGCCAAATTCCCGCGCCCCCCTGCGTCCTCTATGTGAAGGGCACCCTGCCCCAGCTGGACGACGAGCTGGCCATCGCCATGGTGGGGGCGCGAAAATCCACCCCTTACGGGGAGATGACCGCCAAAAAGTTTGGCATGGACCTAGCCCGTAAGGGTGCCCTCATCGTCAGCGGCATCGCCCGGGGCATAGACGGCGCAGCCCTGCGGGGAGCCATTACCGGGGGCGGGCGGGTAGTTTCCGTCCTGGGTAACGGCATCGATGTGGTGTACCCCTTCGATAACCAAAGCCTTTACGAGGACATTCCCTATGTGGGGGCCCTGATCTCCGAGTATCCCCCCGGCACCCAGCCCGACGGGGCCAACTTCCCCCTGCGCAACCGCATCATTGCGGGAATCACCCTGGGCACCCTGGTGGTGGAGGGCAACGAAAAAAGCGGCTCCCTCATCACTGCGCGACATGCCCTGGAGCAGAACCGAGACGTCTTTGCCATTCCCGGCAACTGGGATTTGGCCATGAGCCGGGGCCCCAACAGCCTGATTCAAAAGGGCGAGGCAAAGCTTTGCTTGGAGGCCTGGGATATTTTGGAGGAATACCAATATTCTTACCCTCATAAAATCCAAGAAAGAAAGCCCTTAGAGCCTGTCCGCCGGGAAGAAAAGCCTCGAAGCACCCCGGAAAAGGCAGAAAGCCCCCAGGCGCAGGCCCCTGTTCCCGTGGTCATCGACTTGAAGGAAAAGCCCCTGGAGCTGACAGACGACGAGGCGGCCATCCTCAGCTCCCTGGAGGGCAGAGAGGGTACCGCCGACGATATCATGGAGCGTAGCAGCCTGCCTGCCCGGCGGGTGCTCTCGGCCCTGACCATGCTCCAGGTCCGCGGCCTGGTGACGGAACACCCCGGCAAGCGTTTTTCAACCCCGGTAATTTTGAAGAATAAAGAGGGCGCGAAGGTTTAGGCCTTTAACCCCCAAACCATAGATGAGTATGCGGAGGAAATTTGTGTGGCTAAGACAAACCTGGTGATCGTGGAGTCACCGGCAAAAGCGAAAACCATCGGAAAATATTTAGGGCCTGACTATTTGGTAAAGGCCTCTATGGGCCACGTGCGGGATCTGCCCAAGAGCAAGATCGGCGTGGATATCGAAGAGGGGTTTCTCCCCGACTATCAGCCCATCAAGGGCAAGGAAGACATCATCTCCGAGCTGCGCAAGGCAGCTAAGGCCAGTAAAATGGTCTATCTGGCCACCGACCCGGATCGGGAAGGGGAGGCCATCTCCTGGCACTTAAAAGAGCTTTTAGAGCTCCCGGAGGAAAAGGCCAGCCGGGTGACCTTTAACGAGATCACCAAAAGAGTGGTTTCCGAAAGCATTGCCGCCCCCCGGGCCATAGACCAAAACCTGGTAGACGCCCAGCAGGCCAGAAGGATTTTGGACCGCATCGTGGGCTATCAGCTCTCGCCCCTTCTTTGGAAGAAGATAAGAAGAGGCCTCTCCGCCGGGCGGGTTCAATCCGTGGCCACCCGCTTAGTGGCCGACAGGGAAGAGGAAATCCGCAATTTCGTCTCTGAGGAATATTGGCTCTTAGAGGTAGCTTTAGAGCGCATCCTTCCCAACCTGGGCCAGTTTAAGACCCAGTTTTACGGTCGGGAAAAGAAAATGGAGCTCACCAGCGAGGCCCAGGTTCAGGAAGTAGTAGAGGCTATCCGCGAGGCCCCCTTCACCGTGTCCGGCATCAAGCGCCAGGACAAAAACAGGGCCCCCGCGCCCCCCTTTATCACCAGTACCCTGCAGCAGGAGGCCTCCCGGAAGCTAAACATGTCCCCCCGCCGGGCCATGTCCATCGCCCAGCAGCTGTACGAGGGCGTGGATATCCAGGGAGAGGGCACCGTGGGTCTCATCACCTACATGAGAACGGACTCCCTGCGCATCTCCGCCGAGGCCCAGGCAGAGGCCAAGAGCTTCATTTTAGGCCGCTACGGCGGGGACTACTATCCCCTCAAGCCCCGCTTCTATAAGACCAAATCCGGGGCCCAGGACGCCCACGAGGCCATCCGTCCCTCTGATGTCCATCTCACCCCGGAATCCCTGAAAAAAGACCTGACCACAGAGCAATACCGCCTCTATAAGCTTATCTGGGGCCGCTTCCTGGCCAGCCAGATGGCCTCGGCGGTATACGACAGCCTGGGCATCGAAGTCACCAGCGCGGGCTATACCTTTAGAGCCAGCCGCTCCGAGGTGAAGTTCTCGGGCTTTTTGGCGGTCTACGAGGAAGGCCGGGACGACGACGGGGAAGAGAACCAGTCGCCCCTGCCCAACCTACAGGAGGGGGAGAATCTCAAGAATACCGGCATAAGGCCCTCCCAAAACTTTACCCAGCCCCCGGCCCGCTACACCGAGGCCACCCTCATCCGGGCCCTGGAGGAAAAGGGGATAGGCAGACCTTCTACCTACGCCCCCACCATCTCCACCATTATGGACAGGGAATACGTGGTAAAGGACGGCAAATACCTTCACACCACCCCCTTAGGCGAAGTGGTCACCGGCCTTATGAAGGAGCGCTTCCAAGACATCGTTGACTTTGCCTTCACCGCCCACATGGAGGAGCGATTGGACAAGGTGGAGCACGGCAGCGAGAACTGGAAAACCGTTCTGGCTGATTTTTACAAGGACTTCGCCACGGAATTACAGCAGGCGGAGGAGGCCCTGGACGGCGAGCGCATCAAGGTGCCCGACGAGGTGTCTGACGAGGTCTGCGAGGTCTGCGGCAAGCAAATGGTCATCAAATCCGGGCGCTTTGGGCGCTTTTTGGCCTGCCCGGGCTTCCCCGACTGTACCTTTACCAAACCCCTGGTAATCGAAATGCCCGGCCGCTGCCCCAAGTGCGGCGGCAGGATCTTGAAAAAAACCTCTCGCAACGGCTATGTCTACTATGGCTGCGAGCACAACGTGAATAAGCAGGGCGAGGCCTGCGGCTTTATGACCTGGGACGTGCCGGTGAAGGATAACTGCTCCCTCTGCGGTGAGACTATGTTCAAAAAATCCGGCAGAGGATTTAAGAAGCCCTACTGTGTCAACGAGGCCTGCGAGGCCTTCCTCCCCGAGGACAAGCGGGGCTATAAGAAAAAGACCGAGGGGGAAAAAGGGGAAGGCAAAGAGGGGGAGGAGACCAAGGCCTCTACCAAGAAGACCACCAAGAAAGCCCCCGCGAAGAAAACTGCGGCAAAAAAGCCCGCCCCTAAGAAAACCGCCGCCAAATCGGCCACAAAGAAAAAGGCCCCGGAGACTGCCGCCGAAGGAGAGACCAAGGCAGCGGCGAAGAAAGCCGCCCCCAAAACTACTGCAAAAAAGGCAGCAGCAAAACCCGCCGCCAAGAAGGCCCCCGCGGCGAAAAAAACCGCCTCTAAGAAAAAGACGGAGGAAGAAGCATGACTGCCCCAGTTACCGTTATTGGCGCGGGCCTGGCAGGCTGCGAGGCTGCCTGGCAGCTGGCGGCCTTGGGCATCCCTGTCAGACTCCACGAGATGAAGCCCCAAAAGATGAGCCCCGCCCACCACAGCGCGGATTTTGGCGAGCTGGTCTGCTCTAACTCCCTGCGCTCCGACCAGCTGGAAAACGCTGTGGGCCTTTTGAAGGAAGAGCTGCGCCGCTTAGGCTCACTTATCCTCGCCTGCGCCGACACGACCCGGGTGGCGGCCGGTGGGGCCCTGGCAGTGGACAGAGAGGCCTTTTCCGCCCTGGTGACCCAAAAAATCCGGGAGAACCCCCTCATCACCGTTCTGGAGGGGGAAGTGACGGGAATCCCTCAAGAAGGCCCCGTCATCATCGCCACAGGGCCCCTGACCTCTGATACCCTGGCGGAAGCTATCGCAAAAACCCTGCCCCAGAGCGGTTACCTTCACTTTTACGATGCCGCCGCCCCCATGGTGACCTTTGAGAGCGTGGATATGGACAAGGCCTTCTTCGCCTCTCGTTACGATAAGGGGACGCCGGACTACATCAACTGCCCTATGACCCGCGAGGAGTACCACTCCTTTTGGGAGGCCCTCATAGGGGCGGAGGAAGCCCCTGTCCACGGCTTTGAAGACGCCAAGGTTTTCGAGGGCTGTATGCCTGTGGAGGTCATGGCCCGCCGGGGGGAGGACACCCTCTGCTACGGCCCCCTAAAGCCCCGTGGCCTCCGGGACCCCAAAACGGAGAAGGAGCCCTTTGCCGTGGTCCAGCTGCGGCGGGATAACGAGGCAGGAAGCATCTATAACCTGGTGGGCTTTCAGACCCACTTGAAATTCCCGGAGCAAAAGCGGGTGTTTTCCCTGATCCCTGCCCTGGAGAATGCAGAGTTTGTCCGCTATGGGGTGATGCACCGCAACACCTATCTGAATTCCCCCAAGCTCTTAGACCGCTACTACCGGGTGCGTCAGGAGACGCGCCTCCACTTTGCCGGGCAGATCACCGGGGTGGAGGGTTATGTGGAGTCCGTGGCTTCGGGCTATCTCTGCGCCGTGGAATTGGGCAGGCGGCTTTTGGGAAAACCACCCCTGGATTTCCCCCAGGAGACGGCCATAGGCGCCCTGGCCCTTTACGTCAGTAATGAAACCGTGGGCAGCTTTCAGCCCATGAACGTGAATTTCGGCATCATCCCGCCCCTGGGCCATCGGGTCAAGGGCAAGAGAAACAAGAACGCGGCCCTCTCGGCGCGGGCCCTAGAGAGTTTAGAAACCCGCCTCAAGGAACAAGAGGCACAGGAGGAGGCACAGGTATGAAAATCATCGTAGACGCCATGGGTGGAGATCACGCCCCCCAGGCACCCGTAGAAGGCGCCCTGGACGCCGTGCGCAGTTTAGGCGCAGAAGTGATCCTGGTGGGCCGTGAGGGGGAGATCAAAACCGTGTTGCAGGGCTTGGGCGTTACCGCGCTGCCCGATGGATTAGAAATCCTTCATGCGGAGCAGGTGGTGGAGATCGAGGACAATCCCGCCACCGTGATGCGGGAGAAAAAGAACTCCTCCATGGCTGTGGGACTGGCCCTTCTAAAGGAGGAAAAGGGGGCGGCCTTCGTCTCCGCCGGCAGCACGGGTGCGCTGCTTTCCGCCGCCACCCTGGTGATTAAGCGCCTACGGGGTATCCGCAGGGCCGCCCTGGCCCCCGTGGTGCCCACGGGAAGCGGCAGCGCAGTGCTGATGGACGCCGGGGCCACGGCGGAATGCACCCCGGAGTATCTGTTGCAATATGCCTTCATGGGCTCCTTCTACGCCAAGCAGTTCTTAGGCATCCAAAGTCCCCGGGTGGGCCTTTTGAACATAGGCGCGGAGCCCAGCAAGGGAACGGAGCTCCAGCGGGAGACCTATGGGCTCTTAAAGGCCGCCGGAGAGGCCGGGCGCATCAATTTTACCGGCAACGTGGAGGGGAAGGAGGCCGTTTTGGGGGCTGTGGACGTCATCGTCACCGATGGCTTTTCCGGCAATATTTTCCTCAAGACTTACGAGGGTACCGCTCTTTACATTAATAGCCTCTTAAAGCAGATGTTTACCAGCGGCCTATCCAAAAAACTGGCCGCCGCCCTGGTGATGGGTGACATTGCCAAGATGAAAAAGACCCTGGACGCCAGCGAGGTGGGAGGAACCGCCATGCTGGGTATCTCCAAGCCCGTCATCAAGGCCCACGGGTCCTCCAATGCTTATGCCATACGCAACGCCATCCGTCAGGCCCAGACCCTGGCAGCCTCCAGCCTCATCGCCGATATCAGCGATAATATGGCCTTTATGAAGCTGGGCGAAGGGGAATAAGGGCCAAAAGAGGCCCTTTCGGGTAACCAATTTGCCATTCGCTCTTGACAGAGGGGAAAAATCTCCCTATGATGTGAATGGATTGAAGAAAAATGAATCCGAAAAGGAGCTAAGAACATGATTTTAGAGAAACTAAAAGGCTTGATCGCGGAACAACTGGGCGTCGATGCAGACAGTATCACCATGGATACGCATTTCGAGGATGACCTGGGCGTAGATTCTCTGGACATTGTGGAGCTGACCATGGCCATGGAAGCAGAATTCAACCTGGAGGAGATCACGGAAGAGGCCCTGGCCCAGGTGGTTACCGTGGGTGACCTGGTGCGGCATCTTCAGACCCAGCTTGACCTGTAAAAAGGATTTCTTGCATGAACAAGACAAAGGGGGGAGCGGTTTGCCAGAAGGTTTCAAAAGTTTAGAGGACAAATTGGGCTATTCCTTTCGCAATGCCGCCCTCCTGGAAAATGCCCTGACCCACAGCTCCTACGCCAACGAGCACAGGGAGCAGGAGATGCAAAGCAACGAGCGGCTGGAATTTTTGGGCGACTCCATCCTGGGCCTGGTTGTGGCAGATCATCTCTACCGCACCAGAAGCGACCTGTCCGAAGGGGAGCTGACCCGCATCCGTGCCGCCCTGGTTTGTGAAGGGAGCCTTGTTGAGGTTGCCCACAGGCTGAACTTGGGCAGCTACCTGAAGCTGGGTAAGGGCGAGCAGGCCGGGGGCGGGCGGGAGCGTCCCTCCATCCAGGCCGATGCCGTGGAGGCCATTTTGGCGGCCGTTTACTTAGACGGCGGCATAGGCCAGGTACGCAAGCTCATTGGCAGCCTGATTTTAGAGCAGGAAACGGAAAAGGCCGCCGCCAGCCGTGACTATAAAACCGCCCTCCAGGAGTTGGTGCAGCGGGAGAGCGGCAAGATCCTCTCCTATCAGCTGGTGGGAGAAACCGGGCCCGACCACGCCAAGGAATTCACCATGGAAGTGGTGCTCAACGGCGCGGTGATCGGCCATGGGCGGGGCCGCAGCAAGAAAGAAGCGGAGCAGGCAGCGGCTAAGGCGGCTGTGCTCTTGCTGGAAGAAGAATAAAAAGCGCGTGGGTAAACCCTCTCTGTGAGAAGGCTGACCCACGCGCTCTTTCGCGTCTGGACGGAACCGAAAGGATGCGGACTTTCCATGGGGCAAAATATTTTCAAAGAGTTTTGAAAAAATAGTTTGACATTGACGTAGCGTAATGGTCTAGGATGGAGAGCATAAGGAGGGATGGCCATGGAATACACCATAACGAAGCTGGCAAAGCTGGCGGGCATCAGCGCCCGAACCCTGCGCTGGTACGACGAGTGCGGCCTCTTAAAGCCGCGCCGGATTAGTTCAAACGGCTATCGCGTTTATGGGCAAACTGAAATAGACCGCTTACAGCAAATCCTATTCTACCGTGAATTGGGCGTTGACCTGACAGAAATCGGGCGCATATTGTCAGCAAAGAATTTCCACGGCCTTTCCGCCCTGGAAAACCACTATGTCACATTACAGGCCAAGCGCCTGCAGCTGGACAGCCTCATCGCAAATGTGGAAAAAAGCATCAAAGCAATGAAAGGGGAAATCACCATGTCTGATAAAGAAAAATTTGAGGGCTTTAAGCAAAAGCTCGTGGACGACAACGAACAGCAGTACGGGGAGGAGATCCGTCAAAAATACGGAAGCGAAGCCGTGGAACGCTCCAATGCCAAAATAAAGGGCATGTCAAAGGAGCAATATGAAGGGGTGGAGCGCCTATCCCAGGAAGTAAACGAAACCCTAAAGGCCGCCTTTGAAGAGGGCGACCCCTCCAGCCCGCTGGCCCAAAAAGCCTGCGACCTGCACAGACGCTGGCTCTCCTTCTTCTGGGACAGCTACAGTAAGGAAGCCCATCTGGGCGTGACGCAAATGTATGTGGACGATCCGCGGTTCACGGCATACTACGACCAGATTGCGCCCGGCTGCGCCGTATTCCTGCGCGACGCCGTATTGATTTATTGCAGGAAGGACTAACGGCAGGGGGGTGACGCGGCAGAGCACGTCAGTTTCTTCTACGGCCCCCATCTGCAAAAAAATAAGCCGAAAAAGACTGATTCACCAAAACGATGAATCAGTCTTTTCCGCTTACAACCTTGGAAAGATGAGAAGACAGCCCTACTCCTGCCAGCTTTTGCAAACATCCACCCAGCCGGAAAAGCCCTGGGCGCATTGCTCCAGCTCCTGGCAGCTTAAACCAACGGCGCTGTTACCGCTGCCGCAGGCGGGATAGACCGTATCAAAGCGGCGCAGGGAGGCGTCTAGGTAAACCGCCGCGCCCTCTTTAATGGCAAAGGGGCAGACGCCGCCCACGCTGTGGCCCACCAAGTCCTCCACCTGGTGAGGGGAGAGCATGGTGGCCTTGGTGCCAAACCGGGCCTTATACTTGGGGTTGTCGATCCGGGCATCCCCCGCCGCCACGATGAGAACGGCCCTGCCCTCCACCAGAAAGCTCAGGGTCTTGGCAATGCGGGCCGGCTCGCAGCCCACGGCCTGGGCGGCCAATTCCACCGTGGCGCTGGAAACGGGAAAGGCCTGGACGCGGTGGCCCAATCCAAAGGCTTCTAAATGGGCCATTGCGGTGTCAAAGGACATGACAAAATCCCCCTCTTTAGCATCAGTGGGATAAAGTATACCACAGCTTAGCCGGGGTGAAAAGGGGGCGGGGCTTTTCTGGAGGGAAAAACTATGCTAAACTGAGAAAAAGACTAAGGGAGGCGAAAGGATGGCAAAAACACAAAAAATTTGCGGGCGGTTTGCCCCGTCCCCCAGCGGGCGGATGCACCTGGGTAACCTTTTCGCCGCCCTTCTAGCCTGGCTGGATGTTCGGTCACAGAAGGGCGATATGCTCCTGCGGATGGAGGACCTAGACCCCGACCGCTGCCGCCCTGAATACGCCCTCCAACTGGCCGATGACCTCTCCTGGTTCGGCCTGGATTGGGACTTTGGCTGGCAGCCGGGGGAGGAGGCCTTCCTCCAAAGCAGGCGCACAGAGGTCTACCGGGAAGCCTTTGAAGGGCTTCGAGACAGGGGGCTATTATACCCCTGCTACTGTAACCGCAAGGAGCGTCTGGCAGCCAGCGCCCCCCATGCCGCCGATGGCAGCATCCTCTATGAAGGCCGCTGCCGTGACCTTTCTCAAAAGGAGCGGCAGGCTTTTGAAGCGGCCGGACGCCGCCCCGCCTGGCGGATTCGCGTTCCGGAGGAGACGGTCGCCTTCCGGGATGGCAGCTACGGGTGCTATGAAGAGAACCTGGCGAAGGACTGCGGCGACTTTATCCTCCGCCGCGCCGATGGGGTTTACGCTTATCAGCTGGCCGTGGTGGTGGACGATGGCTTCATGGGAGTAAGCCGGGTGGTGCGGGGCCGGGACCTTCTCTCCTCGGCTCCCCGGCAGATCTGGCTGGCGGGGCTCTTGGGCTACAAGGCCCCCACCTACTGCCACACGCCCCTACTCACCGATGCCCAGGGCAGGCGTCTCTCTAAAAGAGACGAGGACTTAGACCTGGGGCTCTTGCGGCAGGAAACCACCCCGGAGATGCTCTGCGGCTACTTAGCCCATAGGGCGGGCCTCATAGACCGCTGGGAGCCGCTGAAGCCCCGAGATTTGATCCAAGACTTCACCTGGGAGAAGATCGGCAGGGAAGACCTGGTGATGGAATCGCGCCTGCCAACGTTCCCCGGTCCTTAGGGGTCAGAGAGGGCCCGGTAAAGGGCGGCGATAGACCGCTTTTCCAGCCGGGAGACCTGGACCTGGCTGATTCCCAGCATTTTCGCCACCTTATCCTGGGTGAGGCCCTTGTAATACCGCAGGAAGATGACGCTGCGCTCCTTTTCCGGCAGCTTCGAGATGGCATTGTGGAGGTCTACCCGCTCCACCAGCCCCTCCTCCGGCCCATCGCAGCCTAAAACCTCCTCCAAGGAAAGGCCTCCCTCCCAGGATTCCGCCTGGAGAGAGGAAACCGAGGCTGTAGCCAAGTCTGCCGTGGCGATCTCCTCCGGGGGGATGCCCGTCTCCTGGGAGAGCTCGCCCAAGCTGGGCTCCCTGTCTAAAAGGGCAAAAAGCCGCTCCCTGGCCTGGCGGATGAGAAGGGCCCGTTCTTTTACGCTGCGGCTCACCTTCACCATGCCATCATCTCGCAAGAACCGGCGGATTTCCCCGGCGATCTTGGGGACGGCATAGGTGGAAAATTGGGTGCCAAAGGCGGGGTCGAAGCCCCGCACCGCCTTGAGAAAGCCCAGGCAGCCCAGCTGATACAGGTCCTCCATCTCCACCCCCCTGCGGCTGTACCGGCGGACGATGCTCCACACCAGCCCCGCGTTTTCCTCTAAGAGGCGGGTGGCGGCCTCGTTGTCCCCATCTCGCGCGGCCTCCATGAGGGTGAGGGTGTGGGCCTCCATCACAGCGCGGCACCCACCCGGGGGGAAAAGCGCTTGCGCATGACAATGGTGGTGCCCCGGCCGGGAATAGAGCGCACCTTCAGCTTGTCCATAAAGCTCTCCATAATGGTAAAGCCCATGCCCGAGCGCTCCTCATTGCCTGTGGTAAAGAGGGGCGTGCGGGCTTTGTCGATATCGGGGATGCCCACCCCCCAGTCTTTGATGGTGATTTCCAGGCTTCGGTCAGGAAAAAGCCGCAGGCGCATGGTGATCTTCCCCAGGGCCTCGGGATAGCCGTGGACGATGGCGTTGGTAACCGCCTCGCTGACGGCGGTTTTTACGTCCCCCACCTCGTCCAGGGTGGGGTCTAGCTGGGCGGCGAAGCAGGCGGCGGTGGTGCGGGCAAAGCCCTCGTTGGCGGAGCGGGAGAGGAAGTTTAAGGTAACTTCATTGGTATAAGTAACGGCGGCCATAGTGTAGGTACGCTCCCTTCAGTTAAATTTCATCAGGCGGTCCAGCCCTGCGGCTCGGAGGACCTTGGCGGGCTGGGGCGGGATGCCCACGGCGGTGCATTTGCCCCCCAGTTCTCCCATGCGCTGCCAGGCGCGCAGGAGAAGGGCGATGCCGGAGCTGTCCATAAAGGTGATTCCCGAGCAGTCCAGGGTCAGGCGGGCGGGCAGCTCCCTGTCGATCTGACGCTGCAATTCCAGCATCATGGCCTTGGCGCCGTGGTGGTCGATCTCCCCGATGAGTCGTGCCACCATGGCGCGGTTTTCTGTGGTACAGGTGATGGGCATGGGATATTCCTCCGGTCATAGTGGAATAGAGCCTGTCCGGTGAAAACAGGCAGAAAAAATCGCAGCATACCAATTAGCGGTATGCTGCGATCATACAGGATAGACCTCTTTATTTTCTGTCGAAGAGGGCATCTTTATTCATTTTTTCTCATGAATCCCGGTGGGGGCGACGGATAGAGAAGCGTTCGCCCACCGGCTGGATTAAAAACTTGCCAGTTGGTCCTGCAAATTCTGCACCAGGGCGGCCAGCTTTTCCTCCCGCTCCCGCTCCGCTGCCACCACGGCTTCGGGGGCCTTGGCGGTAAAGCCGGGATTATTCAGCTTCTGCCGCAGCTTTTCCAGCTCGACGGCGTTCTTCTCCAGCTCCTTCTTTACCCTGGCCTTTTCCTTTTCCATGTCCACCAGCTCGGAAAGGGGCATCAAAACCTGGGCGGCGTAGGTGGTGACGGCCACCATGCCGGAAGGGGCGGCGGTGGCCTCTTCCTGGGTGAGGAAGCTGATCTCACTGCCGTAGGCTAAGCGCTTTAGGATAGGCTCGCCCATGCGGAAGGCCTCCTCCTGGGCGGTGACAATGAGAAGCCGCGCCTTCTTGGAGGGGGGCACGTTCATCTCGGCCCGGCGGCTGCGGATGGCCCCTATGGCCTCCATCATCATCTCAATGGCGGCCTCCTCCTGGGGGAAGGCCAGTTCAGGCTTATAGACGGGCCAGTTGGCTGTCATGAGATAGTCGCCCTCATGGGGCAGGGCCTGCCAAATCTCCTCGGTGATAAAGGGCATGAAGGGGTGCAACAGGGTGAGGAGCTCTTTTAAGACGTAGCAGAGGACACGCTGGGCCCCTTCCTTGGCGGCCTGGTCCTCTCCCTGGAGCCGGGTCTTGGTCATTTCGATATACCAGTCGCAATAGCTGCTCCAGATGAAGTCGTAAATCTTTCCGGCGGCCACCCCCAGCTCGAAGCTTTCCATGTTCTCTGTGACGTCGGGGATCAGGGCGTTGAGCTTGGATAAAATCCACTTATCCTCCAGCTCCAGCTTTTCCGGCAGGGCGCTGTCCTGGATGGTGAGGTTCATCATCAGGAAGCGGGAGGCGTTCCAGACCTTGTTGGCAAAGTTGCGCATGGCCTCGCAGCGTTCGGTGAAGAAGCGCATGTCGTTACCCGGAGAAATGCCGGACACCAGGTTAAATCGCAGGGCGTCAGCGCCGTAGGCCTCGGCCATCTCCAGAGGGTCTATGCCGTTGCCTAGAGACTTACTCATCTTTCGGCCCTTGTCGTCCCGCACCAGGCCGTGGATGAAGACGGTATGGAAGGGGGGCATCTTGGTCTTCTCGCAGCCGGAGAAGATCATTCTCGCCACCCAGAAGAAGATGATATCATAACCTGTCACTAAGACATCGTTGGGATAGAAGTAGTCGAAATCTTCCGTTTGATCGGGCCAGCCCAGGGTGGAGAAGGGCCACAGAGCGGAGGAGAACCAGGTGTCCAGCACGTCGGGGTCACGCTGGATTTTGGCGCTGCCGCATTTCTCGCAGGCGGTGGGGTCTTCCCGGGAGACGGTGATATGGCCGCAGTCGGCGCAGTGCCAGGCGGGGATTTGATGGCCCCACCAGAGCTGCCGGGAGATGCACCAATCGTGGACGTTTTCCATCCAGTTAAGATAGGTCTTGGTAAAGCGCTCGGGGACGAACTTAGTCTCGCCCGCCTCCACCACCCGGATGGCCTCCACGGAAAGGGGTTGCATCTTGACAAACCACTGGGCGGAGATGATGGGCTCCACGTCTGTGCCGCAGCGGTAGCAGGTGCCCACATTGTGGACATTCTCCACCACCTTGTCCAGAAGGCCCAGGGTGGTGAGATCGGCGACCACGGCTTTTCTGGCCTCGTAGCGCTCCAGGCCCAGATACTTGCCGCCCAATTCGTTCACATAGCCATTGTCGTCCAGCACGCGAATAGATTCCAAATTGTGGCGCAGGCCCACCTCGAAGTCGTTGGGGTCGTGGGCGGGGGTCATCTTCACGCAGCCTGTGCCGAAGGTGACATCCACGTAATCGTCCGCCACGATGGGGATTTCTCTGTCCATGAGAGGCAGCAGGCAGGTCTTGCCTATGAGGTCCTGGTAGCGGGGGTCATCGGGATTCACCGCCACACCGGAGTCGCCCAACATGGTCTCGGGCCGGGAGGTGGCCACGGTGACAAAGCGGCCCGCCTCTCCCTTGATGGGGTACTTAATATGCCACAGATGCCCGGGCTTTTCCTTATACTCCACCTCGGCGTCGGACAGGGCGGTGGTACACTGGGGGCACCAGTTGATGATGCGGCTGCCTTTATAAATCAGGTCTTTTTCATAGAGGGAGACGAAGAACTCCCGGACAGCCTTGGAGCAGCCCTCGTCCATGGTGAAGCGGGAGCGTTCCCAGTCGCAGGAGGAGCCCATCTTCTTCTGCTGGGCCACGATGCGGTCGCCATAGGTGTTTTTCCAGTCCCAAACCCGGTCTAAAAACTTCTCCCGGCCCAGGTCGTAGCGGGTGAGGCCTTCCTCCACCCGCAGGGCCTCCTCCACCTTAATCTGGGTGGCGATGCCTGCGTGGTCTGTCCCGGGGAGCCAGAGGGCGGCAAAGCCCTGGAGGCGCTTAAAGCGGATGAGGATATCCTGGAGGGTGCAGTCCATGGCGTGGCCCATGTGGAGCTGGCCCGTGACGTTAGGGGGGGGCATGACGATGGTGAAGGGCTTCTTTCTGGCATCGCGAATGCCTCGGAAGCAGCCGGCCTGTTCCCACTGGGCGTAAATGCGGCCCTCCACTTCCTGGGGCTCGTAAACTTTTGGTAATTCTTTGATCATGGGTATCTTCCTCTCTAAACTTTGGTAATTGTCAGGCCGGTTTTCGCCTCAAGGAAGGGGCCGAAAGCCTCCGGGTCTCCCTCGACGAAGCCGGTTTTGTCTAAAATAATGCCGGTGCGCTTGTCGGAAAACAGCACCATCCAGCGGTCGTTTTCGCAGAGATATTGGAACTTGCTATAGGGGTAATTCAGGAGCATTTCCGGGTGGTCAGAGGTGAAAAAGTTCTCCTCAAACTCGAAGGAGTAGGTTTTCACGCCACCAGCCGTGACCCCCTTTGCCTTATAGTTGAGAAAATAGGAGTGCCAGAAAATCCCCATCAACAGGAGAACCAAGCCAATGCCGTAGCAGATGGAGGCTGTAGACTTGCCGGCCTCTCCCAAAACCACTTGCTGATAGGCGCCGAAGGCTAGGCCACCCACGCCGAGAATCAGGCAGGCCATGCGAAACCACACCAGATCGGGGCGTATGGTCTTCTCCGCCAGGCGGTTCATGGCGTCCATGGATTCTCTGTTATAGGTTGTTTCAATTTCAAAGGACATTATCATTCTCCTGTTCTTATGTCTATACTTTATTCTGCCCATGGGGAAATAAAAAACGCCCCGAGAAACTCTCAGGGCGAACTACTCCGCGGTACCACCTGAATTCGGACAAAAGCCTGTCCGCACTCGAACCCGGTAACGGCGGGAACCGGCAGGCCATACTATCACTTCCGGCCCGCAGCTGGGGAACCACCATTCAAAAGCCGGGGAGAGACTTGCAGCAACCGTCTCCTCTCTGGACCCCGGGGGTTTTGACCTCTTTCCCGTCATCGCTTTTTCCATATAAAAGTAGTATACGTAAGGGCAGGGGGCTTGTCAAGGGCAAAAACGCCCTAAACCCCCGCCCCGTAGCCTCTTTTGGGTTCCAGAGGGCAATCCCGCAGGAGAGTCGCCACCGCTCCCTCGTAGGCGCCGATGGTCTGAGCCTTGCGGATGGCCTTTATCTGCTTTTCACTGCCGGGAAAGATGCCCTGCATGTAAAACCACAGCTCCTTCATCTTATGCAGCACAGGGGCGGGGCCGGAGAGTTTTTCCCGATAGGCCTCCAGCAGTCCCT
Organism: Evtepia sp.; assembly: GCA_031553635.1. GTDB lineage: Bacteria > Bacillota > Clostridia > Oscillospirales > Oscillospiraceae > Evtepia. Next base: position 64,370 of record JAVBLH010000005.1, on the reverse strand, counting down.
GGTGAAAGGCCGCGAGCCGGGGGACGGTGAGAGGCGGCATCCCCTGTGCTTCCTCATGAAGGGCAGGGTTGGCGATGAGCCCTCGGCCCAGCATCAGGCTGTGGGTTTGGGGGTAGTCAGCTTCAAAGCGGGCGATCTGCGCCGCAGTAAAAAGATCGCCGCTGTAAGAAATGGGGAAGGGGCAGTCCGAAAGAGCCCCTTCATAGATGTCACGATGAGGAAGGCCCTTATAATACTCTTTTCGCACTCTGGGGTGGATGATGAGCTCCTTTAGGGGGAAGCGCTTATAAAGCTGCAAAATGGCGGCAAACTCCTCCGGCTGCGCCAGACCGATGCGGGTTTTGATGGAGATGGGCAGGGCGCTTCGGGCGAAAATCTCCGTCAAAAAGGCCTCCAGGGTCTCTAAGTCCTCCAGCTGCCCCGCGCCTTTTCCCTTGGAAACCACGGTTCCCGAGGGGCAGCCCAGGTTCAAATTCACCTCGGCATAGCCCAGACCCTTCAAAACCGACGCCGCCTTACAGAAAGCCTCGGAATTGTTGGTGAGAAGCTGGGGAACCAGAGGCAGGCTGCCCGGCTCCACCGGGGGCAGCTCCCGCAAATCCCGCCCCGAGAGGCCCTCATGGGTGGTGGGGACGAAAAAGGGGGTGTAATAGCGGTGGAGAGGGGCGAAATGGGCGGCGTGTTGGCTGCGGTAGAGCCGATTGGTAATGCCCTCTAAGGGGGCGAAGGTGTAAAGCACGAAGAAAACCGCCTTCCGGATGAAATAAAAAGTGAAAAAGGGGCACAATGGCGGGGCTTTCAAACTATAATGGACTAATCCCAAGGGAAGGGAAGGGAAAACCGGCTGCGCGCCGCCCGGAAAGAAAACCATTGTCAGGGACGAAAAAATGGGTTAAAATAGAAAACATAACCCCCATTGATTCCATGGCCTAGGTATCATACCATTAAAAAAGGCCGGGGCGCAAGCCTTAGTTGGCAGATCCCCAGTGGAAGCGGCGCAAGGGTTTCATCCATCACATCATCATAAGGAGGCATCGTCCTATGGCAGATTGGAATCAACTGAAGGAAAAAGCCATGAGCATCACCAAAGCAGGTGTCAGCAAGGCCAAGGAACTGGGAGAGATCGCTAAGCTGAACATCGAGAACCTCTCGGAAGAGGATAAGATCAAGCAGGCCTACATAGAGATCGGTCAATACTACGTGGCGCTTCATCAGGACGCCCCCGAGGCAGGCTTTGAGGAGATGTTCCAAAAGATCGCCGACGCCAAGGCCAAGATCCAGGCCAACAAGGACAAAATCGCCATCCTGAAAACCGAGGGCGACCTCACTGACGAGGATCTGGACGAAGTGGTGGTCTTAGAGGAGCTGAAAGCCCCCGAAGTACCCCCCGCCGAATAAGAAAAACAAAAGTGACCGGGCCTCGTAGGGAGACCCGGTCACTTTATGTGTTTCATTAGTCTGTCACGTAGGGCAGCAGGGCGATCTGACGGGCGCGCTTGATGGCCTCAGTCAGCTGGCGCTGGTGCATGGCGCAGGTGCCGGTGGTGCGGCGGGGCAGGATCTTGGAGCGCTCGGAAAGGAAACGGCGCAGCTTGGCAGAATCCTTATAGTCGATGTGCTCTACCTTGTCCACGCAAAAAGCGCATACTTTACGGCGTTTCCGCCCACCGCGGGCGCGATCTCTATCCATAGCCATTAGGCAAACCTCCTTGTATAAAAATATCAGAGCTTCTTAGAAAGGAAGCTCACCGTCGTCGTCACTCAGCTCAGCGAACTGGTCTACGGCGGGCATGGCGGCATATCCTCCGCCGGGGGCAGGGGAATAGGGGCTTCCGCCAAAGGAGGAGGGGGCGCTTTGGCCCTCTGCGTCCTTGCGGGAGTCGCCAAAATACACGTTGTCGGCCACCACTTCGGCGGCGGTGCGCTTGTTTCCGTCCTTGTCCGTGTAGTCACGGATCTGCAAACGGCCCTCCACAACGGCCATACGGCCCTTTTGGAAATAGCGGGAGACAAACTCGCCGGTTTGCCGCCAAGCCACCACATTGATAAAGTCGGCCTTCTTTTCGCCGGTTTCCTTGTCCTTAAAGTCGCGGTCGACTGCCAGACGGAAGGAAGTCACGGCGGCGCCGCTGGGGGTGTGCCGCATTTCGGGGTCGGCCACCAGGCGGCCCTGTAGGAAGATTTTATTCAGCATAAAAGTCCTCCTTAGGCGTCCTTGCAGATGATCATGGAACGCATGACGCCTTCCGTGATCTTAAGAACACGATCCAGCTCCTTGGGGATTTCGGGAGCGGCGGTGAAGGTCATCAGGATATAGTGACCGTCATTCAAGTCGTTGATGGGATAGGCCAGGCGACGCTTGCCCCAATCGTCGATTGCGGAAACGGTACCGTCGGCCTCTACGAGGGTCTTGAACTTCTCCACCAAGGCAGCGATGCTCTCGTCACCGATTGCGGGGTCCATGATGTAGACCAGCTCGTAATTTGCGCTTAACTTTGCCATTTGTTTGCACCTCCTTATGGACATATGGCCGCCTTCTGTGAAGCGGCAAGGATATTGCCCGCCCTAAGGCAGGCTATATAATTATATAGTCTTTTCCCCGTTTGTCAAGGGAGAAAAGTGAAAAAAGAAAGGCTTCTGCCTGATTTTCACTCAAAATTAAGAGAAATCATTTGCCAAAGGGAGAAAAACAGGATATACTGCTCATATTCTAATGATTTCAGTCAGTGAAAGGAGGCGGAAGGATGAAGGCACTTACCTTTGCCGTTCCCACTCTCTTGGGCGTAGAAAGCCTGGTGGCCGATGAGCTGCGCCGCATGAACCTGGAGGGCGTTCAAACGGAAAACGGCCGGGTCTTTGTAAAAGGCGGCCTCTACGATATCCCCCGGATGAACCTGCGCCTGCGCACGGGAGAGCGGGTGCTTTTGGTGCTGGGCAGCTTTAAGGCCACCACCTTCGAGGCCCTTTTTGAGGGCGCCCGGGCCCTGCCCTGGGAAGACTTTATCCCCAAGGAGGGCAGCTTTCCCGTAAAAGGCTTTAGCCTGAATTCCGCCCTCCACTCCGTGCCTGCCTGCCAGTCTATCCTGAAAAAGGCGGTGGCGGCCCGTATGGGCTCTGCCTACGGCCTGGAGACTCTTCCCGAAATCGGCCCCCTCTACCAGATCCAGTTTTCCCTGATGAAGGACACGGTTACTCTGATGCTGGATACCTCAGGCCCCGGCCTATACAAGCGGGGCTACCGGGCCCAGGGGGTTGCCGCGCCTCTGCGGGAGACCCTAGCCGCCGCCTTGGTCCAGCTTTCGGGTTATCGTGGCAATGACCCCTTCTGCGACCCCTTCTGCGGCTCCGGGACTATCGCCATCGAGGCGGCCCTCATCGCCAAGAACCGCGCCCCGGGCCTTTCCCGCAGCTTTTCCGCCCAGAAGTGGGCTATGATCCCCACGGAAGCCTGGCTGGAGGCGGCAGAGGAGGCCATGGACTTAGAGTACAACGGCAGCTATGACATCTGGGGCGGCGATCTGGACCCCCAGGCCGTAGCCTTGGCCCAGAGCAACGCCCAGAAGGCCGATGTGGAGGAGCTCATCCGCTTTGAGGTGGCCGACGCCAGAAAATTCCACCGGGCGGAGCCCTACGGCCGCATCGTCACCAACCCGCCCTACGGCGAGCGCATTATGGAGCGCCAAGAGGCCGAGGGACTGTACCGGGACTTTGGCACGGCCTTCGCGGCCATGCCCCCCGGCTGGAGCTTAGGACTACTTTCTTCCCACACGGAATTCGAGCGGACCTTCGGCAGGCAGGCGGACAAAAAACGCAAGCTCTACAACGGGATGCTCAAGTGCGACCTCTTCCAATACAGAGGTAAAAAGCCGGGGAAGAAACCTGAAGGCAAATAAAGACCGCGATTTTTGACGAAAGTGAGATAACGGAAGAAAAAGCGAGAAAATCGGATGTATCGGCCTGAATTTGGGCATAAACTTATGAGAAGCGAAAAAATGACACAAAATACCGTAAAAAACGAAGAAATGGCTCTTGCAGAAATGGAAGAGCCGCAGTATGATATAAGACGTTAGCACTCATATAGATTGAGTGCTAAAATACCGCAAGGTGTATATCAAAACTTTGTTTTCAAATAGATGAAGGAGGCAACAAAACATGAAACTGAATCCTTTAGGCGATCGCGTCATTATTAAGCGTATGGAAGCCGAAGAAACCACCAAGGGCGGCATCATCCTCACCGCATCCGCCAAGGAAAGACCCGAAATCTCCACCGTGGTGGCCGTGGGCCCCGGCGGTCTGGTAGACGGCAAGGAAGTGGTCATGGTGGTAAAGCCCGGCGATAAGGTCATCACCGGCAGATACAGCGGCACAGAAGTGAAGCTGGAAGGCGAAGAACTGACCATCGTGCGCCAGAGCGACATCGTGGCCACGGTAATTGAGTAAGGATATAGGAGGAGTATAACAATGGCTAAAATGCTTTGCTACGGCGACGAGGCTCGCCAGGCTTTAGAGCGCGGCGTCAACAAACTGGCCGATACGGTTAAGGTAACCATGGGCCCCAAGGGCAGAAACGTGGTTCTGTGGAGAGCCTATGGCGCACCCCTGGTGACCAACGACGGCGTTACCATCGCCAAGGAAATCGAGCTGGAAGACGTCTTTGAAAACATGGGCGCCCAGATGGTGAAGGAAGTTTCCACCAAGACCAACGACGTGGCCGGCGACGGCACCACCACCGCCACCCTCTTGGCCCAGGCCATCGTTCGCGAGGGCCTTCGCAACCTGGCCGCCGGCGCGAACCCCGTGGTGATGAACAAGGGCATCGCCAAGGCCACCGCCGCCGCCATCGAGGCCATCCAGGGCAACTCCCAGCCTGTGAACGGCTCCGAGGATATCGCGCGCGTGGGCACCGTTTCCTCTGGCGACGCTCTCATTGGTACTCTCATTGCCGAGGCTATGGAGCGGGTTGGCAGCGACGGCGTCATCACCGTGGAAGAATCTAAAACTGCCGAGACCTACACCGAAGTGGTGGAGGGGATGCAGATCGACAGAGGCTATATCACCCCCTACATGGTCACCGACACCGAGAAGATGGAGGCCGTCCTGGACGACGCCCTCATCCTCATCACCGATAAGAAAATCTCCAGCATCCAGGACATCGTCCCCGTGCTGGAAGAGGTCATCAAGAGCGGCAGAAAGCTTCTCATCATCGCCGAGGACGTGGAAGGGGAGGCCCTGTCCACCCTGATCCTCAACCGTCTCCGGGGCACCCTCAGCGTCCTCTGCGTCAAGGCCCCCGGCTTTGGCGACAGACGCAAGGAGATGCTCCAGGACATCGCCATCCTCACCGGCGGCGTGGTGATCTCCAGCGACACTGGTCTGGAGCTGCGTGACGCCTCCATGATGCACCTGGGCAACGCCCGCCAGATTAAGTCCAATAAGGAAACCACCATCATCGTAGACGGCCAGGGTCAGTCCGCTGATATCAAGGACCGCGCTGTGATGATCCGCAATGAGTTAGAGCGCAGCACCTCCGAGTACGACAAGGAAAAGCTCCAGGAGCGTCTGGCTCGTCTGGCCGGCGGCGTGGCCATCATCCGCGTAGGCGCCGCCACCGAGACCGAGATGAAGGAGAAGAAGCTGCGCATCGAGGACGCCCTCAACGCCACCCGTGCAGCTGTGGAAGAGGGCATCGTCCCCGGCGGCGGCACCGCCTATGTCAACGCCATCGCCACGGTGGAAAAGCTTCTCACCAAGCTGGAAGGGGACGAGAAGACCGGCGTGAAGATCATCGCCAGCGCCCTCACCGAGCCCCTCCGCCAGATCGTGGTGAACGCCGGGGTAGACGGCTCTGTGGTCCTGGAGAAGATCAAGACCAGCAAGAAGAGCGGCTACGGCTTCGACGCGTATAAGGAAGTATACTGCGATATGCTGGCAGCCGGCATCGTGGACCCCACCAAGGTGGCCCGCACCGCCCTGGAAAACGCCGCCTCCATCGCCTCCATGCTCCTCACCACCGAGGCCCTGGTGGGCGACAAGCTCCAGCCTCCCTCCGCCGGCGGTGGCGGCATGGGCGGCGGCGACATGGGCATGTACTAAGCCCATACAACCTCATAACTTCTGTGACCGCCGTATCATTTCGATGCGGCGGTCACTTATCTTCCCCCGGCAGAGCTTTCTGCTTTTTTTGCCGAATCGGGCCCCATCCCTTGCGGCTGGGAACAATTTGGGGTATAATCCGGGTATCTGTGCGAAATCACGCAAGAGATGACAGCCCGAAGGCTCATTAAAAGAACTGGGAGGATGTTTTCATGGGTAAGCCACGCATTCTGATCTCTGGGGGAGAAGAGAGCTTTCAAAACTACATATCTGCGGTGAATGTGGCCGGGGGTGAAGCAATTCCCCTTTACAGTCCGGGCGTCGACGTGCCCTGTGACGGTCTGGTCCTCTGCGGCGGGGGGGATATCCACCCGCGGTTTTTAGGCGAGCCCGACCGGGGCACCAGAGATACAGACGAAGTGCGGGACGAGGCGGAGCTTAAACTGGTGCGCGATTTTGCCGCCAGGGGCATCCCCATGTTAGGCATCTGCCGGGGTCACCAAGTGGTGAATATCGCCCTGGGGGGTAAGCTTTTGCAGGACATCGGCCCCGGTTTAGAGCAGTTTCACAGTCCGGAGCCCCTGGGGAGCAAGGCAGACGTGTATCACGCCCTGCGCACCCTGGAAGGCTCCCAAATAGGGGAGCTCTTCGGCCCCCTGACCATGGTGAACAGCTGGCATCACCAGGCCGTGGAGTCCCCAGGGGAGGGAATGCAGGTCACCGCCTGGTCGGAGTCCGGCATCATCGAGGCCACGGAGCACGAAAGTCTGCCCATTTTGACCGTCCAATGCCACCCCGAACGGCTGTGGCGGGGAAAGAGCTTTCCCGTTTTGGCGGAGGGAAACGATCTGTTTCTCTGGCTGATCGAAGCCTGTAAGAAAACCATGACAGAGTAAGCAATCCAAAGTAAATCCGAGAAAGGGCAGGTGGTACCCATGGCAAGCACCCTGCGGGAAGTGAATTTAGAGCTGGGAAAGCCCGTGGTGGACGACGCCATCCGCCGCCTGACTTATGAGCTGAAGCAGACGGAACGCCTAAAAATCCCCGTCCTGAAGATCATCCACGGCTACGGCTCTTCGGGCACCGGGGGGAAGATCAGAGTGGAGGCCCGGCGCTACTTAGAGCGGCTGCGGCAGAAGGGCGACATTCAATATTTCATCCCCGGCGAGAAGTTTTCCATCTTCGAGGAGGACACACGCCGTGTCCTCCTCCTCTGCGGGGAGCTGCGGGGGGACAGGGATTTAGACAGGCACAACAACGGCGTTACCTTTATCGTGCTGTAAAGGAGGAAACCCATGGATTTTGAAAAACGCATTCGAGAAACCAACGAGGGCAACCACTACATGCTCCACAACCACATCCGCCTACTGCGTATGGAGGAGGACTGCGCCGAGGTGGAGCTTTTGGTCCACCCCGAAAGCCGGAATCTTTACGGCGGGCTCCACGGCGGCCTTCTTTACACCATGGCAGACTGCGCGGCAGGGGGCGCGGCCCGAAGCCGGGGGATGCGCTATGTGACCCTCTCCTCCAGCTTTGAGTTTCACCGCACCACCAAGGAGGAGGTACTCCGGGCCGTGGCTACGGTCCGCCATCGTGGGCAGTCTATCTGCTCCATTTCGGTGGAGGTGAAGGACTGTAAAGGAAAACTTCTTGCCAGCGGCTCCTACACCATGTTCTACACAGGCAAGTTGGATGAGTGAGGCCTACCGCTCCTTTCACAGCGCCATGGCAGAGCGCTTTGGCGGAAAGGTGTATAAGCTCTCTCTCGACGGCGGCATGACCTGCCCCAATCGGGACGGAACCCTGGGCACAGGCGGCTGCCTCTTCTGCGGCGAAAAGGGCGGGGGAGACTTTGCCGCCCCCCACTGCGACGACCTGGCCCTTCAACTGGAGAGGGCCAAGGAGCGGGTGCGGGGCAAGATGAAAGAGGGCCGCTACATGGCTTACTTTCAAAGCTTTTCCAACACCTATGCCCCGGTATCTCACCTGGAAAGAATCTTTCGGGAGGCTATGAGGCCGCCGGAGATCGTGGCACTGGCCATTGCCACCAGGCCCGACTGCCTGCCGACGGAGGTGGTAGACCTCTTGGAAAGGCTGAACCGGGACAAGCCCGTCTTTGTGGAGCTGGGCCTTCAGACCATACACCCGGAAACCGCCCGCTATCTCCGCCGGGGCTATGAGTTGAAGGTTTTTGACCGGGCGGTGGAAGAGCTGCGAGGGGCTTCTTTAGAAGTGGTGGTCCATATGATTTTAGGCCTGCCCGGCGAGACGGTGGAGGACATGGTAAAAACCGCCGCTTATATCGGGAAGAGCGGGGCCACGGGCATCAAGCTCCAGCTGCTCCACGTGCTGGCGGGGACGGATTTGGCGGAGGAGTATCGCCGGGGCCTTTTCGAAACCCTCACCTTGGAGGGTTATATCGAAGCCCTTCTGGCCTGTGTCTGCGTTCTGCCCCCTGAGATGGTGATTCACAGATTGACGGGGGACGGAGCCAAGCGAGACCTTTTAGCGCCCCTTTGGAGCGGCGATAAAAAGCGGGTACTTCGGGAAATACAAAGAGCCTTTCAAGAGAGCGGCCTCCAGCAGGGTGACCGCTGGGAAGGCGTTCATTGATCAAAAGAGTAGGGAAAGAGTAGGTATAACCTATGACAAAAGTGCAAATCATATCCGGCTTTTTAGGGGCAGGAAAAACCACCCTCATCAAAAAACTGCTGGCTGAGGCCTACAGGGGCGAAAAAGTTGTCCTCATCGAAAACGAATTTGGCCAGGTGGGGATAGACAGCGGCTTTCTGGAGGAGGCCGGCATTGCGGTGAGAGAGATGAACTCCGGCTGCATCTGCTGCAGCCTGGTGGGGGATTTCGGCGTGGCCTTAGGCCAGGTACTGGAGCAGTATCACCCCCACCGCATCCTCATCGAGCCCTCGGGGGTGGGAAAGCTCTCCGATGTGGTGGAGGCAGTGCGGGGCGCGGGGTCCTCTCAGCTGGTTTTAGACAGCGCCGTCACCGTGGCGGATGCCACCAAGTGCCGCCTTTACACCAAGAATTTCGGCGAGTTTTATAACAACCAGATTCAGCACGCCGGGGCGATTTTACTCAGCCGCACCCAGGACATGACCCAGGACAAGCTGCTGGCGGTGATAGCCCTTCTGCGGGAGCAAAATCCCAAGGCGCCTATCCTCACCACCCCCTGGGAGGACCTGGAAAGCAGCCAGATCTTGGCGGCCATGGTGGGGGAGAACAGCCTGGAAGAAGAACTTCACGCCCTGACCCTGGAGGTGGAGGACCATGCCCATCACCATCACCACGGCGAAGACTGCGGCTGCGGCCACGACCACCACGACCACGACCATGGGCACGAGCACGGTCACCACCACGGCGAAGACTGCGGCCACGACCATGGGCACCACCACCACCATGACGAAGACTGCGATTGCGGACACCACCACGACCACAGTCATGAACATGAACATCATCACCACCACGGCGAGGACTGCGCCTGCGGCTGTGGTCACGACCATGATCACCACAGCGCGGGGGAGGTCTTCCAAAGCTGGGGGGTGGAGACGCCCAAAGCCTTCACCCGGGCCGGGTTGGAAGAAATTCTGGAGGCTTTGTCCCGGGAAGAGACCTACGGTCTGGTGCTCCGGGCCAAGGGCATGGTGCCCTGCGCCTGCGGCAGCTGGCTGTATTTCGACTACGTGCCCGGGGAAGTAAACCTGCGGGAGGGCACGCCCCAGATCACGGGGCGGCTCTGCGTCATCGGGGCCCAGCTGCAGGAAAAGGCCGTGGCCCAGCTCTTTGGGCTTTCGTAGGAGGGTGTGAAAATGGAAATACCGGTCTATCTGTTTACCGGCTTTTTAGAGTCGGGAAAAACTACCTTTATTCAAAAAACCCTGTCCGACGCCCGCTTTAACCAGGGGGAAAACACCCTTCTGCTCCTCTGTGAGGAAGGGGAGGTGGACTACGACCCCACGGCCTTTTCCGGCAGCCGAGTCTATGTGGACTGCATCACGGACCCCGAGGAGCTCACCACCCAGCGCCTGGATGTGAAATGCAAAAAACACGCCTGCCAGCGTGTGGTGGTGGAGTATAACGGCATGTGGTCCTTAGATAAGCTCTACCAGACCATGCCCCTGGACTGGACGGTGTATCAGGAGTTTTTCTTCGCCGATGCCGGAACCTTCCTCACCTACCACCAAAACATGCGGGAGCTGGTGGTGGACAAGCTGAGAAGCTGCGAAATGGCGGTCTTTAACAGGGCCACCCCGGAGACGGATAAGCTTAGCTTTCACCAGATCGTCCGGGCCTACAGCCGCCGCTGCGACATTGCCTACGAGGACGAAAAGGGCGCCGTAACCTATGACGATATCCCCGACGAGCTGCCCTACGACCTGAACGCCCCCGTGGTGGAGGTCGCCCTGGAGCACTACGCCACCTGGTACCGCGACGTTTCTGAGGAGATGGACAAATATCAGGGAAAGGTGGTTAAGCTGGAAGGGGCCGTGATCCACCGGGAGGACCTGCCCACCGGCTCCTTTATCATAGGCCGGGAGATGATGACTTGCTGCGCCGATGATTTAAGCTTCGCCGGGATACTCTGCCTCTGGAAGGACGCCAAGAGTCTAACCCAAAGGGACTGGGTGGAGGTCACCGCCAAGATCAGCCTCCAGGAGCATAAAATCTACGGCAGGCGCGGCCCTATCTTCCAGGTGCAGCAGGTGACCCATTGCCCCGAGCCGGCAAACGCCGTTGCAACCTTCTATTAACCCGAAATTTTGATAGAAGGGCACAAGCCCAACTTAGAAAACCGCCGCTTCATAAAGAAATCCTCTCCCTTCGATGCGGTTCTTTCCCTTTGATAATGAAACTGCCCCCCTTGGGCCTCCAAAAGCTTTACAAAAGGGATACAAAAACACAAGAAGGCAACTTTTTTCAAAAAAGGGATACCACATTTGGTGGTGATATGGTACAATAAGCCCAAAGTGGCCATAGCTGCCGCAGGGGAATGGCAGTGCGCCGGTGGAGGACTATGGCGCAGCTGGCCACAATACCGTTCGCCATGGTGCATTCATACCTGGAAGGCCCAGGCGCTTAAGAGGGGGAGAGGCTTTATATGAAATGTCCTTACTGTTATCATCCCGAAAGCAAGGTGGTAGACTCACGACCCGCCAACGAGGGCGCCAGCATCCGCCGCCGCCGGGAATGCCTGCATTGTCACAAACGCTTCACCACCTATGAGACCATGGAACGCCTGCCCCTGGTGGTGGTGAAAAAAACGGGGCTGCGCCAGGCCTTCGACCGCAATAAGCTGGTAAACAGTATGCTCAGAGCCTGCGAAAAACGCACCGTGTCCCTCTCCGCCATCGAGGCCGCCGCCGACGAGATTGAGCAGGAGCTCCAGAACGAGCTGGGGGGCGAGATCAGCAGCGAGCGGGTAGGTGAGCTGGCCATGGAAAAGCTCAAGGATTTAGACGAGGTGGCCTACGTTCGCTTTGCCTCGGTGTACCGCCGCTTTAAGGACATCAGCACCTTCCGCAACGAGCTGAATAAGCTCTTAGACGGCAAGGACTGAAAGCAATCTCCATAAAACAAGCCTCCATCCGGAAAGAGACCGGGTGGAGGCTTTTTGTCTAAAACCGGAAAGGGCATGCCCCGGCTAAAGGAGGTTTTCGATATTTAAGGATTCCATCTTCCGGATCAGCTCCAGCTGGCGGATGAGGGCGGCGTTGGCGGCGGCGTAGTTTTCCAGTGACTGGTGCTCCAGATAAGACAGCACCTGCTCCAGGCTGGTTTGGGTCTGGTCTATCTCCAGATGCCGCAGGGTGATGTGGAGGTAGCTGTGCTTTTGAAACCAAGCGTCCTTCACCTCCTGGGTCATGGCGGACGCAGCGTCCCAGTCTTCGGCATTGGCGGCCTCTTCCGCCGCCAGGAGCTGATCCTCCAGGGGCGAGAGGAACCGGTCTAAATACTGCCCGTTGAGAAAAAAGGCGGTAAACATGGCGATAATGATGGATAAGGAAATCCAAAAGGGCTTCATAACAGTGCATCCTCCCCGTGAAAATGAAGAGACAAAGGGCAAAGGCCCCTAAGAGACGCTGGATTTTTCCGTGCAGTAGATGTTCATGGCCTCATCCACGGTGAGAAGGAACACCTCCTTGGGGTCACTGATCCCCTTGGCGTGGAGCTGCTGGTAGAGCCAGGGGAGATCCAGGCCCCGGGTTTCTAGGTTTTGGCTTAAAATCCTGCCGTTGTTGATGACGATGAGGGGCAGGCCCGTCTCCTGGGAGGGCATATTCACCTCCCGGCGGACGGGGGGCTGCTCCTTACTGTAAGGCAGGACGGAAATGCGCCCGTTGGTCTCCAAAATGGCGTATTTAATGATGGTCAGGTCGGAAAACCCGCACATACGCAGCTCCTCTAGAAGCTCGTCGACGGTGAGGCGGTTTTTCTGCATCTCCTTGGGGAGGATTTTTCCGTTTTCGATGACGATGCTGGGCCGCCCGCAGAGCAGGGCACGAATTTTTACATTCTTGGCGGAGAGGACAGAGAGGATGGCAGCCAGGCACAGAAGGGTGAGGATGGGGATGATGCCCAGCATCAGGGGAATGCCAAAGTCCTGCATGGGAACGGCGGCCAGGTCGGCGATGATCAGGGAGAGTACCAGCTCCGAGGGCTCCAGCTCCCCCACCTGGCGCTTGCCCAGAAGGCGTATGCCCAGGATGATGACCAGATAGAGGATGAGGGTTCGAGTCAGGGCCACAAGCATGAAAAAACCTCCCCAAAAAGCGTAACCCTAGCATTTCCCGCCCTGGGAGGATTTATGTGCCTGGAAGGGGGCGTTTTCCTTGCGTTTCCATCTTGTCAGGTATATTATATAAGAAGAATCTCCCGGAAGAAGCCGAAAGCCTACCGCCCAAAGGAGGGACAACATGAAAAAAATGAAGTACTCTGCCGCCATTACCATCCTTGCCGCCCTGCTCCTTTCCCTGGCCGCCTGCAAAACGGAGGAGCCGGCTGTGGTTTGGGATGCGCGCCTGGTGGAGCAATTTAAGCCTACGGAAGCCATGATGCAGGAGATGAAAACGGAGATACAGGAAGTGAATGTAGAGTCTGTCTGCGGGGATGTAACCCTGAAGGTAGGCCAGACCCTGGGGAACGAGAAAGACCTGTGTATTGTGTTGGATATAGGGTTTTCCGACGGGGTTCCCTTACAGGATATGCTGTTAAACGGAACTGAAATGGGTGAGGACGACAGGGTAGAGATGGGGAGCATTCGTCTCTATTCCGGGAAAATTACCTATGATGAAATAGTGGGCATGCCCCTGGTTGCGGTGTCGAACAAGTATAGGGACAGAGAAGAGTCCTTCAACTGCTATATGCGGACAGAGGGGCCGGACCTTGAGCGCAATACCATACCCTTTCTAGTGGGCTTTGAGGCAGGAACCAGAAACACATTGCCCCAGGGAGAGGTCACACTCTTCATTGAGGACATTACCTTGCTGACGGGAGGGGAAGAGCGGCTTCTGGGGGAGGGACCCTTTGTGATCTCTTGGAACCTGGAAAATGCGGGTGAGGTAGAAACCTTTATCCTCCGGGGAGAAGGGGAAGCAGAGATCGGGCGAGGCTATATCTCCCCCTTTTCCATCTGCGTAGAGCTGGATAGCTCCGATTACAGCTCTATGGATGAATTTGCCGATACCGTGAAGATTATACTGGAAACCAGAGAGGACTTAGACCCTCGGGGTTCCAGCGGGGGGAACTATGAATCCCCGAACGGCAAGGTCGAATACAGTGTGAGCCTCCGAGAGATGCTGGATATGAACACGGTGCGTGGCGTAAGGGCCGGAGACAACGTCATTATATTCCGGCAGTAACAAAAATCAAAACCGCCTCTCAGGCCCGGTGCTTCCGGACTTGAGAGGCGGTATTATTTTGTTTCAGCCTAGTGGATAAAGGTGGGATTCTGCATGATGGAAAGGTTGCGGAACTCGTCTGCAATCCGGTGGAAGTGCTTGAGCATGATGGGATTAAAGACGCCGCATTCGCCGTTTAGAATCATCTGCACCGCCTCGGCGTGGGTGTAGGCCGGTTTGTAGACCCGCTTACTGGTGAGAGCGTCGTACACGTCTGCAAGGCTGGTGGCCTGGGCCCAAACGGGAATCTGCTCACCCACCAATCCGTCGGGATAACCTCTGCCGTCGTAGCGCTCGTGGTGGTAGCGGCAGATATCGTAGGAATAGGTGTAATACTCCTGGTCCTGGGCGTCCCCCAGGCTGGCGAGAATCTCGCAGCCGCGAACGGTGTGGGACTTCATGATATCGAACTCCTCCTTGGTGAGGGAGCCGGGCTTTAAAAGGATGGAGTCGGGAATGGCGATCTTGCCGATATCGTGAAGGGCCGAGGCATTGGAGATGGTTTCAATGGTGTCGTCATCTAAGGGGTAATCCTCCCGCATGGCGATGAGCATTACCTTGGTGAGAAGGCGGATGCGCTTAACATGGTCGCCGGACTCCTGGTTGCGGAATTCCACCGTGGTGGAGAGGGCGTCGATGACGAAGAGGTTAGACTGGCGCAAACGCTCGGCTTGGCGCTCCAGCATTTCTTTCTGTTCCCGAAGACGCTGCTCCATCTCCTGCTTATGGGCGTAAAGGCGCACCACGTTGGACACGCGCCGTTCCACGATCTCAGGGTTAAAGGGCTTGTTGATCAGGTCGGAGATGCCCAGGGTATAGCCCTGGAGAAACTTTTCATCGTCGTTCTCACCGGTGATGAGAATCACGGGGATGGTGCCGATGTAGTTGCGGGCATGCATGGCGTGGAGAACCGCAAAACCATCCATCACAGGCATGACAATATCCAGAAGGACGATGGAAAGCTCTTCCTTATAATGGTCGATCTTTTCCAGTGCTTCCTGGCCGTTTTCTGCCTCGATGACCTCATACTCCCCAGAGAAGAGGTCGGATAAGATGAGGCGGTTTAACATGATGTCGTCAACAATCAACAATTTTTTCTTGTCAGACATATCCGATCTACGTTCCTTCCCTGTACTGATGTGATGCGTGGATGTCCGTCATCAAAAGACGCAGCCCGCAGCACAGTACCCTGAAGAATTCTACCCTCCGGCCCATGGATTTTGCCTGTGGAAAACGCTTTTGCAAAGCACAGGGCAGGGTGAAAAGGCGGGGTTCGAGGGGGTCCTGTCTATGGAGCATGGGCGAAAGTTTATAGAAACAGTGTATATCATGGTACCACAGATTGGAAGGTGGGGCAAGTAAAAACTAAATAAAAAACATCAAAAACCAGCGATAACGGGGAAAAGCTTACAAAAATGACAAGCAAAATATAGTCACAGAAACAAAAAATGAGATATGTTACGAAAGGAAGTCATTTGTGTGACCGAGATCGTAAAAAGGAAAAAGGGTAAATTTTTCCTGGGAACCATAAAATTATGTTGGAAAGAGCTGTATTAGCCCGTAAAGAATAGGCTGATGCAGCAGATAGACCACCAGGGAGTGCCGCCCCAAAAAGACCAGAGGGCCACTATAGGGCAGAGAGTAGGAGGGGAGGGGAACCTCACCGGCGCGGGTGCCCACACGATAGAGAAAAAAGCCGCAGCAATAGAGAAAGAACCAGGGGAAGAGGGGGAAGTAATCCGCCGAAACAAAGCCAGCAGGCGGAAAGCCTAAAAAAGCACCCACGGGTCCCCGATAAAGTTCTGGAGGAACCTGGAAAAATTCCCAGTGCAAAAGCCCCACACTGCCGCTGCCGAGGTTCCAAAAAAGTAAAAAAAGCCCAAGACTTACAAAGAGCCCAAGGGGGGGCGAAATCTTACGCAGTAAGGGAGCTATCAGGACCAGCAGCACCATGGCAGAGCCTAAAAAGGTGAGAATGCCAATGCGCACGGTGTTCTCCGGCATGGTGAGGGCCGTGACCCCAAAGATCAAAAGCCCGCAGCCAAATACCACGGCCCCCCGAAAAACAGGCCTTTTTCCAAAAGACCAGCAAAAGCCTGACAGGAGGATAAAAAGGCTGCAGGAGGTCACCTGCCAAAAAAGACCCATAGGCCCGCGGTACCAGGGAATGGCGTAGTCCAGAAGATACACGAAATCCCACAGGGCGTGGTAGCATATCATAATGAGAAGGGCAAGGCCCCGGAGAAAATCCAAGGTCTCGTTGCGCCCGGTCTTTTCCCCCTGCGGCGTGAGGATGGCTTCCTGCTCCATGGCGGGTCTCTCCTTTCCCTTTGGGCTGGTTCCTGGTGATGCCATGGTACCACAGCCGGGGCAAAAAGGCAACGGATGAACCCTTGACGCGGCTTTGAGATGAGCCTAGAATAGAAGAAGTAATAAAAAAGGGGAGAACCCTATGGATTTTTGGAGCTATATCCCCTTTTGGGATAAACTAAGTGAAGAACAAAAAGCGCGGCTCTTAACAGCCTCGGGAGAAGGCAGTCACCCCAAGGGGGAGATCCTTCACCGGGGCTCCTTAGACTGCGTAGGCCTCTTTTTGGTGCTGGAGGGGCAGCTGCGGGTATACACCGTTTCGGAGGAGGGGAAGGAGCTGACCCTTTACCGGCTCTTTCCTCGGGACCTCTGCTTACTCTCCGCCTCCTGCATTCTGCGGGGCATAGAGTTCGACGTGATGGTCTCCGCCGAGGAGGACACCAGGGCCATCCACATCCCGCCCGATGTGTACCAGGGCCTCATGGAGGAATCTGTGGCGGTTTCCAACTATACCAACGAGCTGGTATCCACCAATTTTTCCGATGTCATGTGGCTCATGGATCAGATTTTAAATAAGAAGCTGGACGCAAGACTGGCAGCCTTTCTTCTGGAAGAGCGCAGCCTTACGGAAGGGGAAAGCCTCAACCTCACCCACGAGCAGATCGCCGGGCATTTAGGCAGCGCCCGGGAGGTGGTGACCCGCATGCTCCGGCATTTTCAGGGCGAGGGATATGTCAGCCTTTCCCGGGGCAGCCTGCGTCTCACCGATGTGAAGGCCCTGGAAAAGCTGGCAAGGGGCAGCGAACGCTAGGACCAGGGCCGGTCTTCGCTGTCTGGGGCCTCACTGCGGGTGGGGTTCACGTGAACCATGCAGTGCTTCACCAAAGGGAAGGTCTCCTCTATGGCGTCGTGGACTGTGTGGGCCATGGCGTGGCTCTCGGTAAGGCTCATGTCCCCCGGGGCCTGCAGCTCCACATCCACGTAGATCTTATCGCCAAACAGCCGGGTGCGCATCAGGTCTATCCCCAAAACGGCTTCCTGTTCCAGGATCAAGCGGCGCAGGGCCTCCTCGGTTTCCTGGTCGCAGGCCTTATCTGTCATTTTGCTGATGGCGTCCAGGAAGATATCGCAGGCTGTTTTTAAAATAAAGAGGCAAATCACCACCGAAGCCAGGGGGTCCAATAAAGGCAGGCCCAGCCGCGCCCCGAAGATGCCCAAAAAGCTGCTGAGGGAAGTCAGCACATCGGAGCGGTGGTGCAGGGCGTCTGCCATAAGGGCCCCGGAATGGAGCTTCTTGGCGGCCTTTTTTGTGTACCAATACATGGCCTCCTTCACAAAAATGGAGAGGATGGCAGCAAAGAGGGGCAAAAGGGTGGGCACTTGCAGACTTGCCCCATCGCCGGACAGCACCGTGCGCAGACCGCCTAGGCCTATCCCCAAGCCTGTGAGACAGAGGACCACTGCCAGAACGATGGCAGCCACGCATTCAAAGCGCTCGTGGCCGTAGGGATGGTCTCTGTCTGCCTTCTTTGTGGAGGCCCGTATGCCTATCATGACGATAACGGTGCTGAAGGCGTCGGACAAATTGTCCACCGCGTCGGAAATCATGGCAGCGGAGTGGCCCGCCAGCCCCGCGAAGAGCTTAAAGGCCGAGAGGAAAAGGTTGCAGAGTATGTTGTTGCGGGAGACTTTCATGGCTTGGCGCCCTTTTTCTTCGTTCATGAAAAGACCTCCTTATTCGGAATAGTATGAGAGATTTTAATTAAGCCTGAAAAAAGCGGCTTTGCCCTTGGCATAAAAAATAGCACGCCTATGGAAACACTGTCCCACAGATGTGCATGCACAATCACTGCTGCCCAAAGGGCCCGGCCCCAGGAGAACACTCCCGGCCTGATCAGAACACAGCCCCGCTTCCCAATGAGGAAGGGGTGCCACAACCATACCATATGCCCAACAGGGTGTCAAGGTTCCAAAAGGTGGCGAAGGGGCAGGGCGGCCTTGTAGGGCGGTGGAGCACGTTTTCTTGCTTTATATGAAATATATCGAAAGCTAATATTAAAAAAATTTAATTTACGAAAATCGTTTTTATTTGTATACTTCTACTTAGCGACAAGTTTGAAAACAAGTTGTTATTTTCTGTTCTTATTTTTGAGAGGAGACGGTTTTTTATGGCCAAATTTGTGACAGCCCAGGAAGCGGTAAAGCACATTAAGTCTGGAGATAGAGTTGTTACCGCCCACAGCATCGGCGAGCCCCAGACCATCGTGAAGGCAATGGTAGAGAACTACAAGGAGTACAAGGATGTAGAGATCTGCCACCTGCTGGCTCTCGGCCCCTGCGAGTACACCAAGCCCGAAATGAAGGGTCACTTCCGCCACAATTCCCTGTTTGCAGGCCCCGGCGCCCGCAAGGCAATTGATGAAGGCAGAGCCGACTTTACCCCCGCTTTCTTCTTCGAGGCCCCCAGTATGTGGAGAGCGTTCCTCCCCGTTGACGTGGCCCTCATCACCGTGTCCCCCCCGGATAAGCACGGCTACTGCACCTATGGCGTTTCCGTGGACTACACCAAGCCCGCCGCTGAGAATGCCAAGATCGTCATCGCTCAGATCAACAAGAATATGCCCCGAACCTTTGGCGACACCCTGATCCACATCGACGACATCGACTTTGCCGTGGAGGCCGACGACGAGCTCTACGGTGCCAAGTCCATCGAGCAGACCGACATCGAGGCCCGCATCGGCGCCAACTGCGCCAGCCTCATCAAGGACGGCGCCTGCCTGCAGCTGGGCATCGGCGGCATCCCCAACGCTGTTCTGGCTTACTTAGGCGAGAAGAACGACATGGGCATCCACTCCGAAATGCTCTCCGACGGCATTCTTGAGCTCATCAAGAAGGGCAACATCAACAACTCCAAGAAGCAGATTCACACCAATAAGTCTACCGTTACCTTCTTAAACGGTTCCAAGAATCTGTACGCTTATGTCGATGACAACCCCTCCGTTGAGTTCTATCCCGTTGACTACGTGAACGACCCCCGCATCATCGCCCAGAACAACAACATGGCTTCTGTCAACGCCGCTCTCTCCGTGGACTTCAACGGGCAGATCGTGGCCGACAACATCAGCCAGTATAAGCACATGAGCGGCGCAGGCGGCTTTGTGGATTTCGTCCGCGGTGCCACCGCTTCTAAGGGCGGCGTTTCCATCGTGGCCATGCCCTCCACCGCAGCCGGCGGCAAGGCCTCCAGAATCGTGCCCGAGTTCGACGCCGGCCGTCCCATCACCCTGACCCGCTTTGAGAGCTTCTACGTGGTCACCGAGTACGGCATCGCCAGAATGCGCGGCAACCACCTCCGCGAGAGAGCCCGTCAGCTCATCGAGATCTCCCACCCCGATTTCAGAGACGAGATGAAGGAATACTACGAGAAGCGCTTCAACGAGAAGTACTAATCCTAGCTGACCTCACATCAGAATCAAACAAGCAGGGTGTTGAAAGAAGGCAACTTTTTTCAACACCCTGTTGAATTTAACGGTTATTTGGCGGCCAGCTCTGCCTAAGGACCCAATCTGCCCCAGGGCCAAAGGCCTGGAGAAAATGAGGAATGATGACCATGGCACTCTCTTATGTCAAACGCTTCACCCGGCTCATTTTGGGCCTGGTTTGTTACGCTGTGGGGATATACCTCACCATCCAGGCCAATGTGGGCCTGGCCCCCTGGGAGGCCTTTAGCATGGGCATCTCCATCGTCAGCGGCTACAGCTTTGGCAACGTGGCCCTGGTAACGGGCATCCTCATCATCGGCATCGACTACCTCCTCCACGAGAAGATCGGCTTCGGTACCCTCTTAAACGCCATCTTCATCGGGAAATTCGTGGACGTGATCTTCATTTTTAACCCCGTGCCCAAAATGGAGAGCTTTGCCGCCGGGATAGGGCTCATGCTCTTAGGTCAGGTGATGATCGCCGTGGCCAGCGTCCTTTACATCGGAAGCTCCATGGGCTGCGGCCCCCGCGACGCCCTGATGGTAGCCCTGGGGAAAAAGTTTTACAAGGCTCCCATCGGCTTGGTGCGAGCGGGGCTGGAGGGCACCGTGCTTCTCATCGGCTTCCTTTTCGGTGCCAAGGTGGGGGTGGGGACTGTGATTGCCGTCTTCGGCATGGGCTTCATCCTCCAGGGGGTCTTTGCCCTCTTTAAGTTCAAGGTTCGGGAGATCGAGCACGAAAACTTTGCCGACACCGTGAGGATCTGGCGGGAGAAGCCGAAGCCTTCGGCAAGTGCCCTTCCGGATGAAAGCGAAGTAGGATAATAAAAAAGCTGTTGGATGGTTTGGCCACCCAACAGCTTTTTTGTTTTTTTAGGTTACAGGTAAGGCTTGCAGATCACCTCGTGGATTTTGGTGCTGAGAATGTCCTTGCCGTGGGCGGGGGTGAGAAGCAGGGCGGTGTCCAGGCCGGAATCGGTGCCGCCCAGGGAGAGAACCGGCTCACCGTAGGGGATGAGACCAGCGTCCAGTGCCATCACAGCGCATTCCACCGCCACTTTGGTGCCCTGGCCCATCATTTTCAGGGTGTAGGACATGATCTCTGTGGGATAGACCCCGCCGAATCGACCGGAGAAGCAACGCTCAGCGCCGCTGAGCACGTGGGTGGCAGCCAACACAGACACACCGGCCAGCTCCAATTGGGTGCGCACGCCGCTGTCCAGGACGCTCTGGCCGGGCTTGTCGGCGCCGTAAGCCGCCGTAACGCAAACCACCTTCACTCCACGGCTGCGAAAGCTGGTGTCTAAGGCGGATTTGCCGGAGTAGGAGGCAACCACAATGGTGCTGATGCCCCTATCCTTCGCAGTTTGAACAGCCAGGGCAATGGTATCTTCGGTATTGGCAGAACCGGGTTTTTCAAAATACATAAAAATGCCTCCTTATTCTTGGCCCTCCTCCATGGCCAGCTCTTTCAAAAGCTTCTGGTCGGCCTTGGAGGAAAGGTCTAATTTTTCATATAAATCCGGGCGGCGGGCCTTGGTGCGCAGAATAGACTGCCCTCGCCGCCACTTGGCAATGTTGGCATGGTGGCCCGAGAGGAGAACCGGGGGCACGGCGCGCCCATGCCAGATCTCCGGCCGGGAGTATTGGGGATGCTCCAGCAGCCCGTCCCAATGGCTCTCGTTGACAAAGCATTCCTCGTCGGAGAGCACCCCGGGGACTAAGCGGCACACGGCATCGGCCACGGCCATGGCGGGAATCTCGCCCCCGGTGAGGACGAAATCTCCCAGGGAAATTTCCTCGTCTACGCACTCTTCGATAAATCGCTCATCTATGCCCTCGTAGTGCCCGCAGACTAAAATCAGGTGCTGATGGTCTTTGGATAAACGCTTGGCATCGGCCTGGGTGAAGGTTTTTCCGGCAGGGGAGAGGTAGATGGTATGTACCCCCTCGCCCGCCTGGGTGCAAAGGTGGCTCCAGCACTGGAAGAGAGGGTCGGCCTGCATCACCGCCCCCTTGCCGCCGCCGTAGGGGTAGTCGTCCACCTGCTTTTGCTTGTTTTGGGTATAGTCTCTGATCTGGTGGCAGTCGATGCGGATGTGGCCCCGTTCCTGGCCCCGGCCTAAGATAGACTCGCAGAGCACGTCGCCCACTGTATCGGGAAAGAGGGTCATGATATCAATGCGGTACATGGCCTCACATCCCTTCGATGAGAGAAACGGTCATGACCCCTGCTTCCATATCCACGTTTTTGATAAAAGCGGGGACGGCGGGGATCATGTACTCCCGGACTCCGCCCTGCACCACGTAGATGGGATGGGCGGGGGGCGTGAGAATGTCCTGAATGGTGCCTAAAACCTCGCCGCTTTGGGCATCCTGCACGGTGATGCCATAGAGGTCTGCTAAAAAGTGCTGGCCTTCCGGGAGAGGGGCGTCGTCCCTGCGGATGGAGAGGATCTTGTCCTTTAGGCGCATGGCGGCATTGATGTCCTCCACCCCTTCTAAATGCAGCAGCACGTTCTGCTTGTGGACCCGGGCCGAGCGCACCTTCACGGGGGCCCCGTCTAAATAGAGGGTGTCAAAGCCCAGGAGATACTCCGGGCTGTCGCACCAGTGCACCACCTTCACCTCGCCGGCGATACCGTGGGTGTTGACAATTTTTCCTGCCTCCAGAAAGGGATTTTTCAAAACGCAATTCTCCTTTGCAAAAGATGGCGGGGCACTTTCGCCTCCGCCATCTCTTAGTCCATGATTTCAACGGAAATCTTTTTTCCCTGGCGCTGGGCCACAGAACGCATTAAAGTGCGGATTTCCTTGGCAATCCGACCCTGACGGCCGATTACTTTGCCCATGTCGCTGGGGTCTACCCGAAGCTCGAAGAGAAGGGAGCCGTCAGCCGCAGCCTGCTCCGTTACATTCACGGCATCGGGGTGATCTACCAGACTCTGGGCAATATAGGTGAGAAGATCCTTCATGAGCCCTCCCGATTAGATGGCGCCCGCTTTTTTCAGCAGTGCCCGCACGGTATCGGTGGGCTGAGCGCCGGTTTTGATCCAGGCCTGTGCCCGGTCTACGTCTACAGTCACCTCAGCGGGGTTGGTGAGGGGGTTGTAGGTGCCGATTTCCTCGATGAAACGACCGTCACGGGGATAACGGGAGTCAGCGACGATGATGCGGTAGAAGGGGCTCTTCTTGGCGCCCATACGACGAAGTCTGATTTTAACCATATATTTTCACCTCCAAATTGATTTGAGAGCTATGGAAACGCCTCTTGGCGTTGACCAACAAAAGGGGGGATGCTAAAAGGGCAGGCCGGGGATTTTCCCCTTGCCGAAGCCGCCGAAGCGGCGCTTGCCGCCCAATTGCCGCGACATCTGCTTTGCCATCTGCTGCATCATGTCGAACTGCTTGAGCATGCGGTTAATGTCCACCACCTGCATCCCGCAGCCGGCGGCGATGCGCTTTTTCCGGCTGCTGTTGAGGAGGGAGGGGTTCTCCCGCTCCTGGGGGGTCATGGAGAGGATGATGGCCTCTGTCCGGGTGATCATCTTCTCGTCGAAGGAGGCGTCCTCCAAGGCGGCGGGGTTGGCGCCGGGCAGCATGGCGGCGATGTCGGCCATGGAGCCCATGCTCTTCAGCTGCACCAGCTGGTCATAGTAATCGGATAAGGTCAGGCGGTTTTTCTTCAGCTTTTCTTGGAGGGCCTGGGCCTTTTCTATATCAAACTGCTGCTCGGCCTTTTCGATGAGGGAGAGGATATCCCCCATGCCCAAAATCCGGGAGGCCATGCGCTCGGGGTGGAACACGTCGATCTGGTCCAGCTTTTCGCCCATGCCCACAAACTTGATGGGCTTGCCGGTGACGGCCCGGATGGAAAGGGCAGCACCGCCTCGGGCATCGCCGTCCAGCTTGGAGAGGAGCACCCCGTCGATGCCCAGAGCCTCGTCGAAGGCCAGGGCGGCATTCACCGCGTCCTGCCCCACCATGGCGTCTACCACCAGGAGGATTTCCGTGGGAGTCACGGCGGCCTTAACGGATTTTAATTCGTCCATCAGGGCGTCGTCTATGTGGAGGCGGCCGGCGGTGTCTAAAAACACCATGTCGTTGCCGTGGGCCTTGGCGTGAGAGATGGCGGCACGGGCAATCTCCACCGGGTTTTCCTGGCCCATCTGGAACACGGGAACCCCCAGTTGGGCACCCACCACCTCCAGCTGCTTAATGGCGGCGGGTCTGTAAATATCGCAGGCGGCAAGCAAGGGGCGCTTGCCCTGCTTTTTCATGAGCCCTGCCAGCTTTGCGCCGTTGGTGGTCTTACCGGCGCCCTGGAGGCCTACCAGCATGATCACCGTGGGCGGGGCCGAGGCGATGGTCAGCTTGCTGCTGCCGCCGCCCATAAGGGCGATGAGCTCTTGATTCACGATTTTGACAATGGTCTGGGCGGGGGAGAGGCTTTCCAGCACGTCTGTACCCGTCACCTTGTCGGTTACGTCTTTCACAAAGTCTTTGACCACCTTGTAGCTGACGTCGGCCTCCAAAAGGGCCAGACGAATTTCCCGCATGGCCTCCTTCACATCGGCCTCGGTGAGACGGCCCTTGCCGCGAATCCGCTTAAAGACCGAGGATAGTTTTTCTGTTAAACCTTCAAATGCCATGGGTCAGTCCTTCCCCAGTGCGGCGATGGCCTCGTCCAGCTTAAAGCAGAGGTCCAAAAGCTTCGGGTCTTGGAGGGTGCCCTCGCCATAGTTTCGAATGTCCAGCGCGGCCTTCTCCAAAGCGTCGATGGAGTTTTGAATGGTGTGGTACCGGGAGATGAGGCCGGTTTTGTCCTCAATGTCCTGGAGGGTGGCCTCGGCTCTTACGATGTTATCCCGGACGCCCTGGCGGGTGATGCCGTGGTTTTCGGCGATCTCGGCCAAGGAGAGGTCTTCGTTATAGTACAGGTCGTAAAACTCCCGCTGACGAGGGGTGAGAAGCTCGCCGTAAAAGTCGAACAGCATGGTCATACGATAGGTTTGATTTTTCATGAAGAGCCTCCCATCTATCAGCTTGTAAAGCTAGTTTCCTTTACAACGTAGCTTATCTTACTCTAATTTCCTTTCCCTGTCAAGAACTATTTGAATAGAAAAGGGCAAAATCGGCAAGGATTTTGAAAGAGGCGGACGGCTTTACTTTCCGCCCCCCTATGTGGTACAATATTCCTTGATGAAAACCGGAAACATTTCGCCTTGTAAAGGGCAAGGCCTTTCCATAGAGAGGAGTGATTCGCGCCATGGAGCAAAAAACCAAGGAGATCCTGCCGGGCATCCGCCTTGTGGCTGTGAAGACCAATAAATTCAAAACCTGCCTGGTGGGCGTCCACTTTTTAACGCCCTTATCCCGTGACAAGGCGGCTCAAAACGCCCTGATTCCCTACCTGCTGCGCCGAGGGACAAAAAAGCACCCAGATATGGTCTCCATGGCCGCCGCCCTGGATGAGCTCTACGGCGCCTCCATAGACCCCGTGGTGCGCAAAAAAGGGGAGACGCAATGCCTGGGCTTTGTGGGCAGCTTCTTAGACGACGCCTTTGTCCCGGAGGAAACTTCGGTGTTAGAAGCGGGCATCCGCCTTTTGGGAGAAATCCTCTTTGACCCGGCTGGGGACGAGGGCAGCTTTCGAGGGGACTACCTGGAGAGCGAGCGCCAGAACCTGTTAGACCGCATTCACGCCAGAATCAACGACAAGCAGCAGTACGCTCTCTACCGCCTCACCAGCCAGATGTGCGCCGGGGAGCCCTATGGCGTGGACAAATGGGGCGAGGAGGAGGAGGCTGCCGCCATCACGGGAGAGAGCCTCTGGGCCCAATACCAAAGCCTTCTCCGGGAGGCACCCCTTCACCTTTATTATTGCGGCTCCAAAAGCTTCGAAGAGGTGGAAGCCCTGATGAAAACGGTCTTCGCCCCCCTTTCCACGCCCAAAAGGCAGACCCTGCGAAAGCCGGAAGCATCGGGCTTGGAGCGGGGGGAGATACCCCGCAGCTTTGGCGATCACTTAGATGTCACCCAGGGAAAGCTCACCATGGGCTTTCGTCTGCCGGGACCCATGCTCTCCGCAAAGGCCCTTTCGGCCCTCATGGTGACCAACGCCATTTTCGGCGGCTCCACCATGTCAAAGCTCTTTATGAACGTTCGGGAGCGGCTCTCCCTGTGCTACTACGCCAGCGCCATGACAGACCAATACAAGGGACTCCTTTTGGTCTCCTCCGGGGTGGCCTTTGAAAATTTCGAAAAGGCCAAGGACGAGATTTTAGCCCAGCTGGACGATGTCCGCAAGGGAGTGGTCACGGAGGAGGAACTTCAAAGTGCCCGCCGCTATATCGCCAACAACCTGAAAACCACCCTGGATTCCCAAGGGCGGCTGGAGGACTTTTGGCTGGGCCAGGCCATCTCTCTAGAAGGGCTTTCTCCCGAAACCCTCTATCGTACCGTAGAGGGCGTGACCCTGGAGACGGTGCAGGAGACGGCCAAGACCCTATGGCTGGACAGTGTCTATTTCTTACAGGGAGGGGAAGAGGAAGCATGAAAATAAACCGTTACCCCCAGATCGGCGAGGTCATGTTGGAAAAACACCTGGAGAACGGACTTGCCGTTTTCCTCTTTCCCAAGCCGGACTTTGGAAAATCCTTCGCCTTTTTTGCCACCAATTACGGCGGCATGGACACCCGCTTCTCCTTCCGGGGACAGTGGCAGGATACCCCCATGGGCGTGGCCCACTTCTTAGAGCACAAAATGTTCGACACCAAGGACGGTAACGCACTTCAAGTCCTCTCCGGCAATGGGGCCTCCCCCAACGCCTTCACCGGCTCGGCCCTCACCGGCTACTATTTTGAGGGCAGCGAGGGCTTTTACGAAAACCTGGAGACCCTTCTCTCCTTCGTCTCCATCCCCTACTTCACCCAGGAGAGCGTGGAAAAGGAGCAGGGCATCATCGGCCAGGAGATCCGCATGATTCAGGACAACCCCAACTGGCAGGTCTACATGGGCCTCATGTCCGCCCTCTACGAAAACCACACCGCACGCAATTCCGTGGCGGGCACCCAGGAATCCATCGCCCAGATCTCCGCCGAGACCCTCTACCACTGCCACGAGGCCTTTTACCGCCCCTCCAACATGGTCCTCTGCATTGCCGGAGACGTGGAGCCGGAAAAAGTCCTGGACCTGGTGGAAAAGATTCTGCCTCAGAAGGAAAGCGAGCCACCCCTGCGTGATCACGGCGGGGAGGAACCGGAAACCGCTTGTGAAGCCCAGCGCCTTTACGACATGGAGGTATCAACGCCTATTTTCCAACTGGGCGTGAAGCTCACTCCCCCGGCGGAGGGGGCGGAGAGCTTGCGGCAGCGTCTTTTGGGCGAGCTTTTGTGCGAGGCCTTGGTGGGCTCCTCCAGCCCCCTTTATGAAAAGCTTTACGCCCGGGGCCTGATCAACAACAGTTTCTTTTGCGGCTACGAGACCTATCCCGGCTGCGCCTTTCTCATTGCGGGGGGCGAATCTAAGGACCCCAAAACCCTGGAGGAGGAAATTTCTCGAGAGGCACGGCGGCTTTGCCGGGAGGGCATAGACCCGGATCTCTTCCGCCGTCTGAAAAAGGCGGCCTACGGCAGTCAGGTGCGGGCCTTAAACTCCTTTGAGCACCTCTGCGTGGAGCAGGCCAGGGCCTATTTTGCCGGAGAAGAACTCTGGCTTTTTCCCCAAATTTATGCTACAATCGAAAAAGAAGATGTAGAGGCGGCCTTGGGGGCCTGGATTACCCCGGAGCGCACCGCCCTTTCCGTGGTAAGACCCAAGGGGGCAAGAGCATGAACCATGTGACTTTTCCAGGCCTGGGTCTGGAATTTAACCTGAACCCCGTGGCGGTTCCCAAGAGCCTTTTCGGCTGGGAGATCTACTGGTACGGCATCATCATCGCCCTGGGCTTTGGCCTTGCGGTGCTCTTCTGTCTGAAAATGGCAAAGCGCTTTGGCATTCAGGAAAACGACCTTTTAGACCTCTTGCTCTTTGCCGTTCCCTGTTCCATCATCGGCGCGAGGACTTATTACGTCCTCTTTTACTTAGACCGCTTCCGCCACCCCGACGGCAGCCTGGATTTTTGGGCCATGCTCCAGATCCATGATGGGGGCATCGCCGTGTACGGCTCCCTTATCGGGGCCTTTCTCACAGCCTATCTGGTCTGCCGCCATAAGAAAATCCCCTTCCTGGCCATGGCCGACCTGGGGGTGTTTGGCCTTTTCATCGGCCAGAGCGTGGGCCGCTGGGGCAACTTTGTGAATATGGAGGCCTACGGCGGGGAGACCACCCTCCCCTGGCGTATGGGCATCACAGACTGGGTAGGCGGCGGGGCAAAGTACATGGAGGTACACCCCACCTTCCTCTACGAATCGCTGTGGAACGCCCTGGGATTCTGCCTGCTTCTCCTGGTTTTGCACAAGGGAAAACGCCTTTTCGACGGGCAGCTGTTTTTCCTTTACATCGCTTGGTACGGCCTGGGGCGAGGCTTTATCGAAGGCCTGCGCACCGACAGCCTCATGCTGTTTGAAACGGGAATCCGCGTTTCCCAACTGGTGGGCTTTCTGAGCTTTTTCGCCGCGGCGGGCTATCTTATCTACCGCCTGAGGCAGCACCCGGACCCCCAAAAACTTTACGTGCATCAAGTGACGAAAAAAGGAGAGGAAACCTAATGGCAGGAATGGTATTAGACGGAAAAGCCCTGGCCGCAAAATGCAAGGAGAAAGCCCGTGAAGGCGCCTTGGCCCTCCCCCGCAAGCCTGGCTTAGCGGTGATCATTGTGGGGGATAACCCCGCCTCACGGGTCTATGTCAACAGCAAGCGGGCCGACTGCCAGGAGTGCGGCTTTTACAGCGAGGAATACGCCCTGGCGGAGACCACCTCTCAGCAGGAGCTGATCGCCCTCATCGAAACGCTCAACCATAACGAAAAGATCGACGGGATTTTAGTCCAGCTGCCCCTCCCCGACGGGATAGACGAGGAGGCGGTGCTCTTGGCCATAGACCCTGCCAAGGACGTGGACGGCTTCCACCCCATGAATATGGGCGCACTTTTGGTAGGGAAGGACGGGTTTTTGCCCTGTACCCCCGCCGGTATCATGGAGATCTTGCAGGAATACGGCATCAGCCCCAAGGGCAAGCGCTGCGTGGTGGTGGGCCGTTCCAACATCGTGGGTAAGCCCATGGCCCTGCTGCTTCTCCGGGAGCACGGCACCGTCACCATCTGCCACTCCAGAACCCCCAATCTCAAGGAGGTCTGCTTAGAGGCAGACATCCTGGTGGCCGCCGTGGGCAAGGTGAATCTGGTCACTGCCGACATGATAAAGCCCGGCGCCGTGGTGATAGACGTGGCCATGAACCGCAACGAGGCCGGAAAGCTCTGTGGCGACGTGGACTACCCGGCGGCCAAGGAAGTGGCCTCGGCCATCACCCCTGTTCCCGGGGGCGTAGGCCCCATGACACGGGCGGTGTTAATGGAAAATACTTTACGGGCAGCCAAGGCCCATCAGGGACTGTAATTGAACAAAAACCATGAAGTTTTAAGGGAGGAAACACATATGAGCGAAGCCAGAGAATACATCTCCCGCACCGGGGAGCAGGGGGACATCTACATTTCAGAGGATGTCCTGGCCATGATCGCCGGGGCCGCCGCCATGGAGATCGAGGGCGTCAGCGGCCTGGCAGGCACCAATTTAAGCGAGCAGTTTTTAGGCAAGAAGAGCCTCACCCGGGGCGTGGCCATCCAGCGGGAGGGGGAGGAGCTCATCGTCAGCATCGCCGTTACCCTGCAGTATGGCTGCCACGTGATGGAAGTGGCTCGCCGGATTCAGGAGGCCATTACCTCCAGCGTGGCGGCCACCAGCGGCCTGACCGTTCAGGCGGTCAACGTGCGTGTGGCCGGCATCACCTTTGAAAAGCAAGGGAAAAATTGAAGTTTCATGGCCTAAACTGAAAAGATGCCTGCGGATATGAAGTTTCCGTGGGCATTTTTTTCGCCTTTCGGCCCAAAAACCCGGCAAAGGGACAGAAGGAGACGGGCTCCCAGAGAGATTCTTGACAAAATTCATAAAATTTCATGGATTACCCAAAGTAAGGGTTTATTTTTTCATCACTACTGTATATAATAAGAGATTATAACAATGGATATTTTTGCCCATTTTGCGGATAATGGAGGATCACTATGACCAGATCAATGGCCCGCGAGCTTGCCATGCACCTGTCTTTTTCCCTGGGCTTTTCTGCCAAGTCATCGGCGGAACTGTTAGAGGAGCAACTCACCCCCGAGAGCTTTTCCGCCTGGGAGGAGGAAGACGAGGTTTATGGAGAGTTTCCGGACGAAAAGCAGCGGGAGTACATCGAAAACCTAGTGCGGGGCGTGGGGGATCACGGGCCGGAGCTGGACACCTATATCAGCCGCTATGCCGTGGGCTGGAAGTTTGAGCGCATCCCCCGCACCGCCGCCGCCATTATGCGTGTGGCTATGTATGAAATCCTGTATATGCCGGAAATTCCAAACAAGGCCGCCATCAACGAGGCGGTGGAGATTGCAAAAAAATACGAAGAACCCAAAACCGTGGCCTTCATCAACGGTATCCTAGGCAGCTTCCTCCGGGCGGAATTCCCCGAAACTGCGGAATCCCGCGAAGAAGCTGAAGAGCCAGCGCTTTCCGGTGCCCTTCCGGAAGAGGCAGATCTTGGGGTCGCTTCCCCGGAAGCGGCGGGGGTGCAGGAGGCAGCCCTTCAGGAGTCCCCGGAATGATGACCCTGGGCTTTGACACCAGCAACTATAAAACCTCTGCCGCCTGGTTCGACGGGGAAACGGGGGAGAATGAGGGCCGCCTGTTAGACGTGCCCGAAGGTTCTCTTGGCCTGCGCCAGAGCGACGCCCTGTTTCAGCACGTGAAGGGGCTCCCGGAGGTGTACCGCGCCCTCTTAGACCGGAGAAGACCCCAAGAGATCGCCGCCGTGGGGGCCAGCACCAAGCCTCGTGAGGCCGAAGAGTCCTACATGCCCTGCTTTTTGGCGGGGGAGTCCCAGGGCCGCCTTTTGGCCGAGACCTTGGGCGTTCCCTTCTACCCCTGCAGCCACCAGCAGGGCCACCTGGCGGCGGCAGCCTGGAGCGCCGGAAACCTGGCCCTTTTAGACAGGCCCTTTCTGGCCTGGCATCTCTCCGGGGGCACCACGGAATTTCTCCTGGTGGAGCCGGATGGCCCCTCTGTCCGGGCCACCCACTTAGGGGGCACCGGCGATCTTTCCGCCGGGCAGCTCATCGACCGCACGGGGCTGCGTTTGGGCCTTGCTTTTCCCGGCGGTGAAATGCTGGACAGACTGGCCATGGAGGCGCAGGCCCCGGATTTCTTCCCGGTGAAGGTAAAAGAAGGGCAATTTTCCCTCTCCGGGGTGGAAAACAGGATGCAGGCCATGGTGGAGGGCGGCGCGGAGCCTCCCCAAATCGCCGCCTACGTGCTGGGTACCATCCTCCACGCCATAGAAAAAACCACCCAAGCTGCCCGCAAGACCTACCCCCATCACCCTGTGCTCTATGCCGGGGGCGTTGCCTCCAGCCGCTTTTTGCGCAAAACCTTAGAGGGGCAGGGAAGGGCCTTCTTCGCCGAGGCCAGATATTCCGCCGACAATGCCTTGGGGGCGGCGATCTTGGCCCACCGGCAGCTTAAGGAGGGGGGCGCCCATGGCTGATGTCATCTCGGTGTCCGCCCTGAATCAATATCTGAAAAACCTGATGGATGGAGACAGATTTCTTACCAATGTCCTGGTCTCCGGTGAGCTTTCCAATTATAAGGTCTACCCCTCGGGCCATCACTACTTTACCCTGAAGGACGGGGAGGCCAGCCTGCGCTGCGTCCTCTTTCGGCGGGAGGCCGCTCTCCTGCGCTTTCGTCCGGAAAACGGGGTTCAGGTGGTGGCGGGAGGCCGGGTGACGGTCTTCCCCCGGGACGGGCAGCTGCAGCTTACCTGCAACCGCATGATGCCCCTGGGCCTGGGGGATTTGCACCTGGCCTTTCAGCAGATCCGAGCCAAGCTGGAGGCGGAGGGCCTCTTTCACCCGGACCACAAAAAGCCCATACCCCGCTACCCCCGGAGGATCGCCCTGGTAACCTCGCCTGTTGGGGCGGCGGTGCGGGATATGATACGGGTCTTAGGGGCACGCTATCCTCTGACCCAGGTGATGGTGGTGCCCGTGCGGGTGCAGGGAGCCGAGGCCCCCTTGGAGATCTGCCGGGCCCTGGAGCTGGTGAACCGCCACGGGGCCGCCGATCTCATCATCACAGGCCGGGGTGGCGGGTCTATGGAAGACCTCTGGGCCTTTAACGAGGAGGCGGTGGCCAGGGCCATCTTTGCCTCTCAAGTCCCCGTGATCTCCGCTGTGGGCCACGAGCCCGACGTGACCATATCCGACTATGTGGCCGATCTCCGGGCCGCCACCCCCTCTAACGCTGCCGAGATGGCCGTTCCCGATGTCCGGGAGCTGGGCCACCGTCTTTCCCAGCTGAGGGGGCGGATGGAGCGAGGCCTACACCATAGGCTGAAGAGCGAGAAGAGCCGCTTGGAGCTGGCGGGAAAAAGCCCCTGGCTCTCCGGTGAAACGCCCCTGTTCCAGGAAAGGCGCCAGCTGCTGGACTTTCAGGAGTCCAGGCTCCGCAGCGGGCTGGAAAAGAACCTGGCCGCCCAGAAACACAGGTTGGGAAGCCTGGCCGCCTCCTTGGACGCCCTCAGCCCTCTGAAGGTGCTGGGCCGGGGATATGCCCTGGTGAAAGACGAGAATCAGAAGCCGCTTTCTTCTGTGGAAACGGTCTCCCCGGGCCAGGGGCTGGGCATACAGATGAAGGACGGCAGCCTATTTTGCCGCGTGGAGAGAAAGGAAGTCCAACATGGCAGCGAAAAAGCAAAGCTTTGAAGAAGCGATGAAGCGCTTGGAGGAGATCGTCTCCCTCTTAGAGCGCGGCGATAAATCCCTGGAGGAATCCCTGGGCCTTTTCGAGGAGGGGACCAAGCTGATGCAGGACTGCACCGCCCTTCTGGCAAAGGCAGAGCAAAAGGTTCTGCTGCTGACCCAAGATGCAGAAGGTGGAGTAAAGCTTTCAACCTTTACAGAGGCGGAAGGGGAGTAGCATGGACTTACAGAAGAGAATGGAAGAAGACGCCGCCCTGATTGAAGGCTGGCTGGCGGACTATATCGACGGGCTCTGGCCCTACGGCAAGCTCTCGGAGGCCATGGGTTACAGCCTTCTCTCCGGGGGTAAGCGCATCCGCCCCATCCTCACTCTGGAGGCCTGCTTACTCTGCGGCGGGGAGGCGGAGGTCGCCCTGCCCCTGGCCTGCGCCCTGGAGATGGTACACACCTACTCCCTGATCCACGACGACCTGCCCGCCATGGACAACGACAATCTCCGCCGGGGCCGTCCCACCAACCACAGAGTGTATGGGGAAGCCACCGCGATTTTAGCGGGCGACGCTCTTTTAACTGCCGCTTTTGAAGTAATCTCCGACGCCCAGGGCCTCACGGATGCCCAAAGGCTGGAGGCGGTACGCTGCCTTTCCCAGGCGGCGGGGCCAGGCGGCATGGTGGCAGGGCAGGTTCTGGACATGGACGCCACGGGGCGCAGCCTCACCTTCCCGCAGATCCAAAAAATCGAGGCCTTGAAAACAGGCTGCCTCATCACCGCAGCCCTTACCTTAGGCTGTATCGCCGCCGGGGAGAAGGAGGAGAAGCGGCAGGCCCTGGAGCAGTACGCCAAAGCCATAGGCCTGGCCTTTCAAATCCAAGACGATATCTTAGACCAGGAAGGCGACGAGGCGGAGCTGGGTAAGCCCATAGGTTCCGACCATAAGAATGAAAAGGCGACCTTCGTATCCCTCCTTGGGATTGCCGCCTGCCGCGACCTGGTGGCAAAGCTCACCCAGGAAGCCCTAGACGCGGTGAAACCATATGAGGAGAGTACGTTTTTATGTCAACTTGCGCAGATGCTGGCAGACCGCAGGAAATAGAAGGGCTGCCGGTTTATGAGGGAGGTGCGGTGATGCCGGACAAAACCGAATACGGCAGCCTCCAAGGCATCACCGACCAGGAAGCCCGAGCCCTGTGCGAGCAGCTTCGCTACCGCCTCATCGACGTGGTGTCCCAAACCGGGGGGCATTTGGCCTCCAATTTGGGGGTGGTGGAGCTCACCGTGGCCATACATCGGGTTTTCCACACCGCCCGGGACAGACTGATCTTCGACGTGGGCCACCAGTGCTACGTCCACAAGATCCTCACCGGACGCAACGGACAGATGGAGAGTCTGCGCAGCTTCGGGGGGCTTGCCGGCTTTCCCAAACCCTCGGAATCCCCCCACGACGCCTTCATCGCCGGCCATGCTTCCAACGCCGTTTCCGTGGCCCTGGGCATGGCGGCGGCCAGAACCCACAAGGGGGCCGACTACCACGTAATCGCCCTTTTGGGTGACGGCGCCCTCACCGGCGGCCTGTCTTACGAGGGCCTCTCCTCCGCCGGCAACAGCGGGGAGCGGATGATCGTCATCCTCAATGACAACGGCATGTCCATCACCAAAAACGTGGGCGGCGTTTCGGAGCACTTAGCCCAGCAACGCCTGCGGCCCCAATAT
The DNA here is from genome assembly GCA_031553635.1 of Evtepia sp. Lineage (GTDB taxonomy): Bacteria > Bacillota > Clostridia > Oscillospirales > Oscillospiraceae > Evtepia. The sequence continues at coordinate 29,911 of JAVBLH010000005.1, read as the reverse complement.
TTACGCCTGAAAAAGTGGTATCGCAAGGTGATGTTTGCCACCCCGCCGGGAAGAGCCGTTCACCGCTTTACCCACAAGCTGAAGGCAGCAGTCAAGGCGGTTTTGCTCCCGGGCAGTATGTTTGAAAATATGGGCTTTCAGTACATGGGCCCCGTAGACGGCCACGATGTCAAGGGCCTCACCGCCCTTTTGCAGCAGGCCAAGGTGGCGGAGGGCCCCGTTCTGCTCCACGTTAGAACGGTAAAGGGAAAAGGCTATACCCCTGCGGAGCGAAGCCCCGATTGCTTCCATGGGGTGGCCCCCTTCCACAAGGAAAACGGCGCGCTCCTGTCTCAATCGGGGCAGAAAAGCTTTTCCGATGTGTTTGGGGAAACCCTCTGTACCTTAGCAAAAGAGGACCCCCGCCTCTGCGCCATCACTGCGGCCATGGCCCCGGGTACCGGCCTTTCCGCCTTCGCCGAAGCCTTCCCCCGCCGTTTTTACGACGTGGGCATCGCCGAGGGCCACGCGGTCTCCCTGGCGGCGGGCCTTGCTAAGGAGGGGATGCGCCCGGTGTTCGCTGTATATTCCACCTTCTTCCAGCGCAGCTACGACATGCTCCTCCACGACATCGCCCTCTTAAAATTGCCCGCCATCTTCTGCGTGGACAGGGCGGGCTTAGTGGGAGACGACGGGGAGACCCACCACGGCCTCTTCGATGTGGCCTTTTTGCGCACCGTGCCGGGGATGATGGTATTGGCCCCCGCCAGCCTCTCAGAGCTCTCCGCCATGCTGGCGCAGGCGCTGCGGAGCGGCGGCCCAGTGGCCCTTCGATACCCTCGGGGCAGCGAAGGGGCCTATCAGGAAAACCATGCAAAAATCCCCACAGTTTTGCTGCGGGAGGGAGGGGACATTACCCTCCTCACCTACGGCACCACCATCAACCGGGTCTTAGAGGCGGCAGATGCCCTGGAAAAAGACGGCATCCGCGCCGAGATCATCAAGCTGAACCAAATCAGCCCCTTAGATCTGACCCCTGTGATTGCGTCTGTGCAAAAAACGGGCAGACTATTGGTGGCGGAAGAGGTGGCCGCCATGGGCTGCGTGGGGGAGGAAGTCCTCTCCCGTCTGGCCCAGGCAGCTGTGAAGATAAAGGGCGCCAGGCTGTGTAATTGCGGCAGCGGCATTGTGACCCACGGAACCGTTTCGCAGCTGCTGCGGCTCTGTTCCTTAGATGGGCCGTCTCTTCAGCAGGCGGCAAGGGAGGTGCTCACCCATGGCAGCTAAAAAGCGGCTGGATATCCTCCTGGTGGAAAGCGGTCTGGTAGAGAGCCGCCAGCGGGCCCAGGCCCTGATCATGGCAGGGCAGGTGTTTGTCAACGGGCAGCGGGCCGATAAGGCGGGCTCCGCCTATCTCCCCGAAGTTTCCATGGAGGTGCGGGGCAGCACCAGGCCCTATGTGAGCCGGGGCGGGTGGAAGCTGGAAAAGGCCCTCTCTACCTTCCAAATAGACCTCGAAGGCGCCATCGCCATGGATGCCGGGGCCTCTACCGGGGGCTTTACCGACTGTATGCTTCAAAAGGGAGCGAAAAAGGTTTATGCCGTAGACGTGGGGTACGGGCAGCTGGCCTGGAGCCTGCGCAGCGACCCCCGGGTGGTGGTGATGGAGCGGACCAACGTGCGCCATCTGACCCCCGGTGACATTCCCGAAGCCTTAGATTTCGTCTCCATTGACGTATCCTTCATCTCTCTCTCCCTGATCCTTCCGGCCATTCGCTTCCTGTTGAAAGAGACCGGGCAGGTGGTGGCCCTCATCAAGCCCCAGTTCGAGGCGGGACGGGAAAAGGTGGGGAAAAAGGGCGTGGTTCGCGACCCGGCGGTGCATCAAGAGGTTCTGGAGCAGTTTTTGCGCCATGCCGGTGACAGCGGCTTTTTTGTCAAGGATTTAAGCTATTCCCCCATCCGCGGGCCCGAGGGGAATATCGAATATTTGGGATACCTTTCCCCTGCGCCCTGTGATCCCTATGAGGGGGATCTGGCGGCTTTGGTACGGGAATCTCACCAAGGATTGGAGGGGAGCGCCCCGTGAAAATGATACTTTGCCCCAACCCCTTTCGCGATAGGGGCCTGGTCATCGCCCAGGAGGCAGGCCGCATCTTAACCAAAGCCGGCGCCGAGGTTTCTTACTGCCTCCCCTTTCTGGTGGACAGAGAGATTTTGGGGGATTTGGACGAGAGCGTTCAGATTAAAGACTTGAAGGCAGAGCTGGGCCATGCCGATATTTTGGTCTGCTTTGGCGGCGACGGCACCATCCTCCACGCAGCCAAGGAGGCCAGCGTGTTCGGCCTTCCCGTTCTGGGGGTGAACATGGGCAGCGTGGGCTTTATGGCCGAGGTGGAGCAGGAAAATCTAGGGGAGCTCAATCGCCTGGTGAAGGGGGACTACACCCTGGAAAACCGGATGCTCCTGGACGTGAAGGTCATCAGGGAAGGCCGCATCCTCTTTCGCAGCACCGCCCTGAATGACGCGGTGGTGACCAAGGGGGCCGTGGCCCGGGTGATTGAGCTGGACATTTTTGGAGACAAGGCACTCATCTGCAATCTATACGGCGACGGGGTCATTGTGGCCACCCCCACAGGCTCCACAGCCTATTCCCTCTCGGCAGGGGGGCCCATTGTGGAGCCCTCGGCGGAGAACATCATCGTCACCCCCATCAGTGCCCACATGCTCCAGGCTAAGGCCATGGTCTTAGACAGAAACCGCACCATTCACGTTACCGTACCCAAGCACAGCCGGAAAACCGCCTACCTCTCCGTAGACGGCGGCAAGGCCTTTAAGCTCTTCACCGGGGATACGGTGGAAATCGCAAAGTCGAAGCGTCAGCTCCATCTGGTGAAACTGACCCACCAGAATTTCTATGAGATCATCAATCAAAAGCTGGAACGGAGGATCCGCCCATGAAAGCAAAACGCCAGGCAGAGATTCTAAGCATCATCCAGGAGAACGACATCGAGACCCAAGATCAGCTTCTGGAGGAACTGCAGGCCAGGGGGATGAAGTCTACCCAGGCCACCATCTCCCGGGACATCAAAGAGCTGCACCTCATCAAGGAACTCACAGGCCGCAGCACCTACCGCTATTCCGTCAGCGAGAAGAAGACCTCCCTCAACATCGCCAGCAGGCTAAACGCCATCTTTAAGGAGAGTATCACCTCCTTCGAGGCCGCTCAGAATATCGTGGTGATTAAAACCATGCCGGGCCTGGCCTCCGCCGCCTGCGCCGCCCTGGACGGGATGCACCTGCCGGAAACCGCCGGGAGCCTGGCAGGGGACGACACGGGCATCCTCATCATGCGCAGCAGCGAGGCGGCTCAAAGCCTCTGCCAGGAGATCCAGCGCATCCTGGACAAGGGCTGATCTTTCAACAAGGAGAGGGGGATTTTCTTGCTTTCGTCCCTACATATCGAAAACATCGCCCTCATCGAGGCGGCGGACTTAAGCTTTGGGTCGGGCCTTAACGTCCTCACAGGCGAAACCGGCGCGGGAAAGTCCATCATCTTAGACGCCATCAGCGCCCTTATGGGAGAGCGCACCAGCCGCGACCTCATTCGCACCGGGGAGAAAACCGCCAGAGTCAGCGGGATCTTTTGCGACCTGCCGGCCCTTCCTTGGTTTGAGGAGATGGGCATTGCCCCCGACGAAAACGGCGAGCTTTCCATCCTGCGGGAGCTGCGGGCCGAGGGGAAGACCCTCTGCCGGGTGGGGGGCATCCCCTGCACGGCACTGCAGCTGCGGGCTCTGGGTCAGCAGCTGGTGAATATCCACGGCCAGCACGACAGCCAGGCCCTCTTAGACCCTGACAGCCACCTGCGCTATCTGGACAGCTTCGGCGGCCATGAAGGGCTCCTTTCGGACTACAGTGAGGCCTATGGCAAGCTGCAAAATATCCGGCGGGAGATGGAGCGCCTTTCCATGAACGAGGCGGAGAAATCCCGGCGGGTAGATAGCCTTCAGTATCAGATTAAGGAGCTGGAGAGGGCCTCCTTGCGCCCCGGGGAGGAAGAGAGCCTTCAGGAGCGGCGCGAGGTTTTGCGCAACAGTGAAAAGCTCCAGGACGCCGTGGAGCGGGCCTATCATGCCCTTTCGGGGGACGAGGACTGTGACGGGGCCGTGAGCCTTCTCATGGACGGAGAGCGGGCCCTATCCAATGTTTCCCACATCAGCGCCGAGCTGGGGGAAGTGGCGGAGCGGCTGGCAGATTTGCAGTGTCTGGCCGACGACCTCGCGTCCCAAATACGGGGTCTGCGGGACAGCTTCGACGCCTCACCGGGAGAATTAGACGAGATGGAGGGCCGCTTGGACCTTTTGTATCGTCTCAAGAAGAAATACGGCAGCACCGTGGAGGAGATGCTCTCCTATCTGGAAGCCTGCCGCCAGGAGCTGGAACAGATCGAAATGGCGGGAGACACCCTGCTGCGCCTGGAAAAAGACTGCGAAAAGGCCAAGGAGGAGGCATTGGAACGGGCGAAGACCCTGTCCAAAGCCAGAACCCGGGCCGGTGCGCGCCTGCGGGAAAAGGTAGAGTCTGAGCTTATCGACTTGGATATGCCCAAGGTGCGCTTTCAGGTTTTGCAAAAGCCCAGAGAAGGGGGAAATCCCCTTTCGGAAACAGGCATGGATGAGGTGTCCTTCCTCATGTCCGCCAATGTGGGCGAGGCCTTAAAGCCCATCCAAAAGGTGGCCTCGGGGGGCGAACTCTCCCGCATTATGCTGGCCCTTACCAATGTTTTGGTGGAAAACGACAGTGTGGGCACCCTGATCTTCGACGAGGTAGACGCCGGCGTCAGCGGCAGGGCGGCCCAAAAGGTGGCGGAAAAGCTGGGGGTGCTGGGCAGACGCCGCCAGATTCTCAGCGTCACCCATCTGGCCCAGATCGCCGCCATGGCCGACCTGCACTTTTCCGTGGAAAAAGAGGAAAAGGGCGGCAGAACCCACACCAGGGTGCTGCCCCTAGACCAGGAGGCCCGGGTGCTGGAGCTCTCCCGTCTCACCGGCGGCGCTCACGTGTCCGAGGCCATACGCCAAGGGGCCAGGGAGCTTTTAGAAGCGGCGGAAGCGGTAAAAAACTGCGGTTGACAAACCTTACAAACTGTGGCTATAATAAAGCAAATTGTAAATTGACTTTGCGATGATGAGAAAAGTAACAGGCTGCCTGGCTGTACAGAGAACCCTTGTTTGCTGGAAAAGGGAGAGCCGCCCCCTGTGAATACCCCTCGGAGCAGCCCTCTGAAGGCCTTTGGCTGGGTAGGAGGCGCCGGGTTGCGTCCGTTACCGCGCCGGAGTTTCAAACTCCCTAAGGCCCCCTTTGCGAGAATGGGGTAAACTGAGGTGGTACCGCGAAGTTTTTCGCCCTCTGTCGAAAGACGGGGGGCTTTTTGCTGCCCCGGAACAATGAAAAAGGTGCCGCTCCGCCAACAGGCGCGGCAAGAACGGAAAGGAACGAAAGTAAACATGAAACTGTATGACGAATTGGTGGCGAGAGGTCTCATCGCCCAGGTGACAGACGAGGCGGAGATCAGAGAGCTCATCGACAACGGCAAGGCCACCTTCTACATCGGCTTCGACCCCACGGCAGACTCCCTCCACGTAGGCCATTTTATGGCTCTGTGCCTCATGAAGCGCCTGCAAATGGCTGGCAACAGGCCCATCGCCCTTATCGGCGGCGGCACAGGCATGGTGGGCGATCCCTCAGGCCGGACAGACATGCGCACGGTGATGACCCCGGAGATCATCCGCCACAACTGCGAATGCTTCCGGAAGCAGATGGAAAAATTCATCGAGTTCGGCGAGGACAAGGCCATCATGGTAGATAACGCCGACTGGCTCTTAGGCCTTAACTACGTGGAGCTTCTGCGGGAGGTGGGTGCCTGCTTCTCCGTGAATAATATGCTTCGAGCCGAGTGCTATAAGAACCGCATGGAAAAGGGCCTCAGCTTCTTTGAATTCAACTACATGATCATGCAGGCCTATGACTTTTACCACCTCTACCAGCACCACAGCTGCAACATGCAGTTCGGCGGCGACGACCAGTGGTCCAATATGCTGGCCGGCACCGAGCTCATCCGCCGCAAGCTGGGTAAAGACGCCTATGCCATGACCATCACCCTCCTCCTCACCTCCGACGGGAAGAAGATGGGCAAAACCATGGGCGGCGCCGTTTGGCTGGACCCCAATAAAACCTCGCCTTACGAGTTCTACCAGTACTGGCGTAACGTGGAGGACGCCGATGTGCTACGCTGCATCCGTATGCTCACCTTCCTACCCTTGGAAGAAATTGATGCCATGCAATCCTGGGAAGGCAGCCAATTAAACCGCGCCAAGGAGATTTTGGCCTTCGAGCTGACTCGGATGATCCACGGGGAGGAGGAGGCCCAAAAGGCCCAGGCCACCGCGAAGGGCCTTTTTGGCGGCGGCGGTGACCCTGCCAACATGCCTGGCACTGCCCTCACCCCGGAGGCCTTTGCGGAAAACGCCATCACCGCCATCGACCTTTTGGTGGCCTGCCAGCTGGCGCCCTCTAAGGGCGAGGCCAGACGGCTCATTACCCAGGGCGGCGTGGAAATCGCCGGGGAGAAGGTTATGGACTTAGCCACTGCCTATCAAAAAGACCAGTTTACCGGCGAGGGCCTGGTGATTAAGAAGGGGAAAAAGGTCTTCCACCGGGCGACACTGAGCTGTTAATCGCTAGAAAAAGCACTTCATAGTAAGATAATTGCATTATACGACATGAAAATCTATAATCTTTAGAGAATTTACTTCTTTTCAGAAAAAAAGCTGTTATAATAAAGGTAGCCGCCAGTATCCTGAAAGAACATTAGGAGAGAAGGCAGGAGCTTATGAAAGCTGCATTTTTACAACATATCTACCAAGAAAGCCGGGACCCTGTCCTCATTTGTCGGGATACCGACGGTTTTCCCCTGGTGTTTGCCAGCCCCAGCGCGGTGACCTTCTTTCAGGAGCAGCTACTAAGGGCCGATGCCTTGGCCCCGGATGCGCCCCTTCTTTTAACCATGCTTTTGGGCGAGGAAAATCAAGAGATCATCAACAGCCTGGCCAAGACCATTATGTCCCGGGGCAGCGCCACGGCCCTGTTGGCAGATATTGCAGCGGCGGGCGGCGTGCCCTTGATGCTGGACGTTTCCGGTAACAGGCTTGCCGGAATGGAAGAGGAGGGCGCCTTTGTCCTCTACTTCCGGGAGTGCTTAGAGGGAACGGGCTTTGACAGGGAGATCTCCAACGCCATTCTGGCCAACACCGTGACCTCCATGGCCTTGAAGGAATCCATCCAGGAAGCGAACCCCCACAAGGCCATCCAGGCCATCCTCACCATTGCCGGGCAGTACCTGAATGTGTGCCGGGCCTACATTTTTGAGAACCTTTCCGGCAGCTTTTGCAGCAATACCTACGAGTGGTGCGGTGAGGGCGTAGAGCCGATGATCCAAGACCTGCAAATGCTCAGCTGGAATGATTTCGCCTACGAAGAGCTGCTGAAAACCGGAAAACTCATCACCAGTGATATTAATACTGTGGAGAACCAGGCGGACAGAGCCCTTTTGGAGCGGCAGGGCATCAAGGCCCTTGCTATCCTGAGCCTTTACCATGGCAGCAAGATGGTGGGCTTTGTGGGCTTTGATGACTGCCAGACGAACAGGCATTGGGCCCGCCATGAGATCCAGGTGCTGGAGCAGTTCGCCACCCTGATGGCTTCCCTCCTCCAGCGGCGGGACGCCCACCAGCAGGAGCGGCAAAACACGGAGATCATGAAAACCGTTTCCGACCACTTTGACCAAATCGTCTATGCGGCCGACATTAAAACCTTCGAGCTGATTTTTGTGAATCGCTACCTGGCGGAAAAGCTGGGGGTTGCGCCGGAGGAGGCTGTGGGCGGCCTTTGCTACAAGGTGCTGCGCAAGCGGGATGTACCCTGCGACTTTTGCCCCCTAAAAAGGATGGTGGATGAAAGAGGAACGGTGATCTCCCGGGAGTACATCTGGGAGCGGGAGTCCCTCACCGACCGGCGCTGGTTTAAGATTCGCGACTGCATCATCGAATGGTTTGACGGCAGAGAGGTGCATCTGGAAGTGGCCACGGACATTACCGATCAAAAGCAGTATGAAAAGAGGCTGGAGCATTACGCCTCTACCGACACCATGACAGGCATACTAAACCGGGAATGGGGCTACCAGGAGATCAGCGCCGCCCTGGGCCGCCTGGCAGGCAGCGCCCTGACCCTTTGCTTTGTGGATATAGACGGGCTCAAGCGTACCAACGATAACTTCGGCCACGAGGCGGGGGACAGAATGATACTCCAAATCGTGGAGGCCATGCGCTCCTCCATCCGCAGCAGTGACGTGCTGTGTCGTTGGGGTGGGGATGAATTTTTGATCCTCATGACCAGCAGCCAGGAGCAGGCGGAGAATCTCATGGGGCGCATCAACGCCAAGCTGGACCAGATCAACCGGGCGGGGAGCAATCCCTTTACCCTGGCCTTTAGCTATGGCCTGACCTCCTTCGAGAAAAACCCCGCCCTCTCCTTAGAGGAGCTGATTGCCGACGCCGACGCCAAAATGTACCGGCAAAAGATGGAAAAGCGAGGCCAGGTCGTTCCCCAATAAAAGAGAATAAGAAACGACGCCTGATAGTTTCAAAAACTGTCAGGCGTCATTTTTTGTGGCACGATAGGAAAAGCCTGCCCAAAGGGAGGCAAAAAAAGGCGGACAGAGGAATTTCTCTGCCCGCCAGTAAGATTTTCTATTTTTCCGCGCTTTCGGAGAGATAGCGCTTCACCAAATCCTGCAGCAGCTCATCCCTGTCGATGTGGCGGATGAGGGTGCGTGCATTGTTGTAGTTGGTGATATAGGTGGGGTCTTCGGAAAGAATATACCCCACGATCTGGTTAATGGGATTATAGCCCTTTTCCTTCAAGGAGTTATACACCAGAAGTAGGGTCTCGCGAATCTCTTCGCTTCTGTCCTGATTCAGTTGAAATTTACGGGTATAGTCTAGGCTCATGACCCTCACCTCTTCTCATAAAGATAATGGCTTAATCCCGTGATTGCAGGGCAATCGTGGGACTATTTGCCATGTGGCGCGTCCTGGCGCCACGGCTGAAATAATTCAGTAAAATAGCCATCCTGCGGTTATTTTACCATAGTAAAGCCTTGAAAGTAAAGGGGAAATAGAAAATTTGTTTCCAAGGGCCAAGGCACCGAGAAAGAAGGGGCATCTTGCAGGGCCTGCTTAACGCAGTTTTGCCCCCAGGTCCCTTTCCAGACCTTCCAAAATGGCGGCGATCTCTCCGTCGGCCTCCTGGGCGGTGAGGCTGCGGTCATCGGCCCGGAGCACCAGGTTAAAGGCCACGCTCTTCTGATTTTCCGGCAGCTTTTCCCCGGTATAAATATCAAAGAGGGTCACTTCTCGTAAAAGACCGGGGGAAGAGGCCCGGATGCAGCCCTCCAGCAGCCCAACGGTGACGGCCTTATCCACCAAAACGGCAATGTCGCGGCTCATGGCGGGGAATTTGGGCAGAGGCCTATACTCCGGGGTAGCGCCTTGGATGGCGTAAAGAGCGTCCATGGAGAGCTCGGCGCAGTAGAGAGGGGCATCCACGCCGTAATTTTGCGCCACCTGGGGATGGATCTGGCCCAAAACGCCCACTTCCCGGTCTCCGGCAAAGATCTTGGCGCAGCGGCCGGGGTGGTAGGAGGGGTTCTCACCCTGGGGCTGGAAGGTGATGGCCTCTGCCCGGAGAGAGGTAAAGAGCTGCTGGACGCTGCCCTTTAGGGAGAAGAAGTCGTAGCCATCCCCATAAGCCCCCAGGGAGAGGACCTTGGGTTCGTGGGCAAGACCGTCCTCCTTCTGGAAATAGGTGCGGCCCAGCTCGTAAAGACGCACGTCTTTATTGCGGTAGTGGAAGTTACGGGCCAAAATCTCCAGCATGGAGGGGAGAATGGTGGTGCGGAGGATGGAGGTGTCCTCCCCCAGGGGATTCAGGATGGTCATAGAAGTCCGCAGGGGAGAAGTCTCCGGCAGGCGGATCTTATCATAGTAGGTGGGGCTGATGAAGGAGTAGGTGATAATCTCGTGGTGGCCCAAAGACCGGCAAAGGCTCCCGATCTTCCGCTCCAGCTGCTCCTGGGGCGAGAAGCCGCCCATGGTGGTCTCTCCCCGCATGGCCGTGGTGGGGATGTGGTTGTAGCCGTAAAAACGGGCCACCTCTTCCGCCAGGTCAGAGTAGTGAGAAACATCGCCCCGCCAGGAGGGCACGGTAACGGTTTCACCCGCCAGGGTAAAGCCCACGGGTTCCAAAAGGCGCGCCATCTCCGCCGTTTCGATCTGCGTGCCCAAAAGGGCGTTGATCTTGTCAGGCCGCAGGGAAAGGGTGGTGGGCTGGGGCACGTAATTCAAAACGTCGATGACCCCGTCCAGCACTTCGCCTGCCCCCAGCAGTTCCACCAGCTCGCAGGCACGGTTTACGGCGGGGAGGGTGTTGAGGATATCCAGGCCCTTTTCAAATTTCGCCGAGGCCTCGGTGCGCATACCCAGGGAAAGGGCGGTCTTGCGGATACAGGTACCGTTAAAGTTGGCAGACTCAAAGACCACGTCGACGGTGTCCGCCATGATCTCGCTGTTCTCGCCGCCCATGATGCCCGCCAGGCCCACGGCCCTTGTTTCATCGGCGATGACGAGAGCGGAGGAGGTGAGGCTGCGCAGAGTTCCGTCCAGGGTGGTGAGGGTTTCGCCTTCTTGGGCACGGCGGACGATGATCTTGCCCCCGGTGACATAGCGGTAGTCAAAGGCGTGCATGGGCTGGCCATATTCCAGCATGACATAGTTGGTAATGTCCACGATGTTGTTAATAGGCCGCACGCCGGAGGCCCGAAGCCGCTCTCTGAGCCACTTGGGGGAGGGGGCGATCTTCACCCCGCGCACCATGCGGGCGGTGTAACGGGGGCAGAGGTCGGTGGCGGGAACCTCCACGTCTAAAAGCTCCAGTAGATCACCGGGGCCTCCGCCCTTCACCACGGGCTCGTGGAGGCGCAGCTCTTTGCCGTAGGTGGCGGCGGCTTCTCTGGCAAGGCCGATGACGGAGAGGCAGTCGGGCCGGTTGGGGGTGATTTCAAACTCCACCACCCTGTCCAGGGAGCCAATCACTTCCCGGATATCCTGGCCTATGGCGCAGTCCTCGCCGGTTAAGATGAAGATGCCGTCTTCCTCGGCGTAGGGAAAGTCGCCCTTGGTGAGGTTCAGTTCTTTCAAAGAGCAGAGCATCCCCTGGGAGCTCTCGCCCCGGAGAACCCCGGCTTTGATCTCCACGCCGCCGGGGAGGGTGCTGCCGTCTTTGGCAACGGGGATCAGGTCGCCTTCCTTGACGTTTTGGGCCCCGGTGACGATCTGTACGGGGGAACCCAGGCCCACATCCACCTGGCAGATGAACATATGGTCGGAGTTACCGTGGGGGACGATGGTAAGGACCTTTCCCACCACCACGTTGAGAATCTCCGCGCCCAAATCCTCGGTTTTTTCTACCTTAGAGCCGGAGAGGGTCATCTCCTCGGCAAAGTCGTGGTCGTTTGCTTCGATCTCCACAAACTCACGGAGCCAATTACGGGATAATAACATAATAAACCTCTCCTTTCCTTAAAACTGGGTGAGAAAACGCACATCGTTTTCAAAGATCAATCGCAAGTCGGCAATCTTAAAGCGGCGCATGGCGGTGCGCTCCAGCCCCAGGCCAAAGGCCCAGCCGGAATAGACCTCGGTGTCTATCCCGCAGCCCTCCAGAACTTTGGGATGCACCATGCCCGCGCCCAAAAGCTCGATCCAGCCCTCGCCCTTACAGGTGGAGCAGCCCACGCCGCCGCACTTGTGGCACTGGACGTCCATCTCGCAGGAGGGCTCGGTGAAGGGGAAGTGGTGGGGGCGGAATCTTGTCTTGGTGCCCTTGCCGTAAAGGGTCTCCACCACGGTGTTGAGGGTGCCCTTCAAATCCGCCATGGTGATGCCCTTGTCGATGACCAGGCCTTCCACCTGATGGAACATGGGGGAGTGGGTGGCGTCCACCTCGTCCTTGCGGTACACTCTGCCGGGGGAGATGATACGGATAGGCAGCGCCATGGTCTCCATGGCCCGCACCTGCATGGGAGAGGTCTGGCTTCTGAGCATCACCCGGCTGTCCGCATCGAAATAGAAGGTGTCGGACCAGTCTCGGGAGGGGTGGCCCTCTTCGGCGTTGAGTTTATCGAAGTTATACTCCGCCAGCTCTACCTCGGGTCCGTCCAGGCACAGAAAGCCCATGCCCACAAAAATATCCTTGATCTCGTCCAGCACCAGGTACATGGGGTGCTGGTGGCCCAGGGAGCTTACCTTCCCGGGGATGGTCACGTCGATGGCTTCCTCCACCAGGCGGGCTTCCAGGGAGGCGGCTTCGATGTCTGCCTTGCGGTTTTCCAAGGCTTCGGTGAGAGCCTCGCGGACTTCGTTGGCTAATTGACCCATGAGAGGGCGCTCCTCGGGACTAAGGCCCCCCATTTGCTTTAAGAGGGAAGTGAGGTCGCCCTTTTTCCCCAGGTATTTCACCCGCAGTGCCTCCAGCTCCGGGGCGTTGGGGGCGGCGCTCACCGCCTCCAGGGCCTCTTTTCGTATGGTTTCCAGGGTGTTTCTCATCTGGCAAAACTCCTTTATATGGCAGTGATTTTTATTCGTAGAATTGGTAAGAGCCAAAGGGCGATGACGCATCATGAAAAGTGCGGTGCGTCATTGACCAAAATAAAAAGCCCTCGTCCACCATGGGACGAAAGCTGCACTTCCGCGGTACCACCCAGCATTCGCGCAGAAACCCCGCGCGCACTCGATAGCCCGTAACGAGGGCAAAAACGTCGGCGTATTTCCCCGCCGCAGCTCCCGGGCGAACTAAGAGGCAGCTTCTAAGGTAGGCTTTCAGCCGGTGACCCACCCTCTCTGACAGAACAAAATCCTCTATCTTCCCGTTCATCGCTTTTTGCTAAAGAGGTTATACCATAAAAGAAGTTGAAAAGCAAGAGGAAAAACCATATAATAGGGAAGGAGCCCAAAAGGAAGGGGAGAAACCATGAGAGAAGTTACCGGACATCTGGTGCAGGGCTGGATCCCTACCCGCCCCCGAGAAGCCCACAAAGGCGACTTTGGCCGGGTAGATATTCTGGCGGGCAGCCTGGGCTACACTGGGGCCCCCTATCTGGCCGCCCAGGGCGCTGTTCGCACCGGGGCAGGCCTGGTGTTCCTGCGCGTTCCCCCTGAAATCTGGCAGGTCCTTGCGGTGAAGTGTAATGAGGCCATGGTCTTTCCCATCCAAAAAAGCGAGGGAGAAAGAGGCCTGCTGGAAAAGCTGGAGCAAAGCGACGCGGTGCTCATAGGCCCCGGTTTGGGCCGGGAATTTCTCCTGGACTGCCGTACCCGCGACTATGTGCGAAGCTTAAAGGCCCCCCTGGTGCTGGACGCCGACGGCATAAACGCCGTGGCAGGGCATATAGATGTCCTGAAAGCCAGAGCAGACCGCCTCACCGTGTTAACGCCCCATTTAGGAGAGTTTCAAAGGCTCGTAGGCAGCAAGGACCCAAGTTTCGACCCCATAGGCCAGGCAGCAGACTTTGCCCAAGCGTGCGGCTGCGTGGTGGTCCTAAAGGGCCACAGAACCGTCACCGCCTTTCCCGACGGCGCTCTTTTCGTCAACACCACGGGAAACCCCGGCATGGCAAAGGGCGGCAGCGGCGATATCCTAGGGGGGATGATCCTCTCCCTCTTAGGTCAGGGTCTTCCGCCTCAAGAGGCTGTGCCCGCCGCGGTTTGGCTCCACGGCAGGGCCGGTGACCTAGCGGCGGCGGAGCTGGGTGAGTACGGCATGACCCCCACAGACTTACTGCAAAAAATCCCTCTGGCTTTTCAATTCTAACTATCGGAGGGAACCCCATGGGCGCGATGAAACGCTTCGCACCAATGATGATCCTGCTGCTGACCTTAGCCGCCTGCGGCAGGGGCGCAGCCTCGGAAGATGCCCTGGCACTGGAGGCCCGCACACAATATCTGGAGATGTCCACCTGCGGCGGAGAAGTTCTCCTCACCGCCGACTATGGGGACAGGATGTATGAGTATACCGTTTCCTTCACCTGGCAGCAGGGGGGGGAGATGGCCCTGGAGATCACCGCGCCCCAGGAGCTGCAAGGGGTCAAGGCCCGCATCGCCCCGGGCGAGACCTATTTGGAATACGATGGCGCATCCCTGGAAACGGGCCCTCTGGACACGATGGGCCTATCCCCCATGGCAGGGGCATTCGAAACCCTAAAGGAGCTGCAGGGAGGCTACATCGCAAGCGCCTGCAGCGAGCGCTTAGGGGAACGGGACTGCCTGCGGCTGAATTTGCAAGACCCGCAGAGCCAGGCGGGGGAAGGGCGCGGTACTGTCATCTGGCTGGAAAAAGAAAGCAATCAATTAATCCAAAGCGAGCTGACCCAAGAAGGGGCGACCCTTCTGCGCTGTCAGTTTCTAAGTTTTACTCGAGAGTAGGCGTATCATGGAGTCACAGAAAAGAAGAACCTGGGCGGAGGTCTCCCTCCAAAACCTGGGATATAATTACCGCGCATTGGGAGAGACCCTGACCCCCGGCTGCAAGATCATGGCCATGGTAAAATCCGATGCCTATGGCCACGGCGCCCTGCCCATCGCCTTAGAGCTGCAAAATCTGGGGGCGGATTACTTGGGGGTGGCCTGTTTAGACGAGGCACTGGAGCTGCGTCAGGGTGGGGTGACCCTTCCCATTCTGGTGTTGGGCGGCACCCTGGAGGCGGATTACCCCCTGCTGCTGGAGCACGATCTGGCTCAGGCGGTGTTCAGCCGGGAGGCGGCCCTGGCCCTTTCCCAGGCGGCGGTGACGGCGGGGAAAACCCTGACCGTTCACATCAAAGTGGATACAGGGATGTCCCGTCTGGGGCTGTTTTCCACCGTAGAGCATCTGGAAGCGGCGGCACAGATTATCGCCGAGATCTGCAACCTGCCCGGCCTTGCACCCCAGGGAATCTTTACCCACTTTGCCGATTCCGACGGGGACGAAGATTTTACCATGACCCAGCTTTGTACCTTCCTGGACCTTTTGGCCCTGCTGGAGGCCAAGGGGCGCGTGTTTCCCCTGCGTCATGGGGCCAACAGCGCGGCGGCCCTTTTATATCCCTGCACCCATCTGGACATGGTCCGCTGCGGCCTGACCCTTTACGGCCACTACCTTACAGAGGAATTAGAGCCCCTTTGTCCCCTGCGGCCGGTGATGGAGGTAAAGTCCCGAATCATCTCCCTCAAAACCCTGCCGGAGGGTGCGGGGGTCAGCTACGGCAGAACCCACACCTTGGAGCGGGAGAGCACCCTGGCCGTGATCCCCATCGGTTACGGCGACGGGTTTTTGCGCAGCTTTTCCGATGCCTTTACCATAGGGGTCCATGGCGTCAGCGCGCCCATTTTAGGCCGGGTCTGCATGGATATGTGCATGGTGGACGTCACGGGCCTGGAGTGGGTATCCCCCGGGGATGAGGTGGTGGTCTACAGCGCCGACCCCGAAAGCGGACAGGCCCTGGAGGTGGCGGCTCAAAAGGCGGGCACCATCCCCTATGAACTTTTGTGCGTCCTCTCCAAGCGCATTCCCAGGCTCTATTTTTAATAAGCTGGAACCCCTCCTCCTTTTTCGACATAGACTGCATCAGGGAAAAAGGTCCCGGCGATGGGCCTCGCAGGTTTTGCGGGGGGATTGCGGGACACCGGCCGGGGAGGCAGCGGCTTTGAAGCGTTCTTTTTTACCAAGGAAGGTATAAACGCCGCTGCCTTGTGGGAGAATCATAGTTGACCGCGCAAAACCCCGTGAAAGCGCAGGTGACTATCTTCCGGCGGAGTGTGAGCGTTCAGTGGAAAACATCGAAAATGTAAAGCGCGGAGATATTTTTTATGCCGACCTGAGCCCTGTGGTGGGCAGTGAGCAAGGTGGCGTGCGCCCGGTACTCATCGTTCAAAATGACACCGGGAATAAACATAGCCCCACGGTGATTGCTGCGGCCATCACCTCCCAAACGGGTAAGGCAAAGCTGCCCACCCATATTGAATTGGCTGCCTGGAAATACGGCCTGCCCAAAAACTCGGTGGTACTTTTGGAGCAGGTGCGTACCCTGGACAAAAAGCGGCTGCGGGAATATATGGGTCGTCTGGATGAAAACCTGATGCACCGGGTGGACGCGGCCATCGCGGTAAGCTTTGGGCTACATCCGGACACTATGGTGTAAAAACACGCAAAACCATGGGATCGTCCCGGTCGGGTAAGCCGGCCGGGACCCTCCCGACATAATCGTTTACATAACCCGGGCATCACAAAAGAAAAGGGAGGACCAAGGATGAAACGCAGGATGGGAAAACGAATGGCAGCGGCCCTTTTGGGGCTGCTGGTGATAGGCGGAAGCCTTCAGGTCGTGGCCGCCGTTCAGGGCAGCCAGGATAACCCCCTCATTACCCTCAGTTACTTAAAAAACGTGTTTGCCAAGGACGTTTTGGCCCAGGCGGACACCAAGATTCAAGCGGCCGCCGGAGACTATGAAAAAAAGCTTAACGACAAGCTGGCAGGCTACCAGGGCGGTACCGGAACGGGGACAAGCTCCCCTGGCGGTGCGACCTTTGCGGTGGTAGACATTCCCGCGGGCAAGAGCCTGGTGGGGGCCGTGGGCTGCGAGGTGATGCTCCGGGTGGGCAGCGCCCATTGCCAAAGCCCGGGAAGCCCCGGCCTCATCGACGCCACTTCCGGGACGGTGTTGGAAGGCGGCAGCCCGCTCCAGAAAAATCACCTCTACCTTATGACCATAGAGGGGCGGTCCGTTCTGGCCACCCAGGGGGCGGTAAAGGTGTTGGTGCGGGGCGGCTATACCATTCAATAGGGCCCTAACGAGAGTACCCGGCCTCAAAGCAAATAGAAAGCACCCCAATTGTCTTTCAGTAGAGCCTACTGCCTGACAATTGGGGTGTTTTGTCATTTGGGTTGGGATAAGGAGGGGCTTTGCAGCCTAGCTTTGCTCGATCCTGTGTATGATCTCAAACAGCTGGTGGAAAAACGGATCCAGATGCTCCCTGATGTAGTCGGTGTTCATTTCCCGGCAGGCGTGCTCCAGCTGGGCTGCGGCGTTGGCCAAATCTCCCGCGCCTATGGTGGCCAGGGAGGACTTGATGGAATGGACGTAGATGGTCATGGTTTTCATGTCGTGCTCTGCCAGGCACTCTTTGATCTTCTCCGCGATCTTGCGCCCGTCCGTGCCGAAGGTTTCCAGTACCCGGCTGTACTGGCTCACATCCCCGCCAATATTGGCAATGCCTTGGCGGGTGTCTATGCCATAAAGGTGCAGAGATTTTTTCGTGGATTGGGGCTGGATGTAGCCGGGCTGGTGCTTCTTCTCTTCCGGAATCCATTTCGAGAGCTTTTTGTCCAACCTGGCGGTGTCGATGGGCTTGGAGAGAAAATCGTTCATGCCCTGGGCAAGGAACATCTCCCGCATTCCGGTGACGGCATTGGCCGTGAGGGCCAGGATGGGGGCGGTACGGTAGTAGCCGTCAAAGCTGTCCAGGCCGCGGAGGATGGCGGTTGCCTCAAGCCCGTCCATGCCCGGCATCATGTGATCCATCAGGATCAGGTCATAGCGCGTCTGGCGGGCCAACTCAATGGCATGGGCGCCGCCCAGGCAGGTGTCCACGGTGATCTTATATTGGGCAAGGAGGCCCTTGGCAACCAGCAGGTTGGTTTCGTTATCATCCACCACCAGCACCCGGGCTTCCGGCGCCACAAAGCTGTTTTTATAGACCACGGCCACATCATGGTCGGAAACGCCGTTCATCATGTCGGCGATGCCCAGGCTGGTGGGGGGATAGCTGAGGGAATGGTTCCCCTCCTGGTCAGTCCTGCCATCGGGGCCGGGGATGGAGATCATGACGGCCTCTTTTTGAAACAGCTTCGCCATGCGCCACAGGGCCAAAGGCTCGTCTGAACCGAAGATGTGGGTATAGGTGTTTTCTTGCAGCAGCCCTTCGCCCTGGGCAATGGTTTCCGCCAGGTCGAAGGAGAGATTCAGGGCGCAAAGGCTGTAGGCTAAGCTGCGGCGAATGGTCTCGTCCCGGCAGAAGAGCAGGCAGCGGAGATCCTCGGGGTCATCGATCTGGGCGGCGCTTTGCAAGGACTGATATTTTTGTCGGATGACTGCCGTAAAGGTGCTGCCTTCTCCAAAAGTGCTCTCCACGGTAATGTCGCCGTCCATGGCCAGGCACAGGCTTTTGGTGATGGCCAGGCCCAGACCCGTGCCCTCGATGCTTTTGTTTCTGTCGATATCGACCCGGGCGAAATCGCTAAAAAGGGTTTCCAGATCCTTCTCGCGTATGCCGTAGCCGCTGTCTGTGACACGGATGGTGATTTTAATATTTTCCGCCATCCGGTTCACCTCGCCCAGGACCTCCAGCTTTACAAAACCCTGTTCGGTGTATTTCGCCGCATTGCTTAAAAGGTTCAGCAAGATCTGCCGCAGTCGAACCTCGTCGCCAACCAGCTCGGCGGGGATAGAAGGGTCCACATGAAGGGCAAAGACCAGCCCTTTGTTTATCATGCGCATTTTACTGATGCTGATGACATCGTTGATGACGGAGCCAAACTGGTAGCCCGTCTGCAAGAGGCCAAGCTTGCCTGATTCGATCTTGGAGAAATCCAGAATATCGTTGATGATAGCCAGCAGGTTTTTTCCGGCGCGGTTAATCTCCAGGGCGTTTTCCAGCACCTTTTGCTTTTGGTCCGGCTCCAGCATGATGAGCTCCGACATGCCGATCACGGCGTTCATAGGGGTGCGGATCTCATGGCTTGTCCGGGCTAAAAAGTTACTTTTCGCCAGATTGGCAGATTTTAAGTCGTCTGTGTAGCGTTTTTTCGAGGTGATATCGTAGCAGGCGTAGAGCATCACTTTTTTGCCGTCTACCCAAACAATCTCCCGGGTGGAGACAGAGAGCCACTGCTGAGTGGCCTCGCTAAACACCTCCGGATAGTCTCCGCCCGCATCCGGCTTGTAAAGGGCCAGGG
This sequence comes from Evtepia sp., assembly GCA_031553635.1. Classification (GTDB taxonomy): domain Bacteria; phylum Bacillota; class Clostridia; order Oscillospirales; family Oscillospiraceae; genus Evtepia. Next base: position 10,765 of record JAVBLH010000005.1, on the reverse strand, counting down.
CACGTCCATCGAACAGGTTTTCCACCTGCTCGCCGGGAAAGCGGCGGTTAAAAAGCTGGTGGTAGGCGTCATTGGCGTAGACAATGGTGTCGTCCGCCAGGCTTGTGGCGAACACATAGGCGTCTACATTGTTGAGAATGGTCTCGTAGGTGTCTGTGTTTTGGGCGAGCTGGTTGTTTTTTTCCAAAAGGCTTTCGTGGAGCAAAAAGTTGCGTATACTGCCGTTATACATGAAGTTGCTGCCCAAAAGACAGACCAGAAACACGGAGAAAACGATCACGGGATAGCTGTAAACCTTGACATCCCGCACCTCAAGGAGATACAGGAAGGAAACCTCGGAGATCAATACATACAAAAGCATGGCGGCGGCTTTTTTGCGGCGGTTCAGCAAAAAGAAAAAGGACACCATGAAAAACGTTGCCAGAAAACGGTAGATGTTGTCCGAAATCTCATATTCCATCACCACTTGCACTGATTCCAGGCAAACGTAGGTAAACACAAAAATATCGACGGCCCGGGTGATTTTCGCCGTGTTTGTGGTCCGGCTCTTTTTCAGGGCGATGAAGCGAAGGGCGCAGCTTACATTGCAAAGGATGTAAAACAGGGAAAAGGTGACATAGAACCAAAAGTCGATCCGGGGATTATCGGGAAAGATCCGCGGATAGATGTAGATGTAGATAAAGAAGCAGGAGATCTGCGTAAATATATTGAAATAGGGCAGAAAGAAGCAGCGGTTCAGATTGGCGCTGGCGCGATATCGCAAAAAGCCCTCTTGGTAACGATCAGGGACGCTTCGAAACACTTTCCCCAATTTTTTCGCCCCTCTCTCTTTATAAAGTAGTGCTCTTTTGCAGTATACTGATTAGCCGAAGATAAAGCAAGTAAATATTGTATAGATTGCCGGCTTTTCTGGTCTGAGTCATCCCCGCAGGAGATAAGCTTGCGGTGCCCTTCAGAATCCGGGATTACCAGTATTTTACTTATGCTTTTTTATAGAGGCGGCGCCTCGAAAAAGCGCTCTGTTTCATAGGGAACCGGGCCGGAAAAAGCAAAAGGCCGAACGGTAATACGTTCGGCCTTTTTAAGAAAGAAAGAGAGAGAGAAAAAGAGGAGAGAAGAAACATAATGATGTGTATTTGAAGCAGCTTGCTTACTGCTGACTATACCTTACCACAAGGCAAAAGGGGAGAAGTGGATAATTTACTAACTTAACATGAACTTTTTATGAACGTTAGAAAATCTCCGGGATTTCCGGCTCCCGGCCCGGAAAAATCCCAAGATTCGCCCTTAGGCTGGGGTGATGTAATCTGCGTTGGCATAGCCCGTCACATTGCCGAATTGGACAAAGTCCCAGCCGTTGGCCGAGCCCAAAATGGTGAGGGGTGCGCCGTCGGTGGCGGTGGCGATAATGGGGGCGGAGGTGCTGGGCGCTTCCCGTATATTCAGAACGCCGAAGCTTACATCTACCACGCCCTGCACAGGGGCCGTGGGAGGCATCACCGGCAGGCCGAAGTAGCGGGAGAGGGAGTTGACCACATTGCGGGCGATGGGGTCTAAATTCTCCTGCACCCAAAGGGCGTCCTCCACGTTGTCGTGGTAGCCGATCTCCAAAAAGGCGGCAGGTGCCCGGACGTTTGCCACCTCGCCTATGGAGGTGGTGGGCTCGGTGCGCACCAGCTCGGGCAGGGGGTAGATGGCCTTTAGCCCGTCGGCGATGATGGTGGCGGCCTCCAGTCCCTGGGCGCTGCCGGGGTAGTAGAAGACCAAAATTCCCCGCAGCTGGCCCGAAAGCTGCGGCGGCGCGGCGTTGGAGTGGAGACCCAGGTGCAGGTCGTAATTACCCGCGTTAGATTGACGGATGGCGTCTCCCGCGGTCATGTTCAGGGTCTTGCGGACATACTGTATACCAGCGGCGTTTAAGTAAGGCTCCATATGGTCGGCCAGAAGATTCATCCACTCCTGCTCATTCCCTCCGGTGACATAGAGGTTATAGGGCTGGGTGGACGGGGACAGATAAATTGTAGGCATGAAAAGACCTCCTTTTCCCCATTCTATGGCGGCGGGTGAAAGCTGCCTCACTTTCGGTAAAAATGCAAGGAAGGTTGCAAAATTCCCTTGTATCAGAGGGCCGGCTGTGATAACATGAAAGGAGCGAAGATGCCGTACTTTTTTGGGGTGCGGCGTTTCTGCTAAGAGGCGCGCCCTGCCCATAAAGGATGTGATGAACATGGATCTATGTAACCTGGAGGAGATCAAAAAGCTCCTTTCCAAACACGGCTTTCAGTTTTCCAAAAGCATGGGGCAAAACTTCCTCATCGAGTCCTGGGTCCCCCGGGAAACGGCCCATGCCTCCGGGGCAGGTCCCGGCATAGGGGTTCTGGAGATCGGCCCGGGGATAGGCCCCCTCACCAAGGAGCTCTCGGCCCTGGGGGAAAAGGTGGTGGCGGTGGAATTAGACCGCAGCCTTCTGCCTATTCTGGAGGAAACCCTGGAAGACTGCGGGAATGTAAAGGTGGTTTCGGGAGACATCCTCAAGCTGGATCTGAAGGAGCTGTGCCAAAGGGAGATGCCGGGCAAACCCTTGGTGGTCTGCGCCAACCTGCCCTATAATATCACCACCCCGGTAATCACCGCTCTGGTGGAGTCCCGTCTTTTTACCGCCATCACGGTGATGATACAAAAGGAGGTAGCCCTGCGCATCGCGGCAAAACCGGGCACCTCGGATTACGGCGCCTTTTCCCTCTACTGCCAGTATCACGCAGACTGTAAGGTGCTCTACGACGTACCCCCTGACTGCTTTCACCCGGCCCCCAAGGTCTGGTCCTCGGTGATTCGTATGGAGCTGCGGGAGCCCCCGGCGGAGGTGGAAGACCCGGATCTTTTCTTCCGGGTGATCAAGGCCTCCTTCGCCCAAAGGCGCAAGACCCTCCAGAACGGACTCCTGGCCGCCTTTGGCGGGCAGTACACCAAGGAGGAGTTAGGGGAGATCCTGGAGAGCTGCGGTCTGTCAAAAAGCATACGAGGAGAGCAGCTGGGCATCCCTCAGTTTGCCATACTAGCCAAAAAGCTGAAAAACCAACCCTAATATGCAACTATATCTTGCCTTCCATGAGGGGATAAACTATAATATATAGTATACCAGTGCATGTAAGCCCAGCCGCAAAGCTGCGGCAAGGGACATCGTATACCGGCGCGAAAAGCGTTGCGGTATCATCATATAAACGAGCAGGCGAAGGAGGAATCAACATGGCCCTAACGACTAATCGGACCGTGCTGGATTGGATAGAGGAAAAAACCGCCCTGACGAAACCTGCCCAAGTGGTTTGGATCGACGGGAGCGAGGCGCAGCTTGCCGCCCTGCGGGAAGAGGCCTGCGCCACCGGCGAACTCATTGCGCTGAACCAGGAAAAAATGCCCGGCTGCTATCTCCACCGCAGCGACCCCAGCGATGTGGCCCGGGTGGAAAACCGCACCTTTATCTGCTGCAAAAACCAGGAAGACGCCGGCCCCACCAACCATTGGATGGACCCTGCACAAATGTATGCCAAGCTAAACGCCCTTTATGAGGGCTCTATGCAGGGCCTGACCATGTATGTGATTCCCTACTCCATGGGGGTGGTGGGTTCGCCCTTTGCCAAATACGGCATAGAGCTTACCGACTCCATTTACGTGGTGCTGAACATGGCCATCATGACCCGGGTGGGAAAAGAAGTTTTTGAAGCCTTGGGTGACTCGCCCGATTTCATTCGCGGCCTCCACGCCAAGGCAACCTTAGACCCCAACGAGCGTTACATCGTCCAATTCCCCGAGGATAACACCATCATGTCCATCAACTCCGGCTACGGCGGCAACGTGCTCCAGGGTAAAAAGTGCTTTGCCTTGCGCATCGCCTCCCACTTAGGCCACAAAGAGGGCTGGATGGCAGAGCATATGATGATCTTAGGCATTCAGAACCCCCAGGGGGAGGTGCGCTACGTTTCCGGTGCCTTCCCCTCGGCCTGCGGCAAGACCAACCTGGCCATGCTGATTCCCCCCGAGGGCTACGAAAAGGACGGCTGGAAGGCCTGGTGCGTGGGGGATGACATCGCCTGGATTCAGGTAGGGGAGGACGGGCGGCTCTGGGCCATGAACCCCGAGTCCGGCTTCTTCGGCGTGGCCCCCGGCACCAACGAAGACTCTAACTTTAACGCCCTGGCCTCCACCACCCGGAACACCATCTTTACCAACGTGGCGCTCAACGCCGACGATCAAACCGTCTGGTGGGAAAAGCTTACCAAAACCCCGCCCCCCAACCTCATTGACTGGCAGGGTAGACCCTGGGACCCCTCCATGGGCCCCGCCGCCCATCCCAACTCCCGCTTTACCGCACCGGCAAAAAACTGCCCCTGCATCTCCCCCGAGTTTGAGAATCCCCAGGGCGTGCCTCTGTCCGCCATTATCTTCGGCGGCCGCAGAGCCAAAACGGCGCCGCTGGTCTACCAGTCTCGGGATTGGCAGCACGGCGTTTTCGTGGGCTCCATCATGGCCTCGGAGACCACGGCGGCCGCCACAGGGGCTGTGGGCGTGGTCCGGCGCGACCCCATGGCCATGCTGCCCTTCTGCGGTTACCACATGGGCGACTACTGGCAGCACTGGCTGAACATGGGAGAAAAGGCGGCCAATCCGCCTAAAATCTTCAACGTGAACTGGTTCCGCACCGATGAGAACGGAGACTTCATCTGGCCCGGCTTCGGCGATAACCTGCGGGTGCTGCTGTGGATCTTAAAGCGGGCCTTTGGCGAAGTAGAGGCCCGAGAGACGGCGATCGGCTACCTGCCCTATCCCCAGGACATCGACCTGACGGGGGTGGACTTTACCCCCGAAGCCCTAGCCCAAATCCTCTCCGTAGACCGGGGCCTCTGGAGCCAGGAGGTAGAGCATATCCGCAGCTTCTACCATGAGTTCGGCCAGAGGCTGCCTGTAAAGCTTACGGAAGAGCTGGAAACCTTAGCAGCAAAGCTGACCCAATAAATATGAAGGCTTCATACAGACGCCGGGACGTGATGAAAAGCGCCCGGCGTCTTTTTTTGAAACGCTTGTGCTATTTCTCCTTGTCAGAGCCTGCGGGCCGTGATACAATGTTTCAGAGAAAAGTTTGCAAGACGCAGAAGGGGAGAGCTATGACCATTTTGGGGATTGATCCCGGCTATGCCATCGTGGGCTTTGGCCTGGTGGAGGCGGATAAGGGCACAAATATCCTGCGCCGCTGTGGGGTCATTACCACCCCGGCGGGGGCGCCCATGGCCCATCGCCTCTTCCTCATCGCTCAGGATTTAGAGGCCCTTTTGGGCCAATTTCGCCCCGATGCCATGGCAGTGGAGGAGCTGTTTTTCAACACCAACGTCACCACAGCCATAGGGGTCGCCCAGGCAAGGGGGGTCATCCTCATGACGGCGGAGAAGCTGGGGGTGCCTGTTTTTGAATACACCCCCTTACAGGTGAAGCAGGCGGTGACAGGCTACGGCCGGGCGGAAAAGCAGCAGGTGATGGAGATGACACGCAGACTCCTGAATCTCCCCGCCATCCCCAAGCCGGACGACGCGGCAGACGCAGTGGCCATCGCCCTCTGCCACGCCCGCTCCGCCACATCAAGACTGCCCCGAGGAAGTAAATAGGAGGCCACTATGTTTGAATATCTCAAGGGGCGGATCGCCCAGTTAAAACCCTTTTTGGCCGTGTTAGACTGCGGCGGCGTGGGCTACGGGGTGAAAACCACGGCCTACAGCATCTCCCATCTCACCGTGGGGGAAGAGGGGAAGCTTTATACCCACCTCTACATCCGGGAGGAGCTCATGGAGCTCTACGGCTTTGCCACGGAGGAGGAGAGAAGCTGCTTCCAAATGCTCATCGCCATCTCCGGCGTGGGGCCAAAGGCGGCTCTGTCCATCCTCTCGGCCACCACCCCCGAGCGCTTGGCCCTCTCCATCATCACCGGGGACGAAAAGGCCCTGATGGTGGCCCAGGGCATAGGCAAGAAGATTGCCCAGCGCATCATCCTGGAGCTGAAGGACAAGCTCAGTAAGGGCCAGCTCCAAGGGGGCGAATCCTTTGGCGGCGGCACCGTGACGGTGATTCCCCAAAACAAGGCCAACGAATCCGCCGCAGCCCTGGCTGTGCTGGGCTACGGAACAGAAGAGATCGCCCACGCCCTGCGGGGAATCCCCCTGGAGGAGCTGAGCTTGGAGGAGATCATCCGTCAAGCCCTAAAGAAAATGATCAAGTAAGGGAGGTGCCCCATGAGCATCGATTTTTCCGAGGACAGCTACAGCCCCCACGAGCCACTCATGACCACCTCCCTCCTGCAGGAGGACGGGGGAGAGGTCTCCCTGCGCCCCCGGCTGCTGGCGGAATACGTAGGCCAGGAAAAGGCCAAGGAGAACCTCTCCGTATTCATCGACGCCGCCCGGATGCGCAAGGAGCCCCTGGACCACGTTCTCCTCCACGGCCCACCGGGACTGGGCAAAACCACCCTCTCGGGGATCATCGCCAACGAGATGGGGGTAAAGATTCGCATCACCTCAGGCCCCGCCATCGAAAAACCGGGTGATCTGGCGGCTCTCCTCACCAACCTAAACGAGAACGACATCCTCTTCGTGGACGAAATTCACCGCTTAAACCGGGCGGTGGAGGAGATTTTATACCCTGCCATGGAGGATTACGCCATAGACATCATCATAGGCAAAGGCCCCGCAGCCAACTCCATCCGCCTAGACTTGCCCCGCTTTACCCTCATCGGGGCCACCACCCGGGCGGGCCAGCTCTCGGCCCCCCTGCGCGACCGCTTCGGCGTAGTGCTGCGGCTGGAGCTTTACACCCCGGAGGAATTGCAGCGTATTATCACCCGCAGTGCCGGGATTTTAGATGTGCCTGTGGAGCCCGACGGGGCCTGGGAGATCGCCCGCCGGGCCAGGGGAACCCCCCGTATCGCCAACCGTCTCCTACGCAGAGTGCGGGATTTTGCCCAGGTGCGGGCCGGGGGTGTCATCACCCAAAACGTGGCGGACAAGGCCCTGGAGGCCCTGGAGGTAGACCAGCTGGGCCTGGATTCTGTGGACAGGCGTATGCTGGGCAGCATCATCCAATACTACGGCGGCGGCCCAGTGGGACTGGAAACCCTGGCCGCCACGGTGGGGGAGGAATCGGTGACCATTGAGGATGTTTGTGAGCCTTTTTTGATGCAGATGGGCTTTCTCCAACGGACCCCAAGGGGGCGCTGCGCCACCCGTCTGGCCTATGAGCACCTGGGAATTCCCTTCTTTGGCCAGGAGCAGATTCGGGTGGAATAAGGAAGAAAGTCCTTAATAAACAGGGGGATAAGTGAAAAATGGGAAAAAATATGGTCAATTGTTACAATTTGGAATATGCTCTTTTGACACTATCTCCTAACCTAACATAATTCCCTTGACTTCGATAAGGGTTTAAACTATAATGCGATTATAAGTATGATTACGTTCATTTATGAGCCGTCAAAGGCCCGGGGCGACCTGACGGACGAAGAACTCTGCGCCCTAGTTGCAGAAGGTGACAGAACCGCGGAAGAGGTTTTGGTTCTGCGGCATTCCCGTCTTGTCCGCATCTGTGCCCGGCCCTATTTTTTGGCAGGGGGCGACAGTGAGGACTTAATTCAGGAGGGAATGCTGGGTCTTTTAGCGGCCATACGCGAGTTCTCACCGGAGAGAGCCGCCGCCTTTCGCACCTATGCGGAGCGCTGCATCCGCCACCGTATGATCTCCGCCGTGCGCATGGCGGCAGGCAGCAAGCACACACCGCTGAATACCTACGTTTCTTTGGAGCTATCACTCTTTGTCGGAAACCCGGAACACGCTACTCTTGGCGCAGTCCTTGGCCGGCAGGATAATCCCGAAGATATGATTATAGACGAGGAAAGGCTGGAGCGGCTGGAAGCGATGATTCGCGATCAGCTCACAGAGCTTGAGCAACGCATCCTCCATTACTATCTGAGTGGACTGTCCTACTCTGAGATTGCCAAAGAGGTCAATCGGTCCGCGAAATCCGTGGACAATGCCGTCCAGCGTTTCAGGCGCAAAGTGGCGCGGCAGATTCAATCCAGCGATTACAGCGAAAGCTGAACGCATATTCTATCTGAGCCTAGAGCGCATACCGTTCCTGGGTTATCAAGTCAAAGAGAGGGAAAAATAGCATGTACGAGGATAAGAGTTTAGTATGTAAAGAGTGTGGCCAGGAGTTCGTGTTTACCGCAGGTGAGCAGGAGTTCTACGCTGAGAGAGGCTTCCAGAACGAGCCCCAGCGTTGTAAGAACTGCCGCGACGCCCGCAAGAACGCAGCCCGTGGCCCCCGCGAGTATTTCGCAGCTGTCTGCGCATCTTGCGGTGGCGAGGCAAAGGTTCCCTTCGAGCCTAAGTCTGACCGTCCTGTCTACTGCAGCGAGTGCTTCGCACGCATGAGAGAGGCCTAAGCAACGAGTTTGAAACAAGCGGCGCTGGAAACAGTGCCGTTTGTTTTTTGCGCTGCCCATGGGGCAAAAGGAAACAAACGGCCCAATTACTTTGGTTAATATTAACGAAAATCGCAAAGTGCAGGCGGAAGCTTTTTGTTTTTCTTGCAAAAAAATACAAAATGAGATAGAATATTACTATATTTGTTTAAAGCAAGAGAGAAAGCCGGGAAGTGGCGGAGGTGGTAACATTGTTCCAAGTGGGAGACAAGATCGTTCACCCTATGCACGGGGCTGGCGTGGTGGATGAAATCGTCAGCCAAAAAATCGGCGGTGTTGCGCGGGACTATTACATGCTGCGTCTCCCGGTGGGGGGCATGGTGGTGATGATCCCCACGGAAAACAGCGCCGAAATCGGCGTGCGCTCCGTGGTGAACGCAGACGAGGCCGACCGAGTGGTGGCGGAGCTGCCCCTGCTCATCGTAGACATGACCCCCAACTGGAACCGCCGCTACCGGGAAAACATGCTGCACCTGAAGAGCGGCAACCTGCGGGAGGTGGCCATGGTGGTAAAGGGGCTCATGATACGCGACGGCTTGCGGGGCCTTTCCACCGGGGAGCGTAAAATGCTCCATTCCGCCAAACAGATCTTTCTTTCCGAGCTGGTTTTGGCCCAGAGCATCAGCTATGAAGAGGCGGAAAAACGCATAAACACCGCAGTATACGCATAGGCTGAATGGGAACCTTTTCCAAAGTTGGAATGGTGACCGCGGCTTTTTTAACAAGCTGAAAAGGAGCCAAAGGGCTCCTTTTTCTATGGCGCAACCGTGGGCGGAGGTACATAATGCTAAAAATTTTGCGAAAAATATTCCCTCAAAAGGAGCCGGAAACCCTTTGCTGCGGGGCGATCCTGGTGGCGGCGGGGAGTGCGGCCCGCATGGAGGGGCAGGATAAGATCCTCTATCCCCTGGGGGGCATTCCGGTTATTGTCCACAGCCTGCGGCCCTTTCAGGAGGCGGCCCTGGTAACGGAAATCGTGGTGGTGACCCGGCGGGATATCATCATGGAGGTGGGCGCCCTTTGCAAGGAATACGGCCTAACCAAGGTAAAGACCATCATCCCCGGCGGTGGGACGCGAACGGAATCCGTCCAGATCGGCCTGGGGGAGCTGAGCCGCGAAGTTTCCCTAGTGGCCATCCACGACGGGGCCCGGCCCTTTGTTCCCCGTGAAGTGGTGATGGAGGCCATCGCCAGAGCGGCCATCACTGGGGCGGCGGCCCCCGGCATTCCCGTGAAGGATACCATTAAGATCACCGCCGGTGGAGCCGTGCGGGAGACTTTAGACCGCTCGGCCCTGGTGGCCATCCAAACGCCCCAGGTCTTCGAATTGTCCCTCATCAAGGCGGCGCTTTCTAAAGCAGTCGCCGACGGGGCAGTGCTGACGGACGACTGCGGGGCGGTGGAGCGCCTGGGCTTCCCCGTGGCGGTGACGGCAGGCAGCGAGGAAAACATCAAACTCACCACTCCCAGCGACCTGGTGTTGGGGGAGGCGATCCTGGGTAGGAGGGCTTGGCCTTGAGAATCGGACATGGATATGACGTACACCGCCTGATCCCCGGCTCCAAGCTGGTGCTGGGCGGCGCAGAGATCCCCCATTATTACGGCCTTTTGGGCCATTCCGACGCAGACGTGCTAACCCACGCCGTGATGGACGCCCTTCTTGGCGCGGCGGCCCTGGGGGATATCGGGCGGCACTTTCCCGACAAGGACCCGGCCTTTAAGGGGATATCCAGCCTCCTGCTTTTGGGCAAGGTGATGGAGCTTTTGCGCGGGGAGGGCTATGGCGTTTGCAATATCGACGCCACTGTGGTGGCCCAGGTGCCCAAAATCCTGCCCTTTGTTCCCGAAATACGGCAGAATCTGGCCAAGATCATGGGGATTCCCGTGACCTGCGTCAATGTGAAGGCCACCACCGAGGAGGGCCTGGGCTTTACCGGCAAGGAGGAGGGCATCGCCGCCCACGCCGTGGCCCTCATAGAGGAAATAAAACCATAAACAAAACCGCTCCCCTGACATACACTGTATGTGAGCCAATACGATATGGATATGCAAGCATAGAAAACCCATCAGGCAGCATCGAATGTGGAAAACAATGTGGACAAATCAACCCGGCTGTGCCCCGCTTTTAGGCAACGCATGGTGCCGCCCTCCTTTCAGTATACATCCGTAAATCATAACACGGCTATCAAGGGTGAAATGAACCAAAGGCCCTTGACAGCCGTGTTTTGCTGTGGCCATTTCAAACTGAAA
>JAVBLH010000036.1:0-37617 GCA_031553635.1 Evtepia sp. | reverse complement strand
GCTTTTTTCACCCAGCGGTTGGTTTCCTTTAGGTTCATGCCCACAGGCTGTTTGAAATCTGCCAGGCTGATTTGTCCATTGCTGTAGCGGTACATGTTCATCACTCCAAGTGCAAGCTTTTTCCACCTTTTTTGCGCTTTTTCTTGCACTTATTATAGCATAAATCTGGCTGGATGGCTTGGTATTCTTGATGTTTTTGGTTGTTCAGTAGGCATTAGTTAGTCTTCCTCAAATTTTAGGATGCCGGTGAGATACCGCCGCAGCATATCCAAGCCAAACTGGGCGGCGGCCAGGCGCACCTGCTCCCGGGTGGGCAGACCCGAGCGCAGCTCCTTCACTGCCACCCCCTGGGGAGCCGCCAGAGACACGTAAATCATCCCCACAGGGTTGCCGTACTCATCGGGGCCGGGGCCTGCCACCCCGGTGGTGGCGATGCAAAGGTCGGCGCAGAGGGCTTTGCGCCCGCCCACAGCCATAGCCTTGGCCACCTGGGCAGAGACGGGGGTGTGCTCCTTTATGAGAGCCGCGGGCACCCCCAAAAGGGACTCCTTCACCTCGTTGGTATAGGACACCACGCCGCCCTTTAAGACCTTAGAGGCCCCGGGCAGGTCGGTGATGCGCTTGGCGATGAGGCCCCCGGAGCAGGACTCTGCCGTTGCCAATGTCAAGCCCTTTTCCGTCAGCAGGTCTAGGCAGACGGCCTCCAGGGAATCGACGTCCACCCCGTAAATCTTATCTCCCAAAACGCCCCGGACTTCTGCCTCCACCGGGTCCATGAGGGTTTGGGCCTCTTCCTGGGAATTGGCCTTGGCGGTGATCCGCAGCTCCAGCTCCCCGGCCTTGGCGTAGGGGGCCAGGGTAGGGTTCTGGAGGGCGTTCATCTGGTCGCTCAAGAGAGCCTCGGCAGCGGATTCGCCTATGCCGTAGACCCGCAGGGTCCGGGAGACGATCATCCCGTCGGAGAGCTTTTGCAGGTAGGGAACCGCCCGGTATTTGAAGAGGTTTAAGCACTCGGAGGGGGGGCCGGGGAGCATGATAACCAGGCACCCGTCGGCGGTAAAGGCCACGCCGGGGGCCGTGCCCCAGTCGTTGTCCAGGGCGTCGCAGCCCTCGGGGAGCCAGGCCTGCTGGTAGTTGTTCTCTGTGAGGGGCCTGCCCCAGCGCTTGGCGTGGGCCTCCAGACGCTGGGCGGAGGGCTCGTGGTAGAAAAGCTTTTTTCCAAAGGCCTCGGCCAGGGTGTTTTTGGTGAGGTCGTCATAGGTAGGGCCCAATCCCCCGGTGGTGATGATAATGTCGGCACGGGTCCGGGCGATCTCCACGGCCTTTAGAAGCCGCTGGGGATTGTCCCCCACCACGGTGTGGTAGAAGACGTTGATGCCCAGGGTGGAGAGCTCCCGGGATAAAAACTGTGCGTTGGTGTTGGCGATGTTGCCCAGGAGCAGTTCTGTTCCTACGGCGATGAGTTCGGCAGTGTGGCTCATGGTTCTAAGACCACCTTTTCAATATTTTGGAGGGCATCTTGCACCATGGCTTCGATGTCCAGGGCCTCCTCCGCCGCCGTTACCTCCTCCAGGGTGGGCTTGGTCCGGGGATGGCGGGGGGTGAATACGGTGCAGCAATCCTCAAAGGGGAGGATGGAGGTTTCAAAGGTCCCGATGCGCCGGGCGATCTTCACGATCTCCTCCTTGTCCATGCCCACCACGGGGCGGAACACAGGAAGGGAACAGACCGCCCCGGTGACCCCCATGGCCTCCATGGTCTGGCTGGCCACCTGGCCCAAAGACTCCCCTGTGATGATGCCGCCGCAGTTCCAGCGCTTAGCCACTGCTTCGGCGATGCGCATCATGAACCGGCGCATCAAAACGGTGAAGAGCTCCTCGGGGCACTCCCGCATGAGCTTTTCCTGAATGGCGGTGAAGGGGACGACATGGACGTTCATCTTCCCGCACCAGGGGACTAAGCAGCGGCCCAAATCCAGCACCTTTTCCTTGGCCTCGGGGGAGGTATAGGGATAGCTGAAGAAGTGTATCATATCCAGGGTGACGCCGCGCTTTGCCATCATCCAGGCGGCCACGGGGCTATCTATCCCCCCGGAGAGCAAGCAGATGGCCTTGCCCCCCATGCCCACGGGCAGTCCGCCTGCTCCAGGTGTGGGGTCGGCGTGAACGTAGGCGGCTAAGTCCCGGATCTCCACGTGAACGGTGAGCTGAGGGTTCTTCACGTCCACGATGAGGTGGGGATAGGCCTCATGGAGCTCACCCCCTACGAATTGAGAGAGCTGAATGGAGGTCATGGGAAAGCTTTTGTCCGCCCGTTTGGACTCCACCTTGAAGGATTTTGCCCCCAGAAGGGTATCCTTCAGGTAGCTCTTGGCGGTTTCTAAAATGGCCTGGGGATCCTTGGCGCAGGCCTTGGCCCGGGAGAGGCCCGCCACGCCGAAGAGTTTTGTCATAGCCTGGTACGCGCCGTCCAGGTCGCAATCGGCGTTTTGGGGCTCCACATAGGTGGTGGACTGGCGGGAGTAGACGCGAAAATCGCCATAGGGGCGCAGACGCCGCTTGGCGTTTCCCATGAGCTTATCCTCGAAGCCTCGGCGGTTCAGGCCCTTTAAGACCAGCTCCCCCATTTTTAATAGGATAATCTCCTGGGCCGTAGTATTCTCTGCAATGGACATGATATTTAACCTCCTAGAATTCAGGAACAATTTATTTTAGCTGTTACCTCCGCAAATATTCCGGTGCGCGGTACTGCACCGCCTCCGCCACGTGATGGGGGTGGATAGCCTCGGATTCCTCCAAGTCTGCAATGGTCCGGGCCACTCTTAAAATACGATCGTAGCCCCGGGCGGTGAGGCCCATGCGGTCGTAGGCCCCTTGTAAGATCGCCTTGCCGCTGTCATCTAGCTGGCAGTGGGCCTGGATTTCCCCCTGGCCCATTCCGGCGTTGCAGTGGGGGCCGCCCTGGGAAAAGCGCTTGATTTGCAGCTCTCTGGCGGCGGTGACCCGGGCGCGAATTTCGGCGGAAGGCTCCCCCTCGGCCTTGTGGGAGAGCTCGTCGAAATCTAGGGGTGGCACCTCGGTAAAAAGGTCGATGCGGTCGAGTAGGGGCCCCGAGAGCTTACCCAAGTACTTTTGAACATCCCCCGCCGTACAGCGGCAGCGGCCCGAGGCATGCCCGTGCCAGCCGCATTTGCAGGGGTTCAGGGCGCAGACTAACATAAAGCGGCTGGGGAAACTCTCTGCCGCCGCCGCCCGCACCACCTGGATGCGCCCCTCCTCCATAGGCTGCCGCAGGACTTCTAACACGTCCTTGTGAAACTCCGGCAGCTCGTCTAAAAACAGCACCCCGTGGTGGGAGAGGGAGATCTCCCCGGGCCGCGGGATGGGGTTGCCGCCCCCGGCCATCCCCGTGGCGGAGATGGTGTGGTGGGGATTGCGGAAGGGCCGCTGGTCTAAGAGGGGCTGTTCCTTAGAGGTAAGGCCCATGACGGAGTGGATCTCCGTGGCTTCCAGGGCTTCCATCTGGGAAAGAGGCGGCAGAATGGAAGGAAGCCGCCTGGCCAGCATACTCTTGCCTGAGCCCGGGGGGCCCACCATGCAGAGGTTATGCCCCCCTGCGGCGGCGATTTCCAGTACTCTTTTCACCTGGCCCTGGCCCTTTACCTCGGAAAAATCCGGGTGGGAGAGAAGGGCGGGGCTCCCTTTCCAGGCTGGGGCGGGGGGGATGGGAGCCTGACCCGATAGGTGGGCCGCCAATTGGCTGACGGTTTCCACCGGGTAGATGGCAAGGCCCTCTGCCAGGGTGGCCTCCGGGGCGCTGTCCGCCGGAACGTAGAGGGTTTTGATCCCGGCCTTTCGTGCTGCTAAGGCCATGGGCAGCATCCCGATGACAGGCCGCAGGGTCCCCGAAAGGGAGAGCTCCCCCACAAAGGCGGCTTCCGGGGCCTCGAAGGACAGCTGCCCGCTTGCCGCCAGGATGCCCAGAAGGATGGGTAGGTCGTACACCGTGCCGGATTTGCGCAGGTTGGCGGGGGCCAGATTCACGGTGATGCGGCTCACGGGAAAGGCAAAGCCGCTGTTTTTCACCGCGGAACGCACCCGCTCTCTGGCCTCCTTCACGGCGGCGTCGGGCAGGCCCACCACGTCGAAGGCGGGCAGGCCGCCGTGGAGATCGCACTCCGCCGTGACCTCGTATCCATAGATGCCTTGAAGGCCAAGAGACCTCACCTTGTAAAGCATAGGCTTTTTTCCTCTCTCTTTCTAAAGCCCGGTGGCTCCAAAAAATTCCGATTAATGGAAAACCATGGAGTGCGGGGAGGGATTTCTCCCCCCATCATGCCATAAAATGGGGGAAGACACAAGTTTTTTTACCTGAGAAATTTACAGTTTCCACAAGAGGGCATCTTTTGCCATTTGTTTGCTTTTCACAAGCTATGAGGGTTTTATGAAACATCCGGGAGAAAAAGAAAGGGCTTTGGGGTAAAAGCTTGTAAAAACCCCTGTCTAAGTGCACAAAGAGGAGGAAAAAAGGGCCGGGGAAATTTTCTCTTTCGGCATTATCCCTGTTTTAATGGTAGGGTTTACGCAAGAAGTTTGGATACATCCTTCATTTACAAGGGGGAAAGATAATGGTAGGATAGTGTTAAGAAACTATATCATAAGGCCGGTTTACCCGTGATTATCCATTCCCCCACCAGATCCTTTTCGTATTAGGAGGAATACATTTATGGCAAGGAAATTACAAACCATGGACGGCAACACCGCCGCCGCCCACGTGTCCTACGCTTTTACCGAGGTTGCAGCCATTTATCCCATCACGCCTTCGTCCGTCATGGCAGAGCTGGCAGATAAGTGGGCTGCAGAGGGCCGGAAAAACATCTTCGGCCAGCCCGCCATCGTGAAGGTGATGCAGTCTGAGGGCGGCGCTGCCGGCGCTGTGCACGGGTCCCTCACCGCAGGGGCCATGACCACCACCTTCACCGCCTCCCAGGGCCTTCTGCTGATGATACCCAATATGTACAAAATTGCAGGAAGCTTGCAGCCCAGCGTCATGCACGTCTCCGCCCGTGCCCTGGCCACCCACGCCCTTTCCATCTTCGGCGACCACTCCGACGTGATGTCCTGCCGCTCCACGGGTTACGCCCTCTTAGCCAGCGGCAACCCCCAGGAGGTGATGGACTTAGGGGCCGTGGCCCACTTAGCCTCCCTGGGCGGGCGTGTGCCTGTCCTCCACTTCTTCGACGGGTTCCGCACCTCTCACGAAGTGCGCAAGGTGGAAACCTGGGATTATAAGGAGCTCGCGGAGCTCCTAGATTGGGACGCCCTTGCCGAATTCCGCGCCCGGGCCCTAAACCCCGACCACCCCGTCCTCCGTGGCTCTGCCCAGAACCCGGACATCTTCTTCCAGACCCGGGAGGCCTGCAACGGCTTCTACGAGGCCTTCCCCTCTGTGGTGGAAGAGTATATGGACAAGGTGAACGCCAAGATCGGCACGGACTACAAGCTCTTTAACTACTACGGTGCACCTGACGCTGAGACTGTCATGGTCTGTATGGGCTCCGTTTGCGACGCGGCGGAAGAAGTGGTGGACTACCTCAACGCCAAGGGGGAAAAGACGGGCCTTGTAAAGGTGCGCCTCTACCGCCCCTTCGCCACCGACCGTTTCGTAGCCGCCATCCCCGCCACCGCCAAAAACGTGGTGGTCTTAGACCGCTGTAAGGACCCGGCCTCTATCGGTGAGCCCCTGTTCCAGGACGTGGTGACCTCCCTGGCGGGTACCCCTCTGGCCACCTGCCGGGTGGTGGGCGGCCGTTACGGCTTAGGCTCCAAGGATACCACCCCCGGCGGCCTCATCGCGGCCTTCCGCAACGCCCAGGCCGAGGCCCCCGTGAAATCCTTCACCATCAACATCGTGGACGATGTCACGGGCCGCTCCCTGCCTATTCTGGAGGAAGTGAATGTCACAGACCCCGGCACCATCTCTTGCAAGTTCTGGGGTCTGGGGAGCGACGGTACCGTAGGGGCCAACAAAAACTCCATCAAGATCATCGGCGACAATACGGACTTAAAGGTCCAGGCCTACTTCCAATACGACTCCAAAAAGTCCGGCGGCGTCACCATCAGCCACCTGCGCTTTGGCAAGGAGGACATTAAGTCGTCCTACTATATCACCAAGGCGGAGTTTGTGGCCTGCCATCTGCCCGCCTACATGGAAAAGTATGACATCGTCCAGGACGTGAAGCCCGGGGGCGCCTTCCTCCTCAACTGCGCCTGGAGCGTGGATGAGTTAGACCGGGTTCTTCCCGCCGCCGCCAAGCGCTACCTGGCGAAAAACAACATCCGCTTTTACACCTGCGATGCCACCAGCAAGGCCAGAGAATTGGGCTTGGGCAACCGCTCCAACGTGATCTTGCAGGCAGCCTTCTTCAAGCTGGCCAACGTGATTCCCTTGGACATGGCCATAGACAAGATGAAGGAAGCCATCGTGAAGAGCTACGGCCACAAGGGCGGCGACGTGGTGATGAACAACTGGGCCGCCGTGGACGCCGGCATCGAGGGCGTGCAGGAAATGCCCATCCCCTCCGGCTGGGCCGACGCCGTTGATACCAGCGGCGAGATCGTGGTGGACACCGACAGAGCCGACCTGGCCCAGTATGTGAAGGATGTCATGATTCCCGCCAACGCCATGCGGGGCGATGCCATCCCCGTTTCCAAGTTTATGCCCTCGGTAGACGGCACCCTGCCACAGGGTACCGCCGCCTTTGAAAAGCGCGGCATCTCCGCCTACGTGCCCTCCTGGGTGCCGGAGCACTGCGTCCAGTGTAACCTCTGCGCCTATGTTTGCCCCCACTCCGTCATCCGTCCCATGGTGATGGACGCCATGGAGGTGGGCGGCGCACCCCGTGCCACCAAGGCCAGAGACATGAAGGGCAAGGGCTGCGAGATTTACGCCTTTACCGTCACCGTTTCTCCCATGGACTGCACCGGCTGCGGCTGCTGTGTGGCCGCTTGCCCCGCCAAGGGCAGAGCTCTGGTGATGCAGCCCCTGGCCAGCCAGATGGAGCAGCAGGAGGTCTTTGACTACAGCGTGAAGCACGTCACCAGAAAGAAGACCCCCTACGCCCGTGACACCGTAAAGGGCAGCCAGTTTGTCCAGCCTCTCTTCGAGTTCTCCGGGGCCTGCGCCGGCTGCGGCGAAACCCCCTACGTGAAGCTGGTGACCCAGCTCTACGGCGAGAACATGTATATCGCCAACGCCACGGGCTGCACCTCCATCTGGGGCGGCAGCGCGCCCTCCACCCCCTACACCGTGAACCGCCAGGGCCACGGCCCCGCTTGGGAAAACTCCCTCTTCGAAGACGGCGCGGAGTTCGGCTACGGCATGAGCCTGGCTGTGGCCTCCCGTCAGGGCCAGGCGGTGAGCCTTGCCAAGGAGATTGCCGGCAACGGCGAAACCCCCAACGAGGTCACCGCCGCCATTAAGAACTGGCTCAAGCTCCGGGGCGACAGGGAAGAGTCCCGCCCCGCCAGCGACAGTATGGCGGGGGCTCTGGCTGCGGCCCTCTCCTCCAAGACCGCCAATGAGGCCGACCTGCGGGCCCTTTTGGGGATGCAGGATATGTTTAGCTACAAGTCTGTCTGGTGCTTCGGCGGCGACGGCTGGGCTTATGACATTGGCTACGGCGGTGTAGACCATGTCCTGGCCTCCGGTCAGAACGTGAACATTCTGGTGCTGGACACCGAGGTGTATTCCAACACCGGCGGCCAGGCCTCCAAGGCAACTCAGATTGGCGCCGTGGCCCAGTTTGCCGCCGCCGGCAAGGCCATTCAGAAGAAGGACCTCGCTGCCATCGCCATGCAGTATGGCGACGTGTATGTGGCCCAGGTGGCCATGGGCGCGGACTATAACCAGACCATGAAGGCCATCATAGAGGCCGAGTCTTATCCCGGTGTGTCCCTCATCATCGCCTATGCCCCCTGCATCAGCCACGGCATTAAGATGGGCATGAACAACGCCATGCTGGAGATGAGCGCCGCCGTGGAGGCCGGATACTGGCACCTCTTCCGCTACGACCCCAGAAGGGCCGAGGCCGGGAAGAACCCCTTCCAGCTGGACTCCCACGAGCCCACCATCAGCTACCTTCAGTTCTTAGAAGGCGAAATTCGCTATTCCTCCCTGAACCTCACCTTCCCCGACAGGGCCAAGGAGCTCTTTGAAAAGGCCGAGCGTCATGCCAAGTCCAAGTATAAGAGGCTGGTGGATCTGGCTACCCATTATAATCCCTAATCGTGACACAGAGTCCCCCAGAAACGCCTGTTTTTGGGGGATTCTTTTCTCATCCCTGGGCGCGTTCCTGTCACGCTCCGGCCATATGTTGCGTGGAGGAACCACCCCGTCACTTCGTGCCACCCCTCCTCAGAGGGGAATTGGACGAGGGAACGGAGAACGCTTCGGCGATCCACCACCTAAATTCCCCTCTGGGGAGGGGTGCCCAAAGGGCGGGGTGGTGAAACAGCTTATCCCAACGCCGGAATCGTGCTGAACCCTCGGCAACTCTACGCACCGTAGATTGTATTTCCCCCAAAAATCATTTATCATCACCCATGGAGGCGAGAAGAATGGATAGCCAAAAAACAGGCGCCCTGCTCTATACCCTGCGGAAGGAAAAGGGCTTAACCCAACTAGCCCTGGCGGAGATGCTTCATCTCAGCGATAAGACCATTTCCAAATGGGAGCGGGGCCTGGGCTTTCCCGATATCGCCATGCTCCGGGACCTTTCCCGCGTATTCGGCGTGGACGTGGAGAAAATCCTCCTGGGCGATCTGAACAAGAACCATACAGACGGAGGAAATATGAAACGAGTGAAATTCTTTGTGTGCCCCAGCTGCGGGAACACCATCACCGCCACGGGAGGGGACGAGATCTCCTGCTGCGGGCGGAAGATCACCCCCCTGGCGGCCCAAAAGCCCCAGGAGGGACACAGCGTCATCGTGGAGCAGGTGGAGGACGATTACTACATCACCTTCCCCGACCACCCCATGACCAAGGAGCATTACATCACCTTTGCCGCCCTGGTAGACTATGACAGAATGCTTCTCATCAAGCTTTACCCCGAGCAGAGCGGAACTGTGCGCTTCCCGAAAAAAAGCGGCCAGTTTTACTACCACTGCAACCAGCACGGACTTTGGGTGGAGCGGCTGAAATAGCCCCGTCCGGTGCGCGCCGGTAACCCAAAACCTAATGACTTCAAAAAAACCACCTGAAGTGAATCGGGATATCCGGTTCGCTTCAGGTGGTTTTTGTTGTCGCTGGCTAAATTGCTTCTACGATGAGCCGCCCGGCCTCTTCTGTCCCCACCAAAATCTGGCGGCCTGTGTGGCCCTGGGTGGGGCAGGCGATGAGGCCCATGGCCTCCTGGAGCATGTTCCCGGAAGTGGACTGATAGAGATCGGGGGTGCGGTAGCCCTTTTGCAGCACCGTCTTCACCGCGTTTTCAATGGCGTCCGCCTCCTCCAAAAGGCCGAAGGTGTAGCGCAGCATCATGGCGGCGGAGAGGATGGTGGCCATGGGGTTTGCCTTATCCTTCCCGGCTAAATCCGGTGCGGAGCCGTGCACAGGCTCGTATAGGCCGAAGTTGCCCTTGGCCAGACTGGCGGAGGGCAGCATCCCGATGGAGCCGGTGATCATACTGGCCTCGTCGGAGAGGATGTCTCCAAAGATGTTATTGGTGACGATGACGTCGAACTGCCGGGGGCTGCGCACCAGCTGCATGGCGGCGTTGTCCACATAGAGGTGGTCTAAGGTCACCTGGGGATAGTCGGCGGAAACCTCTGTCACCACCCGCCGCCACAGACGGGAGGACTCCAACACGTTGGCCTTATCCACGCTGGTGACGTGCTTCCCCCGCTTCATGGCCATGTCGAAGGCGACTTTGGCGATGCGGCGGACTTCCTCCTCGGCGTACTGCTCCACATCGTAGGCGGCCTTGCCTAGGGCTGTATCCTTAAAGCCCTTTTCCCCAAAGTAGATGCCCCCGGTGAGCTCCCGCACCACCACGATGTCCAGGCCCCCGGCCACGATCTCGGGCTTTAGGGGGCAGGCGTCGGCCAACACGTCGAAAAGAAGGGCGGGGCGCAGGTTGGCAAAGAGGCCCAATTCCTTCCGCAGACCCAAAAGAGCCTGTTCGGGGCGCTCATTGCCGGGGAGAGTATCCCACTGCCAGCCGCCAACAGCGCCCAAAAGGACGGCGTCGGAGGCTCGGCAGACGTTGATGGTCTCCTGGGGCAGACAGCCCCCCGTGGCGTCGATGGCGCAGCCCCCGGCTAAAACCTCTTGATAAGCAAAGCTGTGGCCGAATTTTTCGCCCACCTTGTCTAAAACCCGTAGGGCCTGGGTCACCACCTCGGGGCCTATGCCGTCGCCTCTGACTACTGCGATGTTATAATTCATAAATTCTCCTGTTCCTGACGCTTCTTGATGGAGGCCATGAGACCGCCGTCGGCGATGAGGTCCTTGATAAACTGGGGGAAGGGGATGGCCTCGTAGCGCTCTCCCTTGGTGAGGTTTTCGATGATCCCCGTGTCAAAATCCACCGCAACCTCGTCCCCGGCTTCTATCCCGGCACTGGCGGCGGGGCACTCTAAAATGGGCAGGCCGATGTTGATGGCGTTGCGGTAGAAGATGCGGGCAAAGGTTCCGGCGATGACGCAGGTGATGCCGGACTCCTTGATGACCAGGGGCGCGTGCTCCCGGGAGGAGCCGCAGCCAAAGTTCATGCCCCCCACCATAATGTCCCCCTGCTTCACCACCTTGATGAAGTTCTTGTCGATATCCTCCATGCAGTGGGAGGTGAGTTCCTTGGTGTCGGCGATATTCAGGTAACGGGCGGGGATGATCACATCTGTATCCACGTTGTCCCCGTATTTGTGGACGAATCCTTTTGCGTTCATAGTGTTACCTCCCTGGGGTCAGCTAATTTTCCGGCAAGGGCAGAGGCGGCGGCCACCTCGGGGCTTGCCAGGTAGATTTCCGATTCCACGTGGCCCATACGGCCCACAAAGTTGCGGTTGGTGGTGGCCACGCAGCGCTCGCCTGCCGCCAGAACCCCCATGTGTCCCCCCATACAGGGCCCGCAGGTGGGGGTAGACACCACGCAGCCGGACTGAATGAAGGTGCGGAGATAGCCGAGCTCCATGCTCTCCAGATAGACATCCTGGGTGGCGGGAACGATGATGACCCGCACATCGGGGGCCACCTTCTTGCCCTTAAACATCTTGGCGGCGATGGCTAAGTCCGAAAGCCTGCCGTTGGTACAGGAGCCAATCACTACCTGGTGGATGGCCACGTCGCCCACCTGGGTGATCACCTTGGTATTCTCCGGCAGGTGGGGGAAGGAGACGGTGGGCTCCAGCTTCGAAAGGTCTATCTCCACCACCCGGCTGTACTCCGCGTCGGGGTCGGCCTCAAAAATTTCGTAGGGGCGGTTCACCCGGCCCTCCATATAGGCGATGGTCTGGGCGTCCACGGGGAAGATGCCGTTTTTCGCCCCGGCCTCGATGCTCATGTTGGCGATGCAGAGTCTGTCGTCCACGGTGAGGTTAGCGACACCCTCGCCGGTATACTCCAGGCTCTGGTAAAGAGCCCCGTCCACGCCGATGAGGCCGATGAGGTGCAAAATCACATCCTTACCGCTGACCATGGGCTGGAGCTTTCCGCTGAGCTTTACCTGGATGGCCTCGGGAACTTTGAACCAGGTTTCCCCCGTTGCCATACAGGCGGCCATGTCCGTGGAGCCCACCCCGGTGGAGAAGGCACCCAGGGCCCCGTAGGTACAGGTGTGGGAGTCGGCCCCGATGATGCACTCACCAGAGGCCACCAGGCCTAATTCCGGCAGGAGGGAGTGCTCTATGCCCATGGCCCCCACATCGTAAAAATGTTCAATGTCGAAGCGGCGGGCAAAGGTGCGGCACTCCACGCACTGCTCCGCGGATTTAATGTCCTTATTGGGGGTGAAGTGGTCCATCACCAGGGCGATCTTTTGGGTGTCGAAGACCCCGGTGAAGCCCTCCTTGTGAAATTCACGGATGGCCACAGAGGCGGAAATGTCGTTGCCCAGGACTAAGTCCAGCTTGGCGCGGATCAGCTGGCCGGGCTTCACTTGGGAAAGGCCGGCCTTTTTCGCCAGGATTTTTTGCGTCATAGTCATGCCCATGGGGAAAACCTCCAAATCTTTGGTGTTGTTATACGGTGGGGATAATCTGCAAGGCGTGATTCTCCCTGTTGATGGCGGAGATGAGCGCCTTGACGGAAGCTAAGGTAATATCCGAGTGGACGCCTACGCCCCAGTAGTGATTCCCCTGGGCGTCGGCGATCTTAATATAGGCGGCGGCCCGGGAGTCGGAGTCCGATTCCAGGGCGTGCTCGGAGTAATCCACAAAGGTAAAGGCCAGGCGGCTAGAAACCATCCCGATAGCCCGGCTCACAGCGTCCAGAGAGCCGTTACCCTTGGCGGTGAGGAAGTATTCCTCGTCGCCTAATTTAATGGTAATGTCGGCGGAGGTGCCGCTGCCGTCCCGCATCCAGCTGACGTCCTGGAGGGAGAGGGGAGAGCCCAGGTTTACATACTCGCCGCAGAAGGCCTCCAAAATATCCTGGGGGTCCAATTCCTTGTGGGCCTTGTCGGAAAAGTCCTTGATGAAGTAGCCCACTTCTTTTCGCAGGGCGTCGGGGAGATGGTAGCCAAAGCGGCTTTCCAGAATGAAGGAGATGCCCCCCTTGCCCGACTGGCTGTTGATGCGGATTACGTCGGTCTCGTACTCCCGGTTCACATGGCTGGGGTTCAGGGGCAAATAGGGCACCGTCCAGTGGGGGAGATTCTCCTCCTTGTGGAACTGGGCGCCCTTGGCTATGGCGTCCTGATGGGAGCCGGAAAAGGCGGCGAAGACCAGGGCCCCGGCATAGGGCACCCGTTCGCCGATCTGCATCCCCGTGCTCTCCTCGTAGGTGCGGACGATGGCTGGCATATCGGAAAAGTCCAGGCCGGGGTCGACGCCATGGGTGAAGAGGTTCATGGCCAGGGTGACGATATCCACGTTCCCCGTCCGCTCGCCGTTGCCGAAGAGGGTGCCTTCCACCCGCTGGCCCCCGGCCAAAAGGCCCAATTCCGCCGCGGCCACCCCAGTGCCTCTGTCGTTATGGGGATGGACGGAGATGATCACGTGCTCCCTGTGGTGGAGGTAGCGGTTCATATAGGCGATCTGCTGGGCGTAGACATGGGGCATGGAGGTCTCCACCGTGGCGGGGAGGTTGATGATGACGGGACGGGCTTTTGAGGGCTGCCAAATGTCGATCACCGCGTTGCAGATGGAGAGGGCGAAGTCCATTTCGGTACCCGTGAAGCTTTCGGGGGAGTATTCAAAGGAGAAGTTGGTCTCGGGCATCTTGGCGGCGTATTCATTGAAAAGCCGGGCGCCTTCCCGGGCGATCTCGATGATCTCGCCCTCAGACTTGCGAAACACCTGCTGCCGCTGGGCGAAGGAGGTGGAGTTATAAAGGTGGACGATAACGTTTTTCGCTCCCCGGATAGACTCAAAGGTCTTTTCGATGATATGGGGGCGGGACTGGGTCAAAACCTGTATGGTCACATCGTCGGGAATGAGATTCTCTTCGATGAGGGTGCGCAAAAAGGCGTATTCCGTCTCCGAGGCGGCGGGGAAGCCCACCTCGATCTCCTTAAATCCCACGGAGAGGAGGAAGCGGTAGTAGGAAAGCTTCTCCTCTAAATTCATGGGGGTGATGAGGGCCTGGTTGCCGTCCCGCAGGTCTACGCTGCACCAGATGGGGGCCTGGGTGAGTCTGTCCTTTTGCACCCAGTCGAAAAAGGGCTCCGGGGGCAGGTAGTAGCCCGGCTTATACTGTTCAAAATGCTTCAAAAGGGGTCATCCTTTCCTGGAGGGACGAATAATAAAACCTTCATCCCCTGTAAATCACAAGAGACGAAGGCCAAAGGCATCCGCGGTACCACTCTTCTTGACGTGCCATCACACGCCCACTCAAAGGTTCACGCTCCGGGGTGAGACGCAGGTGTTTCCAGAAAGCCTTGCACCAACCGGCTTCTCTCTGCACTGGGGTTTTTCCTGCCTATTCCCTTCATCACGCAAGGGTATTAAATTATGTAACCTCTAGCATACCGAAAGGAGGGCTCCTTGTCAATGGGAAAATCGACAAATCTTTTCTTCCTAAAGGGCCCGGTGAAAATTCTTTTGGTCAATTTGCCTCTTTACTTTACTAAGGTAGTGTGATAGTATACTAAATAATCAGAATGGTGGCCACTGTGCCGGAAAGGAAGCGCTATGGAATTCACCCCCTCCATCCTCACCCCCAGCGAGGCCATTGCCTTCACCCTGCGGGGGTTATACGAAAGCTACGGCTACGACCGCTTTAAGATGGGTAAGTTTGAGGAATACGAGCTCTATGTAAAAAATAAAGACTTTTTGGCCAGCGACAGGATGATTACCTTCACCGACGGGGAGGGCACCCTCCTGGCCCTAAAGCCCGACGTCACCATCTCCATCCTGAAAAACACCCAGGAGGGGGAGGGGGCCCTGCGCAAGGTCTACTACCACGAGAGCGTTTACCGCACCCGGCCCGGGGAGACCGCCTTTCACGAGGTGATGCAGGCGGGCTTAGAGTGCATCGGCGACCTGGACGTGTACAGCATTTACGAGGTCATCGCCCTGGCGGTGCGCAGCTTGGGGGCCATAGACGAAAACCACATGCTGGACCTCTCCCACATGGGCCTCATTTCCGGCCTGTTGCAGGAGGCGGGGGTTTTGGAAGAGCAGTTTTCCCGGGTGCTCTCGGCCATCCGGGAGAAGAACCCCACGGAGCTCCGGGCCATCTGCGACGATCTGGGGATTGCGCAGGAGGGCCGCAGCCTCTTGGGCAAGCTCATTGACACCTATGGTAAAATAAAGGTAGTATTGGATATTTTGGAGCCGGATTGCAAGACGCCGGAGGCCCGGGCCGCCCTCACCCAATTGCGGGCCATAGATGCCCTCTTGACCCAAAACGGCCTGGGAGAGCGGGTGCAGCTGGACTTCTCCGTGGTGAATGACATGGGCTACTATAACGGCATCGTCTTCCGGGGCTTTATTCAGGGCCTAGCCGCGGGGGTGCTCTCCGGCGGGCAGTATGATAAGCTGGTGGCGAAAATGGGCAAGCCCTTCGGCGCCATAGGCTTTGCCATCACCCTCAACGAATTGGAGCGGCTGGCGGCCCCCAGACGGGCCTTCGACGCCGACACCCTCTTCCTCTACGATGAGCAGACGGATTTAGAGAGCCTCTCCCGTCAAAGTGCCGCCCTTTCTGAGGCGGGGATGCGGGTGCTGGTGCGAAAGGGCGGGGCGGGGAACATCGTTTCCCGGGCCGTGATGGACTTGCGGGGAGGTGCCAAGGCATGAGCGACGGATATTTGAATGTGGCCCTGCCCAAGGGCCGCTTGGGAGACAAGGTTTACGAGCTCTTTTCCCAGGCGGGCTTTCCCTGCCCGGCCATTTTAGAGCCCAACCGCAAGCTGATTTTTGAAAACCCCCAAGAGAAGGTGCGCTACTTTTGGGTAAAGCCCTCGGACGTGGCCATCTACGTGGAGCGGGGCGCGGCAGACGTGGGGGCTGTGGGGAAGGACATTTTGCTGGAATACAGCCCCGATGTCTACGAGCTTCTGGACTTGAACGTGGGAAAATGCCGCATGGCCGTGGCGGCCAAGGACGATTTTCGGGATAACCTGGACCGTACCCTGCGGGTGGCCACCAAGTTCACCCGCACAGCCAGTAAGTTTTACAGCAGCCGCAGCCGGGATATCGACATCATCAGGCTCAACGGCTCCATTGAATTAGCCCCCATTTTAGGCCTCTCCGATGTCATCGTCGACCTGGTGGAAACGGGGACCACCCTTAAAGAGAACAACCTGGTGGTGTTTGAAACCATCGTGCCCATCAGCGCCCGGCTCATCGCCAATAAGGTGAGCTTTAAGTTCAAAAACCCCCGGATTCAGCAGCTCCAGGCGCGCCTGGGCGAGATCTGCCGGGAAGGATAAAAGCGAGGCAATGTAAGATGATGAAAATTTACAAGGCCGCAGAAATGCAGCTCTCGGAGATCTTAGCCCGGGAGGAGATCGACACCACCGCCGTCTCCGCCTCTGTGCGGGAGATACTCCAAACCGTGAGAGTCCAGGGGGACCCGGCAGTTTTGGCCTACACCAAAGGGTTCGACGGGGCCGATGTGAAAACCCTGGAAGTCTCTCCCCTAGAGATAGACCAGGGCTTTCGCCAGGCGGACCCCCAGCTGGTGGAGATCCTCTTTCTGGCGGAGGAGCGCATTCGTGCCTTTCACCAGCACCAGCTGCGCACGGGCTTTACCCTGACGGAGGAGCCCGGGGTGATCTTGGGCCAGCGCATTCTACCCTTGGAGCGGGTGGGCCTCTATGTCCCCGGGGGCACGGCCTCTTACCCCTCCTCCGTCCTGATGAACGGCATCCCCGCAAGGCTTGCCGGGGTGGAGGAGATCATTATGGTCACCCCCCCTGGGCCCGACGGACGCATCGCCCCTGCTATCCTGGCGGCGGCGAAGATCGCCGGTGTCCACAGAGTATTCCGTATGGGTGGGGCCCAGGCGGTGGCAGCCCTGGCTTATGGCACCCAGTCTGTGCCTCGCGTCCAAAAAATCGTCGGTCCTGGAAATCAGTACGTGGCCGAGGCCAAGCGCCAGGTCTTCGGCCTGGTGGATATCGACATGGTGGCCGGCCCCAGCGAGATTTTGGTTCTGGCCGACGGGACTTGCAATCCCCGCTTCGTGGCAGCGGATTTACTCTCCCAGGCGGAGCACGACAAAAACGCCGCCGCCGTGCTGGTGACGGACAGTTTGGAACTAGCCCAGGCGGTGCAGGGGGAAATCGAAGCCCAGCTGGAAAAACTCCTGCGCAAGGAGATCGCCCGGGTATCCATAGAAGAAAACGGCAAGATCATCCTGGTGGAAAGCCTCCAGGAGGGGATAAAAATCGCCAACGCCATGGCCCCGGAGCATTTAGAGCTCTGCGTGGACGAGCCCTTCCTCTACCTCTCGGAGATCAAAAACGCCGGCTCCGTCTTTTTGGGGAAATACTGCCCAGAGGCCTTGGGGGACTACTCCGCTGGGCCCAACCGTACCCTGCCCACCAACGGAACGGCGGCCTTTTCCAGCCCCCTGTCCGTTGACGACTTTGTGAAGAAGATGCAGGTGACCTATTACAGCCGGGAGGCCCTGAAAAAAGTGGCCCCCACGGTTTCCTACTTCGCCTACCGGGAGGGCCTTACTGCCCACGGGGAGAGCGTCACCATACGATTTGAGGATGATGGAACATGAGCCGATTTCTAAGTGAGAAGTACCAAAAACTCGTTGCCTACACCCCCGGGGAGCAGCCCCAGGACAGGGCCTATATTAAGCTGAACACCAACGAGTCTCCCTATCCCCCCTCTCCCCTGGTGGCCGAGGCGGTGACCGGGGCGGCCCTTTCCGACCTGCGGCTCTACTCCGACCCCGAGGGAAGGCGGCTGAAAGAGAAGCTGGCGGGGCTTTACGGGATAGCCGCGAGCCAGGTCTTTCTCTCCAACGGCTCCGACGATATTTTAAACTTCGCCTTTATGGCCTATGGGGATCATGGCGCGGCCTTCCCCGATATTTCTTACAGCTTTTACCCCGTCTTCGCCGCCCTTCACGGGGTGCCCTGCCAGGTGGTGCCCCTGCGGGAGGATTTTTCCCTGGCCCCCGAGGACTACGAAAACAGCGGCAAGCTCCTCCTCATCGCCAACCCCAACGCCCCCACGGGGATCGCCCTGAATCGGGAGCAGATCCGCCGGATTTTAGAGAGCAACCCCCACAGCGTGGTGGTGATAGACGAGGCCTATGTAGATTTCGGCGCGGAATCCGCATTGCCCCTTCTGTCGGAGTTTTCCAACCTCTTGGTGGTGATGACCTTTTCCAAGTCTCGCTCCATGGCCGGGGCGCGGCTGGGGGTGGGGTTTTCCTCCCCAGAGATTATCGAGGACTTGGAAAAGCTCAAGTACTCCACCAACCCCTATAACGTCAACAGCATCACCATGGTCATGGGCTGCGCGGCGGTGGAGGCCGACGGCTACTTTCGCGAAAACTGCCGCAAGATCATGGAAACCCGGGAGGAAACGGCAAAGGCCCTGACGGCCCTGGGCTTTGAGATTCTGCCCTCCAAGGCCAACTTTCTCTTCCTGCGCAAGGCGGGCTTTGGGGGCAAGGAACTGTACGGAAAGCTGCGGGAGCGGGGGGTTCTCATCCGCCACTTTGACAAGCCCCGCATCGCCGACTTCATCCGCGTGACCATAGGAACCCCGGCGCAGATGGAAATCTTTCTCCGGGCTCTTGGTGAGATTCTAGTTGAGAAAGGGGTGTCTTCATGAGAGGGGCAATTGTAGAGAGAAACACCAAGGAAACCAAAATCACCCTGGCCTTGAATTTAGACGGCAAGGGCGTGGGGGAAATCAGCACCGGGGTGGGCTTTTTCGACCACATGCTGACCCTCTTCGCCAGGCACGGCGGCTTCGACCTCTCTGTCACCTGTCAGGGGGATACCCAGGTGGACGACCATCACTCTGTGGAGGATATCGGCATCGCCCTGGGCATGGCCTTCGCCCAGGCCCTGGGCGACCTGCGGGGCGTTGCCCGCTACGGCCACATCATCCTGCCTATGGACGAGGCCCTCATCCTAGCGGCAGTGGACCTCTCCGGCCGGGGATACTTAGCCTTCCACGCCGCCATCCCCACGGAGAAAGTGGGCGCCTTCGACACCGAATTAGTCCAGGAGTTCTTCCTGGCCTTTACCCGGAAGGCAAACCTCACCCTCCACATCAGCCAGCTGGCAGGAACCAACAGCCACCACATCATCGAGGGGATGTTCAAGGCCGTGGCAAGGGCTCTGAAGGCCGCCGTTTTGGTGGAGCCGGGAAACCAGGAAATCCCCTCCACCAAGGGAGTGCTCACATGATCGCCGTCATCGACTACGGCGTGGGGAATCTCTTCTCCCTTTGCCGCTCCCTGGAGGCCATAGGCTGCACCCCCCTGGTCACCGGCGACCCGGCGGAGATCCGCAAGGCCCGCCGCATCATCCTCCCCGGGGTGGGGGCCTTCTCCGACGCCGCCGCCAAGCTGCGCCAGACGGGGCTTTTTGACCTGCTTCGGGAGGAGGCCGTCCGGGGAAAACCCCTTTTGGGCATCTGTCTCGGGATGCAGCTTCTCTTTGACAAGAGCCTGGAGTTTGGGGAGCATGAAGGCTTGGGCCTCATTCCCGGCGTCATACGGCCCATCGCCGACGTGATACCCGAGAACCTGAAAATCCCCCACATCGGCTGGAACGCCCTGGAATTTCCCGAAGAAAAGCACCCCCTCTTTGCCTCCCTCACTCCCGGCGACTGCGTCTACTTCGTCCACTCCTATTACGCCGCCGACTGTGAGGAGCACGTCATCGCCCGGACGGAATACGGCGCGGATTTAACCGCCGCCGTGGCGAGAGGCAAGGTGATGGGCTGCCAATTTCACCCCGAGAAGAGTGGGCCCGTGGGCCTTGCCATCTTAAAAGCTTTCTGCGAGGAGGGAAACTAATGATTATTTTTCCGGCTATCGACCTGTTTGGCGGTCAGGCAGTGCGCCTTTATAAGGGCGACTACAACCAAATGACGGTTTACGACATTGAGCCTGTCCGCACCGTCTGCAAGTTCGAGGAGGCGGGGGCCACCTGGCTCCACATTGTAGACTTAGAGGGTGCCAAGACGGGGGAGACCACCAATCTCCCCACCATCCGGGCCATCACCAACAACACGGGCCTTAGCTTTCAGGTGGGCGGCGGCATCCGCAGCCTGGAAACGGTGCAGCTCTACCTGGACGCCGGGGCCTCCCGGGTGATTTTAGGCACCGCCGCCGTCCGGGACCCGGAATTTTTAGAGGCCGCCGTGAAGGCCTATGGGGATAAAATCGCCGTGGGTGTGGATATCAAAGACGGCTTTGTGGCAGTCAGCGGCTGGACAGAGACCACGGCCCTCACCTGCGACGAGTTCTGCCGGGGCCTGGAGGCTCTGGGGGTTTCCACCATCATCTGCACCGATATCTCCAAGGACGGGGTGATGAAGGGGACCAATAGAGAGCTTTACCGCCACCTGGCCGAGACCTATTCCCTCCAAATCGTCGCCTCGGGGGGCGTTTCCACCTTGGAGGATATCGCCGCCCTTCGGGAGATCGGCCTCTACGGGGCCATCGTGGGCACCGCCTACTACTCCGGGGCCATAGACCTGGCCCAGGCCATCCAGGTGGCGAAGGGGGCCTTGCCGTGATTACCAAGCGCATCATCCCCTGCCTGGATGTCAAAGACGGCCGGGTGGTGAAGGGGGTCAACTTTGCGGGCCTCTCCGATGTCAGCTCCCCCATAGAGCTGGCCAAGTATTACAGCGAAAACGGGGCCGACGAGCTGGTGTTTTACGACATCACCGCCTCTTCCGAGGGCCGGGCCCTTTTTACGGAGATTTTGCAGGAGACCGCCAGCCACGTCTTCATCCCCCTCACCGTGGGCGGCGGCATCAACAGCCTGGAGGATTTCGACCGGGTGTTAAAATGCGGGGCGGATAAGGTCAGCGTCAACTCCGGGGCCATCAAAAACCCCGATCTGATTCGGGAAGCCGCCCTGCGCTACGGCAGCCAGTGCGTGGTCCTATCTGTGGATATCAAGCGGGTGGGCAGGGCCTACCGGGTCTTTTCTAAGGGGGGCCGGGAGGACACGGGGATGGAGGCCCTCTGGTGGATACAGAAGGCCATAGACCTGGGGGCCGGGGAAATCGTGGTGAACTCCATCGACACCGACGGGGTAAAGGGGGGCTTCGACCTGCCCCTTTTAGAGGCCGTGTGCCGAATTTCCCCCGTGCCGGTGATCGCCTCAGGGGGGGCCGGCTGCCCGGAGGACTTTGTCACCCTCTTTGAAACCCTGCCGGGGGTGGACGCGGGCCTTGCCGCCTCCATCTTCCACTTTGGCGAGGTGAAGATTCCCGATTTGAAGAAAACCCTGGCACTTGCGGGCATCACCGTCCGCTGAGAGGAGACTGTTATGCTGGATTTTTCCAACCTTAAATTTGACGAAAAGGGTCTGATTCCCGCCATCGTGGTGGACGGAAACACCAAAGAAGTCCTGACCCTGGCCTACATGAACGCCGAGAGCCTGCGCCTGTCTATCGCCGAGGGGCGTACCTGCTTCTGGAGCCGCTCCCGGGAAGAGCTCTGGCGCAAGGGGGAGACCTCGGGCCACGTCCAGCGCATCATCGACATCACCGCCGACTGCGATGGAGACGCCCTGGTGGTCAGAGTTTACAAAGAGGGCCCCGCCTGCCACACCGGGGCGGAGAGCTGCTTTTACCAGCCTCTTTTCCGCAGTGAAGAGCCCGAGCCCTTCGCCCTTCAGGGCCTATACGAGATGCTAAAAGGCCGGAAGGAGAACCCCAAGGAGGGCTCTTACACCTCTTACCTTTTTGAAAAGGGTCTGGACAAGATCCTGAAAAAGGTGGGGGAGGAGTGTACCGAGGTAATCATCGGGGCCAAGGGGGAAGACAGAGCCGAAACGGTCTACGAGATCGCCGACCTCTGCTACCACCTTCTTGTTCTCATGGCCCAGATGGGGATTTCCCTGGAGGAAGTATCCACAGAGCTTTCCTCCCGCCACGTGGTAGATCACAAGGTAAAGCAGGAGAAAATGGGTTAGTCGCCAGGCCTTCCAAAACCTGTGCCTTGACAAGGCCCTTGGCCCTGTGCTACAATACGGTTCAAATACGAAGGAAGGATGATAGAGTTGAAGCACACCATGCAGCAGGCGAATTTCTTTTTTGGTTACTATTACTTTTTTTGCGGAAAAGGGTAATAGTAATTTGTGCTGCGTGAAAAAAAGGCTCTTTCGGTTCTTCCACCGGAATAGATTTAACCACACCACACAGATTACCGTCTGTGTGGTATTTTTCTTTTGTAGATAGGAGAGTTCATTATGGTAGCAGTCATACGGCCCGACGCGCCCCAGGAAAAAATCCAGCATCTCATCCGCTGGTTAGAGGAGAAAAACTTAGGTGTTCACGTGTCCCAAGGGGCTTACCAGTGCGTCCTGGGCCTCATTGGAGATACCACCACCGTGGACATCGACATGCTGCGCAGCCTGGACATCGTGGAGTCCGTTGCCCAAGTGTCCGATCCCTTTAAGGCCTGCAACCGCCGCTTCCATCCCGAGGACACCGTGGTAAAAAGCCTGGAGGCGACATTAGGCGGCGGCAACTTTGCCCTCATCGCAGGCCCCTGCTCTGTGGAGACCCAGGAGCAGATCACCTTCGTGGCCCAAAGGGTCAAGGCGGCGGGGGCGGGTTTTCTTCGAGGGGGCGCCTTTAAGCCCCGGACTTCGCCCTACGACTTTCAGGGCTTAGGGGAGGACGGCCTAACCATGCTCCTGGAAGCTAAAAGGGTCACGGGCCTGCCCATCGTCACAGAGCTGATGGACGTGCGCACCCTGCCCCTCTTCGAGGAGGTGGACGTGATTCAGGTGGGGGCCCGCAACACCCAGAACTACGATTTACTCAAGGAGTTGGGCAAGCTGGACAAGCCGATTCTATTAAAGCGCGGCCTGGCGGGGACCATTAAGGAGCTTCTCATGAGCGCCGAGTATATCATGGCCAGCGGCAACGAAAAGGTAATCCTCTGCGAACGAGGCATACGCACCTATGAAAGCACCTACACCCGCAACACCTTAGACCTCTCCGCCGTTCCCGTGCTGAAAAGCCTCACCCATCTCCCCGTGGTGGTGGACCCCAGCCACGCCACGGGTAAGGCGGGCTTGGTGGAGTCTATGTCCCTAGCTGCCGTAGCGGCGGGGGCAGACGGCATCATGATCGAAGTCCACAACGACCCGGCCCACGCCCTCTGCGACGGGGCCCAATCCCTGACCCCCGACCAGTTCGACCGGGTGGCAGGGCGGATCTTCAAGGTCCGGGAGGCCCTGGCATGATGACCGTAGGCATCGTGGGCTTAGGGCTCATTGGCGGCTCCCTGGCCAAGGCCTTCCAGCGCAGGGCGGGCATCACCGTTTTGGGCTGGGACGAGAACCCCTCCATCTTAGACTTCGCCCAATTGGCCCAGGCCATAGACGGGGCCCTGACAGATGAGAATCTTTCCTCCTGCGACCTAATCCTCCTGGCCGTCTATCCCCAGGGGGTGGCGGTGTGGCTGGGGGAAAAGGCGGCCTCCATCGCCCCCGAAACTCTCGTCATCGACTGCGGCGGGGTGAAGGAGAACATCTGCGCCGCCTGCTTCCCCTTGGCAAAGCAGCACGGCTTCACCTTCCTGGGAGGCCACCCCATGGCGGGCACCCATCAGTCCGGGTTTAAGCACAGCCGGGAGGATTTGTTCGACGGCGCGCCCATGGTGCTGGTGCCCCCCAGTTTTGACGATATCCGCCTCTTGGACAGGGCGAAAACCCTTTTGGAACCTGTGGGCTTCGGCAAAATTTCCATCACCACCGCAAGAGAGCACGACAGGCTCATCGCCTTCACCTCCCAGATGGCCCATGTAATCTCCAACACCTTTATCAAAAGCCCCACGGCGGGAGACCATAAGGGCTTTTCCGCCGGGAGCTATAAGGATTTAACAAGGGTGGCCTGGCTGAATCCCTCCATGTGGGCGGAGCTGTTTTTGGAAAACCGGGCGCATCTTTTAGCAGAGCTGGACACCTTCCTCCTGGGTCTGGCAGCCGTGAAGCGCGCCCTGGAAGAGGAGGATAAAGAAACGCTCTTGACCCTCTTAGAGGAAGGCCGCCGGAAAAAGCAGGAGGTGGACGGGCCGTGAACATTGTGAAAGTAAACACGGGAAGACCTTACGAGGTGCAAATTGGCCCCGGCCTTCTTTCGCAGCTGGGAGAAAAAGCCCGCTGCCTGCATCCCGTGGCCCGAAAGGCCTTTGTGGTCACCGACGAGACGGTGGGGGGCCACTATCTCCCCGCCGCCCTGGCCTCCCTGAACGCCGCGGGCTTCGCCTGCACCCCCTTTGTCATAAGCCCCGGCGAGGGCTCCAAAAGCGGGGCCAACTACCTATCCCTCCTGGAGGCCATGGCCCAGGACCAGATCACCCGCTCCGACCTGCTCATCGCTCTGGGGGGCGGCGTGGTGGGGGATCTGGGAGGCTTCGCCGCCGCCACCTTTCTCCGGGGGATAGACTTTATCCAAGTCCCCACCACCCTTTTAGCCGCCGTAGACTCCTCGGTGGGGGGCAAGGTGGCGGTGAACCTGCCCCAGGGGAAAAACCTGGTGGGGGCCTTTCATCAGCCCTCTTTAGTCCTCTGCGACACCGATACCCTAAAAACCCTGCCCGGCGAAACCTTTTGCGAAGGGGTGGGAGAGGTGATCAAATACGCCATGCTGGGGGGGCAGTTTCCGCCGGAAGTTCTCCAGGACCCCGCCTGGCAGGAAAATCCCCGGGAAATCATCGCCGCCTGCGCCTCTCAAAAGCGGGACATCGTAGAGCGGGACGAATTCGACCGGGGCGACAGGCAGCTGCTGAACCTAGGCCACACGGTGGGCCACGCCATAGAAAAATGCAGCCATTACACCATACCCCACGGTATGGCCGTTGCCATGGGGCTTTTCCTCATCACCAAGGCGGCGGTGAAAAAGGGCTTTTGCCCCGCCGCCTGCCTGGAAGCTCTGGAAAAAATCCTGCCCCTTTACGGCCTGGACAGGAAGGCGGAATACGACGCCGAAAGCCTCTACACCGCCGCCCTGGGGGACAAAAAGCGGGCAGGTGGCGCCATCACCTTGGTCGTCCCCACAGCTCTGGGCGCGGCAAAGCTCCACCCCATCCCCGTGGAGGAACTGCGCAGCTGGATCCAGGAGGGACTGACGCCATGACCGTGACCTTACAGCCCGGGCCTGTGAATGGCCGGGTAGATATCCTCCCCTCCAAGTCTCATCTACACCGCCTGCTGATCTGCGCCGCCCTGGCCCAGGGGGAGAGCACCCTCGCCTGCCCCGCCCTGGGGGAGGACGTGGGAGCCACCATAGACTGCCTAAGGGCCCTGGGGGCCAGCATCACCGTCACCCGGGAGTACATCCGCATCAGCCCCATCCATAGGGACAGGCTGCCCGAAAAAGCCCGCCTTTTCTGCCGGGAGAGCGGCTCCACGTTGCGGTTTCTTCTGCCTGTGGCCGCTGCCCTGGGGGTGGAGGCAGACTTCCGCCTGGAGGGTCGTCTTCCGGAGCGGCCCCTGTTTCCCCTGGACAGAGAGTTGACCTCCCATGGGTGTCATTTGGAGCGGCCGGAGCCCCACTTCCTGCGCCTTTCGGGGAGGCTACAGCCGGGTGCGTATCACCTGCCCGGCAACATCTCCTCCCAGTATATTTCCGGCCTTCTGTTCGCCCTGTCCCTGCTGGCGGGGGAGAGCAGCCTGGCGATCACCGAACCCATAGAATCGGCGGACTACATCGCCATGACCGTAAAGGCCCTGGAAGCCTTCGACGCAGCCCCGGAAAAGACAGAGACGGGCTACCGCATCCCCGGCGGCGCGAAGCTTCAAAGCCCCGGCACCCTTTCCGTAGAGGGCGACTGGTCCAACGCCGCCTTTTGGCTCCTCTTCGGGGCCATGCCGGGGGGAGACGTCACCTGCGGGAACCTGAACCGCGATAGCCTCCAGGGAGACAGGGCCATCCTGCCCCTGCTGGAAGCCCTGGGGGCAAAAGTGACCTGGGAGGAGGACGGCCTTCGCGTGCAGGCGGGCCAAAGACGCCCCCTGACCATAGACGCCGCCCCCATTCCCGACCTGATTCCCGCCCTGGCCGCCCTGCTCTCCCTGGGGGAGGGGGTCACCACCATCCAAAACGCCGGGAGGCTGCGCCTGAAGGAATCTGACAGGCTCACCGCCACGGCCCAGACCCTGAATGCCCTAGGCGCGCGGGTAAAAGAGGACGGGGACGGACTGCGCATTGAGGGCGCTTTTAGCCTTCGCGGCGGGCGGGTGAGTAGCTTCGGCGACCACCGCATCGCCATGATGGCCGCTCTCTGCTCCGCCGCCGCCACAGGGCCTGTGACCATCCAGGACGCCCAGGCGGTGAAAAAATCTTACCCTGGCTTTTGGAAAGAGCTTAACCGCCTGGGAAAACCCGTGAAGGAGGAAGGATAAATGAGCAGTACCTGGAAGCGCAGACTGACCCTCTCTATCTTCGGGGCCTCCCACGCCCCGGCCATAGGGATGACCCTGGAGGGCGTGCCCGCCGGAGAGGAGATAGACCTGGAAGCCCTCCAGGCCTTCCTCACCCGCCGGGCCCCGGGTAAGCACCCCTGGGAGACCCCCCGGAAGGAAGAAGACAAGGCAGAATTCCTCTCAGGCCTTTTAGACGGGCGCACCACGGGGGACCCCATCACCGCCATCATCCGCAACGAAAACACCCGCTCCGGGGACTACGAGAGCCTCAGAGACATCCCTCGTCCCGGTCACGCGGACTACACTGCCTTTGTGAAGTACCGCGGCTTTCAGGATGTGCGGGGGGGCGGGCACTTTTCCGGGCGACTCACGGCGCCCCTTTGTATCGCCGGGGGAATCTGCCTCCAGCTTTTAGAAAAGCGCGGCATCACCATAGGGGCCCATATCGCCGCGGTGGGGGGGATAGAGGACGCCCTCTTCCACCCGGTGAATTTAACGGCCCAGACCCTTCTGGACCTGCAAAAAAGCCCCTTTCCCACCCTGGATAACGAGGCGGGGGAGGCCATGAAGAAGGCCATCCTGGAAGTGAAGGCCCAAGGGGACTCCCTGGGAGGCCGCATCGAATGCGCCGCCCTGGGGCTGCCGCCGGGCCTGGGCGGGCCCATTTTCGACGGGATGGAAAACCAGATCGCCGGGTTAATCTTCGGCATCCCTGCGGTAAAAGGCATCGAGTTTGGCGCGGGCTTTGCCGTTTCCCACATGCGGGGCAGCGAGAATAACGACCCCTTTTACTATGACGGCGACAGGGTGAAAACCCGCAGCAACCACCACGGCGGGATTTTAGGCGGCATCACCTCGGGTATGCCCCTACTGTTTCGCGCCGCCGTAAAGCCCACCCCCTCCATCGCCCGGCCCCAGGAGAGCGTCAGCCTCGCCCAAAAAGAGAGCCGCAGCCTGGAGATAAAGGGCCGCCACGACCCTTGCATCGTGCCCAGGGCCCTTCCCTGTATGGAGGCGGCGGCGGCCATGGCCATTTACGACGCACTGCTGGATTTTGACGCAACCACCTAAGACCAAAAGGAGTACTACATGGAACTGCAAGCATTAAGACAGGAAATTGACCGGGTAGACCAGGGGCTTCTGCGCCTGTTTCGGGAGCGCATGGACTTGGCCGCTCAGGTGGCGGACTATAAAACGGCCCGGAACCTGCCCATCTTCGACCCCCGCCGGGAGCAGGAAAAGCTGCGCCAGGTAGAAGCCCAGGCCGGGGAGGACTTAGCCCCCGCCGTACACACCCTTTACGATCTGCTCTTCGACCTCTCCCGCAGCCACCAGCGGGCCCGCCAGAATCAGCCCAGCCCCCTGCGCCAACGGGTGCAGGACGCCCTGGAGAAAACCCCGGACCTCTTCCCCCAGGGGGCCACTGTGGCCTGCCAGGGGACGGAGGGCGCCTTTTCCCAGGAGGCGGCCCAGCGGCTCTTTAAGCGCCCGGACATCCTGCGGTTTCAAAGCTTTGAGGCGGTGTTTCGCGCCGTGGAGGGGGGCCTGTGCCGCTATGGCATCCTGCCCCTGGAAAACAGTACGGCGGGCTCGGTGACCCGTGTCTACGACGGGATGCTCTCCCATCGGTTTCACATCCTTCGCAGCGTGCGGCTGAAAGTCTCCCACAGCCTCTTAGTCCCGCCGGGGGTAAAGCGGGAGGATATTAAGGAAATCTACTCCCACCAGCAGGCCTTAGACCAGTGCGCCGGGTTTTTAGAGGGCTTGGGGAAGCATGTGCGTCTCGTCCCCTGGGAGAATACGGCGGCGGCCGCCCAGGCGGTGGCGATGACCGGCCGGAAA
This sequence comes from Evtepia sp., assembly GCA_031553635.1. Taxonomy (GTDB): domain Bacteria; phylum Bacillota; class Clostridia; order Oscillospirales; family Oscillospiraceae; genus Evtepia. The sequence goes on along the minus strand of JAVBLH010000036.1, from coordinate 9,509 downwards.
GACGTGGCAGCCATCGCCTCTCACCAATGCGCCGCCCTCTACGGCCTGGAAGAGCTCCAGGCAGATATCCAGGATTATGACAACAACTACACCCGCTTCATCTGCGTTTCTAAAAATATGGAGGTCTATCCCGGGGCCGACCGCAGCAGCGTGATGATGACCCTTCCTCACAAGCCCGGCTCCCTCTATAAGGCCCTGGCCCGGTTCAATGCCCTGGGCCTGAACCTTCTCAAGCTGGAGAGCCGCCCTCTGCCCCAGCGAGACTTTGAGTTCATGTTCTACTTCGACTTAGAAGCCTCAGTCTACGACCCCGCCTTCCTGGGGCTTTTGGACAGTTTGGAGGAGATCTGCGACACCTTCCACTACCTGGGCAGCTACACAGAGGTGATTTGATGAAAGCCTATGGCCTTTTGGGCAGGCATTTAAGCCACAGCTATTCCCCCGCCATCCACGGCCTTTTGGGGGACTACCCCTATCGGCTCTTCGAAGTGGAGCCGGGGGGGCTGGAGGCATTCCTAAAAAGCGGCGATTTCGCGGGCCTTAACGTCACCATCCCCTATAAGCGAGGGGTGATGCCCTACTGCGCCGCCCTCTCCCCCGAGGCCGAGGCCATAGGCAGCGTGAACACCCTCTTAAGACAGCCCGACGGCAGCCTTGTGGGGCATAATACCGACGGGGCGGGCTTTCGGGCCATGGTGAAGGAGAGCGGCATAGAGGTAAAGGGCGCAAAGGCCCTGGTGTTAGGCAGCGGCGGGGCCAGCCATACCGTTTGCCATGTACTGCGGGAGCTGGAGGCGGCCCAGGTGGTGGTGATCTCCCGCCATGGGGAGGACAACTATGAAAACCTCTCCCGTCACCGGGACGCAGCGCTTATTGTCAACACCACCCCTGTTGGGATGTACCCCCAAACAGAGGAGGCGCCCCTCTCCCTGGCGGGCTTCCCCCAGTGCCGGGGCGTCTTAGACCTCATCTACAACCCCGCCAGAACGAGACTCTTGCAGGAGGCGGCACAGCGCGGCATCCCCCATCTGGGCGGCCTTACCATGCTGGTCAGCCAGGCGGCGGCGGCAGCGGGGCTCTTTACCGGGGAGCCCATAGACCCCGCCCTGGCCCGTGAGGCGGTGAAAACCCTCCGGGCCCGGATGGAGAACCTGGTCCTCATCGGTATGCCCGGCTGCGGGAAGACCACAGTGGGAAGAGCCCTGGCAAAGCTTCTGGATAGACCCTTTGTGGACGCCGATGAGGAGCTGGTGAACATCGCGGGAACATCCATCCCCGATATTTTCCAGGCGGAGGGGGAGGCGGGCTTTCGCCGCCGGGAGAGCGCCCTGCTGGGGGAGTTGGGCAAGGGATCGGGCCTGGTGATTGCCACAGGGGGCGGCTGCGTCACCCGGGAGGAAAACTACCAAAGCCTGCATCAAAACGGTGTGGTGGTCTTCCTCAAGCGTCCCCTGGAGGACTTAGACCGGGAGGGGCGGCCCCTCTCCCAGGGGGCAGACCTGGAGGCCATGTACCGAAGGCGTCTGCCTCTCTATGAAGCCTTTGCCGATGTTACAATAGAAAACAAGGCCCCAGCCGAAGAGACAGCCGGGGCCATATGGGAGGCAGTGTATGAAATTTTTGGTGCTGAACGGCCCTAACCTAAACCTTTTGGGCAGAAGAGAGCCGGAGATCTACGGGCGGGAGACCTATGGCGACCTGGTGGCCTTTCTCCAAGCCGCCGCCCAAGAGGCGGGGGTAGAGCTGGAGATCCGCCAGTCGAACCACGAGGGGGTGTTGATCGACGCCATTCATGAGGCGGCAGACTGGGCCTCGGGCATTGTCCTGAATCCCGCGGCCTATACCCACACCAGCATCGCCCTCCTGGACGCCTTGAAGGCGGTGAGCCTCCCGGCGGTGGAGGTGCACCTTTCGGACATCACCAAGCGGGAGGACTTCCGCCGGGTTTCCTACCCCGGCATGGCCTGCCTAAAAACCATCGCGGGTCAGGGCTTCGAGGGCTATCGCGCCGCCATCTTCGCCCTAAAGGCCCATGTAGAAGGTGAAAAATAGGGCGCGTTCACAAGTAAATCACGAAAGAAAAAACGCTGGAAACCCATGGGGTTAACCGGCGTTTTTTTGTGCACGCCTGTCCAAAAGAGGGGACTGTGGGCCCGTTGACATGGTGGGCGGGTTATGGTATTCTTGGAATAGAACAAATGTTCTAAAACCAAGGGAAGGGTAATAGCAGGCAGCCTGCAGCGCATCGCCATAGCGGCAGCAAAGGGAGCAAATGGGAAGGCTCCCTTCACACAGAAGAGCGCGAGGACAGGCGGCGGACAAAAAGAAAACCGACAGTCGTAAGACTGCCGGTTTGGTGGAGGAGGGTGGATTCGAACCACCGAAGCGAGACGCAACAGATTTACAGTCTGCCCCCTTTGGCCACTCGGGAACTCCTCCATAGAAATGTGGGTCGTGGAGCTGGTGGACGGACTCGAACCCCCGACCTGCTGATTACAAATCAGCTGCTCTACCAACTGAGCTACACCAGCGTAGCTGTTACCCACAGCAAAAGTCATTCTAGCAGAGGAAGGGGACTTTGTCAATAGTTTTTTTACAGGAGAGAAGAAGAATCTTCACCCAAGCCCCAAAGCGGCATCCGCTGCGAGACGGGCAGCAGGATAGGCCGCGGGGGTTTTGCCCTGGGTGCCAGGGGGAGCAATATGGCTGGGACAGCCTGGGCCATGACAGCGAGGCCCCTCTTTGCCGCCGCTGCGCCCAGGGGGAGGGGGAAGGAAGGAGGCACTTATGACCTTATCGGAATTATCCCTTACCTACCGCAGCCAGGCGGGGGTGCTGCGGGAGAGAATCAAATTTTTAGAAGGGGCAAAGGAGGAGGAAAAGGACAGGGAGGCCCGGGAGCGGCTTTGCTTCCGGATTCGCACCCTGGAGGAGATGTGGCGGGAGGCCAGAGACATTGCGGTGCTCCTGGAGCGATACTATGAAAGGGGATACAGACGAAATGGCAAGTACACGTTATAGAAGGGGCCGGGAATACGCAGCCGACATGGCGGCCTACTCCCGGCTCATGGCCCCGGACAACGGTGAGGAGCTCTCTATCCTGCGGCGTAACCTGGCCCAGGCCCTGAAGGAGGAGGTGACGGAGCGCCAGAGAGAGACCCTCTACCTCTACTACCACCAGGGCCTTACCATGGAGGAGATCGGGCTCTGCCTGGGGATAGACCGCTCCACCGTCTCCCGGACCATACAGCGGGGCGAGCGGCGCCTGCGGCGGTGCCTGCGCTACGGGGCGGCGGCTTTTTTACGCCAGAGTGATTGACAGGAAATGGAACGTGGTATATCATAATGAAGAGACGAAAGGGATAAAGCAGGGCAAAACCAAGGGAGCAAGGGGACGGAAAATGGACGAGAGGCGACGCAGCATCATCCTGCTGGAGCAGGCGGACTGGGGCGATGAGACCCCGCGGATCGAAGGGCTGAAAACCTGGCGCTACTATGCCATGACCCTGGACACCATCCGGGACCTGCAGGTAGACGCTTTATATAAGAGCCCTGTCCACGGCAGCGGGCATATTAACCGGGTGCTGCTCCTTGCCGCCCTCATTGGCCGGGAGGAAGACCTGGAGAAGAGCCTGCTCCACGCCTACTATATGGCGGCCTCCTATCACGACGTGGGCCGCTATTTCGACGGGCTGGACCTAGACCACGGCGCCAACTCCGCCCAAAAGCTGGAGGCCCTCACCGGCTACGAGGGCGAGGCCCTCCTGGAGCTCCAGGGCGCCGTGGCGGCCCACTCCCAGCCCGACAGCAAGATGGATGAGATGATCGCCCTCTATGGGCCCAAGGATGTAGTGCGCACCCGCAAGCTCTCCTGCCTCTTGAAAGACGCGGATAATTTAGACAGGGTGCGCCTGGGGGATTTAAAGCCCCAATTTCTGCGCCACGAGAGCGCCAAGGCCCTGGTTGACTTTTCGAAAAAGCTCTTCTCCTTGGACCAGGAGCTGAAGGCTCAGCTAAACGGAAAGTAAGCGGCCCGGGCCGCCAAAAGTGCAGCAAAAAATCACCGCCGATTCCCTGGGGAGTCGGCGGTTTTTCCTGTTTAATTCCCGTGATTTTAAGGAGAAAGGAGGCAAAAGCCAAAAATACCCTTCATTTGCGCGGCTTCACCGTGATTTCACCACAGATTCCGACGGCCTTTTTTGGAAGAAAACGGTATACTCGTATGGAATCATCAGGGGACAAGGCCCGGCGAAGGAGAGGTACACTATGGCTACGAAAGAAACTGTCAGGGGCAACCGCGCCCGCATCCAACGAACCAGGGAGGACAGAAGGGCGCTCCTTATGGGCGCGGAACTGGGCTGCGCCTTTTTATTGGGGGCGATCTTGTCCAGCGCCCAGATTTTTGGCCGCTGCAGTCCCTTCGGCGTGGCGGCCGTGGCGGCGGCGGGGCCGGGGCTCTTTGGCTTTTTCACCCTGGCCGGGGCGGTGGGGGGCCATCTGTTCTTCCAGGGCATCCCCGGCAGCCTGCATTACGGCGCGGCGGCTGTTTTAGTCTATGCCGTGCGCTTCGCCCTTTATGACAGCCAGTGGGGGCGAAAAACCTGGTTCGCCCCCAGCCTGGCCGTTTTGGTCTGCGGCGTCACCTCCTACCTTGCCTATGCCCAAAAGGGCTGGTTTGGGGAGGACGTGATCTTTTACGTCACGGAGCTTCTGATTCTGGGCTTTGCCGCCGCTTGGTACGCGGGAGCCATGGGGCTGCGGGGGGAGAGCCTGGTCGCCCCCGAAAGCCTCTCCGCCGCCCAGCGGCTGGGGGTGCTGGCCCTGGGGGGCACCGTGCTCATCGCCCTGTGTCAGGTAGACTTTATGGGGGAGTTTTCCCTGGGCCACATGGTGGCGGCGGTGGTGGTGATGCTGACAGCCAGAAGGGGCCTTAGCCACGGCCTGTTGGGCGGGGTCACCGCGGGGCTGCTCATGGACTTAGCCTCAGGCCGCAGCCCCTATTACAGCATGGCCTATGCCGTGGCGGGTTTGGCTGCGGGCATGGGCTGGCGGCGGGGCAAGGTCACGGCGGCCCTTAGCTACCTTGTGGCCAACGGGGCCGCCGTTCTCTGGACCTGGGAGAGCGGTATGCGCCTGGGCCTACTCTATGAGGGCTTTGGGGCGGCGGTGATCTTCCTGCTGCTGCCCCGGCGGCTCTGGGCGGCCAATGAGACTACCCTGGTAGTGCGGCAGGCGGAAAAGGTCCCCCAATGGGACAGGGCCAGGGAGGTGGCGGTACGGCATTTGCAGGCCACGGCCCAGTCCTTCCGGGAGCTTTACGAGGGGATACGGGAAAGCTTCTTACCCCAAGGGCCCCAGGGGGAGGACGTGGCCGTGGTGTTTCACCGGGTGGCGGAGCGTCAGTGCCGCCATTGCAGCCTGCGGGATACCTGCTGGCATCAGGACTACCAAAACACTCAAAGGGCCCTCAACGACGCCACCTTTTCCATGGTGGAGCGTGGCCGGGTCCAGGGGGAGGACTTTCCGGCCCACTTCGGCAGCCGCTGCATCCACTTTTCCGCCTTTTTGGGGGCGGTGAACGAGGAATACACCGCCTACCTCTGCCGCCGTCAGTTCCAGAATCGGATGCGGGAGAGCCGGGAAGCCCTCTGCCGCCAATATGCCCTTATTGACACCATACTGGACAGAACCGCGGCGGAGCTGGCAGCAGAGCTCACCCCAGACCTGCCCCGGGAGGAAAAGCTCCATCGCTATCTCCAGGGGAAAAAGCTGCCGCCGGACGGGCTGGTCTACTATGACGAAAGGGGGCGGGTGCGGGTGGAAACGCCACCTTGCCAGGCACTGGAAGGAGAAGAGGGGGCAAAGGTCCTCTCGGGCATCCTGGGCATCACCCTGCGGGAGGAAGAAGGGGAAAAGGGCGGCCGCCTGCTCTTCACCCAGGCGGAGCCCTTCCGCGCCACGGCCAGTGTCACGGGTAGGGGCAAGGCCGGGGAGCGGGTCAGCGGCGACACGGGGACCTGGTTTCGCCGGGAGGACGGGCTTTTATGCATCCTCTTGTGCGACGGGATGGGCAGCGGTCCTGAGGCCAGACAGGAGAGCAGCCTGGCCGTGCGCCTGCTCCAAAGCTTTCTCAAGGCGGGGGTAGAGCCGGAAACCGCCCTGGGCACCGTGAACGAGGCTCTGGCCCTGAAGGGCCAAGAGACTGGGGGCTGCACCACGGTGGATCTCCTCACCATAGAGCTTTACACAGGCCTTTGCAGCGTGTATAAATTCGGCGCGGCCCCCAGCTATCTGCGCAAGGGCGGCAGCGTCAGCGTCATTCGCGGCTCGGCCCTGCCGGCGGGGATACTGTCAGGGGAGAAGGCAAAGCCCGACATCACCCGCTTTCGGGGCCAGGACGGGGACTGGGTGATCCTCCTTAGCGACGGCATCACCGGGGGCGAGGAAGACGCCTGGCTGCGAAACGCCCTTCTGGACTATGGCGGCGAGAGCCCCGGGGAGCTGGCGGACAAGCTTCTCTGCCTGAGCCAGGAGAAGGAGAAGGCCCCGGACGACAGCATCCTCATCGCCGTGCGTTTAGAGCGGCGGTCATAAAACCACAAAAAAAGGGCTGCGGGGAACACCCGCGGCCCTTTTGCTGTCTAATGATAAGAATACGGTCCTTACAGGAAGAGGGAGACCGCTTTCCTCTCCCCGGCATATTTCTCCACCAAGTCGTCCCGGTGGAAGAGATAGTTGGGGTCGGTGAAAAACTTAGCCTCCACGGGGCAGCCCTTCACGCAGGCGTTGCACTTGATGCACACCCCGGTGACGGCCTTCACGTTTTCCTCAGGGATAGACCCCATGGGGCAGCGGCGGGCGCAGGATTTGCAGTCTATGCAGTCCTCACCGGTTTCGGGGTGGACCCGGCGTATGTCGATAAAATTCCCGTCGGCGCCCCGGGGCCTGTAATAGGGCCCCACGGGATGATTGCCGGGGACGGGTACCGGCTCGTGGGGCATATCCGCAGAGAGCCCGGCGAGCTTTGTCCAAATCTCTCCGGCGAACTTCGTCACCAGGGCCAGATCGGCGCCATCGGGCCGGCCTGTACCCAAAAGCCGCCCAAAGGAATGCTCCCCGATAAAACCCCCGGCAGCCAAAGTACGAAAGCCGCTCTCCTCCATGAGGTTGCGCAGCTCCATGAGGGCATCGTCGAAGGCGCGGTTGCCGAAAAGTACTACGGGGACGCCCAGAGCCCCGCCGCCCTGAAAGCTTGCGATATAGGGGGCCAGTAGATTGGGGATACGCCCGGCATAGACGGGGGAGCCTAAAACGACCAAATCACCGGCAGTGAAAGTTGGGGCCGCCTCCCGGGCCTTGGGAAGGGTAAAGTCGAAGGTTTTGAAGGGGAGGCCCCCCAGATGGGCCAGGGTTTTTCCTAAGGCTTCCGTGACGGTTCTGGCGGTGCCTGTGGGGCTGAAATAAGCGGCCCAAACGGTGGTGACAGTCATGGGATCACTCCTTTGTGCGCCCCGCTCTTTGCTGCCCCGGGGCGTTTGACACCAGTATACTTGAAATTCATCGGGAAAGCAAAGAAAAAGCCGGAAACGATTTCCACAGTTGATTTTTGGGGCCCAACTGTAATATAATATTCTTTATGAATGAAGATGAGGCTTTTTAAGCCAGAGGAGAATAGTCAATGAACGAGAAAAAAAGCGCACCCACCAAGGGCGCTGCACAGGAGACAAAGAAACCAGCGCCCCGCCGGGTGAAAAAGGCCGGGGTACATAAGGGCCTCATCGCCGGAGGGGTAATCCTGGGCCTTTTGGTGGCCGGATACTTAGGGGTTTGCGCCGTGGCAACCTCCTCCGACACGGTTTTGCCCAACACCCAGGTGGCGGGGGTTCCCTTGGGGGGCCTTACTTATGATGAGGTGCAAAAGGCCCTCCAGGAGACCCAAGAGGGCTGGAAGGCGGCGCAGGATCAATACCTGGTCTTTGAGGCCAAGGACGATGTCGGCGTGGGCACCATCATCCAAGTTCCCGTCAGCTGCATCGATATGGACGTGACAGACTCCACCCGCAAGGTTTGGGAAGAGGGGCGCAGTAGCGCCGGCTTCCTGACCCAGGGGGCTGTTTACCTCCAGAGCATGATGGGGGAAAAGCACATCGCCCCCTCCTTTGCCCCCGGCGGCGGCCTGGACATGACCCTGGCCGAAGCCCTGGACGGTAAAGTAGGCCAGCAGGTGGAGGAATCCACCGCCACTGTCATGGGCGAGGTGCTGGAGCTTACCAAGGGCGTACCCGGCCATGAGGTGGACAGAGGGGCCGTGAAAGAGCAGCTCTTCGCCCTGATTGCCGAGGGAGAGACTGTGGGCAAAGAGGTCATGGAGCCCCAGTTTACCGTGGGCCTCATCGAGACCCAGCCCGCCCCCTTGGATCTTCAGGCCTTTTATAACGAGGTTCATGTAGAGCCCCAAGACGCCTCCCACGATAAGGCCACCGGCGAGTTTACCATGGAGGTGGTGGGCCTCTCCTTCGATATTCCCCAGGCCCAGGCCGCCTTCGATACCTTAAACTGGGGCGAGCGGACAGAAGTGCCCCTAATCCTCACCCAGCCCAAGGTGAAGCTTATCGACCTGGAGGAGTATTTGTTCCAGGACCTTTTGGGTTCCTGCAGCACCAACATCGGCGGCTCATCCAACCGCCTTTCCAACGTGAAGCTGGCAGCCTCCTTTGTCAACGGCAAGATTCTGGCCCCCGGCGAGGATTTCTCCTACAACGGGACCATAGGCAGCCGCACCAGCGCCCGGGGCTTCCTCCCCGCCCCGGCCTATGTGGGGGGCAAAACCGTTGACGAGATCGGCGGCGGCATCTGCCAGGGCTCCTCCACCATCTACCTGGCCGCCCTGCGGGCCAACATGGAGATCGTGGAGCGCCACAACCATGGCTATACCGTGGGCTACGTGCCCAACGGCCTGGACGCCACGGTGTATTACGGGCAATTAGACTTCCGCTTCAAAAACAACACCAAGTATCCCATTAAGATCGTGGCCACCGTCTCCGAGCGCACCCTGAACGTGAACATCTACGGCACCAACCCCGACAAGATATCCGTGAAGATGGAAACCGTTCAGACCGGCTCCACGGGCTACAGCACCGTTTACAAAACCGACGCCGGCGTTCCCGTTGGCTCCAGCAAGACAGACGTCACGCCCTACTCCGGCTGCACCGTGGTGGCTTATCGCTGCGTTTACAAAAACGGGGAGCTTGTTAGCCGGGAAAAGGAGAGCACCAGCGTGTATAAGAGCCGAGACAAGGTGATTTTGGTGAACCCCGCCGACGGCTATAAATACGGCATAGGCGAGCCCCCCCCCCCAACCCCCGCCCCGCGACTCCCCGCCGCGGCTCAACCCCCCCCCCCGCCAACACGCCCGCCCACCCCCCCCCCCCCCCCCGCCCCCCGACCCTACGCCCCCCCCCACGCCGGAGCCAAACCTCAACCAAACGCCGTCCCCGGATACTACTCCT